>NZ_BAAAYX010000004.1:69714-285882 GCF_039536605.1 Microlunatus aurantiacus
CTCGGATCCCACTGATCCACAGCGACTTCCGCATCAGGTTGGCCAGGTGCGGGTTCGGCTCGAAGGCGATGACCTTGCCCGTACGCCCGACGCTGCGCCCCATCAGGATCGTGTAGTAGCCGTAGTTCGCGCCGACGTCGATCGCGACCATCCCGGGCTTCAGGGTCCGCAACATGGCCAACGTGATCCAGGACTCCCAGTAACCGTCGGTCATCAGATGCGGGGCGAGGACGTGGTCGCGGGTGTCGACGAACATCTTCATGTTGCCCAGCACACGACAGACCGCCAGATGGTCGCCCAGGTAGCTGCAGAAGCGCGAGCGCTTGGCGTGCAGCTCCAAGCCCGCCTTGTCCATGTCCGGGCTGACGAACGAATCGAATGCCGCCTTCTCGTCGTGCAAGGCGTCGACCTCATCCGCGACAGCGAGGGTGGCCTTGCGCACGTCGGTGACCACGCCGGCGAGCACCTCGTGGACGTGCCGATCGTACGGGCGCAGCACCCTGGAGATCGCGTACTTCACCGTGGACCGAACGCCACCCGAGCGCGGGGGGGGTCCAACGCACTTTCGCCCGCTTGGTCGCCGCGCGCAGCCGCGCCTCGGCGCGGGTCCGCGCCCGACCAACCGTGCGGCCGCTGTCGTCCGGCATGCTGGCTCCCGTGGAGTGGTGGGCGGCCTCCCCGGCGCCTCGTGAGCGTGGAAAACCTCGGTGGGTGGCTCGATCTGGACGCCCTATCGGTTGAGGGTCGGACGATACCCAATTCGGGTGACGGAAACCACAGACTCGCCAGACGGGACATCACCTCGGCCTGCCGAACCTCGCCTCCACCGCTGAGGCCGCACTCGCTATCGCATCCCCCTAGCGCCGGCGCACCCGATTGTGCAGGGTGGGTAGGCCGTCTCCGCTGAGATCGTCCAAGGCCTCGCCGCGGCCGGCGGCAGCCATCGGGAGTGCATCGCCGGTCCGGTCACCTCCGGTCCCTTGCCGGCGGTCCAGTCGACGTCGGTGGCCACGAGTCGCAGTCCCTTCACGCTGCCTTGGGAGGGCAACGTGGGGCCCTCAGGGAGGAGGTGAGGACCGGGACGAGTCGGTGTGCGGGGATGGTTCGCGGCAGGCCGAGGGCTCGTCTGATGTCTTGGTGGTGAATGGTGGCGTCGGTCAGCGCGATTCCACCCTTGAATCCCGACGGCAGACCTCTCGGGCACAACGACTGAGCGTGCCACGAGGTAGTGGTTGATCTGCCGCCCGTGGGGTCATCGCGCACCATCCCGGCCTCGCGCAGCAGCGTGGGGTGCTGGCTCACCGCCGGCCGGCTGATCGGCATGTCGTCGGCCAGTTCCGCCACACTGCAGGGACTCTGGGACTGACGCTCAATGATGGCTCGGCGGCTCGCATCCCCGAGGAGCGCCCATGCATCGAGCGCGCGCTGAGAGGACCGAGCGCGCGAATTCATTGCATTCAGGTGATGCTTCGCCGTCATCCATCGAGTGGGATCTGGAACAGGAGAAGTTGAGGCCTTGTTCGCCTCTTCCGACTCCTCGGCTTCGGCGGGCGGATGTCAGGGCCGCCCGCCGAACGGGGGTCGGCTGCGCGAGGCGTAACCGCCCCCTCGGTGCCGGCACCCGGTTTGCTGCCCAGGCTGGCGTGGTGGGGGTCGATCAGCCGGCCCTACTGGTGGGCCTATGTGTTGTCGTTCTCGTTGGGTGGCAGGTTTTGAGCGTTCTCGACGATCTCGCTCGCTTCCTCGTAGGAGATGACTCGTGCCGGGGTGGACTCACCAGTGACGCGAGCGGGCTCCGAGGGCGGGACCTCGGCCGGTGCGACGTCGACGGGATCGACCCGCTCGACCGGCGTCGTCGAGTCGCTGCTCTTGCTGGCCGCGGCAAGCCCCGCAGCCGCGGCGGCCGCAACACCCAGCCCTGCGGCGACAGCCTTACCCGACACTCCGGCTTTCCCCTGGTCGCCCCGGGAAGCGTCGGCGTCTTCAATGCGCGCCGTTCCGCCAGTGCCGCCGGCATCGACAGAGCCGCGCCACGCACCAGTTGCGTACCCCTCCGACTCCACAAAGGTCTTGAACTTCTCCAAGTCGCCCTCGGCTCGGTTCTCGACGACGTTCAACTTGTCACCGACCTTCTCCACCATGCCTTCGGGCTCGTACTCCAACGACAGATGCACCAGGGTGCGACCGCCCAGATCCTGGAACGTCACCGCACCCGCGTTCGTGGCACCCTCAGTCGCCGCCCAGGCGATCTTGCGCTCGGGAACCTGCTCCAGGATCTTCGCCTCCCAGCGGCGCCGGACGCCGGCGATCTCGGCCACCCACTCCAACCGGTCGTCACCCAGCTGTGTCACGCTGGAGATTCCACTCATGAACCGGGGGAAGTCCTCGAACTGGGTCCACTGGTTGTAGACCGTGGAAACCGGCAGGTTGACTTCAATCGACTTTTCGACCTTGGTGCTCATGGCGCCTCCTCGCGCTCGTCCTGTGCCGACGTCATACCCACTTCACCGCGACCGACACATATCTCCACTGACAGCAACGGGCGCGATCAGCGCCGTCGAAAGCAACGCAGTGAGACTGTCCCGGGTTGGGTGCGCACCCGCCGTGAGGCCGCCCGCTGGTGGTGTGTCGCATCGATCGCGCTGGCCACCGTCTTCTCCCTGGGGATCCTGCCGCAGGGGGCCCGTGCTGCTCGTCGGCGGCTCCCCTTGGTCTGGCGACGTGACCCGGGCCGTGAGCTGTTCGGCTGATCGCCGGTCTCGGCCTGCTCACCATCCTCGTCGTCGCTGCGGCGCCAGGATGCTCGCCGTTCGTACCACGAATGGTGAGCCGCGAGGACTGGCCCTGCCTCCGTCACGTCAGTTGTGTTGGTCGCAGCTGGACCACTTGTGGCTATCCGGCTTCCAGGGCGAGACCCTCGACGTGCGCGCAACTCAGGACGACGGTGGTTGGGCCCCACTGCGACGCTGAGCCGTGACCGAGGGGGGAGCGCGCAAGCCGGTCGGTCGCTGCAGGTGCTCGGCACGAGGGGTCGGCTGGCAGGCCGCGTCGCCCTAGGTGTCCTTGCCGCCCCAGGTGCCGAGTGCGACGATCGCCTCGCGGAGGGCGAACCCGCGATCGGTCAGCGCGTAGGCCCGGGTGTTGTGTCGAAGGGGGAGGCGTAGCAGCACGCCGGCGGCTTCGAGCTCGCGCAGACGGGTCGCGAGCATGTTCGTCGGCACGCCGAGGTCGCGCTGCAGATCGCCGTAGCGTTGTGGCCCGTCGAGCAGCCGTTCCACGATGAGCAGGGCCCACCGTGCTCCGACGACGTCGAGCGCAGCGGCGAGGTCGCTCACGCGCTCGGTGCGGCGTCCTCTTTCATCCAGAACGGTGAGTAGTGGTAGCCGTCCGGGTCGTCGAACTGACGCTGGTACATGAAGGGGTAGTCGTCGGTGTCACCGATCCGCCCGCCGGCGGCGCCGGCGCGGTCGACGAGGTCGTCGACCGCCTCGCGGCTCCCCAGATCGAACGAGACCGTGACCTTCGAGGGCGTCCGGCTTCCGCCGATCAGCTCCTCGACTCCCCCGACACCGGCGTACATCTCCCGGCTGCCGAGCATGACGTACTGCTCGGGCGCGATGGCGAAGCAGGAGACGTTGTGGTCGGACATCTCGGGGTTCAGCGCCCAGCCGAGGGCGGTGTAGAAGGCGGTCGCGCGTTCGACGCTCTCGACCGGGCAGGTGATGAAGAGGCTCATGCGGACACACTTGCAAAATGCAAGTGCGCCGTCAAGAGCTACGCCTGACTCGACGTGACTCCGGCGTCGACTTGAGAGCACGTCGTCGAGGGAGTCGCTCCGACAGGTCGCCAGCAGGTGGAGCGGCCAGCCGGCAGTGGACCGGTAGGAGCGGTGACACCAGCGCCCTCCGCTGGCATGATGACCCGATGGTCGGTGGGGCGGGCGAGGGTGGAGTGACGGCCCCGCACTCGATCAAGCCGCTGACGCCGGAGACCTTTCCTGCCTGGCTGGCGCTCGCCCAGAAGCACAACGGAGTGTGGGGTGGCTGTTACTGCTCGTACTTCCACGGCGACACCGAAGCCACCGTCAAGCGGGACTACGACGGCCCGACGTTCAAGAAGAGACTCGTCGACGAGGGCGTCGCACACGCGGCGCTCGTCTTCGACGGCGACCACGCGATCGCGTGGTGTGAGTACGGCAGTCCTGCCGAGCTGCCGGGGATCTACCACCGCAAGCAGTACGACGCGGGCGAGACCAGGCCGGCACCGTGGCGCATCACCTGCTTCTTCGTCGATCGCGACCACCGACGTTCAGGTGTGGCGCGGGAGGCGCTGGACGGAGCCCTGGAGCTGATCGCGCTGGCCGGCGGCGGCGAGGTGGTCTCGTTCCCCAACGAGCTCGTCCCGGGCAAGAAGACCTCGTCCTCGTTCCTCCACAACGGCACCAGAGCCATGTTCGAGAAAGCCGGCTTCACCTTCGAGCGACACCTCGGCCTGCGAAAGACCGTGATGCGCAAGACCATCCCGCCGGCCCGCGGGTGATGCCCTCCGGCAGAGGACCGCGCCGGTACCCGAGCCCGACCGCGGAACCCCTCGTGACCGATGACGACGGACCCGAGCGGCTGAACCGGCGAGCCGTACGCGTCCTGCCCGTCAGCTCCGCAGGCCGGGTTCTGCTGCTGCAGTGCGTGAAGCCCGACGCACCTGACGCGCCGTTCTGGGTCACCATCGGCGGAGGGATCGAGCACGACGAGAGCGTCGAGCAGGCCGGTGTGAGGGAGCTGTGGGAGGAGACCGGTCTCCGCGCCGAGGCCGCAGAGCTCCGCGGCCCCATCGGCGCCGAGACCGTCGAATTCACCTGGCCGCCGTTCGTGATCGAGCAGGCCCAGTCCTACTACGTGATCGACATCCCGGACAGCGACGAGCGCACCGCCGAGGACACCCCCATCAGCTTCGCCCACCTCGAGGAGGTGGAGGTCGCCACCACGCTCGGCTACCGCTGGTGGAGTCTGGACGACCTGCGTACGACCACCGAGCACGTGCTGAGCAACCAGCGCGTGATGATCGAGAAGGCACTCGCGATCCCACAGCACGGCCACCGAAGCTGATCTAGGGTCGGGACATGGCCTCCTCGGGCAGCGAGCAGAGCGTGACCGTCGACGGTCACGTGATCAAGCTGACCAATCTCGACAAGGTCCTGTATCCCAGCACCGGCACCACCAAGGCCGACGTGATCGGCTACTACGCCGAGATCGCCGCGGTCATGCTGCCGCACCTGGTCGACCGCGCGGCGACCCGGAAGCGCTGGCCGGACGGGGTGGGTGACGGCAGCCACGAGCCGACCGTGTTCTTCAACAAGGACCTGGCCAAGGGCACCCCCGACTGGGTCACCCGCTTCAAGATCGCGCACCGTGATCACGACAACTTCTACCCGGTCGTCGACGACCTGGCCACGCTGACCTGGCTCGGTCAGCTCGCGGCCCTGGAGATCCACGTGCCGCAGTGGCGCTTCGGCCGCGAGGGACAGGTCCTGCCCCCCGACCGTCTCGTGCTCGACCTCGACCCCGGGGAGGGCGTCGGGCTGGCCGAGTGCGCCGAGGTCGCGCGGTGGGCGCAGGAGATCCTGACCGACATCGGTCACGCTCCGGTGCCGGTGACCAGCGGCAGCAAGGGCATCCACCTGTACGCCCCGCTGGACGGCAGCCTCGACTCCGACCAGGCCACCGAGGTGGCCCGCGAGCTCGCCCGCGCCCTGGAGGCCGATCACCCCGACCTGGTCACCGCCACCATGAAGCGGGCGGTGCGGGCGGGCAAGGTCTTTCTCGACTGGAGCCAGAACAACGGGGCCAAGACCACGGTGGCGCCCTACTCGCTGCGGGGCCGGCTGCGGCCCACCGTCGCCGCCCCGCGCACCTGGGCCGAGCTGGCGGCTCCCGACCTCGGCCAGCTCGAGTACGCCGAGGTCCTGCGCCGGGTCGCAGCGGAACCCGATCCGCTGGCGGCGATGGCCGGCCCGACCCCGACCCCGACCCCGACCTCCGGGGCGGAGCACACCGCCACGGTGGACCGGCTGACCACCTACCGGAGCATGCGCGACCCGGCCAGGACGCCCGAGCCGGTGCCCGCCACACCCCCCGCCGGCGGAGCCGGTGACACCTTCGTCATCCAGGAGCACCACGCCCGACGACTGCACTACGACTTCCGGCTGGAGCACGACGGGGTCCTGGTCAGCTGGGCGGTCCCCAAGGGACCGCCGACCGACACCGGGGACAACCGGCTCGCGGTCCAGACCGAGGACCACCCGCTGGAGTACGCCACCTTCGCCGGCTCCATCCCGAAGGGCGAGTACGGCGGCGGGGACGTCGCCATCTGGGACTCCGGCACGTACGAGCTGCACAAGTGGCGCGACGGCAAGGAGGTCATCGTCACCCTGCACGGCCAGCCGGCCGGGGGTCTCGGCGGACAGCAACGGTCGTACGCGCTGATCCACACCGGGAGCGGCAGCGGCCAGGCGGAGAAGAACTGGCTGCTGCACCTGATGACGGAGAAGCCGGCGTACGGCGGACAGGTCGTCCCGTTCCCCGACGAGGTGGCGCCGATGCTGGCGACCCCGGCCACCCCGGCCGAGATCGAGGGCAGCCAGGACGACTACGCGTACGAGATGAAGTGGGACGGGATCCGCTCGGTCGTCTACCTGGCGGGCCGTCAGGTCCGGCTGGTCAGCCGCAGCGGGCGGGACGACACCGCTGCCTACCCGGACCTGGTGGCCGCGCTGGCCGGCGTCAAGGTGCAGACAGCTGTGCTGGACGCCGAGATCGTGGTCACCGACGAGAGCGGACGTCCCACCTTCGGGCTGCTGCAGAACCGGATCAACCTCACCCGGCCGGGCGACATCGCTCGCGCGGCGGCCACCTGGCCGGCCCAGCTGATGGTGTTCGACCTGCTGGAGCACGACGGACGATCGCTGGTGGGGGAACCGTACGAGCGTCGGCGGGAGCTGCTGGACGCGCTCCTCCCCGCCCCGGTGGGCGGACGGGTGCAGGTCCCCCCGATCTTCGACGGCGACCTGGAGGCGGCCCTCGCGACGAGCCGGGCGCTGCAGCTCGAGGGCGTCGTGGCCAAGCGCCACGGCTCGGTCTACCAGCCGGGCCGGCGCGCGCACACCTGGCGCAAGATCAAGCTGCTGGCCAGCCAGGAGGTGGTGGTCGGCGGCTGGCGTCCCGGTCAGGGTCGCCGGGACGGCTCGATGGGCTCGGTGCTGGTGGGAGTGCCCGAGGCCGGCGGTCTGCGCTACGTCGGCCGGGTCGGCTCCGGGTTCAGTGGGCGTGCCCTGGGGGTGATGGACCGGCTGCTGGCCGACCTGGGCCGGTCCACCAGCCCGTTCGCCGACGTCCCGCGGGAGGACGCGCGGGACGCGCACTGGGTGGAGCCGACACTGGTCGGCGAGGTGACCTACACCGAGCTCACCGGACCGGGGCGGCTGCGGCACCCGGTGTGGAAGGGGCTGCGGGCCGACAAGACGCCCGCCGACGTCAGCTGGGAGAGCTGATCGACCCCAGCGTGAGCCCGCGGTGGGCGGCGAGCCGCTCGGCCTGCTCCTCGATCGCGTCGGTGGACACCGCTCGGGGCTGCCACCGCTCGATCTCGAGCTGCAGGGTGCGGGCCTTGGCCCGCGGCCGCCACCACCCCACGATCTCGCCGTCGGCCAGCAACGCGCCCGGCCGGCCGAGGGTCGGCCACAGCTGCTTGCGACGGGCGGGGTCCGGCACCAGCAGGTCGCGGTCCTTGCCCTGGGCCAGCAGGTCGTAGGGGCCGAGCAGCCGGACCACCGGCTGCGGCTCCTGCAGCTCACCCAGCAACCACTTCTTCCTGCCCTCGACCCGCACCTCGACCGCGTCCTCGGGCCAGTGCTCCTTGATCACCGCCGTCGTGGTGTCCAGGAACCCCGCGACCTCGGCCGGCGTGGCCGGACCGAGCAGACGGAGGTAGCCGCGGACCACCTGCAGGTGCGCCGGTGCGGCGGCGGGGTCGGAGGCGACACCGGCCGGGCGCCGGGGCCAGCCGGGGATCCGGCGCAGCACCGGCGGCGAGCTGGCCGGCTCGAGCTCCAACCCCCCGAACAGCGCGGCCAACCGGAACAGCGACTCGGGGACGTGGGTGACCCCGCACCCTTTGCACCAGGAGCCGTACGCCTCGGGCAGCTCGGCGGTGAGCCGGGTCGAGAGCTCACCCTTGACCATCGGCTCGGACACCAGGGCCCGCTGGGCCCGGGCCACCGTCGCGATCGCCGCGGGCACCCCCACCCCGATCGCGGCGACCGGATCGGCCGCGCCCACCAGCCGCCGGGTGGCGTCACTCTCGTCGAACGGGGAGACGGCGGTCATCACGTCGACCAGCTCGGTCCGTCGGTAGTAGTGCGGCGAGACCCGCAGGCTCCAGACCAGGGCGAGATCATCGGAGGTGACCAGGGCCGACGGCGACGCCAACGGCACACCGCGGTTGGCCAGCGCCCAGCTCGCTCCGTCGCGTCCGGTGTCCTGGACTCCGAGATCGAGGATCGCCGCCTCCGTCACCGCCCGCCCCATCGAGGAGGCGCGATCCAGCTGCTGAGCCGCGATCCGGTGCCCGATCACCTGCTCACGCGTGACGTCCATCTCACCATCGTGGACCACGGCTGTGACAACAGCCACCGGTCATCGGAGGTAACCTCAGCCCTCGTGAGTCCCCGGCAACCAGGAGCAGGTCGATGATCGGATCAGGGTCGGGGCGCCCGCCGTTCCCGGTCACCCTGGACAACTGGCAGTCCGCTGGTCAGCTCAACTGGACCTTCCAGCACATGGCGGAGATCTTCCCGACCGCCCTGATCTCCCGGGGCACCGCGGCCCCGGGACTGCCCCGGATCGCGTACGAGCCGGACGCGCTGCCGGTGCGCACCCACGACGGTGAGACCGCTTCGCTGCACGCCGTGATGGCGGGCACCGACACCGACGGCTGGCTGGTGATCCTTGATCACCCGACCTGGGGCCCCCAGGTCCTCGTCGAGCGCTACGCGGGGGAGATGACCCCGTCCACCCAGCACCTGATGATGTCGGTGACCAAGTCGGTCGTCGGGATCACCATCGGCGCCCTCGTCGGCCAGGGCGTGATCGACACCGAGGCCGCGGCCACCCACTACGTCCCGGCGCTCTACGACTCCGGCTACGCCGGTGCGACCGTCCGCCACCTGCTCGACATGCGCTCCGGTATCCGCTTCTCCGAGGACTACCTGGACCCGACGGCGGAGGTGCGGGTGCTGGAGCAGGCGTTCGGCTGGGCCCCGAAGCTCACTCCCGACGTGCCCGGCACCCTCCGCGACTTCCTGGTCAGCCTGGTCCAGGACGGTCCGCACGGCGGCCCGTTCGACTACCGCAGCTGCGAGTCCGACGTGCTGGGCTGGGTGGTGGAGGCGGCCACCGGTCGCCCGTTCGTCGAGGTGGTGTCCGAGCTGGTGTGGTCGCGGATCGGGGCCGAGTTCGACGCCAACATCGGCGTCGACTCCGCCGGCAGCGGCATGTTCGACGGCGGCATGTCCGCGACCCTGGGCGACCTGGCCCGGTTCGGGCTGATGATCTTGCGCCACGGGACCTCGCTCACCGGGGAGCAGGTGGTGCCGTCGTGGTGGATCGAGGACAGCTTCGCCGGCGGGCCGGACTCGGTGCAGGCGTTCGCCGACTCCCCCGGCGACAACCGGATGCCCGGCGGCTTCTACCGCAACCAGTTCTGGATCCCCGACGCCCGCCGACCCGTGCTCCTCTGCCTCGGGATCCACGGCCAGATGATCTACGTCAACGCCGGGGCCGGGGTCGTCGCGGCGAAGCTCTCCAGCTGGCCGACACCGCAGAACGCCTGGAAGCTGTTCTCCACCGTGGCGGCCTTCGACGCGATCAGCGCCGACGTCGCCGGCGCCTGAGCCGGAGCCCGCCGGCCGCACCGGAGCCGGACCGGGTAAGCCTGACAGGCATGATCACCGCCACCGCGGGCCATTGACCCCCGGCACCGCCGTTGACACCATGAGCCCTACTCTCAGCCGATGAGGAGGCGCTCCGACATGTCCGCACACCCGCTCGATCCGCTCTCGGAGGATGAGTTCCGCAGCACTGCGGTCATCCTGCGTCGGGACAAGGGTGTGTCACCGGCCTGGCGCTTCGCCTCGATCGAGCTGGCCGAGCCGGCCAAGGCCGAGGTCAAGGCGTGGTCGAGCGGTGACCCGATCACCCGCCGCTCCCTCGCGGTGCTGTGGGAGAAGGCGACCAACGACGTCTACGAGGCAGTGGTCGACCTCACCGGGGACCGGGTCGAGTCCTGGACCCACGTCCCCGGCGTGTGCCCCAACTTCACCGTCGACGAGTACCACGACATCGACCACGTGCTGCACGAGCACCCCGAGGTGCGGGCGGTTCTCGCCGGACGTGGCATCACCGACCTGTCCCTGGTCCTGTTCGACGTCTGGACCTACGGCCGGCAGGTGATGCCCGAGCAGTGGCGTGATCGTCGCCTCGGGTGGTGCGACATCTGGCTGCGGGCCACCCCCACCGGCAACCCGTACGCGCACCCGGTGTCCGGTCTCAAGATCATCGTCGACATGAACACCAACGAGGTGCTCGAGATCGAGGACCACCACGACCACGGACTGCCCGAGGTGCAGGGTGAGTACGACCCCGCCGTGACCGGGGTGCCGGCGCGCACCGACGTCAAGTCGTTGGAGATCACCCAGCCCGAGGGTGTCTCCTTCACCCTGGACGACAACGAGCTGCGCTGGCAGAACTGGACCATGCGGCTGGGCTTCAACTACCGCGAGGGCCCGGTGATCCACCAGGTCGCCTTCGACGACCCGTTCACCGGGGAGAAGCGCGACGTGGCCTACCGGATGTCGTTCGCCGAGATGGTCGTCCCGTACCGCGACTCCGGCTACGACCACTACCGGCGCACCGCCTTCGACATCGGCGAGTGGGGCCTCGGTTACATGACCACCTCGCTGGAGCTGGGCTGTGACTGCCTGGGCGAGATCGTCTACGCCGACGCCGTCGTCCCCGACTCGGCCGGCGAGCCGCAGGTGATCAAGCAGGCCCTCTGCCTGCACGAGGAGGACAACGCCGTGCTGTGGAAGCACGTCGATCCCGAGACCGGCGCTCAGGTCCGACGGATGCGCCGGATGGTCGTCTCCGCGCACGCCACCGTGGCCAACTACGAGTACCTGATCTACTGGCGTTTCTACGCCGACGGCAACATCGAGTGCGAGGTGCGGGCCACCGGGTTGATGGTGACCACCCCGATGGCGGCCGAGGGCGACTCCTCGCCCTGGGGGACCACCGTGGACACCCGGACGTACGCGCCGTACCACCAGCACTTCCTGGTGGCCAAGCTCGACCTCGACGTGGACGGCGAGGAGAACACCGTGGTGGAGGTCGACTCGGTCGCCGCCCCGATCGACGCCACCAACCCGTACGGCCTCGCCCTCACGACGCGGTCCACCACCATCACCTCGGAGAGCCAGTCGGGCCGCGACTACAAGTGGGAGACCCAGCGGGCGTGGAAGGTGCTCAACCCGACGAAGAAGAACCGGCACGGCACCAACACCGCGTACAAGATCGTTCCGGGCGCCGCCATCCCGGCCATGATCGACGAGTCCTCCCCCGTGTTCCAGCGGGCCTCGGTGATCGGACACACGCTCTGGGTGACGGCGCACGACGACAAGGAGCGCTGGCCGGCCGGCGACTACCCGACCCAGTCGGAGTCCGACCTGACCGCCGGGGCTGAGCCGCACGCCCAGGGCATCCGCCGGTGGATCGCCGACGACGCCCCGCTGGAGGGCGCAGACGTCGTGCTCTGGTACGTCTTCGGCATCCACCACGTCACCCGGGTCGAGGACTGGCCGATCATGCCCGCCGACACCATCTCCTTCTGGCTCAAGCCGTTCGGCTTCTTCGACGCGAACCCGTCGCTGGACGCCCCGGCGACGACCAGCGCCCACTGCACACCGGCAGCCAGCTGCCACCACGAGTGAGGAACGCCCCATGACCGCAGGCGACGCGTCCGACCAGCAGGTCCTGAGCAACATCATCGACGGCGAGGAGCGGCCGGCGTCCTCCGGCGACGTGCTGGAGGTGATCAACCCCTCCACCGGTGAGGTCTACGCCACGTCACCGAACTCCGGTGAGGCCGACGTCGACGACGCCTTCCAGGCCGCGGGTCGCGCGTTCGAGAAGTACCGCTGGTCCACTCCGGGTGAGCGACAGAAGTACCTGCTGAAGCTGGCCGACGTGATCGAGGACAACGCCGAGGAGCTCGCGCGGATCGAGTGCGAGAACACCGGCAAGCCCTTCGGGCTGACCATGTCGGAGGAGATCCCGCCGATGGTCGACCAGATCCGGTTCTTCGCCGGTGCCGCCCGGGTGCTGGAGGGCAAGTCCGGTGGCGAGTACATGCGGGGCTTCACCTCCTACGTGCGCCGCGAGCCGCGGGGGCCGGTCGCTCAGGTCGCGCCGTGGAACTACCCGATGATGATGGCGGTCTGGAAGTTCGCCCCGGCCCTGGCCGCCGGCAACACCGTGGTCCTCAAGCCCTCCGACACCACCCCGGCGTCGTCGGTGTGGATGGTCAAGAAGATGCAGGACATCTTCCCCGCCGGCGTGGCCAACCTGGTCTGCGGCGACCGCGACACCGGGGCCGCGCTGACCCGGCACAAGATCCCGCAGATGGTCTCCATCACCGGCTCCACCCGCGCCGGCATCGCCGTGGCGACCGCCGCTGCGGCCGACCTGAAGGTGGCTCACCTGGAGCTCGGCGGCAAGGCACCGGTGGTGGTCTTCGACGACGCCGACCTGGCCGCCGCGGTCGAGGGGATCTCGGTCGGCGGCTTCTTCAACGGTGGTCAGGACTGCACGGCGGCCACCCGGGTGCTGTGTCAGGCCGGGGTGTACGACGAGTTCGTGGCCGAGCTGGCCAAGGCCGCGCAGGGGACGCGGACCGGCTTCGACCCCGACGACGACGACCTGCTCTACGGGCCGATCAACAACGCCAACCAGCTGAGCCACGTGGCCGGGTTGGTCGAGCGGGCTCCCGACCACGCCCGGGTGGTGGCGGGCGGGCAGCGGGTCGGCGACCGGGGCTACTTCTACGCCCCCACGGTGATCGCCGACCTCGACCAGTCCGACGAGCTGATCCAGACCGAGGTCTTCGGCCCGGTGATCACGGTGCAGAGGTTCACCGACGAGGACGACGCGGTGGTCAAGGCCAACGACAGCGAGTACGCGCTGGCGTCCTCGGTCTGGTCGGCGAACGCCACCACGGCGGTGCGGATGTCGGCTCGGCTCGACTTCGGCTGCGTCTGGATCAACTGCCACATCCCGCTCCAGGCGGAGATGCCGCACGGTGGCTACAAGCACTCCGGCTACGGCAAGGACCTGTCCTCGTACAGCCTGGAGGAGTACACGCGGATCAAGCACGTCATGCAGTACCACGGCTTCGAGGGGTAGCCGCGGTTCCAGAGCTGACCGGCGGGGGTTGACAGCTCGCCCCACCTGCGAAGGGGGAAACGGGAGATGGCAGACAAGGGTCTGAAGAGCAATGCCGTCGGGCTGTTGGGCGGCACGCTGCTGGGCATCTCGTCGGTGGCACCGGCGTACGTGCTCACGGCGACAGTGGGCATCCTGGCCATGGCCGTGGGGGCGCAGACGCCGGTGGTGATCATCGCGGGCTTCCTGCCGATGTTCTTCGCGGCGTACGCCTATCGCGAGTTCAACAAGGTGATGCCCGACAGCGGCACCTCGTTCACCTGGACGAGCAAGGCGTTCGGCCCGTACGTGGGCTGGCTGGGTGGCTGGACCGCGGTGATCGCCACGATCATCGTGCTCTCCAACCTCGCCGGCGTCGCCGTCCAGTTCCTCTACCAGTTCATCGGCGCGGCGGTCGGCTCGGAGTCGATCAGCGCGCTGTGGGAGAACAAGCCGATCAACGTCCTCACCTGTCTGGCCTTCCTGGCCGTCGCCACCTGGGTCGCCTACCGCGGCATCGACGCCACCGAGAAGGTGCAGATCGTCCTGGTCTCGTTCCAGATGATCATGCTCGTCATCTTCGCGATCATGGCCTTCGCCAAGCACGAGGTGTCCGGGGTCGGCGCCGACTTCAGCTGGGCCTGGTTCTCCCCCGCCGGGATCGGGCTGTCCGCCTTCATCGTCGGTCTGTCCGGATCCATCTTCGGCTTCTGGGGCTGGGACACCGCCCTCACGGTCAACGAGGAGTCCAAGGACTCCGACCGCGGCCCCGGGCTCGCGGCCCTGCTCTGCGTGGTGTCCATCCTGATCACCTACCTGATGGTCACCGTCGCCATGCAGATGTTCGCCGGTCTCGGCGAGACAGGTCTGGGACTGCGCAACGAGGAGGTCTCCGACAACGTCTTCGGCAACCTCGCCGAGCCGATCCTGGGCATGCCGCTCGCGCTCGGTCTCTACCTCGCGGTGCTGGCGTCCTCGGCGGCGAGCCTGATCACCACGTTCCTGCCGACCACCCGGACCCTGCTGGCCATGGCCGCCTACGGCGCCATGCCGAAGCGGTTCGCCACCGTCCACCCGCGCTTCAAGTCGCCGAGCACGGCCACCATCGCCGCCGGCGCCGCCGCCGCCGTCTTCTACACGGCGATGACGATCCTCAGCGAGCGGGTGCTGACCGACACGATCCTGTCGCTCGGGATCATGATCTGCTTCTACTACGGTCTGGTCGCCTTCGGTTGCCTCTGGTTCTTCCGCCGGACCCTGTTCGACAACGCCTTCAACGTGGTGTTCAAGTTCGCGTTCCCGCTCCTCGGCGGCCTCGGTCTGTTCTTCGTGCTGATCATCACCCTGAGGGACAGCGCCAGCCCGGACTACGGCAGCGGCGCCAGCCTCTTCGGCATCGGGTTGGTGCTGGTGCTCGGTCTCGGGCTGATCCTGATCGGCATCGTGGTGATGCTGGTGATGCGGGGCCGGCAGCCGGCCTTCTTCCGGGGCGAGACGCTCAAGCACGAGCCCGCTCACGCCATGAAGCAGCACGAGCACCTGGAGTTCTGATCATGTCCCCGCACGGGGGTCGCGGACCCCAGTTCGGCCCGGACATCACCTTCCTCGGTGTCCGGCGCTGCGACCTCGACGATCCGGGGTCCTACGCCGACGCCGACGTGGTCATCCTCGGGGCCCCCTTCGACGGAGGGACCTCGTACCGGTCCGGCACCCGCTTCGGACCTCAGGCCATCCGCAGCACCGACTACCTCCCGCACGACGGCTCACGGCCCTCCCTGGCGCTGCGGGCGGACGGGTTGACCGACCTGAACGTCTACGACGCCGGCGACGTGGAGATGTACTCCGGCAACATCGAGGTGGCCCTACCGGCTCTCGAGGCCGCCGTGCAGAAGGTGGTCGAGGCCGGTGCGATCCCGGTCTCCCTCGGGGGCGACCACTCGATCGCGTTCCCCGACGCCAAGGGCTGCGCCAACGTGCTGGGGCAGGGTCGGGTGTCGATGATCCACTTCGACGCGCACGCCGACACCGGGGACATCGAGTTCGGCTCGCTCTGGGGGCACGGTCAGCCGATGCGCCGGCTGATCGAGTCCGGAGCGCTGCGCGGCGACCGGTTCCTGCAGATCGGGCTGCGCGGCTACTGGCCGCCGCCGGAGACGCTGGACTGGATGGCGGCCCAGAACATGCGCTCGTACGAGATGACCGAGATCGGGCACCGCGGGCTCACCGCGTGCCTGACCGAGGCGTTCGCGATCGCGACCGACGAGTGCGACGGTGTCTTCCTGTCCGTCGACATCGACGTGGTCGACCCCGGCGCCGCGCCGGGCACCGGGACCCCCGAGCCCGGCGGCCTGTCCTCCCGCCAGCTGCTGGACGCCGTCCGCCGGATCTGCCTGGAGCTGCCGGTGGTCGGGATGGACGTGGTCGAGGTCTCCCCGCCGTACGACCACGCCGACATCACCGCCGCCCTGGCCAACCGGGTCGTGCTGGAGGCCCTGTCGGCCATCGCCCGCAAGCGCCGCGACGAACGGGACGGCACCCACTGGGATCCCGCCCTGCCGCTGCTCAGCGAGCGGAACGCCCCGATCCCCCGGGGCGAGATCCACGGTCACCACCACCATTGACCCCCTACCCTCCGAACCCCCCGAAGCCTGTACCCCGACCAGGAAGAGACACCATGACCACCGATCCCGAGATCGAGGCCGTGACGGCCGAGGTGCCGCTCAGCAACGACGCTGCGTACGGACCCGGCGACAGCCCCCAACACCGACCGCTACGCAACATGTCCGAGGTCCGGCACTACTTCCGGACCAACGAGGTGCCGATCTACTTCGTCGGCGCCACGCCGTTCAACCTGCTCGGACTCGACCGCTGGGTGCGGAACTTCACCTACATCGCCTACTACGACGGCTGGGACGGGGCACACCCTCGGGTGTTCACCCCGAAGCGCAAGCCCTACATCGAGTTCGAGTCGGGCGAGGAGATCAACAACTGGCTGCTCTCCAACGCCGAGGTGCTGGCCTTCATCGCCAGCCGCCGGCCACCGGGTGTCCGGCCCAAGATCGTGATGGTGTTCTTCGACGCCGAGACCGAGAGCATCTGCGAGGAGCTCGGCTACGACCTCATCCTGCCCTCGGCGGAGCTGCGCGAGCACCTGGACTCCAAGCTGGTCACCACCCGGCTCGGCAACGACGTCGGCGCGCCCAGCGTGCCCAACATCCTCACCACCGTGACCGACTACGAGGACCTGGTCAGGCAGTCGACCGAAGCGGGGCTGGGCTCGGACCTGGTGGTGCAGTCCGCGTACGGCGACTCGGGCAAGACCACCTTCTTCATCGACGACGAGGCGGGTTGGAAGAAGAACGCCGAGGACATCGTCGGCCAGGAGGTCAAGGTGATGAAGCGGATCAACAACCGCCCCATCGCCGTGGAGGCGGTGCTGACCCGCAACGGCACCATCGTCGGCCCGTTCATGACCGAGCTGACCGGTCACCCCGAGCTCACCCCGTACCGGGGCGGCTGGTGCGGGAACGAGATGTTCCCCGACGTGCTGGATGACGACCTCCGGCGGCGGGCCGGGGACCTGGTCCGCCGGCTCGGTGACCGGCTCGGCCAGGAGGGCTACCGCGGCTTCTTCGAGGTCGACGTGCTGGTCGACGTGGATGACAACGAGTGCTACCTGGGCGAGCTGAACCCGCGGATCAGCGGCGCCTCGGCCATCACCAACGTGACCGCCGGCGCGTACGCCGACGTGCCGTTGTTCGCCTTCCACCTGCTCGAGTTCTCCGACGTGGACTTCGACCTCGACATCGACGAGATCAACGAGCGGTGGCGGGAGCTGGCCGCCGTCGACCTGTGGAGCCACATGATCGTCAAGGAGACGTCGCCGGTCGTCGAGCTGCTCACCGAGTCCGCACCGACCGGGCAGTACACCGTCGACCGGTCGGGCTCGCTGGTCTTCAAGCGCGCCGCGCTCGACTGGCACCAGCTGCAGAACGAGGACGAGGCGTTCTTCCTGCGGATCTACGGAGCCGGGGACTACCGCTGGAAGGGCGCCGACATGGGCGTCATCGTGGCCAAGGGCCGGATGCAGCACGCGATCGGGAACGGCCCCTACTCGTTGACCATCCGGGCCAAGCACCTGATCACCGCGATCCGCGACCGGTTCACCGGGGTCCCGCTGCGGGACGTCAAGCCACCCACGTCGACGGCCAACAGCACGGTCAAGTAGCTGCGGCTCGGTCGGCCGACTGCGTCGACCTCAGCTCGACCGGCGCCCGGAGCGGCGTGTCGCGCCGCTTCGCGGCAGGTCGAGCTGAGTTCGACGCAAGACCTCGCACCACAGGTCGTTGACGCACAGGCCTGCACCGGCGACCCTCGGGACATGACCGAGGAGATGTCCGCGTCCAGGACCGTGCCGGGTGAGGTGGCGGGGACGTTCGCGCGGGTGCTGCCGATGCCCCTGCCGACGATCTTCACCCGCTGGCACGGCCCGCTGCCGCCCATCCGGTCGACAGAGGGACCGGAGCCGTGGCAGACCGCCGGTCAACGGCGCCGGGTGAACCTGGTGGGCCCCGGCTGGATGCACGAGACCCTGCTCGTGGTGGAGCCGCCGCACCACTTCGACTACCGGCTCGACGGGGTCCACGGGCCGATGCGGGCGCTGGTGGCCGGGGTCGAAGGTCGGTGGGCCTTCGCCCCGGTGCCCGGTGGGACTCGCGTGACCTGGTCCTGGCGGGTCACCGGCCGGGCGGCGACGCGCTGGCTGCTGCCCACGTTCGCCCGGCTCTGGCAGGGGTACGCCGCGAAGGTGCTGGACGATCTCGAGCAGCGGCTGGGCGAGCACCTGTCGGACGACGAGTGACGCGACGGTCGCCCCGCCTGACCCCGCCTGGCCGCTGGACGGGCCGCCAAACCGACGCCGTTTTCGACGATGACCGGTACCCTCGCGCCGGTGACCGATGCGAAGGCTCCGCGCAGTGCCCGCCTGCTTCTCCGGCACCCTTCGGCGGTGCTGCTGGCCGCCCAGCTCATCGGCGTGCTCCTCTACCCCTTCGTGCCGGCCAGCGGCGAGGGTCGCGTCCTGCTCGAGGTGTTCGGGGCGCTCGTGCTGGCGTTGGCCATCTGGTCGGTCCGGCACACCGCCGGCCGCGGCCAGGTCCTCGTGTCGATCGCGCTCGGCATCGCCGCCTCCGGCCTGTCGATCGCCGACGCGATCCAGGGGTCCTGGGGCCTGGCCCTGCCGTCGGCGCTCCTGCACGCGCTCTTCTACTTCTGGGCGGCCGGCAACCTGATGGTCTACATGCTCGCCGACCACGACGTGACCGTGGACGAGCTGTTCGCGGTGGGCGCCACCTTCACCCTGGTGGCCTGGGCGTTCGCGTACGTCTTCGCCGCCCTCCAGCTGGTGCAGCCCGGCTGCTTCACCGCAGCCGTCGACCCCCTCGCTCAGCGGACGTGGGTCGAGCTCCTCTTCCTGTCCTTCACCAACCTGACCAGCACCGGGTTGTCCGACATCCTCCCGGTGACTGCACACGCCCGATCGGTGGTGATGATCGAGCAGCTCGCCGGGGTGGGCTACGTGGCGCTCTTCGTCTCCCGGCTGGTCGGGCTGACGGTCAGCCGCAACATCCGGGGGACCGGCCAGTCCCGGGCCGAGCCACCTGCCGCGGACACCGTCTGACGAGGGAGTCGCAGCGGCCGAGTGCTGCGGCGCTCCTCAGGCACCTGCTTCGATCGGACCGAGAACATCGGCGACGCGTGGGGCACGACGTCGAAGAGGTGGCCGGAGGGATCGCGCATGACCACCCACGTCCGCCCGTCCGCGACCTTGACCGCTCCGAGGGCAGTCAGTCGAGCCACCTCCGCGTCGACGTCGTCGGTCTCGATGTCGAGGTGGTAGCGCGCGTCCGCGCCGCCCACGTCCTGCAACCCGACCCAGGACGACGCCGCCGGGTTCCGAAGCGTCGTGAACTCGGGATGATCGACGACCTGGACAGCTTCGGTGAGCAGGGCGGCGGCCCAGAACTGCCGGGTGGCGGCGAAGGTGGCGGTCGGCGTGTCGATCACGACCTCACGCAGGAGGATGCGGTGCATCACCGCAGTACACCGCACCGCACCGTCCCCGGGAAGCAGCCGCTCTCAGCGGGCGCGGGCCGGCAGTCGCCGGTCGATCTGCTGGAAGCACCACAACCAGGCCAGCTCCAGCGGACCACGGCTGAAGCGGCGCAACCACAGCCGGGCGAACGCGCTGATGATCACGACCACGACCAGGTAGAGCGCGAGGGTGCCCGGGACCCTGGCACCGGGTGACATCGCGGCGGCGAGGCCGAGTCCCCAGCCGTAGCAGATCGCGCCGGCCACCAGGTTCTGCAGCACGTAGCAGCTGAGGGCCATCCGCCCCACGTCGGCGAGCCGGTTGCGGACGGGTCCCGCGTCGGGGCGCCGTCGGACGATCTCCACCACCAGCGCCAACAGCCCCAGAGCCACGAGCGGGGCCGTTCCGTACCGTGCCGCGATGATGCCGGCCGGCTCCAGGGCGAGCCCGAGAGTGAGGTCGGCGACCACGGCCACCGACCCCAGCACCAGCAGTCGTCGTCGCAGTCGCTCGCCGCGTGGCTCCAGCACCCCCGACCGCAGCAGCCGGGCGCCGAGCAGGAACAGCGCGACCGACATCGGCAGGATGAACACCGTCTCCAGCCGGAACAGCACGACGTTGTCGATCCGGAACAGCACCAGGTCCCACCACGAGCCCTCGGCGTACGGGTTCGGGTCGAGCGCGGGCGGGGCCGAGGCCGGCACCGGGCTGAGCTGGAACGCCACGGTGATCATGGTGAGCACCAGCAGGTGCACGGCGCCGGCGAGGACGCAGACCCGTCGCTGGGCCCGCTCGCTGGTGGCCAGCACGTAGGCCACCACGAACCCGGTCAGGGCGTAGCCCATCAGCACGTCGAACTCGATCACCAGCAGGAAGTTGAGCAGTCCGTCGAGGAACAGCAGCGAGGCCCGCCAGGGGTAGCGACCGGGCCAGGGTCGGCCCGCGCGCACCGCGGACCGCCGCTGGATCTCCAGACCGATGCCGAACATCAGCGTCAGCAACCCCAGGAACTTCCCTTGCGCGAGCTGCTGCAGGACGTCCTCGGTGAGCGCCCACGGTGCTGGCGTGCCGTCTCCGCCGGTGCCGTTGATGTAGCCGATCAGGCCCTCCGGATCGGTGAAGATCCAGATGTTGGTGGCCAGCGTGCCGAGGATGGCTGTCCCGCGCAGGACGTCCAGGGCGGCGTAGCGGGTCGGGCGCAGGGTGCCGGTCGACATCCCAGGACCGTAGCAGATGGACAATACGATCGTATGGTCTGCCGTCCCGTGATCGGTGGAAAGATGACCGGGTGAGCGTCTCGCCGTCGGACCGGTTGCTCCAGGTGGTCGTCGACCTCCTGGTCAGCGACGGGTTCGAGGGCGTCAGCGTCCGCAAGGTGGCGACCGCAGCAGAGGTGTCGATCGGCGCGGTGCAGCACCACTTCCGCACCAAGGACGCCATGCTGCAGGCGGCCATGGACCTCGCGTCCCGGCGGTTCCAGGAACGGCTCTCCCGCGAGATCCCGCCGAACACCCCGCCCGGGGCCGCCCTGCGGGTGGTGGCCCGGGAGCTGCTCGGCCTGGGTGACGAGGCGCGGTCCATCAGCGTGCTGTGGGTGGTGCGGCTGGCGCGGGCGGCAGTCGATCCCGGCACCGCGGCGCAGCACGCCCGTGAGTGGCAGGACGTCGAGAGCCTGCTGCTGGCCCTGGTCGTGGCCGTCCACCCCGACCGGGGGGAGGCCTGGGCGAGCGATCACGCCGGCTCGCTGCTCGCCCTCGTCGACGGCCTCGCCACCTCAGCCCTGGTCGAGCCCGGTCGGATGCCCCCGGACCGGGCGCGGCGGCTGCTCGATCAGGCCCTCGACCGGCTGCTGGACTGAGCAGGTCAGGCGGCGGTCTCGTCCTCGGGCGTCAGCTGCTCCTCGGCCCGCAGGTTCGCGGCCAGCAGCCGGGCGGCCACCTGGGTGGCGTCCGCGGTGGCCAGCAGGGCCCGGGCGTACGGCAGGAACTGGTGGCCGACCTCGGTCAGCACCGTGCGGCCGCCCCGCAGCTCCAGCAGCGGCAGCCCGAGTCGTCGCTCCAGCCGGTGCAGCTGCCGCGCCAACGACGGCTGGGTCAGGTGCAGCGCCTGGGCGGCGGCGTTGACCGATCCCGCATCGGCCACCGCGACGAAGTAGCGGAACGTCCGCAGCTCGACGGTCGCCTCCAGCCCGATCACGTGGCCGGGATCAGCGTGTACTTGGACTCCAGGTACTCCGCGATCCCCTCCTGTCCACCCTCCCGGCCCAGCCCCGAGGCCTTCACCCCACCGAAGGGGGCGGCGGCGTTGGAGACCAGTCCGGTGTTCAGTCCCATCATCCCGGTCTCCAGCCGTTCGATCAGCCGGTGCGCCCGGGCCAGGTCGGTGGTGTACGCGTACGACACCAGGCCGTACTCGGTGTCGTTGGCGGCAGCGACGGCCTCGTCGTCGGTCTCGAAGGTGGTCACCCCGAGCACCGGACCGAAGATCTCCTCGCGCAGCAGCCGGCTCCCCGGCTGGACGTCGCGGAGCACGGTCGGCTCGTAGAAGTAGCCCGGCCCGGCGATCCGCTCCCCGCCGGTGGTGAGACGGGCACCATGGTCAAGAGCGTCGGCCACCATCGCGTCGGTGCTGTCGACCGCCTTGGCGTCGATCAGGGGCCCGATGGTGACGCCCTCGGTCAGGCCCGAGCCGACGGTCATCTTCTCCACCCGGGCGGTGACCCGGGCGACGAACTCGTCCGCCACCGAGGCGTGCACGATGAAGCGGTTGGCGGCGGTGCAGGCCTGGCCGATGTTGCGGAACTTGGCCGTCATGGCGCCGTCCACGGCGGCGTCCAGGTCGGCGTCGGCGAAGATCAGGAACGGCGCGTTGCCGCCCAGCTCCATCGAGGTGCGCAGCACGTTCTGCGCGGCCTGGGCCAGCAGGGTGCGCCCCACCGGCGTCGAGCCGGTGAAGGACAGCTTGCGCAGCCGTGGATCCGACAGCAGCGGCTCGGTGACCTCGGCCGCCCGGGAGGAGGCGATCACGTTCACCACACCGGCGGGCACACCGACCTCGGACAGCAGCTGGGCGAACAGCAGCGTGGTCAGGGGGGTGTTGGCGGCGGGCTTGATGATCACCGGACAGCCGGCCGCCAGCGCCGGGGCGATCTTGCGGGTGGCCATGGCCAGCGGGAAGTTCCAGGGCGTGATCAGGTAGGCCGGACCGACCGGCCGCTGGGACACCACGATCCGGCCCGTGCCCTCGGGGTTGAGCCCGTAGCGTCCGCCGATGCGGACCGCCTCCTCACTGAACCAGCGCAGGAACTCCGAGCCGTAGGTCACCTCGCCGTACGCCTCGGCCAGCGGCTTGCCCATCTCCAGGGTCATCAGCCGGGCGAACTCGTCCTTGCGGCGCGTCACCTCGTCGAAGGCCCTGCGGAGGATCTCGGCCCGCTGCCGGGGCGGGGTGGAGGCCCAGCCCGGGCCGGCGGCCGCGGCGGCGTCCAGCGCTGCCCGGGCGTCGGCGGGCGCGGCATCGGCGATGCTGGTGAGCTCGTCACCGGTCGCCGGGTTGATCACCGCGACGGTACGGCCGTCCGCGGCACCCGACCACTCCCCGTTGATCAGCACGCCGGTGGGCAGGTCCTGCGGCAGTCCCGTGTCGGTCATCGGTGCTCCCTTTCCGTTCGCTGGTGGGCTTGTCGTTCGAGAGTTCGTCAGTGGCGGGCGAGGCCGGCGAGCAGCACGTCGAGGCCCTCGACGAGCAGGTGGTCGGGGATCGACAGCGGGGGCAGCAGCCGGATCACGTTGCCGTAGGTGCCGCAGGTCAAGATGATCACACCCTCGGCGTGGGCGGCCTTGGCCACCGCGGCGGTGAGCTTCGCGTCCGGTTCGCCGGTGGTCGGGTCGACCAGCTCGATGGCGATCATGGCGCCGCGACCGCGGACCTCCCCGATCCGGGGGTCCGCCGCCTTCGCCGCGGTCAGCCGCTCGACGGCGATCGTCTCGATCTGACGAGCCCGCTCGATCAGGCCGCCGTGCTCGAAGGCGTCGAGGGCGGCCAGAGCGGCCGCGCAGGCGACCGGGTTGCCACCGTAGGTGCCACCGAGCCCGCCGACGTGCGTGGCGTCCATGATCTCGGCGCGACCGGTGACCGCTGCCAGCGGCAGTCCACCCGCGATGCCCTTGGCCGTGGTGATCAGGTCGGGCACCACCCCGTCGTGCTCGCAGGCGAACATCGCGCCGGTGCGGGCGAAGCCGGTCTGGATCTCGTCGGCGATGAAGACGACGCCGTTGGCCGTGCACCAGGCACTGAGCTCGGCCAGGAAGCCGGGAGCGGGGACGATGAAGCCGCCCTCGCCCTGGATCGGCTCGATGATGATCGCGGCCAGGTTGTCGGCGCCGACCTGCTTCTCGATCTGCAGAAGCGCCGCCTTGGCGGCCTCCGGACCAGACAAGCCGTCCCGGTAGGGGTAGGACATCGGCGCGCGGTAGACCTCGCCGGCGAACGGACCGAAACCGCTCTTGTACGGCATCGACTTCGCCGTCAGGCTCATGGTCAGGTTGGTGCGACCGTGGTAGGCGTGGTCGAAGGCCACCACTGCCTGCTTCTTGGTGGCCACCCGGGCGATCTTGATGGCGTTCTCGACGGCCTCGGCCCCGGAGTTGAACAGCGCGGTGCGCTTGTCGTGTTCACCGGGGGTCAGCCGGTTGAGCCGCTCGGCGACCTCCACGTAGCCCTCGTAGCCGGTGATCATGAAGCAGGTGTGGGTGAAGCGGGCGACCTGGTCGGCCACGGCGGCCGCCACCGCCGGGTCGGCGTTGCCGAGCGTGGTGACGGCGATGCCGGACCCGAGATCGATCAACGAGTTGCCGTCGACGTCGACCACGACCCCGCCGCCGGCCGCGGCGGCGTAGACGGGCATGGTCACACCGACACCCGTGGCGACGGCGGCGGACTTGCGCGCCTGCAGCTCGGCGGTCCGCGGGCCCGGCAGGGCGGTCACCAGCCGACGCTCCTGGGGCAGGGTGGGTCCACCGGTGAGGATCTCGGGTGTGACGGTCATGAGCAGCTCCTTCGGGTCTCGTCGCTCGATCCCGACGGTATGCCCGCGAGGCATTGCCAGTTAGACCAAGCGACTGCCAGTTTGGCAGGCCGCGAGGGCTAGGCTGCCGCTGTGACCACCCGTCTCGCCACCCTGATCGCCGATCGGCCGCTGGGTCTGCGACTGCTGGCGGGAGACGACGCCACCGAGGTCGGCTGGGCCCACAGCTCCGACCTGCTGGACCCGACACCCTTCCTCGAGCTCGACAACCTGCTGCTCACCACCGGCACGCAGTTCGCCGCCGACGCGCCCGCCGGTGAGTACGAGGCCTACGTGGCCCGTCTGGTCGCCGTCGGGGTCGGGGCGCTCGGCTTCGGCACCGAGGTCGTCCGGGTCACCCCCGAACCGCTGGTCGGCGCCTGCGTCACGCAGGGCCTGCCGCTGCTGGAGGTCCCCTACCGGACCCCGTTCCTGGCTCTGGCCCGACGGATCGCCGACGCCCGGGCCGCGCAGGACCACGCGCGCGACCTGTGGGCCCTGGACGCCCAGCGGGCGCTGTCCCTGGCCGCTCTGTCAGCGGAACGGATCGCCGGGGTGCTCGAGGAGCTCAGCCGCCGGCTGGCGGCGACCGTGGTGCTGCTCGACGCCCACGGGGAGGTCCTGTCCGAGCACGGTCGCCCGGCGCTCGACCGGGCTCAGCTCGACGCCGTGCAGACCGAGGCCCGCCGGCTGCTGCACCGCCGGCTGCGGTCCGGGTCCGCCCTGGAGCTGCCCGATCTCGCCGGGGTCGGGCAGGACGGCGCCGGGTCGGACGGCCACGGTCGCACGGTCACCATGCAGACCCTCGGTCGCCGTGACGAGCTCCGCGGGGTGCTCGCGGTCGCGGTGGCCGAGCGGCCGGACACGTCGGCCACCGCGGTGATCACCAGCGCGGTGGCGCTGGCCGAGTTCGCCGTCGAGGACGCCGCCCGGCGGGAGGAGTCCACCCTGGCCCTGAACGCCCAGCTCTTCCAGCTAGCCCTGGTGGGGCACGTCGACGCGGTCCGGGACGTGCTGGTGGCCGCCGGCCGGGAGCTGCCCGAGGCTCCGGTCCGCCTGCTGCTGACCGAGCTCTCCGGGGACCGCGACGCCGGTGAGCTGGAGCACGCGTTGACCGTCCGGACGGCGAGGTCGCAGCAGTGGGTGCTGGCCACCCGCTGGCAGCACCGCTTCGCCGCCGTGGTCGGGACCGGCGCCGCCCGGGCGGCCGCCGACGTGATCGCCGCCCGGCAGACCCCGGTGGTCCTGTCGCGTCCGGTGGGGTGGGCCGACCTCGTGTCCGCCCTGCACGAGACCAGGGACGCGCTCGACTCAGCTCCCCGGGGCGCCGGCGTGATCGAGCTGGAGACCAGCGCGATCCTCGGCCTGCTGTCCCGCGACGACATCGAGAGCCTGGCCCGCGAGCGTCTGGCCCCGCTGCTGGCCGCTCCGGACGGGCCGGATCTGCGGCGCGTGCTCGAGACCTGGTTGCGACAGAACGCGGCGTGGGACCCGGCGGCGCGGGAGCTGGGGATGCACCGGCACACGCTCAAGGCCCAGGTACGTCGGGCCGGCACCCTGATCCGGCTGGACCTGGACTCGTTCGAGGCCAAGGCCGAGCTGTGGGCGATGCTGACCGCCGCCGGCGGCGACCGATGAGATCGGGCGACTGGTTCGCCGACCGGTTCGGGCTGCCGCGACCGGCCACGCTCGAGGGGCCGGTCGACCGCGGGTTGCAGGGCCAGGTGTGGCGGCTGACCTGCAGCGGTCGTGCGTACGCGGTCAAGGAGGCGCTGGTCCCCATCGACCCCGCGCAGGTCGGGGCGGCGTACGCGTTGCAGCTGCGGGCCGAGGCGGCCGGGGTCCGCGCCCCGCGGCAGCTGCTGACGCGGGACGGTGAGCCGGCCGCGTACGTCGACGGGGAGACCCTGCGGGTCTTCGACTGGGTCGAGCTGGCCGCCCCGGACCGGGAGCTGGACCCGGGCGCCCTGGGCCGGTCACTGGCGGCCCTCCACCGCGCGGGCGGACCGGCGGGCGCCCCGGTGGACCCGTGGTTCGTCGACCCGGTCGGTCGGGACCACTGGCGGGAGCTGCTGGCCGAGCTGACGCTGGCCGAGGCTCCGTTCGCGGGGGCGCTGGCCGCGGTCACCGACGAGCTGGCGGCGAGCGAGGCGATCATGCAGCCGCCCCGCGACGTCATCGTCTGCCACCGCGACCTGTGGGCGGACAACGTCCGGGCCGTGGCCCCCGGCGATCCCGGGAGAACCACCCCCGACCCGGTGGTGATCGACTGGGACAACTGCGGACCGGCGTCCGCGGCCGGGGAGCTGGCCATGGTGCTGGTCGAGTTCGGCACGTCCACGGCCCGGGCCCGACAGCTCCACGACGCCTACGTCGACGGCGGCGGGCCGGCGCGGCTGACCGGGATCGGTGACTTCACGATGCCGATCGCCGTGCTCCACCACCTCGTCGAGCTGGCGGCCCGGCAGTGGCTCGCGGCCTCGGGCGATCTGGCCCGCGGTCGCGCCGCGGAACGGGTCACGGAGTTCACCGACGACCCGTTCTTCCTCGCCGACGGCCACCGGCTGCTCGACGCCGTCAGCGGCTCAGCGGAGCCTGCCGGCTAGACCACGCAGAACTCGTTGCCCTCGGGATCGGTCATGATCACGTGGTCGAGGGCGCCGTCCTGCTCGACCTCCCGCTGCACCGACGCTCCGGCGACGGTGAGCTTCTCCACCACCTTCTCGATCCGGGAGCGGCGCTTCTTGGGTGACTGGTGGCGGCCGCCGCCGACCTTGAGGTCGAGGTGCACCCGGTTCTTCACGGTCTTGGCCTCGGGCACCTTGAGGAACGACAGCGTGGGTCCCTGACCGGCCGGGTCGGACAGGTAGGCCGCGTCGTTCCACTCCTTCTTCGGCACCCCGATGTCCTTGAGCCAGGCGTTCCAGGTCTCGAACCCGTCCGGCGGGTCCGCCTCGACGTAGCCGAGGGCGTCGGCCCAGAACGCCGCGAGTCTGGGGGGATCCGCCGCGTCGATCGTGAGGCCCCACGAGGTGTGCATGCCGACAACCCTGCCACGAGCACTCAGCGGTCGGCGACCAACACGTCGTCCAGCAGCATCCGCAGCGCCGGATTGCTCGCCTCGCGCAGCCAGAGCAGGTGGAGCTCGACCGGCGCCGGCGGCAGCCCCGCGATCCGCCGGTGGGTCACGCCCTCGATCCCGAGCCGGACGGCGGACTCCGGCACGAATGCGACCCCGCGTCCGGCGGCCACCAACCAGAGCATGGTGAGGACCTGGCTGACCGAGTGCACCACGTTCTGCTCGGCGATCGGGATCAGCCGCACGACCAGGTCGTAGAAGTAGCGCGCCCGGGTCGGCGCGTGCATGATCAGCGGCTCGTGGGCGAGGTCCTCGGCGCTCACCGACCTCGAGGTGGCCAGCCGGTGCGTCGTCGGCACGGCCAGCAGCAGGGCCTCGCGCTGCAGCACCCGGGAGGCGAACGTCGTGGTGTCGAACGGCGGCCGAGCCAACCCGAGATCCAGGTCACCGGTGAGCAGTCCGTCGATCTGGTCCCGGGTGACCAGCTCGTGCAGGTCCAGGTCGATCTCCGGGTGGGCCGCTCCCACGCGGTTGAGCAGCGACGGCAGCACCCCGAACGCCGCCGTGGCGGTGAACCCGATCCGCACGGTGCCGGCCGAGCCGGCGTGGATCCGTCGGACGTGGTCGAGAGCCCCGTCGGCGAGACCGAGGAGCCGGCGCGCCTCGGTCAGGAACGCCGCCCCCGCCGTGGTGAGCTCGACCGTCCGGTTGTCCCGTTCGAGCAGCTGGACCCCCACCGACCGCTCCAGCTTCTGGATCTGGCGACTGAGTGGCGGCTGCGTCATCCGCAACCGCTCGGCGGCGCGGCCGAAGTGCAGCTCCTCGGCGACGGCGACGAACCCACGGAGCTGATCAAGGGTGAACATGATGCTCTCAAGGTATCAATCGATCCAGAAGAAGTGTTGGACGTGAATCACCGGTCTCCGTAGGCTCAGGTCATCCGCCGAACGATTCTCAGGAGCACCGTGACCGCCTTCAGCCCCACCGACGTCGCCCAGCAGCTCGGCTCCGGCCTGCTGTCCTTCCCGGTCACCCACCTGACCGCGGAGCTCGCGTTCGACGAGACGGCCTACCGGGAGAACATCGGCTGGCTGTCCGGCTACGACGCGTCCGGGCTGTTCGCCGCCGGCGGCACCGGCGAGTTCTTCTCGCTGACGCTCGGCGAGGTCGAGCAGGTCGTGACGGCCGCGGTCAAGGAGACCCCGGCCGAGCTGCCCGTGATCGCCCCGGCCGGCTACGGCACCGCGATGGCCGTCGAGCTCGCCCGGTCCGCCGAGCGTTCCGGCGCGGACGGGATCCTGCTGCTGCCGCACTACCTCTCCGAGGCCGGTCAGCGCGGTCTGGAGGACCACGTGCGAGCGGTCTGCCGCTCCACCGAGCTGGGCGTGATCATCTACAACCGCGCGAACGCCCGCTACGACGCCGACACCGTCGAGCGCCTGGCGGCCGACTGCCCGAACCTGATCGGCTTCAAGGACGGCGTCGGCGACATCGAGCAGATGACCCGGATCTACTCCCGGCTGGGCGACCGGCTGCTCTACGTCGGCGGGCTGCCCACCGCCGAGCTGTACGCGCTGCCGTACCTGAAGCTCGGTCTGACCACCTACTCGTCGGCGATCTTCAACTTCCTGCCGCAGTGGGCGCTGGACTTCTACGCCGCCGTCCGCGGTGGTGACGACGCCCACGTGTTCGCCGCCCTGAACGACTTCGTCATCCCCTACTGCGATCTGCGCAACCGGACCGCCGGCTACGCCGTGAGCATCGTCAAGGCCGGCATGCGGGTCATCGGGCGCCCCGCCGGACCCGTCCGACCGCCGTTGACCGACCTGACCGAGGCCGAGGTGGCCGAGCTGGCCGCCCTCGTGGCCCGGATCTCCTGATCGTGTCCACCGCTCCCGGCGCCCCGGCGCTTACCGGCAGCTCGCTGATCGGTGCCGCTGACGTGCTCCCGGCCGGTGTCGGCTTCCACGCCGTCGACCCGGTCAGCGGGACCGAGCTCGAACCGGTGTACGGGGAGGCGGGGCCGGCCGAGGTGGAGCGCGCGACCGTCCTGGCCGCCGCTGCCTTCCCCGTCTACCGCCGGACCACCGGTGACCAGCGGGCCGCGTTCCTGGAGTCCGTGGCCGCCCACGTCGAGGCCCTCGGCAGCGCACTCACCGAGCGGGTGACCGCCGAGACGGGTCTGCCGGCGGCCCGGGTGGCCGGCGAGCTGGCCCGCACCGTCGGTCAGCTCCGACTCTTCGCCACCGTGCTGCGCGACGGCGGCTGGCACGGTGTCCGCGTCGACACCCCGTTGCCCGACCGCAGTCCGCTCCCCCGCCCGGATCTGCGCCAGCGTTCCGTGCCGGTGGGACCGGTGGCGGTGTTCGGGGCCAGCAACTTCCCGCTCGCGTTCTCGGTGGCCGGTGGCGACACCGCCTCGGCCCTGGCGGCGGGCTGCCCCGTCGTGGTCAAAGGCCACCCGGCGCACCCGGGGACGTCGGAGCTGGTCGGTCGGGCCATCCGGGCGGCCGTGGTCGACCACGGCCTGCCCGAGGGCACCTTCTCGCTGCTGCACGGCACCACCCACGAGCTGGGCACCGCCCTGGTCGCCGACCCCCGGATCCAGGCGGTCGGGTTCACCGGCTCGCGTGGTGGCGGGCTGGCCCTGGTCGCGGCCGCACAGCGACGCCCCGCACCCATCCCCGTCTACGCGGAGATGTCCTCGGTCAACCCGGTCTTCCTGCTGCCCGGGGCGCTGGCCGCCCGGGGGCCGGCGACGGCAGCGACCTACGCCACCTCGGTGACGGGCTCGGCCGGCCAGCTGTGCACCCAACCCGGTCTGGTCTTCGCGCTGGACGGCCCGGACACCGACGCCTTCGTGACCGCCGCGTCGGCAGCCGTGGCCGAGGTGACCGCCGGCCCGATGCTGACGTCCGGCATCGCCGGGGCGCTCGACCGCGGCGCCGACGCCATGGCCGCCACCGCCGGCGTGGACACCGTCGGTCAGGGGACGGTCGACCCGGAGCTCGCGTTCCCCGGGCTGCCCCGGCTGTTCGTCACCGACGGCGACACGTTCCTGACCACCCCCGCGCTGGCCGGCGAGGTGTTCGGTCCCACCTCCCTGGTGGTGCGGGTGCGCGACGTCGACCAGCTCCGGCAGATCGTCGGCGGTCTCGAGGGTCAGCTGACCGCCACCGTGCACCTGGCCGAGTCCGACCACGACCTGGCCGCCGAGCTGATCGGCGAGCTCGAGCTCGTCGCCGGCCGGATCCTGGTGAACGGGTGGCCGACCGGCGTCGAGGTCGGCCACGCGATGGTGCACGGCGGACCGTTCCCGGCCACCTCCGCGCCGGCGACGACCTCGGTCGGCACCCGGGCCATCGAGCGGTTCCTGCGCCCGGTCGTCTACCAGGACGTGCCCGAGGACCTGCTGCCGCCCGAGCTGCACCGCGCCGCGGACGTGCCCGCCCTGGTCGACGGCGTCCGCCGGTCCTGATCACCTCCCCCGCCCGCGAACGTCCCGAGAGGAACCCCTCATCATGACCGCCATCACGACCGCCGCCCCCGCCCCGGTCAGCGCCCCCTCCCCAGCAAGTGCACTGTCGGCTCCGAACGCCACCCTGCTCGCCGCCGCCCCCGGTATCTCGACCGTGGACCGGATCGCCCACCTGAAGCTCTCCTCGATCACCCTGCCGCTGACCACTCCGATCAGCGACGCCAAGGTGCTCACCGGACGGCAGAAGCCGATGACCGAGGTGGCGTTCCTGTTCGTGGAGGTGACCACCCAGAACGGTCACAGCGGGATCGGCTTCTCCTACTCCAAGCGCGCCGGCGGCCCGGGGCAGTTCGCGCACGCCAAGGAGATCGCGGATGTGCTGATCGGTGAGGACCCGAGCGACATCGGCAAGCTGTGGGTCAAGCTCTGCTGGGCCGGCGCCTCGGTCGGTCGCAGCGGGCTGGCCACCCAGGCCATCGCCGCGTTCGACGTGGCCCTGTGGGATCTCAAGGCAAAGCGGGCCTCGCTGCCGCTGAGCAAGCTGCTCGGCAGCTACCGCGACTCGGTCCGGACCTACAACACCTCCGGCGGGTTCCTGCACACCCCGATCGAGCAGGTGCTCGAGAACTCGGCAGCCGCGTTGGAGAGCGGCATCGGCGGCATCAAGCTGAAGGTCGGTCAGCCGGACTGGCGGACGGATGTGGCCCGGGTGACCGCGGTGCGGGAGCACCTGGACGACGACGTGCCCCTGATGGTGGACGCCAACCAGCAGTGGGACCGGGCGTCGGCGATGCGGATGGGCCGGATCTTCGAGGAGTTCGGTCTGGTCTGGATCGAGGAGCCGCTGGACGCGTACGACGCCGAGGGCCACGCCCAGCTGGCCCGTTCGCTGGACACCTCCATCGCCACCGGCGAGATGCTGGCCAGCGTGGCCGAGCACGCCCGGCTGATCGAGGTGGGGGCGGCCGACATCGTGCAGCCCGACGCCCCCCGCATCGGCGGCATCACCCAGTTCCTCAAGCTGGCCGCGCTGGCCGAGTCCAAGCAGCTGGAGATCGCCCCGCACTTCGCCATGGAGATCCACTGCCACCTCGCGGCCGCGTACCCGATCGAGCCCTGGGTCGAGCACTTCGACTGGCTGGATCCGTTGTTCAACGAGCACCTGGAGACCCGCGACGGCCGGATGTGGGTGTCCGACCGCCCCGGACTCGGCTTCACCCTCAGCGAGCAGGCCGCCGCCTGGACCGTGGGCACCGCGGAGTTCGGCCGGCGGCCCTGACCCGGTCATGACCGTTCCCCGCGTGGTGAGGATGACCGTCTACCCGGTGGCCGGGCACGACAGCATGGAGCTCAACCTGAGCGGTGCGCACGGGCCGTACTTCACCCGCAACCTGCTCGTGCTCGAGGACTCGGCGGGCCGGGTCGGGGCCGGTGAGGTGCCGGGCGGGGAGAACATCACCACGACCCTGCGGGACAGCGAGGCGCTGGTGGTCGGCTCCCGGGTGCCGGACTACCGCGCGACCCTGCACCAGGTCTCGTCCACGTTCGCGGACCGGGATGCCGGCGGTCGAGGTCGGCAGACCTACGACCTGCGCACCACGATCCACGCGGTGACCGCGATCGAGGCGGCCCTGCTCGACCTGCTGGGTCAGCACCTCGACCTGCCGGTCGCCGCGGTGCTCGGCCCCGCCGGACAGCAGCGCGACACGGTCAGGATGCTGGGCTACCTGTTCTACCTCGGGGACCGCACCCGGACCGATCTCGACTACCGCTCCGACCCCGAGGCGGCCGACGACTGGTACCGGCTGCGGGACGAGGAGGCGCTCACCCCGGAGAAGATCGTGGCACTGGCCGAAGCAGCCCACGACCGGTACGGCTTCCAGGACTTCAAGCTGAAGGGCGGCGTGCTCGCGAGCGCCGAGGAAGCCAGGGCCGTCACCTCACTGAAGCACCGGTTCCCCGAGGCACGGATCACCCTGGATCCCAACGGGGCCTGGTCGCTGGCCGAGGCGATCGAGGTGGCTGACGGTCTGCGGGACGTGCTCACCTACGCCGAGGACCCGTGCGGAGCGGAGGACGGCTTCTCCGGTCGGGAGATCCTGGCCGAGTTCCGGCGGGCGACCGGGATGCCCACGGCCACCAACATGGTCGCCACCGACTGGCGGCAGCTGGGCCACGCCCTCGCGCTGCACAGCGTGGACATCCCGCTGGCCGACCCGCACTTCTGGACGATGCAGGGCTCGGTCCGGGTCTCGCAGGTGTGCGCCGACCGTGGCCTCGTCTGGGGCTCGCACTCCAACAACCACTTCGACGTCTCGCTCGCGATGATCACCCAGGTGGGCGCGGCGGCGGTCGGTGCGTACACGCCGCTCGACACGCACTGGATCTGGCAGGAGGGCACCGAGCGGCTGACCACCGAGCCGCTGCCGATCGTCGGCGGCGAGATCAGGCTGCCCGACCGCCCGGGTCTGGGTGTCGAGCTCGACGTCGACCGGATCGAGGCTGCCCACGAGCTGTACCTGGAGCAGGGACTGGGCGGTCGCGACGACGCCGCCGCCATGCAGGGCCTGGTCCCCGGGTGGACGTTCGACCCCCGCCGACCCTGCCTGGTGCGGTGAACCACGAGCCCAGGTCAGCGGGGCACCAGCGTCCCCGGGCGGCGCAGTCCGGGACCGGCCGTGGGGCGCGTCTGGTCGGCAGCGCTCAGTCGTCCTGCGGCTCACCGACGAGCAGGGTGAGCCCCTCGTGCGGCTCCAGTGAGATGGCGAAGCTGTGCAGGTCGTCCACCTCGCCCACCTGGATGCCGGTGGTCATGTCCACCACCACCGAGCGGGGCGGCAGGTGCTCTGACCGTACGGTGCCGGAGATGGGCTGGGCGGCGAAGTTGAGCACCGTGATCTGGCGACCGATGTCGAGCTGGTGGACCATGACCAGCATCGCGCGGTTGGACACCTGCGGGACGTCCAGCTGGGTTCCGGTGGCCAGCCCGAACTGGTTGCGGACCCGGAGGATCGCGGCCAGGCGGGAGGCGAACGACCGCGGGTCGACCAGCTGGTCGGGCAGGGTGCCGTACAGGCTCCGACCGCGGGGCATCTTGGACGTCGACTCGGTCGCGGCGGGCTGGTAGTCCATCAGGTCGTACGCCGAGCGGTGGATCCAGCGGGTGTCGCCGGAGGCGACCAGCGCCGCCACCTGCTTCCGTTCCAGCGTGAGGGCGCCGACCAGGTCCCAGCCGGACAGCGCGAACACCCCAGGCTGCCAGGCGTTGAACATGGCCAGCAGCAGGTGCGCGTTCTGGATCTCGTCGACCTGGTCGGTCGACAGGTTGTCGATGTCGGTGAACCCGAGGGAGGCCGCGATGATCGTCGCCGTGGTCGAGGCGATGCCGTTCTGGGTGAAGGTCGAGTTGTAGGGACCGGCCTCGCCGGTGAGCCGGTCCGTCAGCTCCCCGCGGATCAGCACGGCCAGGTCGCCGCCGAGCACCTGCTCGCCGCGGAAGTCGAAGACCTCGTCCTTGTGCACGGCGGCGAAGTGCACCAGCTCGTACGTCATCTCGTCGTGGTTCTGCAGCGCGTGCACCAGCTGCACCGGTTCGACCCCCAGCTCGGCGGCGACGTGCAGGGTGAGCCGCAGGAACTCGGTGTCCGCCGTGGCCATGGCGTGGTGGTAGGCGGGGCGGGTGACGAAGTCGTACGACAGGTCGGCACCGCGGGCCGAGCTGCGGGCGATGTCGGTGATGGAGAGGTTGAGCTCCTGGAAGGTGAAGCCGCCGACCTTGCGCACCATGCTGGCGATGAACTGGTTGGAGGCCTCGGACAGCGGGTGCCCCTCCGACCAGGCCGGGGAGTCGTCGGTGTTGCGCTCGACACCGAGGAAGCCGTTGGCGTCCAAGCGCAGTGCTCCGCTGCCCAGGTCGCCCAGGGAGTGGAGGGCGTCGCCGATCACCAACCGCATGCCGGCGAAGGACGGATCCAGCCAGTTGATGGAGGGCTGACCCTCCTTGAAGTAGTGCAGGTAGACCCAGCGCCGTTCGACACCGTCCGGCCCCAGCACCGGAGCGGTGGCGCTCCAGTTGGTGTCCTTGAGACCGGGCTCGTAGAAGATGACCCGCTGCAGCCGGCCGATGATGTAGCCCGCCTTCTGCAGCTGGTTCTCGGCCTCGGCGTCCAGGTTCACGGAGTCGCGTCCGCGGGGGACCCGCGGCAGCAGGTGCCAGTCGTCCTCGGGGATCTCGATCATGTGGAAGATGCCCGGGTAGTCGCCGACCTTCATCTCGGCCAGGCGGAAGTCGGCCCCCTTGCCGGTGTGGCCGGGGACGATGTCGTCGATCACGGTGCCGTCGTGGGCGGTGGCCACCTCGCACATGGCCCGGAACTCGTCCTCGGTGCCGAACTCGACGTCGATCTGGGTGCTGATCCGGTCGAAGTGGCCGTCGATGCTGGGGGTGGCGTCCCAGCCGTCCAACCCGCCGGCCTTCTTGACCGGGCCGGTGTGCAGACCGTCGATGCCGATCGCCTGGAACGCCTCCCACAGGTCCGGGTCGCCGAGCGTGCCCAGGAACGAGCTGCCCGGTTTGGTGATCATCGAGATCGGGTAGGCGGTGAACCAGACCGACGTCTTGTCGATGGCCGCCCGCGCGTCCGGGTTGGCGAACGGGTTCTGCCACATGCTGCCCTGACCGGACAGCTTGCGGGCGAACTCGGTGGCGTCGGCCAGCATCGACTGGTCGACGAGCCAGGACACGTAGTGCTCGTTGTCCCCGCTCGGCCGGCCGATCTGCTCCTTGGGTCGCCGGGCGAACAGCCGCAGCCTGGCGCGGGGGCGGAGCCGGCGCGGACGGGCCGGGTAGAACTGCTCGTCGTAGCTGACCTCGCTCGGTTCGTGGGTCGTCGCCTCGTCGGCGTCGGTCGACGGCTCGGGCTTCTCGACTCGCTCATTCACCCGGTCAACGCTAGTGGTTGCGACCGCAGCCCGGCCCGGCGGGCAATCGTTCGAAGCCCGCCCGGATGCCGCAGGTCTCCACGGGGGGTACGAGACGGCGTACGAGCCGGATTACGGTGGCGGAGTGCTCGGCACCGGCAGGTTCGTCGCCGCCAGCGTCACCACCCTCGCGCTGGCTCTCGCGGCGTGCACCCCGGCTCCCCCGCGACCCGCCCGGTCCGTCGAGCCGGTGGTGCTGTCGGGCTGGGTGACCGTCGATCTCCCGCGCGACCTCATCCCGGCGACCGTGGCAGCCGTCGGGAACGACCTCGTGGTCGGCGGGTTCGTCGACTCCGGTGACGTGCGCGCGCCCGCCCTGGCGCGTGGGTCGGCCGACGACGCCTCCCCCGAATGGGTGCCGGTGCCCCTGCAGCCGTCCACCCCGTACGGCAGGGTCGCGTCCCTGGTGTCGCTGGCCGGTGCCGGCCGCTCGATGACCGCTCTCGGCGCTGCCCACGGTGGGGCGCACGCCAACTTCCGGTGGACCGTGTGGACCGGCACCCCGACCGGCGTGGCGGACCGCCCGCAGACCTTCGAGACCTTCGGCGGCCAGGAAGCCGGCACGCTGCTGGCCGTCGCGCAGGACCGTCGCGGGCCGCTCATCATCGGCACCTGGCAGGGCGCTCACGGTCTCGACGGGGCGATCTGGCGGGCGGAGGGCCACCGCTGGGTGCGGCAGCCGACGCCGCCGTCGCTGGTCAACTCCGTCGACCGCCAGATGGCCCCCCGCACGGCGACCGGTCAGCCGGACGGGTCGGTCGCGATCGAGGGCTCGGTGATCGATCTGCGTGACGGCGTGCACCAGGTGGCGGCGGTCTGGCGGGGATCGGGGGGCGACTGGCTGCTGTCGGAGCTGCCCGATCCGGGCCGGCGGAGCGAGGCCTGGTCGACGAGCTGCGAAGGTCAGGGACCCGACTGCGCGACCGTCGGCTCCCGCGACGGCACGGTGGCGGTCTGGACCGGCGACGGGCGGGCCGACCTGCCTGCGGTGACGGTGGCAGACGTCGACGTCGGTGTGCTCGTCCGGCGGGCCGACCGGCTCGTCGTCGCGGTCAGCACCGACGGCCGGGGCCGCCTGCTGGTCGGCCACGACGGCGGCTGGCGGCTGTTCACCGCCCCGGACGGCGTGGTCCGGGCGGCCGTGCTGGTCGGCACCCGGCTCTACCTGGTCAGCGGCTCCGAGGGCGCGGCGGTGCTGTCCGTGCGTGACCTCGCCGACGTCCTGGCGGGTTGAGCGGGGCGCTCGACCGACGACAGCGCACAGCACCACACTGGACCCGAGGTCCCCCGGTGTTCCGGTGCGGACGGCCCAGACCCCGGAGAGGCCGACATGAGACTCAGGCAGTTCAGCGTCGCCACCATCAACCTCTACAACCTGCAGCTGCCCGGCGCCGCGCTGAACCCGAACCAGCAGCCGTGGACCGTGGCCGAGTTCGACGCCAAGATCGCCTGGCTGGCCGCTCAGCTGAGCACGCTGGACGCCGACGTCGTCGGCCTGCAGGAGCTGTGGCACCGCGACGCCCTCGTCGCGGTGCTGCAGGCCGCCGGCCTGACCGACACCTACGACGTGCTGGCCGACCCGGCCAACGGCGACCGGATCGTCTGCGCGGCCCTGGTCCGGCGCGGCCTGCTGCACGGGACGCCGCGCTGGGTGGACCGGTTCCCCGACGGCGTACGCCTCGAGTCGACCTCGGGCGAGGACCCGCAGGCGCCCGCCATCGCCATCACGATCCCCGGGTTCTCCCGCCCGGTGCTGAACTTCCAGGTCGAGCTGCGCGACGACCGGCCCCCGACGGAGGTGTTCGTCACCCATCTCAAGTCGAAGCTGCCGACGGCTGTCTACAACGAGGGCTGGTACCGCCGCGATCCCGGTCTGTACAAGCCCCACACCACCGCACTCGGGGCCGCCCTCTCCACCATCCGGCGGACGGCCGAGGCCACCGGTCTCCGGGTGCTGCTCACCTCGGTCATGAAGGACAGCGACACCCCGGTGATCGTGCTCGGTGACGTCAACGACGGTCAGAGCAGCAACACCGTCAACATCCTCACCGAGCAGCCTCGCTATCTGGTCGGCGAGTCACGCGGCGGAGCGGACAACGGGCTCTACACCGCCCAGACGCTGCAGGAGTACCGCGACAGCCGCGACGTCTACTACACCCACGTGCACAACGACCTGAGGGAGTCCCTCGACCACGTGCTGGTCAGCGAACAGCACTACGACAACAGCCTCCGCCGCGTGTGGTTGTTCGACGGGCTGACGATCTACAACGACCACCTCAACGACGAGGACCACCGGGCTTCGGGGACCACCGACCACGGCCTGGTCAAGGTCGCGTTCCGCTACCAGCCGTACGCACCGTAGGCGTGGCTACTCCGCCCGGCGACCGACGAACCAGGTCCGGGGGTGGTCGTCGCCGGTGGGCAGCTCGTTGTGGGCGCTGGCGGCGAAGCCCGCCTCGGTGAGCAGCCGCAGCCAGACGTCCCGCGGGAACAGGCCGAGCCGGTGGGTCTCGTGGGCGGTCTCGACCGACCCGTTCGCGTCGCGCAGCACGAAGGTGTAGCTGGTGATCGTCCAGGTGTCAGCCGGATCCGGGTCCCAGGACCACTCCAGATACCGGGCGGCGCGGCCGTCGGTGGCGTCCGAGCCCCCGTGGTCGGTGCGCTGCTCGAAGCCCTCGGTCACGTCGTCGGGGACCAGCACGGCGATGCCGCCGGGCCGGACGTGGGCGTACGCGGTCTCGATGGCGGCCCGCAGATCGTCTTCGGTGGTCATGTAGTCGATCGCGTCGTGGATCAGGACCGCATCGAACTGCGTGTCCAACCGGACGGTGCGCATGTCGCCCTGGTGGTGGTCGGCCGTCGGGTTGAGCGCGCGCGACACCTGCAGCATCGGCTCGGACAGGTCCACCAGGGTGAGCCGGAACCGGTCGGCCAGGTGACTGGCCACGTGCCCTCCACCGCTGCCCAGCTCGAGCACCGTCGTGGTGGCGCCGTCGGCGGCCAGCAGACCGGCCGCGAAGGCCGCCTCCTCGGCGTACTCCTCCGGCGGCGAGATCAGCGGCCACCAGGGCGCGAGCTCGCCGTAGAAGCGGTGCTCGGCGTGGAACTCGGGCTGGGCCGGGCTGCTCATCGGCTCGCCACCTCCGTGCCGTCGGTCGTGTCCCGGCGGTCGGCCAGACCCAGGACGTAGTCGGCCTGGCCGAGGTGCTTGGCGCAGTCGTCGATCACGCTGACCAACCGCACGGCGGCGGTCACCGGTGGGTCCCACTGCTCGTCGACCACCCGGGCCAGCTCGGCGCTGGTGAGGCCGTCCAGGTAGGTCAGCGTCGCGGCGTGCACCTCCGCCTGGTAGCGGTCCAGCAGGGCGGCCGGCACCCGCACCGCGGCCACGTCCCCGGGGGTGTGCCCGTAGCCGGTGTCGTCGGGATCGAGCGGGAGACCGGCTTCGTCGCGGTAGCGCGGCCAGACCTGGTCGACCCCGGCCAGCCCGGCCACGTGGTCGTCCTGGACCCGGCTCAGGTGCCACAGCAGCCAGGTGACGGAGTTGGCTTCCGGATCGGGCCGCCACCCTCCGGTCTCGTCGGTCAGACCGGTGGTCAGCTGGGTCACGCCCTCGCGGATCCGGCCGAAACCGTCGGCCAGCAGGCCCTTGGCGGCATCGATGTCACTCACCGGGGTGAGGCTACTCGGCCGCGCCGACGACGAGTCGCTCGACCAGAGCGTCCACGTCGGGCAGCACGTCCAGCACGTCGGCGGCCCTCCGCGGACCGTCGCCCGGACCGAAGCCGAGGAGGTCGGCCGCGGCGGCGGCCAGTCGCTCCTCGTGCCGGGCCGCCACCCCGGCCGGGGCGTCGGCGGCGAGCACTGTCGCGCACCGCGCCGCCGTGGCCAGCAGCCACCAGACCGCCTCCCGCGGCCAGCCGGCGTCGACCAGCTCCACCGAGCCGTCCAGCGCGATGTGCCAGGTGTCGGGGCGCAGGTCGGAGGAGAACGGGAACGGCGTGCGCGCGTGGGTGGCGGTGACCCGCAGCGTGTCGGCCAGACCGTCCAGGTGGCGCCGGACCTGGTCGGACGTCACGTCGGCACAGCCGAGGGCCGCCAGCAGCCGCTCGTAGAGGTCGGGGGGTGCGTCGGGGGTCCCGGCCAGCAGCTGCTGACAGCGCAGGTAGCGCTTCCGCACGGTCGGGGGCCGACCCGCCGCCACCAGCAGCTGCACGGTGGGCAGGCTGGCGGGGAACACCCAGCCGATCACCTGCTGGGCCAGCGGCGCCGTCGGGTCGGCCGCGGCCAGACCGGTGGTGATCTTGGTCCGCACCTCGGTCACCCGCCGTCGCACCCAGACCGGCTGGTCGACCAGCCCCCGGACCTGGTCGTGCAACGCGGCGAGCGCCCCGGCGGGATCGTGGATGATCATGGCGTCGGTGAAGAACGGCGCCAGGTAGGAGGTCCCGGCGATCGTCCGGGGCTCGAGCTCGGCCGCCGACAGGCTGCTCACGTCCAGCAGCACCCCGTCGTGCCAGAGCTTGCCGACCTTGGCCGGGGCGACTCCGGAGGTGACCAGGACCAGGTCGACGTCGGAGGTGGTCGCCAGCTCGTCGCCGCCCGGACCCACGGCGGACGACCCGGCCAGGAACGCGCCCACCAGATCCGGACCGGTCTGCCCGCGGACCCAGTCCCGCGCCACCGCGCGGGCCTCGGCGATCAGCACCACTAGGACAGGTGTGTGGGTTCGGGCCGGCTCTTGTGGCCGTCGTCGTCGCCGGTGGCGTCCATCGCGTCCGACCGGGTCGACGAGCCGGTCCCGGCGGGCACAGCAGTGCCGGCCGGCACCAGGGAGATGATCACCGACTTCGAGGTCGGGGTGTTGCTGCCCTCGGCGGTGGAGTCCAGCGGCACCAGCGGGTTGGTCTCCGGGTAGTAGGCCGCCGCGCAGCCCCGGGGCGTGTCGTAGGCGACGACCCGGAAGCCGTTCGCCCGACGTTCCACGTCGTCGTCGTCCCAGTGGCCGATCAGGTCGACCAGCTGGTTGTTCTCCAGTCCGAGCATCGCCAGGTCGTCGGCGTTCACGAAGACCACGCGGCGCCCGCCCAGGATGCCGCGGTAGCGGTCGTCCAGGCCGTAGATCGTGGTGTTGAACTGATCATGGCTGCGCAGGGTCTGGAGCACCAGCTGACCCTCGCCGACCTGGAGCAGCTCGATCGGCGACGCGGTGAACTCCGCCCGGCCCGACGCCGTCGGGAACGTCCGGCTGTCCCGCGGCGGGTGGGGCAGCACGAAGCCGCCGGCGCGGTCGACCGACACCTCGTACGTCTCGCAGCCGGGCACCACCCGGGAGATGTGGGTGCGGATCCGGCGGTAGTCGTCCCGCATACCGGCCCAGTCGAGGCCGTAGCGGTCCCCCAGCGTCCGCTCGGCGATGCCGGTGACGATGGCCACCTCCGAACGCAGGTGCGGGCTGGCCGGTGCCAGCGGTCCGCGGGACGCGTGCACCGAGCAGGTCGAGTCCTCCACCGAGACGAACTGCTCCCCGCTCGCCTGGACGTCCTTCTCGGTCCGGCCCAGCGTCGGCAGGATCAGCGCGGTCTCACCGCAGACCAGGTGCGACCGGTTGATCTTGGTCGAGACGTGCACCGTCAGCCGGGCCCGCCGGAGGGCGTCGGCGGTCACCTCGGTGTCGGGTGCCGCCTGGACGAAGTTGCCGCCCAGACCGACGAAGACGTGGGCCTTGCCGTCCCGCAGGGCCCGGATCGAGTCGACGGTGTCGTAGCCGTGCTCGCGCGGGGGGTCGAACCCGAACTCGGCCTGCAGCCGGTCCAGGAAGTGCTGGGGCGGGCGTTCCCAGATGCCCATGGTGCGGTCGCCCTGCACGTTGGAGTGCCCACGCACCGGCAGCAGTCCCGCCCCCGGCTTGCCGATGTCGCCGCGGGCGAAGGCGAGGTTGGCGATCTCCTTGATGGTGGCCACCGAGTTGCGGTGCTGGGTCAGCCCCATCGCCCAGCAGTAGACGGTGGCCGGGGAGTCGGCGATCATCCGGGCCGCCTGGGTGATCAGCTCCTTGGACAGACCGGTGGCCGCCTCGACCTGAGCCCAGTCCAACGCGCCGACGTGGTCGCGCCAGGCCTCGTAACCGTGCGCGTACGCCGCGACGAAGTCGTGGTCGATGGCGTCCCACTCGACCAGCAGCGACCCGATCGCCTGGAACAGGGCGAGGTCGCCGTTGATCTTGACCGGCAGGTGCAGGTCGGCCAGCGCGGTGCCCTTGCCGACGATCCCGCGGGGGCGCTGCGGATTGCGGAAGTTGACCAGCCCCGCCTCCCGCAGCGGGTTGATGGCGATGATCTTGGCGCCCCGGTCCTTGGCCTCCTCCAGCGCCGACAGCATCCGCGGGTGGTTGGTGCCCGGGTTCTGCCCGGCCAGCACCAGCAGCGAGGCGGCGTGCACGTCCTCCAGGCTGACGCTGGCCTTGCCGATGCCGATCGTCTCGGCCAGCGCGACCGAGGTCGACTCGTGGCACATGTTGGAGCAGTCCGGCAGGTTGTTCGTGCCGTACGCCCGGATGAACAGCTGGTACGCGAAGGCCGCTTCGTTCGACGCGCGACCGGAGGTGTAGAAGACGGCCTCGTCCGGGCTGCCAAGGGCGTTCAGGTGGTCCGCGATGAGGCTGAAGGCGGCGTCCCAGGACACCGGCGCGTAGTGCTCGGCCCCCGGCCGCTTGACCATCGGCTCGGTGATCCGGCCCTGCTGTCCGAGCCAGTGCTCGGTCTGGGCGTCGAGCTCGGCGATGCTGTGCCGGGCGAAGAACTCGGGCGTGGCCCGCGCAGTGGTGGCCTCCTCCGAGACCGCCTTGGCCCCGTTCTCGCAGAACTCAGCCGTGTGCCGGTGACCGACCTCCGGATCCGGCCAGGCGCAGCTCGGGCAGTCGAAGCCCTCGGCCTGGTTGAGCCGGAGCAGGGTGGCCGCGGTCCGCCGCGGACCCATCTGGGTCAGGGAGCGCTGCATCGAGACGGCCACCGCCTTGACCCCGGCGGCGTGGTCGTCGGGCGGACGCACGCGCAGGTCGTCGTCGGATCCGATCGCGCGGCGGTCACGCTTGCTCACGGCTGTCTCCTTCATCGACGACGACTCCCGTCACCGTACGTCTACTGTCGTCCGGGTGCCGAACCCCACAGCGCCCCGCCCGCCGAAGATCCCGAACCGGCGTCCGCCGGCGCGTACGGACAGCGACGGTGCGTCGCTGCTGGACGGCGACAGCTACACCGGCGAGCGCTACGACCGGGTCGACCTGAGCGACCGCGACCTCCGGCACTCCACGTTCTCCGAGTGCAGCTTCGCCGGCACCGTGCTGACCGGCGCGGACCTGACCGGTGCCCACCTGGTCGAGTCCGAGCTGACCGAGGTGGAGGCCGCCCACCTGACCGCCCCGCGCAGCCTGTGGCGGCACACCGCCATCCGGCGCTCGCGGCTCGGCGCCGTGGTGGCCTACGAGGGCAGCCTGGACGGTCTGGTGGTCGCCGACACCGAGATCTCCTTCCTGAACACCCGGTCGGGCACCTGGAAGGACGTGCTGCTGCAACGCTGCGTGATCGACGAGCTCGACCTCGTGGGCGCCAAGCTGACCCGGGTCCGGTTCGAGGACTGTCAGGTCCGCTCGCTCGAGCTGACCGGAGCCCGCTGCACCGACGTCGACCTGCGCACCACCCAGCTGCGCGAGATCAGCGGGCTCGCGGGGCTGGGCGGCTGCACCATCAGCCCCGACCAGCTCACCGACCTGTCCGGCGCCCTGGCCGCCCACCTCGGCATCTCGGTGGCGCCGGCCTGATCACCGGGCCCTCGGGCGTGGCGAGCGGGCCTCGGAATCAGTGCGCGGGAGGACGGTCGGAGGCGACGGCCGTCGGGTCGTGCACCACCGGCGCCAGCCGGGCCCAGAGCAGGAACAGCAGCCCGAGCACCAGCATGCCGATGCCGAGCAGCAGGTTGATGTGGATGCCGGCGGACTTGGCGATCTCCTCCGGCGAGGTGAACAGACCGTAGATGGTCAGCGCCACGCCGTAGAAGGTGAATAGCGCGCCGATCAGGATGCGCAGGTCGAACAGCTTCGAGGCCGCGGACTTGGGTGCGTCGTCGGCTGCGAGCTCTTCGGAGGTCGGTTCGTGCTTGGCCATGTGCTTTCCCTCCCTCAGATGAAGATGATCGACAGGACGGCGACGATACCCAGGGCGGTGAAGCCGAGGAGCTTGGGCGACTCGTACCACTTGCGGACGTAGCCCTCGTGCGGGTCACCCGCGTCCGGATCGGGCACACCCCAGACCAGGCCCCTGAGCTCGTGGACCGGCTTGGAGGTGGTGAACAGGGTGACCACCACGGTCACCACGGCGTCCACCACGAAGGCGACGATGGCGCCGTAGAAGTTGAGCATCTGGGCGTTGATCTCGCCGTCCAAGGACTGGCCGGCGTAGAAGTACGCGATCTTCGGACCGATCAGGTACTGGAAGGTGACCGCGGCGACGAAGCCCGAGACCAGGCCGAAGAAGCCGGCCCAGGGGGTCGTGCGCTTCCAGAACATGCCGATGATGAAGGTGGCGAAGACCGGGGCGTTGAAGAAGGAGAACAGCGTCTGGATGTAGTTCATGATGTTGCTGAACTGCGACGCGATGAAGGCGGTGCCGATGCCCACCACGATGCCGACGACGGTGACGATCCGCCCGACGTTGAGGTAGTAGTGGTCCGGCTTGTTCTTCTTGACGTAGGTCTGCCAGATGTCGTAGGTGAAGACCGTGTTGAACGAGCTGACGTTGGCCGCCATGCCGGCCATGAAGGCGGCCAGCAGACCGGCCACCGCGATGCCCAGGGTGCCGTTCGGCAGGTAGTGGTTCATCAGGGCCGGGATCGCGTCGTTGTAGGTGGTGCCCGACCCCTCCTTGCCGAAGCCGGGGAAGATCGCGATCACGATCAGGCCGGGGATGATGGTCAGCGCCGGGATGAAGATCTTCGGGAAGGCGCCGATCAGCGGGGTCCGCTCGGCGGCTGACAGGTTCTTGGCCGACAGGGCCCGCTGGACCTCGGTGAAGTTCGTGGTCCAGTAGCCGAAGGACAGGACGAAGCCGAGGCCCATCACGATGCCGATCCAGTCACCCAGCGGGTTGGTCCAGCTCCCCACCCCGGAGCCGCCCCACGGAGAGAAGAAGTTCTCCGTCCCGGCCTGGGCGGAGACCTTGGCCTCCAGCCCCGACCAGCCGCCGACGTCCTTGAGGCCGATGATCACCAGCGGGATCAGGCCGGCGATGATCACGAAGAACTGCAGCACCTCGTTGTAGATGGCGCCGGACAGGCCACCGAGGGTGATGTAGGCCAGCACGAACACGGCGGACAGCAGGATGGACAGCCACTGGGGCCAGCCGAGCAGGGCCTGGATGACCAGCGAGAGGGCGTACAGGTTGACGCCGGCGGTGAGGACGCTCGCCGCGGCGAAGCTCAGGGCGTTCCACAGGTGGGTCGGCCGGTTGAAACGGCGGCGCAGGTACTCCGGCACGCTGCGGACCTTGGAGCCGTAGTAGAACGGCATCATCACCAGGCCGAGGAACACCATGGCCGGCACGGCGCCGATCCAGTAGAAGTGCACCGTCGAGGTGCCGTACTGCGCCCCGTTGGCCGCCATGCCGAGGATCTCGATGGCGCCCAGGTTGGCCGAGATGAAGGCGATGCCCGTCACCCAGGCCGGTAGGGACCGTCCCGAGAGGAGGAAGTCCTCCGACGTCGCGATGGCCCGGCGGGCCAGCACGCCGATCGTGACCACCAGGCCGAAGTAGACGAAGAGCAAGCCGTAGTCGAACAGGTTGACGTCGAGACGCGTCATCGGAGCCTCCTCGGGCGGCGATGGGGGAAGCGGCCGTCCACGCCGGATTATGTCCTCCTGAGAGAACTCAAACAAGACCCTGAGAGACACAGTTGTCACTTGCGTCACATTCGTCGATCGCTTGTCGACGTTACCGACGAGTAGCATAATCAAGTTACTGACCAGTAACTTGCGTCTCCGGGAGCCTCGATGAGCCACTACAAGTCGAATCTGCGCGACATCTTCTTCAACCTCTTCGAGGTCCTGGGCCGTGACGAGGTGCTGGGCCACGGCCCGTACGAGGACATGGACCACGACACCGCCGTGGCCGTGCTGACCGAGATCGAGCACCTCGCGACCACCAAGCTGGCCACCACCTACGCCGACGGCGACCGCCACCCGCCCGTCTACGACCCCGAGACGAAGTCCGTCGCGCTGCCGGAGTCGTTCAAGAGGTCGTACGCCACGATGATGGACGCGGGCTTCTACAACCTGGAGCTGCCCGCGGAGCTGGGCGGCCAGCCGAGTCCGCCGTCGTTGCAGTGGGCGGTCAACGAGCTGAACCTCGGCGCCAACCCCGCCCTGTTCATGTACTCCGCGGGCCCGAAGTTCGCCACCGTGCTGTGGCAGAACGGGACCGAGCGGGACCGGCGGATCGCGCAGATCATGATCGACCGCCAGTGGGGCGCCACGATGGTGCTGACCGAGCCGGATGCCGGCTCCGACGTCGGCGCGGGTCGGACCCGGGCGATCCCCCAGCCCGACGGCTCCTGGCACCTGGAGGGCGTCAAGCGGTTCATCACCTCCGGCGAGCAGGACATGACCGAGAACATCGTGCACCTGGTGCTCGCCCGCCCGGTGGGGGTGGAGGGCGCCGGCGGTCCCGGCACGAAGGGCCTGTCGCTGTTCATCGTGCCGAAGTGGCACTTCGACCACGAGACCGGCGAGCTGACCGGCGAGCGCAACGGTGTCTTCGCCACCAACGTGGAGAAGAAGATGGGCATCAAGGTGTCCACCACCTGCGAGCTGACCTTCGGTGACGGTGCGCCTGCCCAGGGGTGGCTGCTGGGCGAGGTGCACGACGGCATCGCCCAGATGTTCCAGGTGATCGAGCACGCCCGGATGCTGGTCGGCACCAAGGCGATCGCCATGCTGTCCACCGGCTACCTGAACGCGCTGGACTACGCGAAGTCGCGGGTGCAGGGCGCCGACCTGGCCGCCGCCGGCGACCGGACCGCACCCCGGGTGACGATCACCCACCACCCCGACGTCCGGCGCTCCCTGATGACGCAGAAGGCGTACGCCGAAGGCCTTCGCTCGCTGGTCCTGTACACGGCCAGCGTGCAGGACCGGGTGGCGATGGCCGCCGCCGAGGGCCGCACCGACGCTGACGCCGAGCGGCTGAACGACCTGCTGCTGCCCGTGGTCAAGGGCTACGGCTCGGAACGCTCCTGGGTGCTGCTGGGCACGGAGTCCCTGCAGACCTTCGGTGGGTCCGGTTTCCTCACCGACTACCCGTTGGAGCAGTACGTCCGCGACGCCAAGATCGACACCCTGTACGAGGGCACCACCGCCATCCAGGGGCAGGACCTGTTCTTCCGCAAGATCGTCAAGGACCAGGGGCGGGCACTGACCGACCTGTCCACCCAGATCAGCGCCCTGATCGAGGCGGAGGCCGGCAACGGCCAGCTGAAGGAGGAGCGCGACCTGCTGGAACGAGGTCTGGAGAACGTCGGCGAGATCGTCGCCTCGATGATCATGACGCTGCGGTCCTCGGCCCCCGGCGCCCCCGAGGGCGATGTGCGCAACGTCTACAAGGTGGGCCTGAACACGACCAGGTTGCTGATGGCGATCGGTGACGTGGTGTGCGCCTGGCTGCTGCTGCGCGGTGCCGAGGTCGCGCTGACCCGGCTGGGCGGCGAGCTGTCAGCCGCAGACCAGGCGTTCTACGAGGGCAAGGTGGCCTCGGCCCGCTGGTTCGCGCGGACCGTGCTGCCGAAGCTGGCCGCCGAGGTGCAGATCGCCGAAGCCACCGACCTGGCCGTGATGGACCTGCCGGAAGCCGCCTTCTGACCTGACCGCGGAGGGTGCTCTCGCAGCGGTGGCCACTACCCTCACAGCAATGACCGGCCCCAACGGAACGACCTCATCCTGCTGCGCACCCGCAGGCAACCGCGGTGCCGCCGACCACTCGGCCACGGCTGTCCCGGCGGCGGCGCAGGCGGCGGCCCCTGCACCTCAGTGGATCCACCTTCCGGGCGGAACGTTCCTGATGGGCACCGACGATCGAGAAGGCTTCCCCGACGACGGCGAGGGCCCCGTCCGTCAGGTCGACGTGCGTTCCTTCGCCATCGACGCCACCGCCGTCACCAACTCCAGCTTCAGCGCCTTCGTCGAGGCGACCGGCTACCGCACCGAGGCGGAGGCCTGGGGATGGTCCTACGTCTTCGCCAAGTTCCTCCCGGCCGCCATCCGCAAGATCTCACCCCGGCCGCCGACCACCCCCTGGTGGTGCGCCGTGCAGCAGGCGGAGTGGCGACATCCCGAAGGACCGGGCACCGACCTCGCCGACCGCGAGGACCATCCGGTCGTGCACGTCTCCTGGTCCGACGCAGCCGCCTACTGCGCCTGGGCGGGCGGTCGGCTGCCCACCGAAGCCGAGTGGGAGTACGCCGCTCGCGGCGGCATCGACGGAGCGCGGTACCCGTGGGGTGACGACCTCACCCCGGACGGACAGCACCTGTGCAACATCTGGCAAGGGCAGTTCCCGGTCAAGAACACCGCCGACGACGGACACCACGGCACCGCGCCGGTGCGCAGCTTCCCGGCCAACGGGTTCGGCCTCTACGAAGTCGCCGGGAACGTGTGGGAATGGACGGCGGACTGGTGGTCCACCGACCATCAGGGCCACCCGACGTCGAACCCCGCCGGGCCGAAGGCAGGCACGGCGAAGGTGATGAGGGGCGGGTCGTACCTGTGCCACGCCTCCTACTGCAACCGCTATCGCGTCGCCGCCCGTACCCGCAACGACCCCGACAGCTCGTCCGGCAACCAGGGGATCCGCTGCGCCTACGACAGCGACACAGCACCGGGTGAAGGCCCGCTTTCGATGATCACCATCGGCAGCCCCGTGCGATAGCGGCCTCCTCCTGGTGAGGGAGTCGCGCGACCACCGACCGTGGTCGGACGACGCACGCCGGCGGCGCTCATCACGGCAGCCCGCAGGTGGTGCAGCCCTGGGTGCAGAATGGCGGCATGACCCCCGCCATCCCCACCCTGTCCTTCGGCCGCACCGGCCACGAGAGCACCCGTGTCCTGTTCGGCGCAGCCGCCCTGGGCGACGTGACCCAGGAGCAGGCCGACCAGACGATGGAGCTGGTCATCTCCTACGGCATCAACCACATCGACACCGCCCGTTCCTACGGCGACGCCGAGCTGCGGCTCGGACCGTGGATGGAGACCCACCGGGACCAGTTCTTCCTGGCCACCAAGACCGGGGAGCGGACCCGGGAGGGGGCGACCCGCGAGATCGGGGAGTCGCTGGAGCGGCTCCGGACCGATCACCTCGACCTGATCCAGCTGCACAACCTGGTCGAGGCCGACGAGTGGGAGACGGCCTTCGCCCCGGGCGGCGCTCTGGAGGCCGTGGTCGAGGCCAAGGAGCAGGGGCTGGTCTCCCACATCGGCGTGACCGGTCACGGGGTGACCGTGGCCGCGCAGCACCTGCGGTCGCTCGAGCAGTACCCGTTCGACTCGGTGCTGTTGCCCTACAACTTCGCCATGTCCAACAACACCGCCTACCTGGACGACTTCGAGCAGCTGGTGGCGGTGTGCGCGGAGCGGCAGGTCGCGGTGCAGACGATCAAGTCGATCACCCGCGCGCCCTGGGGTGACCGGGAGCAGACGGCCAGCACCTGGTACGAGCCGCTGACCGACTCCGACGCGATCGACACCGCGGTCGCCTGGGTGCTCGGCCGCGAGGGCTTGTTCCTGAACACCGTCGGCGACGTGACCATCCTGCCGTCGGTGCTGGCCGCGGCGGCCAAGGTGTCCGGTCGGCCTGACGAGCAGGCCATGCGGTCCCTCGAGGAGTCGTTCGGTCTTCAGCCGCTTTTCACCTGAGCCCTTCCCTGATGTCAGCGGCGTCGGCGATGCTGCTGCGATGACGCTTCGACGCCTGAGTGCGTACGCCGTGGGGTTCGGCCTGCTGATCGCGGGGCTGGTGGCCGTCCCGCAGCAGGCGCACGCCGCCGACCCGATCCCGATCGCGGAGATCCAGGGGACGGGAGCAACAACGCCTCGTGCCGGCCAGGTCGTCACCACGACGCCCTCGAGGGTGACAGCGGTCTATGGTCAGGGATCGACCGCGGAGCTTCGCGGTTTCGTCATCCAGACCGCCGGCACCGGCGGTCCGGGCCGCGACCTCAGCCGCGCCTCGGACGCCGTGTTCGTGTTCATGAACAACACGCCGTTCTCGGTCCAGGTCGGCGACGCGGTCAGCGTGACCGGCACAGTCGGCGAGTTCTCCGGGCTGACCCAGCTCGCCGGCACGGTCACCATCACCCGGCTGACCGGGACCGTCCCGGCCGTCCGCCCGTTGACCGGGCTGTCGTGGGCCTCCACGGTCACCCAGCGCGAGAACCTCGAGTCCATGCTCTACGCCAGCGACGAGCGCTTCACGGTCAGCGACACCTTCCCGCTGCTCCGCTTTGGTGAGCTGGGCCTGAGCAGCGCCGAGCTGCCGCTGCAGCCGACCGAGGTGGCCCGCCCCGGAACTCCCGAGGCCGCGGCCCAGGCGGCCCGCAACCTGGCCGTCCGGGTCAACCTGGACGACGGCTCCAACCGCGGCTACACCCGGACGGCGACCCTGGCGGCCCGGCCACTGCCCTACCTCTCGGTGGGCGTCGACGTGGCCGTCGGCGACCGGCTGCGGTTGACCGAGCCGGTCATCGTGGACTACCGGAACAGCGCCTGGAAGTTCAACCCGACCACGCCGACGGCGCCGGGGTCTGAGCCGGCCAGCATCCGTGCCGTGGCCGACGACCGCGCCCCCCGGGTCGGCGGTGCCCTGTCAGTGGCGTCGTTCAACGTGCTCAACTACTTCACCACCACCGGCTCCGGCCGCAACAGCTGCACGGGTGGCAACCTGGCCACCGACGACACCTTCAACGTGACCTTCGACTGCGACGTCCGGGGGGCCTGGGACCCGGCCGACCTGCAGCGGCAGCAGACCAAGATCGTGACCGCCCTGAACACCCTCGACGCCGACGTGGTCGGCCTGATGGAGATCGAGAACTCGGTGGTCCTCGGTGAGCAGCCGGACGAGGCGCTGGCCTCCCTGGTCGGTGCCCTCAACCGGGCGGCCGGCTTCCGGAAGTGGGCCAACGTCCCGTCGTCGACCGAGCTGCCGGCGACGGCCGACCAGGACGTGATCACCAACGCACTGATCTACCAGCCGCGCTGGGTGCGCCTGGACGGTCCGGCCCGGGCGCTCGGTGCCGCCGCCGGAGCCGACGGGGCCTTCGCCAACGCGCGGACCCCGATCGCCGCCTCCTTCACCCCGTGGTCCGGCGGCGACCCGGTGCTCGTGGTGGTCAACCACCTGAAGTCCAAGGGCGCCGACGGCGCCACCGGCGACAACGCCGACAGCGGCGACGGTCAGGGCGCCTACAACGGCGACCGGGTCCGGCAGGCCCAGGCGCTGCGGGACTGGGTCCCGCAGGTGCAGCGGTCCGAGGACGTGCAGTCGGTGGCGCTGGTCGGCGACTTCAACTCCTACGGCGCCGAGGACCCCCTGCAGGTGCTTTACGCGGCCGGCTACGACAACGCCGCGCCCGCCGACGAGTGGTCCTACTCGTTCAGCGGTCTGGCCGGGTCGCTGGACCACGTGCTGCTCAACCCCGCGGCGCGCGACCGGCTCACCCGGGCGGACATCTGGAACATCAACGCGGGCGAGTCGCCGGCCCTGGAGTACTCGACCTACAAGACGACGGCCGACGACTACTACGCCCCCGACGCCCGCCGGTCCTCCGACCACGACCCGGTGGTGGTGGGTCTGCGACGGCGGTGACGGCGGGTGGTCTGACCGTCAGGACGCCGGGATCCAGGCGCTGACCCGCCAGCCGTCCGCACCGGGATGGATCTCGGTGCGGCCACCGAGCTCCTCGGCCCGCTCCTGGATGGACCGCAGCCCGACCCCGGCGAGGTACGTCGGCGGCGGGGCACCGTCGTCCTGCACCACCAGGTGGAACTCGCCCGAGTCTGAGGCCAGCCAGACCGCGACTCCCGTGCCGAGCGAGTGTCGCTGCGCGTTGGTGATCGCCTCCGTGGCGATCCGGTAGACGGCCAGCTCGACGGCCGGGCTGAGCGGACCGAGCTCGTCGGACGTCGTCACCTTCACCGGGAGTCGACCTGCTCGCGCTGCCTGCTCCCGGACCGCCCCGACGAGTCCCAGCTCCTCCAGCGCGAGCGGGCGCAGTCCGTAGACCACTCGCCGCACGTCGGCCAGCGCATCCCGGATCCCGACCCGCGCCTCGGCCAGCAGCTCGGCGGCCGCCACCGGGTCCGAAGCGAGTCGGTTGGCGGCCGCATCGGCCCGGAAGGCTGCGTTGGTCAGTGTGGGTCCCAGTCCGTCATGCAGGTCCCGGTGCAGCACGGAACGCTCACTCTCGCGGGCCTGCACCACCTGCGTCCGGGAATCGCGCAGCGCCTGGACCAGCCCCCGCTCCCGCAGCAGCAGGGCGAGGGGTCCGACCAACAGCGCCAGCGCGTCGGCGTCGGCCCGGTGCAGCCGGGACTCGCCCGCCCGCAGCGCCACGTCGAGTCGACCCAGCAGCCGGTCGCGGCTGCGCAGCGGGATGGTCGACGACGGCCAGTCGGCATCGGTCACCGACCCGGTCCGGGCGATCGGGCTGCCATCGACGTCATGGACGGCGAGGGCCGGCAGACGCAGCGCCGACCGGGCCGTCTCCAGGACCTGATCGAGGTCGTCGACCTGGTCGAGACCACGGCCGATGAGAGCGGCGGCGGCGGCTGGCTCGGCTCGACGTCCGTAGAACAACCGGGTGATCAGTCGCTGCAGTCCCGTCCGGACAGGGTTGAGGGCCAACGCCACGACGATGGCCGAGGTGACCGGTCCCCAGGTCGCCAGGTCCGCGGGCAGCACGGCTGCCGCCAGCGCCACCAGACCCACGTACGCCAGCAGGACGGCGGCGATCAGCAGCCCGTAGAGCAGAGCCCGGGAGACGACCAGCCGGATGTCGAGCAGCTGGTGGCGCACGATCGCGAGGGCGATGGCGACGGGCACGCAGACGAAGCTGAGCAGCAGCAGCTCCGGACCGCGCCCGGTGATCGCCCGTTCCAGGTTCAGCACCAAGATCACCAGCACGGCCAGCACCAGCCAGAGGATCTGGCCGCGAACCTGCTCACTCCCCCGGCGGTAGCGCAGCACCAGTGACACGACGGCCGCCACGGTCACGATCAGATCGGCCACCTGGACGATCACGTTGGCAGCCACGGAGTCGGGAGCCAGGAACCAGCCGGCCACCGCCAGGGCCAGCGCCACCCCGACCGCCCAGACCAGCCACCACCAGCGCCTCGACGGCAACCGGCCGTCCGGGAAGAGCAGCAGGAGCAGGGCGAACGGGGGTCCCAGACCCAGCTTCCAGGCGAGCCCCATCAGCTGCAGACACAGGGCGATCGCCCACTCCGGCCAGCCCGCGACCGGACCCCACGTGTACCCGGCGAGTCCGATCCCCGCGAGCAGGTGTCCCACCCCACCGAGGGCCAGGAGCAGCACCAGCAGGTTGCGCGGTCGGTGCCAGGCGATCACCACGGCCGGCGCCAGGAAGCCGATGCCGATCACCGGGTTCGTCAACGAGTACGCCGTGAGCGGGAGCCCGGTGGCGTGGGCGAGCCCGGTCAGGAAGAGCCCGACGGCGAGCAGCAGCAGCCCGACCGCCGCGATCGTCAGACTGACCGCCCGGCCGCCGGGGGCCGCACTCACCGCGCTCCCCCGGCGCCCAGACCGGCCTCGCGGGCCCGGACGATGGCCTCCGCTCGCGTGACGACCCCGAGCTTGGTGAAGATCGCCGAGATGTGGTTGCCGACCGTCTTGGGCGACAGCTGCAGCCGGGCGGCGATGGTGGCGTTGCCGAGCCCGCGAGCGATCAGCTCGAGCACCTCCCGCTCCCGCGGGGTGAGCCCCAGTGACGCGACGACCGGAACCGAGGTGACGCGGCCCAGCACGTGCTCGGCGATCGAGCGGCTGAGCACGGTGTCGCCGGAGGCGACCGTACGGATGGCTCGCTCGATCTCGCTGCTCTCGGCCCCCTTCAACAGGTAGCCGCGCGCACCGGCCGCCAGGGCGCCCTCGACGAGGGCGTCCTCGTCGAACATGGTCAGCACCAGGACCGCCACGCCGGGAGCCCGCTCCCGGATCTGCCGGGTCGCTTCCACACCGTCCAGATCCGGCATCCGCAGGTCCATCACGACCACGTCCGGTCGGTGCGCGACCGCGGCCTCGACCGCTTCCCGGCCGGTCCCGACCTGCCCGACGACGTCCAGCCCGTCGAGGGTGTCCAACAAGGCGATCAGCCCACCCCGGACGATGGGGTGGTCATCGGCGACCAGCACCCGTACGCGGTCGTCGACGGATCGCTCCGGGTCGACGGATCCCTTGAGGTCGATGGGGGACATGGCGTCATTATCGGCGGCAGGGCTGCGGTGCGCCTGGGGGCCAGCCCCCGTACCGGGTCGGGAGATCCTCCCGGTCGGACCCGAGGCGAAGGGGTCGCTGACCTCAGGCGCAGGCCGGCGGAGCGCCGAACACTGAGGTCATGACCACCTCCCAGTCCACCAGCCCGGCGGTCGCGACCGACGCGCCGACCACGAAGCCCGGCGGACTCCGTCTGCTGACGGCCGTCCTGATGCCGATCGGACCGGCGGCCGTCGCCGTCATCCGCCTGATCTACCCGCCGGACGCGGCCACCGCGATCACCCAACCCGCCACCATGGAAGCGGTGCTGTGGTTGGGTTTCGTCGCCACCTTCACCCTGATCCCGGGCGCCTACGCAGCTCTGGGGCTGCTGCGTCACCCGACGCCGCGGCTGTACCTGTGGACCGGCGCTTTCCTGTTGCCGGGCTACCTGGCCATGATGACTCTCGGCTTCTTCGACACGCTGTGGGCTGCGGCCCCGGCGGCCGGCCTCACCCTGGCGCAGGTCGAGGCCCTCGGACTGGCGGCCGAGAGCGCGGGGCCCGGCCTGGTCACCCTGTTGATCTTCGTGGTGGGTCACATCGTCGGCACCGTGCTGCTCGGGGTGGCGTGCCTTCGGGCCCGGCTGATGCCCACGGTCGTCGCCGTCGCCTTGATCATCTCCCAGCCCTTGCACCTGGTCTCGGTGATCACCGCTCAACCCGTGCTCGATCTGGTGGCCTGGGGACTGACCGCCGTCGGCATGGCCTTCCTCGCCGTTCGCCGGGCCACCTCGGACGCCTGAAGATGCTGGGCTTCCTGAGCGACCGGTTCCTGGTCGTAGCGCGGACTCCGGCCTCCGTCGCGGGGCGACAACGTGAAGCCACCGGGCTGCTACAACGGTCCGTCGATCACCAGGGTCGCCTCGGTACCGACGGTCCCCCACCGCGGGGTCGGCGCTGTCCGGTGTCCGGCGTCCACGCGACGGGGAGCGTCGACGCGTTGGTCACCGGGCGACCTCGACCCAGCGGCCACCCTCGTGCATCGACGTGATCACGGCGACCGCCACCCGGCTGGCGGCCAGGCCGTCGGCCGCACTGGCCAGCGGGCTCGGCGCGCCGGCGGCCACCGAGGCGACCCAGGCGCCCAGCTCGAGCCGGTAGGCGTCGGCGAACCGGGGCCGCCAGTCCAGCGGGTAGCCGGTGGACCGGTTCCGGCCCAGGTCGACCGCAACCAGGGCCGGGTCGGTGAGCGACAGTGCGCCCTTTTCGCCCAGCACCTCGGTGCGGAGGTCGTAGCCGTACTCGGCGTTCACGTACATGTCGACCGAGGTGAGCACGCCGTCGGCCGTCCGCAGCAGCGTGAGCGAGGGGTCGGCCAGGCCGGCGGGCACCGTGCTGGTCGCGCGTCCGGCGAGCCAGGCCACCGAGCTGACCGGCGAGCCGAGCAGCCACGGTATCGAGTCCAGCTCGTGGATGACGGAGTTCGTGATGATCGACTCCGAGGTGGTGCCGGGATAGCTGACCACGTTGCGGCTCGCGCCGGTCACCCGCAGCACCGGGCCGATCACGCCGGCGTCGATGGCCGCCTTGAGCTCGGTGTGTGCCGGGTCGAAGCGCCGCATGAAGCCCAGCGACAGCAGGTTCCCGCCGGCCGCCGCCTCGGCGGCGACGATCTCCTCGCACTCGGCCAGCGTCGGCGCCAGCGGCTTCTCACACAGCGTGGGCTTCCCGGCGGCCACGGCGGCCAGTGCGTACGCGTAGTGGGTGGAGTCGTGCGAGGCGATGATCACCGCGTCGACCTCGGGGTCAGCGATCAGGGCGTCGCCGTCGGAGGCCACCCGGGCCCCGGACGCGGCGGCGACCGCCTCGGCCGTCGCCCGGTCGTAGTCGGCGACCACCGTCACCGCCGCCCCGGCCACGAAGCGCTGCAGGTTGCGGATGTGGTCCGCTCCCATGTTGCCGGTTCCGATGACGCCGATGCGCACGGTCATGAACGAAGCCTTTCGTGAGTGGAAGAGCGTCTCCGGACGGCACTCTTTTCCGGCGTCCGGAACGCGATGAACGAGCGAGAAGCTGCGGAGTTCAGGACCGCGGAGCGCGGAGCGCGACCATGGAACACGGTCATGAACGAAGCCTCTCGTTGAGCGGACCGCCCACGCTAGCGCTTGTCAAATTGTCCTGACAAGTAACGGTCGTCGACGAGCGCCTCCACCGCGGCCCGGGCCGCGGCTCCGATGGCAGCATCGGCTTCCGGCTGCTCGGCCGCGTTCACCGACGAGGTCGTGAGCGCGACGACCACCACACGGTCCCCGTCCGAGGTCTGGCACACCCCGGCCTCGTGACGCAGGTGCAGGAACGTGCCGGTCTTGCTGCGGAGCGTGGTCAGGTCGCTGACCAGCTCACCTGCGAAACGGTGCCGGGTGAGCTGATGGCCCAACGCGACGCGCAGCTCGGCGGTCGCCCGCGGATCGGCGATCCGGTCGGTCCACACGTCGGCGAGCAGGGCCGCCAGGCCCGCGGCGTCACCCGCGTTCGCCCGCGCCGGGTCGAGCTGGGCGATCGGGTGTCCCCCGCCGGGGGTCCCGCCGCGGATGGCGAGCTCCATCAGGTACGCCGAGCTCGCCTCGGGGAGGCTGGCCACGGTGTCGTGCAGCTCCTTGATGCGGTGCCGCACCACCAGGCCCCGGTGACCCCAGGCGGCCAGCTGCTCGGTGACCTCGGTCGGCGTCACCAGGCCCAGCAGCGCGTCCGTCGCGGCGTTGTCGCTGACCGAGAGGGACATGGTGACGAGGTCCCGGACGGCCACGGTGGCGGGGTGGGCGAAGAGCGAGAGGCCGCTGGGACCGGGGGTGCGAAGGACCGGGTCGAGCTCGACCGCACACCCCGGATCGAGGACGCCGCGGGAGATCCGGTCCAGGACCACGAGAGCGATCGGCACCTTGACCACGGAGGCGAGTGGCAGCACCCGGTGGACGTCGAAGCCCAGCTCGCTGCCGCTGTCGAGGTGTCGGGCCACGAAGCCTCCGGCCAGTCCGCTGCGACGCCAGTCCTGGGCGATGTCGGCGGCCACCCGTACGAGCGCGCCCGAGGTGCCTGCCACCGCGGCACCGGTCATCGGCGATCGCTCCCGGAGTCCAGCCGACCGACGACCCGGGTGAGCTGGTCGTCGGTCAGCAGTCCGGGTCGGGCGACCACGTCCTGGTGCCGGACCAGCGACAGACCGCGGATCGGCCGCCAGCCGAGACCGAACGTCGCAGCCTCGGTGGCGGTGCAGACCAGGACGTCGTCGTACTCGTGCAGCTGGGTCAGGGTCTCGGTCCGCTCCGAAGCCCCCACCACCTGCTCGGCGCCCAGCCCGTGGCCGTGGGCGAGCTGGCTCAGCGGATCGCGCACCGCCGGTACGTCGTCCTCCGGCTGCAGGTGGATCCGCCGCGCCCGGTCGTCACGCTGCCGGACGGACCGCCGGAGCTGGGACAGACAGAGGGGACGACCGTCGTCCGTCTCGGCCAGTCCGAGACCGAGGACCGACGTGACGCCCCCGGCACCCTGGGGCACGGACAGCACGGCGATGTCGACCAACCCGCTCAGCCACAGCCGCGACCGTTCCTCCGGGTCGTCCTCGCTCAGTCCGATCCGGATCGGGGCCAGGCCCCGGCGGATGCTGGCCAGCGTGCGCGGATCGAGATGTCGCGGGACAGCCATCACCAGCTCGGGATCGGGTTCCCGGGCCGCCTGGGTCAGCAGGTCCCAGCGGCCCAGCAGCTCGTCGACGTGCGGCAGCACCCGCTCCCCCAGCCCGGTGAGCGTCGCCGAACGGGTCGAGCGTTCCAGGAGGGGCCCCCCGAGACGCCGCTCCAGAGCGGCCACCCGTCGGCTCACCACCGGCTGGGGAACCCCGCACCGCTGCGCGCCGCGGGTGAAGCTGGACTCCTCGGCGACCAGCCGGAACGCCTGCAGAGCGTCGATCAGGTCCATCGTCCGACCCTAACCAGGCGGCCCTCACCAGCTGTCATGCCGCAGAGGCATGAATCGACACCGAACGTGTTGGCCGCCGGGCCCGGTGATTCGTGACGGTGGAGCCATGACCACACCCGACTCCGCCATCGTGTCGACCGTCGCGGCGAGCCCCGTCCGTCGCCGCACCCTGCTCACTGCGTCCACCGCCCTCGTCCTCGGCGCCGCGCTGCCGGCCGGCGACCACACAACCGCCCGGGCGGCCGACACGACCGATTCCTCGGTCGCCGCCCTCGAGCGACGCCATGGACGCATCGCCGCCGTGTACGCCCGCAACCTGCGGACCGGCCGGACGCTGCTCCACCGGCCCGACCGGGCGATGCCGATGTGCTCCCTGTTCAAGGTGATCGCTGTCGCGGCAGTCCTCCGCGGGGAGCTGGTGGTGCCCGACCGACGGGTGCTCGAGCGCCCGGTCCACCTCCCGCCGGCCGCCCTGGTCGAGAACTCCCCGTACGTCGAGGAGTGCTTCGCCACCGGTCGGATCCCGACCGTGGCCGACCTGTGCCGCGCAGCACTGCAGCGCAGCGACAACACCGCCGGCAACGCGTTGCTGTCAGTGATCGGCGGTCCGGCCGGTCTGACCCGGAGCGCCCGCAGGCTCGGGGACGACACCACCCGGCTCGACCGCTGGGAGCCGGAGCTGAACTCCGCCGAGCCGGACCGGCGCACCGACACCACCTCGGCCCGGGCCATCGCGCGGACCTACAGCTGGCTGCTGCTGGGACCCGCCCTGCCCGCCCCCGACCGACGGCGACTGCGCGGCTGGATGCTCGGCAACGAGACCAGCGGAGGCCGGCTGGGCAAGGCGCTCCCTCCCGGTTGGCGGCTGGCGGACAAGACCGGCGCCGGAGCGTACGGGGTGGTGAACGACGCCGGTGTGGCCTGGGGGCCGGACGGGACGCCGGTCCTGCTCTCGGTGCTCACCCGGTCCGCGGACGAGGGCGCGGCGAACGACAACGAGCTGGTCGCCGAGATCGGGCAGCTCTGCTTCGCGCGCCTGACCTGAGCCGAGTCGGAGCGCCGGCCCTCCAGAGGGGCGGCTCAGCCAGGACAGCCCGGGACTGGACCGCTCAGGACAGGACGAGCGCCAGCCCCGGGTCGGAGAGGATCTGCGCGACGTCGGCGAGGAAGGTCGAACCCTGCTGGCCGTCGGCCAGCCGGTGGTCGAAGGACACCGCGATCGTGGTCACCCACCGCGGCTCGATCCGCTCGTCGTCGCCGGAACCCACCACCCAGGGCTTGCGAACGATCTGCCCGATGGCCAGGATGCCGGCTTCGCCCGGGTTGAGGATGGGCAAGCCCCCGTCGACACCGAAGACACCGATGTTGGTGATCGTGAAGCTGCCGCGGGCCAGGTCGGCGGGCGGCGTCTTGCCGGACCGGGCCATGGTCACCAGAGAACCGAACGCCTGGGCCAGCTCCAGCAAGGACAACCGGTCGGCGTCCTTGATGTTGGGCACGATCAGCCCACGGGGGGTGGCGGCCGCGATCCCCAGGTTGACGCCCCCCTTCAGCACGATCTCCTGGGCGGCCTCGTCCCAGGACGAGTTCAGCTCCGGGTTGCGCTTCAGCGCGATCAGCACGGCCTTGGCCACCAGCAGCAGCGGGGAGACCTTCACCTCGGCGAAGTCGCGCCGGGCCTTGATGGTGCGGACCAGCTCCATCGTGGCGGTGACGTCGGCCTCCACCCACACGGTCACGTGCGGCGCGGTGAAAGCCGACTGCACCATGGCCGCCGCGGTCGCCTTGCGGACGCCCTTGATCGGGATGCGGCGGTCGGCCCCCGCCGCGACCGGTACGGGGCTCGGAGTCGCGACGGGGTCGGGGTCCGACGCGCGCGCGGCGGCCGCCTCCACGTCGTCCCGGGTGATCACGCCGCCCGTGCCGGTGCCCGTCAGCGAGCCGAGGTCGACCCCCAGGTCCCTGGCCAGCTTCCGTACGGGGGGTTTGGCCAACACCGCACCGGACGACGGGGGCACCGTCTCCGGGGCGGCCGGTCCGGGCGGGGGCAGCGGTCCGCCGTGCGACTGCGCGGGTGCCGGCCGCAGCGGCTCGCGATGGTCGGCGCGGCGCGACACCGGGGTGTCGACGGCGAAGGTGCTGTTCACCTGCTCGTGGGTCTCGACCGGTGCGGTCTCGCCGCCACCGGCGGTCTTGCGGGGACGTCGTCGCGTGTCGGCCGCCTTGGCGCCGTAACCGACCAGGTTGGCGACCCGCTCGCCGCCCTCGTCGGCTCCCGCCGCGGGCTCGGCCGCCGGAGTGGCCGGCACCTCGGTGCCGTCCTCGATGGCGATGATCGGCCGGCCGACGTCGACGGTGTCACCCTCGGCGACCAGCAGCTGGGTGACCGTGCCCGCGTACGGGCTCGGCAGCTCGACCAGCGACTTGCTGGTCTCGATCTCCAGCAGGATGTCGTTGACCTTGATCTCGTCCCCGACAGCCACCCGCCAGGTAACGATGTCGGCCTCGACCAGACCCTCGCCCGGGTCGGGCAGCCGGAACTCCTTGATCGCCACGCGGCGCTCTCCTCTTCGAGATTCTCAGTGGGCAGTGGTCCCCGGGGGCGGGGCTTCAGTAGGCCAGGGACCGGTCGACGGCATCGAGCACCCGGTCCAGATCCGGGAGGTACTGGTCCTCCACCCGGCTCGGCGGGTAGGGGATGTCGAAGCCACCGACCCGCAGCACCGGCGCCTCGAGGGAGTAAAAGCACTGCTCGGTGATCCGGGCGGACAGCTCCGCCCCCAACCCCAGGTTGATCACCGCCTCGTGCACCACCACCGCGTGGCCGGTCTTGCGGACTGAGGTCACGACGGTGGCCATGTCGATCGGTGACAGGGTGCGCAGGTCGATGACCTCCAGGGACCGCCCCTCGTCCGCCGCCGCGCCCGCCGCGTCGAGGCACGTCTTCACCATCGGGCCGTAGCAGAGCACCGTCACGTCGGTGCCCGGGCGGACGACTCTCGCGCTGTGCAAGGGGATCGGGGGGATGGAGGTGTCGAGCTCGGCCTTCTCGTGGTAGCGCCGCTTGGGCTCGAAGAAGATCACCGGGTCGTCGGAGGCGATCGCCTGCTGGATCATCCAGTAGGCGTCGACCGGGTTGGAGCAGGTGACCACCTTGAGTCCGGGTACGTGGGCGAAGAGCGTCTCCGGGGACTCGCTGTGGTGCTCGACCGCACCGATGCCGCCACCGGACGGGATCCTGATCACGATCGGCATTTTCTGGCGACCGGCGGACCGGTTGTGGAACTTCGCGACCTGGCTGACGATCTGGTCGAAGGCCGGGTAGACGAAGCCGTCGAACTGGATCTCGCAGACCGGGCGGTAGCCGCGCATGGCGAGTCCCACCGCGGTGCCGACGATGCCGGACTCGGCCAGCGGGGAGTCGATCACCCGGTGCTCGCCGAAGTCCTTCTGCAGGCCCTCGGTGACCCGGAACACCCCACCAAGCTTGCCGATGTCCTCGCCCGCCAGCAGCACCTTGGGGTCGGCTTCGAGGGCCCGCCGCAGTCCGGCGTTGAGGCCCTTGGCCAACGTGATCCTGCTCGTCCGGCCGGGGTCGCCGGGTCTGGTGGAGTCGGTCATCACTGCCTTCCCGTCACGGCGTCGTCGCCGGGACCACCGTCCGCCTGGAAGCTCGCCGCGTACTCGGCGTACCAGCGCTGCTGGTCGACCAGGTGCGGCGTCTGCTCGGCGTACACGTTGTCGAACAGGGCCAGGAACTCCGGATCGGGCAGCGACAGCAGCCCCGAGCGGATCCGGGCCGCCATCGCGTCGGCGTCGGTCTCCACGTCGGCGAAGAACGCGTCCTCGACCGCCCCGGTGCGGGTCAGGTAGGCCCGGACCCGCTCGATCGGGTCCTTCAGCCGCCAGTGCTCCAGCTCGTCGGCCAGCCGGTACTTGGTCGGGTCGTCGGAGGTGGTGTGCGCCCCCATCCGGTACGTGTACGCCTCGATGAACGTCGGGCCGTTGCCGGAGCGGGCCCGCTCGAGGGCCTGGGAGGTGACGGCGTGCACGGCCAGCACGTCGTTGCCGTCGACCCGGACCCCGGGGAAGCCGAAGCCGGACGCACGACGGTAGAGCGGGATCCGCGACTGGCGCTCGATCGGCTCGGAGATCGCCCACTGGTTGTTCTGGCAGAAGAAGACGATGGGGGCGTTGTAGGAGCTGGCGAAGATGAACGCCTCGTTGACGTCACCCTGGCTGGTCGCCCCGTCACCGAAGTAGCCGATGACCGCCGCGTCGCGGGCGGGGTCGCCGGTGCCGACCAGACCGTCGCGCTCGATCCCCATCGCGTAGCCGGTGGCGTGCAGCGCCTGGGCGCCGATGACGATCGTGTAGAGGTGGAACCGGGTCTTCGCCGCGTCCCACCCACCGAGGTCGACACCGCGGAACAGTCCGAGCAGCTGCAGCGGGTCGACCCCCATGGTCCAGGCCACGCCGTGCTCGCGGTAGGTCGGGAACACCACGTCCTGGTCGGTCATCGCCCGGCCGGAGCCGATCTGCGCGCCTTCCTGACCCAGGCAGGAGGCCCACAGCCCCAGCTCACCCTGACGCTGCAGGGCGGTGGCCTCGGAGTCCAGGCGCCGGGTCATCACCATGTCGCGGTAGAAGCCCTTGACCTGCTCGTCGTCCCCGGTGAAGGCGTAGTCCGGATGGTCGATCCGGAGGCCCTCGGGAGTCAGCAGCTGAACGAGTTCGGGGTCACCGTTGCCCACTCGAGCGTCCTCTCGTCATTGGGACGCAAGGGTTGCGCCGCCTGGTCCCCGGCGGGTCCGCCACCGGGCCCCGAGTGCGGGATCGCCGCGTGTCGGGTCGTGCTGGAACGAAGGTGAACTCAACGTACCGCTCCCGTTCACGTCTATGGAAAACAAGTTGCATGTCCTACTTGTCGTGTTCACAGTGGACCCGTTCGGTCAGTACGGATCGGGTCGGTGAGCCGGCACGACGAAGAGCAGAGGAGGCGTCGAGATGTCCATCGAGGTCCGGGCGTTCGACACGCCCTCATCCGTTCTCTCTTCGGGAGTCATCACCCATCATGTCCGTCTCATCACCCGCGGCCTCGCCCGACGGCGAGCCCGCCCGCTTCACTGATCTCGACCCCTACACAGATCTCGACCCCTTCACCGATCTCGACCCCTTCACCGATCTCGACTACGTCCCGCTGCCGGACGAGCTGCCCGCTGGGCAACGGTGGTCCACCTGGGACGACATCGGGATCCTCGCCGGTCCCGACCCGTGGCCGGACTGGCTGATCACCGCGGACGCCGCGATCGACACCGACCTCGGCATCCTCAAGACCGGCAAGGAAGCCGACGTCATCCTGGTGGAGCGCGCCACCGACACCGACGCGGTGATCATGGCCGCCAAGCGCTACCGGACCAACGACCACCGGATGTTCCACCGCGACAGCGGCTACACCGAAGGCCGTCGGATCCGCCGCAGCCGGGACCGCCGGGCGGTGGCGAAGGGCAGTCGGTGGGGCCGCCAGGTCGAGGCCGGCGAGTGGGCGACCGCTGAGTTCGGCTACCTGTCCACGCTGTGGAGCGCCGGTCTGCCCGTCCCCTACCCGGTGCAGCTGGACGGCACCGAGCTGCTGATGGAGTTCATCACCCTCGCCGACGGCTCGGGTGCTCCGCGGCTGGCCCAGACCCGCCCGTCGGCGGAGCTGCTGGCGGAGTACCTGGACCAGCTCCGGACGGCGATGTGCACGATGGCCGCGATGGGTCTCACCCACGGCGACCTGTCGGCGTTCAACATCCTGGCCACCGAGGAACGGGTGGTGATCATCGACGTGCCGCAGGCCGTGAACATCATCGGCAACCCGCAGGGTCCCGAGTTCCTGGCCCGGGACTGCCGCAACGTCGCGACCTGGTTCACCGCCCGCGGGCTGGAGGTGGATGCGGAGACGCTGCTGGGCGAGGTGATCGCGTACGCCTGGTAGGAAGACGGCGTGCTCCTCCAGCTGCCGTTCGTCGGCGCGTACGACTGGCCGCTCGCCCTGCGGATGATCGGTGCGCACGCGGTGCCCGGTGGTGAGACCACCGATCCCGTCACCGGTGCGCACCGCCGCCTTCTGCCGGGCTCGTCCGGGCCGGTGGCGGTGACCGTTCGCCCGGACGCGTCCGCGATCACCGTCGATCTGGACAGCGGGAGCGCGCCGGTGACCGACGACGACCTGGCCGTGGTCGCCCAGCGGGTCCGGCACTGGCTCGATCTGGACCTCGATCCGGCCGGGCTGGCGGCCGTCTTCGACACCGATCCCGTGCTCGGGCCGTTGGTGCGGGAGCGACCGGGACTACGTCGGGTGCGCTACCCCGACTCGTTCGAGGCCGCGATCTCGACAGTGCTCGGGCAGCAGGTGTCGCTGGCCGCCGCCCGCACGTTCGCCGGGCGGCTGGTGGCGGCCTACGGCTGCCCGGGACCGAGGGGGTTGACCGCCTTCCCGACCGCGGACCGGCTGGCCGGCGCCGACCTGGAGGACGTACGGTCCGCGATCGGCATCACCGGCTCCCGGGCGCGGACGCTGCTGGCCGTGGCCGAGCTGTTCGCCGGCGCCGACCCGTGGCCGCTCCCGTTGCCACCGGAGCAGTGGGACGAGCGGGCCACGACCCTGCTGGCCCTGCCCGGCGTCGGTCCGTGGACCCGGGACTACCTGCGGATGCGGCTGTTCGGCGATCCCGACGCGGTGCCGGTCGGCGACCTGGTGCTGCGCCGGGCTCTCGGAGTGGCCAAGGACCGGGACGTCCCCGCCGCCATGGAGCGCTGGCGTCCGCAGCGCGCCTACGCCGTCTTCCACCTCTGGGCGTCAACGGCGTGGTGAGGGGAGGTGACGGAAACGCGCCCCTCGTGGGCGACACACCGCACGACACGCCGGCGCGGGCGGCGCGAGGGGCCGATTTCCGTCACCGGGCGCGGGCGAGGATCTCCGCGACCTCGTCGTCGGTGAGATCGAGCGGGTTCCCGCGCATGCTGCTGGCCCGCTGGGCGGCGGCCACCACCTCCGCGGTGTCGGCGTCGGCGAGTCCGTGGGTCGCCAGTCCCGGGATCTGCAGGGCGCGGGTCTGGTCACCCACCCAGTCGGCGACGTCCTCCGGCTCGGCGTCGACCGCACCGGTGAGCAGCACGGCCAGCTCGGTCAGCCGCAGCAGCGTCTCGTGGCTGCCCCGCTCGCGCACCGCGCGCAGGTTGACCGCCAGGGCCGGCGCCAGCACCGCCGCGCACACGGCACCGTGCGGAGCCCCCGACCGCGCGCCCAGGGCGGCGGCGAAGGCGTGGACTGCCCCGAGCCCGGCGTTGGCCAGGCAGAGACCGCCGAACAGGCTGGCGACGGCCAGGTCGGCGCGCACGCCCGCGTCCTGCATGCCGTCGGTGAAGGCCGGGCGGAGCGAGCGCGCGGAGCGCACGATGCCGTCCCGGGCCAGGGCGTCGGTGAAGGGGTTGGCCCGGCGGGACAGGAACGGCTCGATCACCTGGGCCAGGGCATCCATCCCGCTGGCGGCGACGGTGGCGGCGGGCAGCCCGGTCAGCAGGTCCGGATCGACGATGGCCACCCGGGGGAGCAGCCAGGGACTCCGCAGGCTGGCCTTGACCCCGTCCCCCGCCAGCACCGCGTTGCGGGTCACCTCCGACCCGGTGCCGGCGGTGGTCGGGACGGCCAGGCACGGCAGGCCCGGGCCAGTGATCGGCCGGCCCTCCCCGATCACCTCGAGGTGCACCAGGGGGTCGGCGCCGCTGACGGCCAGCACGGCGACGGCCTTGGCCACGTCCAGGGCGCTGCCACCGCCGAAGCCGACCACCGCGTCGTGGCCGGCGGCGGCGGCGGTCCCCTCGCGGACGACGTCGATGGTCGGTTCACCGGGGACGGCGAAGGTGCTGACGTCCAGGCCGCGCTCGGCCAGGGCGGCGACCAACGGGGCGGCTCGGTCCGGGGAGCGGCCGGTGACCAGCAGCACGCGCCGGGCACCCCAGCCGGTCAGCACGTCCGGCGCCTCGGCGACCCGGCCCGCGCCGACCCGGATGTCGGAGGGCACCGCGAGGTCGAACGTCTCGCTGCTCACCAGCCGTCGTCGCCCGGCGAGATGTTGACGTAGCGGACCCCGACCCGGGGCCGGGCCATCATCGGCGCCACCGTGTCCCGCCAGGTCGCGTAGTGCGCGGTCTCCTTGTGGGCCGCGGCCGCCGCTTCGTCGACGTAGATCTCGACGAGCACGACGTGGCCGGGGTCGACGCGGTCGGCCAGCACGTCGAAGCGGACGATCCCCGGCTCCTGCCGGCTGGCCGTGGCGTTGAGCGCCGTGGCCGCCAGGAAGGCGTCCAGGTGGTCCGGCAGGACCGCGATGTCGACGTGGACGATCAGCAGGGAGTTCGTCACCCGGCCGACGATAGCGACGACGTACGCCCGCGTCGACGGGCATGATGAGCACCGTGAGGATCACGCCGGCGAGCGGCGAACCACCGATCGACGACTGGACCGTACGACCACTGGCGAGCGTGGCGGCCGAGCTGGTCGACCGCGTCGGCCCGGGCCGACGGGTGGTCGCCGTCGACGGCCGCGGCGGTGCCGGCAAGTCGACGCTGGCCGGACGGCTGGCGGCCGCTCTGCCCGACGCGGCGGTGGTGGGCGCCGACGACATCGCCTGGAACCACTCGATCTTCGGCTGGTCGGACGCCCTGGTCGACGGGGTGCTCCGGCCCTACCGCGCCGGGGCGGCCGTGTCCTACCGCCCGCCCGGCTGGGTGCGTCACGGACGCGACGGCGCGGTCGAGGTGGCCGACACCGTACGGCTGCTGATCGTCGAGGGGGTCGGCGCTTCCCGGACCGAGCTCATCGACTGGCTGGACGCCTCGATCTGGGTGCAGTCCGACTTCGCGGAGGCGGAGCGCCGGGGCATCGCCCGCGACATCGCGTCCGGCGTCAACGGCGACGCCGAGGCCACGACCGCCTTCTGGCACACCTGGATGGCCGAGGAGCTGCCCTTCTTCGAAGCCGACCGTCCCTGGGAGCGTGCCGACCTGATCCTGGCGGGCACGTCCACCGCTTCGCTGCCGGCGGGGACGGTGACCGTCGGTCGCCCGCCGCGAGGATCTGGACCGCCGACAGCAGCATCCGAGGAGGCAGGACGATGACCATCCACCTGTGCGCGACGTGCGCGGTCGAGACCGAGGGAGCCCGCTCCCCCGACCAGGTGTGCCCGATCTGCAACGACGAGCGGCAGTACCTGCCGAAGGGCGGGCAGCGCTGGACGACCGTCGAGCAGCTGATCCGTGACGGCCACGTGCTGGAGTGGTTCGAGGTGGAGCCGGATCTCATCGGTCTGGTCTCGAAGCCCGGGGTCGGCATCGGCCAGCAGACCCTGCTGGTCCGCACCGACGAGGGGAACCTGCTCTGGGACCCGCCGGGGCTGATCACCGACGAGGCGGTCGACCACGTCCGCCGGCAGGGACCGGTGGTGGCGATCGCGGCCAGCCACCCGCACATGTTCGGGGTCCAGCTGGCCTGGGCCGAGGCCCTGAACGCCCCGGTGCTGGTCAACCGGGCCGACGCCGAGTGGGTCCAGCGGCAGGGCGCGGCGATCGAGCTCTGGTCGGGTCAGCGGCGGCTGACCTCGTCGATCACGCTCCACACGCTGGGCGGTCACTTCCCCGGCAGCTGTGTGGCGGTGTGGAGCGGCGGGGCCGGGGGGCGCGGGGTGCTGCTGGCCGGCGACACGATCTTCGCCAACCCCGACGGCACCGCGTCGTTCATGCGCAGCTACCCCAACCGGATCCCGCTGTCCGCCGCGGTCGTGCAGCGGCTGGCCGACGCGACCGACGGGCTCACCTTCGACCGGCTCTACAACAACTTCGGCGGGATCATCGACGCCGACGCCCGGGCCGTCGTCCGCTTCTCGGCCGACCGGCACGCGGCCTGGGTCCGCGGGGACCACGACGACCTCACCTGAGACAGGAGATCGACCATGTCCGAGACGGTGATCATCGGGGGCGGCGCGGCCGGGCTGGCCACGGCGGCCCGGCTGCGGGAGCGCGGACTGCCCTACCGGCTGATCGACGCCGGCGATGCCGTCGGGTCATCCTGGCGGGACCGCTACGACAGCCTGAAGCTGCACACGGCGCGGTGGCTCTCGGGGCTGCCCGGCAAGCCGATCCCCAAGGCGTACGGGCCCTGGGTCCGCCGGGACGACCTGGTGCGCTACCTGCAGGACTACGCCACCGAGCTGGACCTGCGACCCGAGCTCGGGGTCACCGCCACCCGGGTGGAGGCGGACGGTCCGGGCTGGCGGGTGGACACGTCGGCCGGCCCGCTGAGCGCCGACGCGGTGGTGGTGGCCAGTGGCTACAGCCACACGCCGTACGTCCCCGACTGGCCCGGTCGGGACGGGTTCGCCGGCCCCGTGGTGCACTCCTCGGCCTATCGCGAGCCGTCGGCGTACGCGGGCCGGCGGGTGCTGGTGGTGGGATCGGGCAACTCCGCCGGTGACCTGGTCACCGACCTGGTCGGGGTGGCCGGCGAGGTGATCATGGCCGTGCGCACGCCGCCCAACATCGTCCGCCGTGACACCGCCGGGGTGCCGAGCCAGCTGCTCGGGATCGCGTCGGACCCGCTGCCGCCGGTGATCAAGAACCCGCTGACCGGCCTGCTGCGCAGGGTCACCGTGCCGGACCTGACGCCGTACGGGCTCCCGGCCCCCACCAAGGACGGCTTCAGCCAGTTCGAGCGGTCCCGGACCGTACCCATCCTCGACTGCGGTTTCGTCGACGCCGTCACCTCCGGACGGGTGCTGGTCGTCCCCGCGGTCACCGGCTTCGGGGACGGGACCGTACGGCTGGCCGACGGGCAGGAGCTCGGGGTGGACGTGGTGCTGGCGGCCACCGGCTACCGCACCGGGCTGCCACCGTTGGTCGGGCACCTGGGTGTGCTGGACGACCGCGGCATGCCGCTGGTCTCGGGTGGCCGGACGCTCCCGCAGGCGCCGCGGCTGCACTTCCTGGGCATCACGGTGGAGCTGACCGGGCTGCTGCGCGAGATCAGGATCGAGTCGGCTCAGATCGCCCGAGCCCTTGCTGGAAGCGCCTGATCCGCAGCAGGGCGGTGCCGATCGCCTCCGGCCCGGCGGCCAGCGAGAGCCTGATGGCCGTGCCCCCGTCGACGGTGTCGAAGTCCGGCCCGGGGGTCACCGCCACGTCCTCGGCGTCCAGCAGCGCCGCACACCAGGAGACCGAGTCCGGATACGGACCCAACCGGTCGGCGATGTCGGCCCACACGTAGAACGCGCCGTCCGCCGGCGCCACCTTGGTCCAACCGAGGTCGTCGACGGCGTCGAGCACGAGGGTGCGAGCGGCGGCGAACTCGCGGACGGCGGCCTCGGCCTCGGCGTAGGAGCTCTCGGTGAACGCCTGGATCGCCGCGTGCTGGGCGGGCACCGGGGCGCAGAGGGCGTAGTTCCCGGCCAGCGCGTCGACCGCACCGACGAGGTCGTCGGGGACGAGAGCCCAGCCCAACCGCCAGCCGGTCATGCCGGCGTACTTGGAGAAGGAGGAGATGATCACCGACGAGCGGTCGTGCTGCCAGGCGCAGCTGCCGACCCCGACCCGCCGGGCCACGGACGCGTCCACGATGCCGTGGTAGATCTCGTCGCTGATCAGCCGGACGCCGTGCGTGCGACACCAGTCGGTCAGGTCGGCCAGCTGATCATGGTCGACCATGGTGCCGGTGGGGTTGGCGGGAGATGCCAGCACCAGCCCGGCCACCGGACCGTCGGCGAGCGCGGCGTCGAGCAGAGCCCGCGTCGGCTGGAAGCGCTCGGCGGGGCCACAGGGCAGCTCCACCACCTCACAACCCAGGCTGGTCAAGATGTTGCGGTAGGCCGGGTAGCCGGGTCGGGCCAGCAGCACCCGGTCGCCGGCGTCGAAGGCGGCCAAGAAGCTGACCAGGAAGGCCCCCGACGATCCTGTGGTGACAGCGATCTGGGCGACCGGCACGTCGAGGTCGTACCAGCGGCGGTAGTGCCGGGCGATCGCCTCCCGCAGGCTCAGCAGCCCGAAGGTCTCGCTGTAGCCGAGCGGGGTGCGGTCGATCATCAGCTCGGCGAGCCGGCGCCGGACGTCCGACGGAGCACCCTGCGACGGCTCGCCGGCGCACAGCGAGATGACCTCGCGACCGGCGGCGCGGGCCTCGGCCACCCGCTGGAGCACCGTCATCACCGCGAACGGGGGCACCGCCGACCGCCGTGAGGCACCCTGGGCTGCGGTCATCGAGCCCGCTTCCGGGCCCGGTAGGCGGCCACCGCAGCCCGGTTGCCGCAGTTGCCGTCATCGCAGAACCGCTTGGACCGGTTCTTGGACAGGTCGACCAGGACGTCGTGGCAGTCGTCGGCCGCGCAGCTCTTGAGCCGGGCCCAGTCGTCGGCGCGGATCAGCTCGAGGAACGCCATCGCCGCCTCGGCCGCCATCCGCTGGGCCAGTGGTGCCTCCGGTGGCGTCACGTGCAGGTGCCAGTCCCACGCATCGTGCCGGACCAGGAAGGGACGGGCGTCGCACGCGGCCAGGATCTCGTTGATGATCGGCACTGCCGCGTCGCGGTCCGGCACCTGCCAGAGCCGACCCAGCTGGCCACGGATCTCCCGCACCTCGGCCGCCTCGGCCTCGGTGCCCAGGACGACCCCCGTGAAGGGGTGCCGGTCCAGGAACTCGCGCAGTCCGGACGGCTCGGCCAGGCCGTCGACCCCGTCGCTGTCCAGGGTGTTGACGAGGGCCGCGGCCTCGACCAGGGACACCTCGGTGTCATGAGTGAAAATCATCTTGACTCGTGACACCCCCCTCTCGTAGTGTCATCAGCATAACCGCAGTTAGCTCATGACAGGACGTGTACCGTGACCGCCACCGCGCCCGTGACCCCACTCGTCGCCGGCAGCACCACCGTAGACGTCCGCACCGGGTTGCCCATCGCCCTGTGCTCCGCCGCCGCCTTCGCGTTGTCGGGCTCGCTGGCCAGCAGCCTGCTGGTCACCGGGTGGTCGCCGGCCGCCGTCGTCGCCGCCCGGGTGGGTGGCGCGTTCCTGGCCCTGCTGCTCCCCTGCCTGCTGCTGCTCCGTCGGGTCGGGCTGCCCACCGGCCGGGCCACCGGGCGGATGATCGCGTACGGGGTCGTCGCCGTCGCGGGTGCGCAGCTCTGCTACTTCAGCGCGGTGCAGCACCTGTCGGTCGGGGTGGCGTTGCTGCTGGAGTACCTGGCCCCCGTCCTGCTGATCGGCTTCTTCTGGTGGCGGCGCGGGCAGCGGCCGAGCGCGGCCAAGCTGGTCGGTGCCGCCCTGGCCATGGCCGGTCTGGTGCTGGTCCTCGACCTCACCGGCGACGTCCGGGTCAGCCTGGTCGGGGTGCTCTGGGGTCTGGGCGCGGCGGCGTGCCTGTGCGTCTACTTCGTGATGTCGGAGAGCAGCGGCTCGTCCTCCCCGGCGCTGCTGCTGACCACCGTGGGCACCGGCGTCGGGGCGGTCGTGCTGGTGCTGGCCGGTCTGATCGGGATCGTGCCGCTGACCGTGGCCGCCGCGCCGGTCACCATCGCCGCGCAGACCCTGCCGTGGTGGGTGCCGGTCGTCGCCCTGGCCCTGGTGTCGGCGGCGCTGGCGTACGTGACCGGGATCGAGGCGGTGCGCCGGCTCGGCAGCTCGATCGCCTCCTTCGTCGCCCTGTCCGAGGTGATCCTGGCGGTGGTGTTCGCCGCCCTGCTGCTCGGCCAGATCCCGACACCGATCCAGGCGGTCGGCGGGATCCTGATCCTGGCCGGCATCGCTACGGTGCAGGCACGACCCCCGGCACCCCGGACGCCGGGGGCGGGGCGCCGGTCCCGACGGCGCTGAGCGCGCGCCGGGCGGGGAGCATCGAGAGCGCCGCGGCGACACAGCCGACGGCCGTCAGCCCGAGGATCAGCTGGAAGGGCCACAGACCGACCAGGATCGCCCCGGCGGCGATGGAGGCGGTGGTCGGCACGGTGCCGATCATGTCGTAGCCGGCCGCCACCCGGCCCATCACCTCGTTGGGGGTGCAGCGCTGCAGCAACGTGGCGATGGCCACGCCGAGCAGCGGGATGCCCACTCCCACGAGACCGAAGCCCAGCAGGGCGGCCGGCAGGGCGGGGATGGTGCACAGTGCCGCCCCGGTGGCGATCACCAGCAGACCGACCACGATCAGCGTCGGTTCGCTGACCCGTCGGATCGCGCCGCTGACCACGATGCCGCCGAGGATCGCGCCGGCGCCCTGGACGCTGACCAGCACCCCGACGAACTCCGGCGGTCGGCGGAGACCGTCACCGACCAGCGCGTAGACCGTCGGCTCGACCATCCCGATGGCCACCGAGAACAGCACGGTGGTCACGGCGAGCCGACGCAGCAGCGGGGACCGCCACAGGTGCAGCAGGCCGGCGGTCAGCTCGACCCGGAACGGCACCACCACCCGGGGTGCCCGGATCTCCCGGTGACGCAGGAACAGCAGGACGACGGACGCGAGCACGAGGATGGCCGCATCCAGCGTCGCCACCCACCGCCCGCCGGCGTACGCGAAGAGCCCGGCACCGGCCAGCGGACCGATCAACCGCAGTCCCTGGCGGACGGTGGCCAGCAGGCCGTTCGCCGGTCCGACCTGGTCCATCGGCAGCATGGCCTGCACGAGACCGGAGATGGCGGCGTTGAACATCACGCCGCTGAAGCCGTACCAGACGGCCACCGCGAACAGGATCCACAGCTGGTCGCGGTCGTGGACGAACCACAGCGACGACACCACCACCGCGCTGACGAGGTTGAGTCCGATCATCACCGCGCGCCGGGGCAGCCGGTCGACGACGACACCGGCGAACGGGGCCAGCAGCCCCGGGGCGACCATGGCGAAGACGGTCAGTCCGGCGACGGCGTTGCTGCCGGTGAGGGTCTTGGCCCAGATGCCGAAGACCAGCAGCAGGGTCCAGTCCCCGAACATCGCCAAGGTCTGGCCGGCCAGCAGCAACCGGAAGTCGCGATGCCGGATCAGCTCACGCATCGGTCTGGTCACCGCTCGCACCGGCCCTGGGCATCAGGTAGGTGAGCACGTCGACCAGACGGGCCCCGGCGGGCGCGTCCCCGTCGAACGTACGGCGCTGCAGGGGGATGAGCAGGGCCGAGATGGCCTCCCCCAGCTCGACCAGCTCCTCCTCGGTCACCCTGATCGCCCAGTCGGAGGTCTGGCCGGCCTCTCGCCAGGGATCGGTGGCCCCGTGGCGCGCGTACCGACGGATGCGGTCGATGTTGCGCCCCTCGATCACCGCACCGAGCGCCTCGGCCGCCGACCGCTCGGCCGGCGAGCCGGCGGACTCGATCTGGTTGCCGACCGGCACCCAGCGCCAGGGCCGGTTCCGCCCCTGTCCACCGGCCGCCTCCTCGACGAAGCCGAAGCGCGCCAGCTGGCGCAGGTGGTACGAGCACGAGGCGGGTGAGTCACCCAGCCGCGCGGCGCACTGGCTGGCGGTCATCGGGCCGTCGGCGATCAGCAGGTCGATGATCTCCATCCGGCGTGGATGAGCCAGCGCCCGCAGGTGCTCGGGGTCGCGCAGCCGGCGAACCGGGAGTCCCCGCTCGTCGCCGATCTCCGGACGGATCTGTGGTGGTCGGGCCATAGTCGAAAGGTATCTTTCGAAAGGCTCCTTTTCAAGTGTCACCGGCCAGGGTACGGCGAGCACTAGACTCCCCCGGTGCCGAACCGAGCTGCCGCCAGCGGCGTGGTGATCGCGGGGACGTCGTCGGACGCCGGGAAGTCGTTGGTGGTGACCGGGCTGTGCCGCGCCCTCCGACGGCGGGGCGTCGACGTGGCCCCGTTCAAGGCCCAGAACATGTCCAACAACTCGATGGTCTGCGCCGACGGTTCCGAGATCGGACGGGCCCAGTACCTGCAGGCGCAGGCGGCGCGGGTCGAGCCGACCTCGGCCATGAACCCGGTGCTGCTCAAGCCCGGGTCCGATCGGCGCAGCTTCGTGGTGCTGCGCGGCAAGCCGAACGGGACGTTGGAGGCCGGGCAGTACGCGACCGGCCGGACGGGGTTGGCCGCGGCGGCCTTCGAGGCGTACGCCGAGCTCGCCGAGACCCACGACCTGATCGTGGCCGAGGGCGCCGGCTCGCCGGCGGAGATCAACCTGCGGGCCGGCGACTACGTGAACCTCGGTCTGGCCCGCCGCTTCGACCTGCCGATGGTGGTGGTCGGCGACATCGACCGGGGCGGTGTCTTCGCCTCCCTGTACGGCACTGTCGCCCTGCTCGAGCCGGACGACCGGGCGGCGATCCGCGGCTACCTGATCAACAAGTTCCGCGGCGACCGGGCGGTCCTGGAACCCGGGTTGGCCATGCTCACCGAGCGCACCGGACTGACCTGCCTGGGGGTGCTCCCCTGGCTGCCCGGAGTCTGGCTCGACGCCGAGGACACCCTCGAGGTCGGTGCCTGGCGCTCTTCGGTCGCCCGAGCCGGTGACCACGATCGACTGCGGATCGCCGTCGTCCGGCTGCCGCGCGTCTCCAACATCACCGACGTCGAGGCGCTGGCGGCCGAGCCCGGGGTGGACGTGCTGGTCACGACCGATCCGCGGGTGGTCGCCGACGCCGACCTCGTCGTGCTGCCGGGCACCCGGACCACGGGAGCCGACCTCACGTGGCTGCGGGAGAGCGGGCTGGCCGAGGCTCTGCAGGAACGGGCGGCCCGTACGCGGCCGGTGCTGGGGATCTGCGGGGGCTACCAGATGCTGGCGCGGACGATCGAGGACAGCGTGGAGAGCGCCGCCGGGTCGCTGCAGGGGCTGGGGTTGCTGCCGACCACTGTGCGGTTCGACCAGAGCAAGGTGCTGGGGCGTCCGGTCGGGGTCTGGCGTGATCACCGCGTGTCGGCGTACGAGATCCATCACGGCGTGGCCGAGCACGATCACGACGGCGAGGCGGAGCCGTTCCTGGACGGCTGGCGGGCCGGTGCGGTGTGGGGCACCATGTGGCACGGGACGCTGGAGAACGACGCGTTCCGGCGGGCCTGGCTCACCGAGATCGCGGCCGCCGCCGGCGTCGGCTGGCGCCCCGAGCCGGACGCACCGTCGTTCGGAGACCGCCGGGAGACCATGATCACCGTCATGGCCGACGCGGTCGAGGAGCACCTGGATCTGGACACCCTGCTGAGCTGGACCAGGGCGGGATCATGATCACGGTCCTGGCCATCGGGATCGGCAGCGGCAGCCCGGCCCACCTGACGGCGGAGGCGGCGGCCGCCCTCAACCGGGTGGACGTGTTCCTGGTGGCCGACAAGCGGGCCGAGACGAGCGACCTGGCGGCGATCCGGACCGATCTGTGTCGGGCGGTGATCACCGGGCACAACTACCGGGTGATCGAGGTCGCCGATCCGGCCCGGGACCGCGACCCGTCCGGCTACCGCGAGGCCGTCGCGGACTGGCACGCCCGACGGGCCCGGGCGTACGCCGACGTGATCACCCGCGAGCTGCCGGACGGCGGCACCCTGGGTTTCCTGGTCTGGGGTGATCCCGCCCTATACGACAGCACGCTGCGCATCGTCGAGCAGATCCGCGCCTCCGGCGTGGACCTGGCGCTCGAGGTGTACCCGGGGATCAGCAGCGTCCAGCTGCTGGCCGCCCGGCACCAGATGGTCCTGAACACCGTGGGTGGCCCGATCTACGTCACCACCGGGCGACGGCTGGTCGACGAGTTCCGCCCGGACCTGGGCACCGTCGTGGTGATGCTGGACGGCGACCTCGCCTGCGGCAGGCTGGTCGAGGAGCACCCCGACCTGGAGATCTGGTGGGGCGCCCAGCTCGGTCTGGCCGACGAGGCACTAATTCACGGCCGACTGCGCGACGTGCTCCCCGGGCTCACCGAGCGACGCTCGGCGATCCGGGCCGAGCGCGGCTGGGTGATGGACGTCTACGCCTTGCGGACCGCGGACTGACCGTCAGGCAGCCGGCACGGCAGGCTCGGACGTGCGCCAGACCTGGTGGGCCCAGTCGCGGTCGCCGAGCAGAAGGGTGCCTTGGTTGGTGGTGAGTGCGATCAGGCCCTCGGGTGACCGCCACAGGTAGGTGCCGAGATCCGGTTGTCGGGCCTGCCAGCCGCCGAAGGTCTTGGCGCGGTGCTCGGTCCGCGTCAGCGGTCCGAGGTTGCCGATGGAGGTCTGGCCGGGTGGACCGTGATCGCCGTACGGGCGGGTGTGGTCGAGGTCGAGCCGGCCATCGGCGGTCAGGCTGGTGGCGGGGCTGAACGGCCACACCGATCCCGGATGCCTGATGCTCATCGCCTGCCGGAGGCGCTGGGGGATCTCGTAGGCGTCAACCGCAGAGGTCGCTGCGGGGTCGAGAATGGGCCGGATCGTGATCTTCGGGTCGGCCTGGGTCAGCCACTGTCGGAACTGGTCCAGGGTGACGGGACCGTCGCTGGTGCGGACGACACCATGCTGGTCCACCAGAGTTCGGTCGGTGACGTGGACATGGATCACCACCCGCGGTCCGCAGCCACTCGCTTCCTTTGTGGTGAATGGCCTCAGGTCAAACTGGGAACCACGGGGCTGGCGGACGAACGGCGCCGGCACAGACGCCGTCGGCCCGAGTCCATGATCACGAATCGCCTCGGGTACTGACCCCGCATCCACGACGGGTTCGAGAGGCGAGCTCGGTGCGCCGTCGCCCTCGCGCTGCTGCTGGAACCACGCCAGGTCCTTGTCGTCGACCGGCGGCTCCCCGTCCGGCACGTCTGCGGTGGAGGGCCGCTGGCTGGTCCAGCAGTCGTCGTCGAGGTCGTCGAAACCGGGCTGGCGGACGTTGCCGTGCCGATCGGTCTCCCAGCCGGCCGTCGGAAGGTCAGCGGCCCACGGGTCGGTCGGATCCGCTTGGTGGGCGGCGACCTGCACGTCGGCAGTCGGGTGCGTGTCGGGTCGGTCGGCGTGGCGGGCCAGCAAATCCCGCAGCCGCGGCTGGTAGGCGATGATCCCGACCGCCCTGGACCGGCGGACCGCGACCGGGTCCTCGTCACCGTCGTCGGCCAGGCACTCCGCGACCCGGTCCACCAACGCCAGGAACGCGGCCGCGTCACCGGCCTCGACTCGCGCCACCAACGTCCTGAGCCCGTCGCTGGACTGGGTGGCGCGGACATCGCGCTGCGCCGCCGCCCGCGCCACCCGCCGCTGGTAGGTGGCCTCGTCAACCTGCAGCAAGGTCGCGTCGAGCAGCCGCTCGAACCGGCCCCAGGCGAGCAGCTCGACCTGCCCGGTCACGACCGCGTCCACCGCCCCGGCCGCGACCGGGCCGAGCTCGCTGGTCCGGCGGGCGATCTCGCGGGCCTTCCAGCCCCACACCTCCCCGGCGACCACCCGGTCCCACAGCCGGGGCAGCCGGTGCCGGATCGTCAACGCGTCCCCGATCAGCAACCGGGCCGAGGTGACACTGGTCCGCTGCGCCAACGCCAGCGACGACGGACACGTCTCCGTCACCAACGGGGTGCCCAGCGGACCCATCCGCACCAGCCGGTCCACCAGCACCGACCGACGCGCCGCCTGGTCAGGATCGCCGGTGTCGCCGTGACAGTCAGCCCAAGCCGCCGCCAAGCGCAGCTTGCGACACCCCGCCCGCCGCTCCGTCGCCACGGTGTCCGACACCAGGTCCAACAGCGCGCTCGGATCACCGAGCGACTGCTCAAACCACATATCGAACATGTGATCTATTCTAGAGTCAGACACGGCGTGTGTCCAGACCTAGAAGCAAAGAGATCCGTTACTCAGCAGGAATATCGGGACTCCGCTCCTCTACCGGCAGCGCTCGGTAGGAGGACCAGGCCGTGAGCATCTCGGCGTGGGTCGAGCCCGGGTGCTCGGCCCGCCAGGCGCGGCCGAAGCGGTTGAGTTCGAACTGCGGCGTGATCTCCTGCGGCCCGCGGTGCCGGGTGGCGTACCAGTGATCGACAGCGTCGCCCAGCGTCCGTCCGCCTTCGGCGATGAACGTCCGCATCGGTCCGTCGAAGCGGAAGCCCGGCCCGATCTGCTCGACGAACCACGCGCGGAGGGCTTGACCGGACCGCTGCCCGGCCGGGATCAGCGTGTCTGCCCCGAGTGGCCCGGTCAGCTGCGCACCTGGCCGCCGCGGTCCCCGCACTGCTGTCGGCACCGGCTGTCCGTCGAGACCCGCGACCAGCCTCTCGGTCAGCTCCGCCTTGCCGCCCGCCGTGCTCACGCCGAGCTGCCGAGCGAGCACCACGAGCTCGGACTTCAGCCAGTACCAGCGGGCCAGCTCCGCCCCACTGAGGCTCGTCGACAGCGGAGGACGGCGGGCAGCATCGGCGATCACGAGTTCGAGTCTTCCGGGGACCACCGACATGGACGATGCTGGATCGATGACCGATGCCGAGCTCCGCCGGATCTTCGACGAGGACGCGCGCCTGTACGACCGAGCCCGACCGGACTACCCGCCCGCCCTGATCGCCGACCTGGTCGAGCTCACCGGGCTGGGTCCCGGTTCGCGGGTGGTCGAGATCGGCCCCGGCACCGGGCAGGCGACCCGGGCGCTGGCGGCCACCGGCGCCGCGGTCACCGCGATCGAGCTCGGGCCCGAGCTGGCCGCGGTGCTGCGGGAGAACGTCCGCGGATCCGAGGTCGAGGTGGTGACGGGGGCGTTCGAGGACTGGACGCCACCCGAGCCCGTCGACCTGGTGGCGTCGTTCACCGCCTGGCACTGGGTCGACCGGGCCGTACGGGCCGATCGCGTCCGGTCGGCCCTGCGCCCCGGCGGGTGGCTCGCCACCGTGACCACCGCACACGTGCGTGGCGGCACTGTCGACTTCTTCAGCCGCGCCCAGGAGTGCTACCTGCGCTGGGATCCGGCGACCGATCCCGACGAACCCTTCCTGTCCCCCGACGAGCTGCCCGAGGTCGTCGACGAGATCGACGACGATCAGCGGTTCGCCCCCGCCGTACGACGGCGCCACGTCCGCGACCTGACCTACACCGCCGACGACTACCTGGCCGTGCTGGGGACCTACTCCGGTCACCGCGCGCTCCCGCCCCGGCGGCGTGACGGGCTGCTGCGCTGTCTGCGGACGCTGATCGACGACCGTCACGGCGGCACCATCACCAAGTCCTATCTCCACGAGCTCCGGGTGGCTCGGGTCCGCGATCGCTGACCTGGGCCGTGGCACCCGCGAGGGTCTGGTGACCGCGCCCCGCCTGGGCCAGGATGCCGGGATGGACTTCACCCCGCTGACGGCCGACTTCCTGCGCTTCACCACCGAGATCACCTACTGCACGGTGACCACTGTCGACCCCGCCGGTCGGCCGCGGTCGCGGGTGCTGCACCCGATCTTCCGGGTGGTCGACGGACAGCCGGAGGGCTGGGCCGTCACCGACCGCACACCGGTGAAGACGGCTCACCTGGCCACGAATCCCTACGTGGCGTGCTTCTACTGGAGTCCGGCGCAGAACACGGTGGCCATCGACTGCACCGCCGGCTGGGTCGAGGACGACGAGACCCGACAACGGGTGTGGGACCTGTTCGCGGCGCCGGAGCCGCCCGGCTGGGGCGACATGTCCGGCTACGGCGACGACGGCCTCCACCATCCCCGGTTCCACGTGCTGCGACTCGAGCCCTACCGGGTGCAGATCCTCCGGGCCGAGCAGCTGGCGTCCGGCGATCTGACCCCGCGCACCTGGCGCCGGTGATCAGCCATGCGGGGTCAGCCGAGCCGGCTCGACCCCAGCATCCGGTCCACGTCCATGATCAACGCCACCCGCAGCGGGTTCACCCGGGGTTGCCGGTAGCGCGCCGCGTAGCGGTCGACGGCGTCGGCGATCACCGCCGGATCCCGGTCCACCCGGATCGGACCGCTGACGGTCAGCCAGCGCGCCCCGTCCACCTGGCAGATCGCCGCCACCGCACCCGGGCGGCCGGCGTTGCGTGCCTTGACCGACTCGCCGCCGGTGATCACCCGTGCCGTCCGGGTGTCGACGTCGTAGGTGAAGCCGACCGGCACGACGTGCGGCGTCCCGTCGCCGCGCAGCGTGGTGAGGGTGGCCAGGTGCCGCTCGGTCAGGAAGTCGACGACGTCGGCCGACAGGTCGGTCAGGTCCAGACTCATCCGCGGTCCTCCAGGTCACCCTCGACGTCCAGGTAGACCTGCTGCAGCGCGGCCAGCGTCTCGGGGTCCGGCTCCGCCCACAGGCCCCGGTCGGCGGCCTCGCTCAGCTTCTCGATGATGCCGTTGAGCGCCCACGGGTTGGCGTGCCGCATGAAGTCCTGGTTCTCCTTGTCCAGCACGTAGGAGCTCGCCAGCTGCTCGTACATCCAGTCGCTGACGACACCGGCCGTGGCGTCGAACCCGAACAGGTAGTCCACCGTCGCGGCCAGCTCGAACGCGCCCTTGTAGCCGTGCCGCTGCATCGCCGCGATCCAGCGCGGGTTGACCACCCGGGCCCGGAACACCCGCGAGGTCTCCTCGCTGAGCGAGCGGGTCTTCACCGCGTCGGCGTTGGTCGAGTCGCCCACGTACGCCTTCGGCGCGGTCCCGGTCAGCGACCGCACCGTTGCCACCATCCCGCCGTGGTACTGGAAGTAGTCGTCGGAGTCGAGGATGTCGCTCTCGCGGATGTCGATGTTCTTGGCGGCCACCGCGATCCGGCGGTAGTTGGCCTCCATGTCGCCGCGGGCCGGGATCCCGTCGAGATCACGCCCGTACGCGAAGCCGCCCCAAGTGCTGTAGACCTCGGCCAGGTCCTGGTCGTCGCGCCAGTTGCCGGCCTCCATCAGCGGCAGGATGCCGGCGCCGTACGAGCCGGGCTTCGACCCGAAGATCCGGGTGGTGGCCCGCCGCTGGTCACCGTGCTCGGCCAGGTCGGCCTCCGCGTGGGCGCGCACGTAGTTCAGCTCGAGCGGCTCGTCCCGCTCGGCCACCAGCCGGACGGCGTCGTCGATCATGGCGACCACATGCGGGAAGGCGTCCCGGAAGAAGCCCGAGATCCGTACGGTGACGTCGATCCGCGGTCGGCCGAGCTCGTCCAGGTCGACCGCCTCCAGCCCGACCACCCGGCGCGACGCGTCGTCCCAGACCGGCAGCACACCGAGCAGGGCGAGCACCTCGGCGATGTCGTCGCCGCTGGTCCGCATCGCCGAGGTGCCCCAGACCGAGAGTCCGACCGAGCGCGGGTACTCGCCGGTGTCGTCGAGGTGCCTCCGGAGCAGCGAGTCGGCCATCGACGTGCCGGTCTGGAACGCCAGCCGGGACGGGATGGCCTTGGGGTCGACGGAGTAGAAGTTGCGCCCGGTGGGCAGCACGTTGACCAGCCCGCGCAGCGGCGAACCGGACGGCCCGGCCGGCACGTAGCCGCCGGCCAGGGCGTGCAGGGTCGCGGTGATCTCGTCGGTCGTCCGGCTCAACCGTGGCACCACCTCGACCGCGGCGAACCGCAACGCCGCCTGCGCGCCCGGGTTGTCGGTCAGCGTCGAGGCGATCGCCGGGTCCCAGCCGGACGCGGCCAGTGCCGTCACCAGCGCCTTGGCCTCGGCCTCGATCCGGTCCACCTCCGCGATCGGCGCGTCCTCGGTCAGTCCGAGGGCCGAGCGGAGGCCGGGAACGCCGCTGACCTGACCACCGAAGACCTGGTTCGAGCGCAGCACGGCCAGCACCAGGTTGATCAGCTCGTCCCCGGCCGGCGCCTGTCCGAGCACGTGCAGCCCGTCACGGATCTGGACGTCCTTGATCTCGCACAGCCAGCCGTCGACGTGCATCACGAACTCGTCGAACTGCTCGTCGCCGGGGCGCTCCTCCAACCCGAGGTCCTGGTGCAGCTGGGCTGCCTGGATCAGCGTCCAGATCTCGCCACGCAGCGCCGGCGCCTTGGCCGGATCCATCACCGAGACGTTGCCGTACTCGTCGAGCAGCTGCTCGAGCCGAGCGATGTCGCCGTAGCTCTCGGCCCGGGCCATCGGCGGCACCAGGTGGTCGATGATCGTCGCGTGCGCCCGACGCTTGGCCTGGGTGCCCTCGCCGGGGTCGTTGACCAGGAAGGGATAGATCAGCGGCAGCGACCCGATCGCGGCGTCGGTGCCGCAGGAGGCCGACATCCCGAGCGTCTTGCCGGGCAACCACTCGAGGTTGCCGTGCTTGCCCACGTGCACCACCGCGTGGGCCCCGAACTCGCGCTCGATCCAGCGGTAGACGGCCAGGTAGTGGTGGGACGGCGCCAGATCCGGGTCGTGGTAGATCGCGATCGGGTTCTCCCCGAAGCCGCGCGGCGGCTGCACCAGGATGACCACGTTGCCGGCCTGCAGGGTGGCGGCCACGATCTCGCCGGCGGCGTCGCGGCTGGTGTCCACGAACAGCTCGCCCGGCGCCGGACCCCAGGCCTGCGTCACCGCGTCGACCAGGTCGTCGGGCAGGTCGGCCAGCCAGCGCGCGTACGTGGCCGCCCCGATCCGGACCCGCTGCCCGGCCAGCTGCTCGCTGGTCAGCCACTCCGGGTCCTGTCCCCCGGCCGCGATCAGCGCGTGGATGAGCGCGTTGCCGGCCGTGGTGTCGGGGTGCTCGCCGTCCACCGGCTCGAGGTCCCCGGTGCCCGGGATCTCGCCGGGGGCACCCAGGTCGTAGCCCTCCTCGCGCAGGGCCCGCAGCAACCGGATGACCGAGACCGGGGTGTCCAGGCCGACGGCGTTGCCGATCCTCGAGTGCTTGGTCGGGTACGCCGACAGCACCAGCGCGATCCGCCGCTGCGACGGCGGGATGTGGCGCAGCCGGGCGTGGTTGACCGCGATCTCGGCGACCCGGGTGCAGCGCTCGGGATCCGGGACGTAGTGCGGCAGACCGTCGGCGTCGGTCTCCTTGAAGGAGAACGGCACGGTGATGATCCGGCCGTCGAACTCCGGCACGGCGACCTGGGTGGCCACGTCGAGCGGGGACATGCCCTCGTCCGAGCCGGCCCACGCCTCCCGCCCCCAGGTCAGGCAGAGTCCCTGCAGGATCGGGATGTCCAGGGCGGCCAGCGCCCGGACGTCCCAGGCGTCGTCGTCGCCACCGGCGCTGGCGGTGGCCGGCTTGGTCCCGCCGGCAGCCAGCACGGTGGTGACCAGCGCGTCCAGGGTGCCCAGGTGCGCCAGCAGGTCGTCCGGGGCGTCGCGCAGGGACGCGGCGAAGATCGGCTCCCCGATCCCGCCGGCGGCGTCGACGGCGTCGGCCAGGGCCTGGACGTACGCGGTGTTCCCGGCGGTCTGCTGGGCCCGGTAGAACAGGATCCCCACCCGCGGCCGGGTGCCGGCGCCGGCCTCGACCGGGGTGGGACGCGGCAGCACGCCCCAGGTCGGCTGCTCGACCGGCGGTTCGAAGCCGACCCCGGTGAGCAGCACGGTGTCGGACAGGAAGGCGTGCAGCTGGCGGAGGTTCTCCGCGCCGCCCTGGGCCAGGTAGACGTGCGCGTCGGCGGCGACCCCCATCGGGACGGTCGACAGCTCCATCAGGGCGGCGTCGGGAGCCTGCTCGCCGCCGAGCACCACCATCGGCTGGCCCTCGCCGCGGATCCGGGCGAACCCGCTGCACAGCGACTGCGGCGATCCGAGGATGCGCGACACGATCAGGTCGGCCCCGGCGAACACCTCCGCCATCTCGGTGTGCGCCATCCGCGACGGGTTGACGTAGACGTAGTCCGCACCGCTGGCGCGAGCCGACAGCAGATCGGTGTCGGACGTCGAGAGCAGGGCGATCCGGGTCACCGGTGCAGCCTAGGTCACCGGGACGTGCCCGCCGTCACCCTCGGCGACCGAGGAGACCCTTCAAGCCGGCGCGGCGCGGGGCGGCGCTGGGCGGCGGCGCCACCCGTGGCGGCGGGGCGAGCCGGGGCTCGTCCGCCTGGTCCTGGGCCGGCGGCGCGGCGGGAGCGGTCGCGCGCACCTGGGTGACCGCATCCGCGGTGTCGATGCGGTTCCGCAGACCGGTGATGTCGGCCAGGGAACCGACCGCGTCGGCGGGGCGCGGGGCCACCTCGCCGGTGACCGCGTACAGCGTCCGGGTCAGCTCGGCCGTGCACCTGATCCCCAGGGCGAAGTCGTTCACCTGGCACCCGTAGCACTTCACCCGACCGGGTGTGACGTCCAGATCGGGGTTCGCCGACGCCAGCGCGGCCTCTCGGGCGTCGATCGCCGCGGCGTAGGCGGCGATCGGCTCGGCGTTCCAGCACGCGACGCCGTCGCCGCCCTCTTTGATGTCGACCCGCATCCGTGTGCTCCTGGTGGCTTCATCGCTCCATGACGACTCGACGTTACCCGGTCGGGTCAGCGGCGATGAGCGGTCGATGAGCGCGTGTTGAGCCGATCGTGAGGCCGATCCGGACCCTTGGGGCAACAGGAAGTTCCCTTCTCGTCGCCCTCGTCGGCGCGGCAGCAATCTGGGGGTCAGCACTCATGTCCGTCACCGTTCCCACCTACGTCCACGCCCGGGACCCGATCTCGCAGGCCGGCGTGGTCGCCCAGCTCCGGATGCGCCCGGAGATCAAGATCGTCGACAGCGCCCCGCAGTCAGCGGTCGCGGTGATGATCACCGACACCGTCGACGAGTCCACGACCCGCGAGCTCCGTGCTCTGCGCAAGGACGGGCACCCCAGGCTGATGCTGGTGGCCACGACCATCGACGACGCCGCCCTGGTCGCGGCCGCCGAGGCCGGTGTGGCCGGGCTGCTGCGCCGGGGCGACGCGAGCGCCGACACGATGGTGCGGACCATCGTGAAGGTCGCCTCGGGCGACGGCGAGGTCCCCGCCGACCTGCTCGGCCGGCTGCTCGAGCAGGTCGGTCGGCTGCAGCGTCAGGTCCTGGCGCCGCGCGGTCTCACCTTCACCGGGCTCACCCCGCGGGAGACCGAGGTCCTCCGGCTGGTCGCCGAGGGACTCGACACCAGCGAGATCGCCGCCCGGATGTGCTACAGCGAGCGGACGGTGAAGAATGTGCTGCACGACCTGACCACCCGGCTGCAGCTGAAGAACCGGACCCACGCGGTGGCGTACGCGGTGCGGGAGGGTCTGATCTGAGCGACCACGTCGTCGGCGGGAGGTGATCGGGATCGACCTCATCTGTGAGGCGTGCGGGGAGCCGAACCCACCCGGCACGCAGTTCTGCCGCAACTGCAACGAGTTCCTGGCCTGGGACAAGGCCTCGACCGACTCCCCGCCGTCCACCTCCGGCGGTCCCTCGACGGCCGCGGCCGTCCCGGCGGAGGCCGGCCAGGGTCTGCCGCTCAGCCAGCAGCCCACGGTGTCCCTCCCCGCGGTTTGCCAGCCCGACAGCGAGACGACGCTCGAGCGCCCTTCCGTGGACCAGACCTCGGTGGATCAGGGTCACGGCTACGTCGACCAGACCTACGTCGACCAGACCTACGTCGACCAGACCTACGTCGACCAGGGCTACGTCGACCAGGCACCGACGGAGCTGACGTGCCCGACCTGCGCCACGGTGAACCCACCCACCCGGCGGTACTGCGGGCACTGCGGCTACAGCTTCGTCGCCGCCCACGGGACCGACCCGTACGTGGACTGGAGCGCCTGGACCCCGCAGGCGATGGCGGCCCGGGACCGGGAGGCGGCGCGGGAGTACCGACGGTCGCTGCCGCCGCTCTACCGCTGGCGTCGGGTGATCATCGGGGCGCTCGTCTTCGTGCTCTTCGTCGGCTTCGGAGCTGTGCTGCAGCTCGGCCCGGTCGCGTTGGCCCAGGACGGTTGGCACCGCCTGGCGAAGCAGTACGTGGCCGTCTCCGGCGTGCAGGTGATGGTCAACCCCACGACGGCCTCGGCGCCCGACTCGAGTCCCCAGACCCTGGTCGACAGCTCGAAGCAGGAGTGGACGATGACCTGGGCGCCGACCGGGGCGTCGCCGACGTGCGGAGCGGCTCCCGGCACCGGAACCGTGCTCTTCACCTTCCCCGCCACCCGCATCCGTCAGGTGGTGATCTGGTCCGGGCTGGACGCCGACAACCCCCAGCGGGCGCTGCAGCCGCAGCCGAAGGTGATCGGGATCGGCTTCCCGGACGGCTCGTGCCAGTCGGCCACCCTGAACCAGACCGCCGATCCCCAGCGCATCGCCGTGGACAGCGGCGCTCCGGTCACCCAGCTGCGCCTCGGCATCACCTCGACCTACGACCTGACCCCGGAGATGAAGCCGTTGATCAGTCTGACCGAGGTGTCCCTCCGCTCGTTCCCGGAGTGATGATCATGGAGGATCAGCCTGGGCGGTGACGCACGTCGCCCCGGGCTGGGCGGCGACGATCGACGGACACTGGACATCGGCGTCGGCCTGAGCGGGGAAGGGTCCGAGGAACACCACCCAGGTGCCCTCCGGTGTCGGGGTGGGCACCGGCGGCGGCGTCGTGGTGTAGAGGACGAGGCGGGGGTAGTGGACGCTGTCCAGGTACTTCGCCGGCAGCCCGGCCGCCGTCAGCTGCTGGACGTGGATCTGCACGTCGGACTCCGCCACGGTCTTGGGCAGCACATCGGCCACCGCGATCCACTGCCCCTTCATGATCGGGTCCGTGTTCGGGTCTCCGGGGCTGAACGTCGGGGTCGGTGACGGCGTCGTCGTGGACGGTGTCGGGGTGGGCGACGGGCTCGGCGCGGCGGTCGTCGCCGGGTCGGTGGCGGTCGGCGTCGGCACGGGGGTGGGCGGCGCCGCCGTCGTGGTCGCGCAGACGAGGTCCGACGGTGGTCCGGTGATCTTCGCCCGGGTCACCGCCAGCCGGAAGCAGACCTCCTGCTCGGCCGGCAGACCGACCACGTCGGTGCCGGTGAGGGCCGCATCCAACGGCGAGTTCTTGATCACGTTCTGGGTGGCGGGATCGACCTGCTGGAGGTCGTAACGGTCCGCCAGGGCAACCGGGTCCCACGCCAGCGAGACACTGCTCGGGGTCGTCGTCACCACCCGGAGCACACCCTTGGGCGGCGCGCCGCGGGGATAGAGATCGGGGACCGGCGTCTCCTTGCGGGTCAGCGCGAACCCCACCAGGGCGAGGATCCCGACCAGCAACAGCGTCAGCAGGGTGACGACCCCGCGGGACAGGATCGCCTTCTGGTTCAGGGCGGCGTCGATCACCGGCCGCGACGGATCTCCGTACGGGACGGCCGGTGGCGGCTGCGTACCCCCGTCCAGGGGCTCCCCGATCACCTGGAACGGCACCCGCACCGGGGAGCCGCGCAGGAAGGGGCGCTTGCTCCGCGCCGACAGCCGGACCGTCGCCTGGCCACCGGGCGGGAGATCCACGTACGCGGAACTCAGGTAGAAGCCCAGGGCGTCGTCGGGATCGCGCGCCACCATCTGCAGCTGCGCCTGGGAGTTCCCCCAGTTCTGCAGCTGGATGACGTGCCGGCCGCGCCAGCGGCCCGTGGACGTGACCGGGATGATCTTCGCCTGCAGGCTGTGCAGCTCGCCGATCTCCAGGTCCGCCTCGGCGGCGGCGCTGGTCGTGGCGTCGAGGGTCGACGAAGCCAGCACGCCGAAGGGGAGCATCCCGCTGAGCGCACTGCCGTCGGAGGGCGGGGACAAGATCACCGCGGCCGTCGCGTCCTGTTGCGGGTAGACCGAGACCTCGGGCGGCACCACCTCGGCCCAGGCCGCAGCCGGCCCGAGCACCTGCAGCCAGAAGCCCTCGACCAGGTTGCCCGTGTTGGTGATCGTGACGGTGACCCGGACCTGACCGCCGGGCTGCACGAACGCATGCTCGGTGTCCAGGCTGATCAACGGGTCCGCCACGATCGAATGCTAGGGCCGCCAGGGACGGATGGCGACGCGGCTGCCCGATCGGGCAGTCACCCCTGCCCGGGCCTCACGGGACCAGCGGGTCCTCGGGAGCGGGCGATCCTGCCGCCCCACTCGGGTCCGAGCCGAGCGGTCCGGCGCCGAGCGGGTCCCCGCCGACTGGATCCCCTCCCAGGGGGTTCTCGCCGAGACCTCGGCTCCCCCCGAAAGCCGAACCCAGCGGGTTGCCCCCGAACCGCAGCTCCGCCGCATCGGTGAAGCCGTCCAGATCGCTGTCCACCAACAGCGGGTCCGATCTCGACGTACCCACCTCGTACCCGTCGAGCAGCCCGTCGCCGTCGGTGTCGGCACGGCTCGCGTCGGTCCGAGCCAGTCGTTCGAACACGTCGGTCAGACCATCACCATCGGTGTCCCGACCAGGGTCCAGCGGCTGCCCGCCGCTCGCGTCCGGCGACGTGCCGCCGGTGCCTGCCGCGGGCGCCGCCGGCTCGGTGGGCGCCGCCGGTGGATCGGCCGCCGGTGGGACGTGGTCCCGTCGGTACTCCTCCCAGGTCTGGATGTCCTCGGGTCGCCGGTCGGTGTCCTTGCCGTTCCGCCGCAGGCCGTTCCGGCCGTCGAGGTAGCTGTCGACCTGGCTCGCGGCGAGGCTCGGCAGACCCTTCGTCCCCATCGCGATGCCGTGCCAGTGCTCGCCCCACGGGCCCTGGCTCTCCCGTCGCAACCACGAGGCGAACCCGACGCGGCGCAGAGCCAGACCGATCGTCTCCTTCTGCTCCGCGCTGTAGCTGCGGGTGTACATGTCGAAGGCGCCGGGCCCGTCGTGGGTTCCGCTGGAGGCGTTGACCGAGTGCGAGAACGACCCCTGGGTGAGGTTGAACCGGCCGATGGAGGGATCCTCCTCGTTGGCGAGTCGCTCCGCTTCGGTCAGCATCGCCGCGGTCCGCCGGTCGACCGTCTTGCCGCCGAACTTCACGTGGTCGCCGTCGTCGCCGGCGTCGTCATCGTGCTGGTCGCGCTCAGCTCCGTGGTCCGCTCCGGACGCGAGCGGTTGCTGATCCGTGACGGGGGCCTGATCCGGGACGGGGGGCTGATCCGGGACGGGGGGCTGGTCCGTGACCGGGGGGGCCCCGGTGGCCGGCGCGATCCCGGTGTCCAGCTGGTAGATCTTCAACCGCCGGGCCGAGCCGAGGCCGGTCTTCACCCCCATCAGGTCGCCGTACATGCCCTCCGGCTCCCGATGCCGACCAGGGCCGACGCCGGTGACGTCCTGGGAGCCTGTCTGCTCGCCCGTGGTGAACGAGAAGGAATCCACCCGTCCGGGCTGGTTCGTCTTGCCGGTGAGGACGTAGAGGGCGTCGCCCACGATCGAGAAGCCCTGCCGCTGGCCCGTCGGAGTGACCACCTCCTTGCCGACCTGCTCCCTGGTCTGGAGATCGTAGGCGCGGTAGTGGTTGCCCTTGCGGATCACGGCGAGCCGGTTGGTCGGGTCGATGCTGATGTAGCCCTTCCAGCCCGTCGGCGTCGAGTCGTCGGCGTTGATCGTCGCTCCGGGCTGGTACGGGAACGTGACCACCTCCCCGTCGTTGGTGGCATACACCGTGTTGCCGATTACAGCGAAGGAGGTGGTGTGTGCGGCCCCGACCACCTTCATCTGGTCGAGCGCCTTGCCGCTGCTGTCCAGGCGATGGAAGACCTGGAACTTGTCGCCGGCTCCTGCCTGGGCGAGGTACCAGTGGTCACCCGACTTCACCGCACCCTGCCAGTTGCCGTGGCCGGCCGCGTCCAGGGAAACCACCAGCTTCGGTTCCGCACCGTCGGAGGAGACGCGACCGCCGTTCAGGTCCCGGGCGGGCCCCGGCGACGGCGGACCCTCCGTGGTGGGCCCCGGTTGCTGGGCGGCCGGCGCTTGCTGAGTCTGTTGCGGTGCCGTCGACAAGGAGGCGAGCCGGCGCTGGGAGCCGGCTTCGATGGTCCACCGCGGCACGGTTCCCGAAGCGTCCGCGGTCAAGGGGTCACCCCGCTGGCCCACCTCCAGTCCGTCCGTGAACCCGTCCCGGTCGGTGTCGGTCGACAACGGATCCGTTCCGGAACTCGCCTCGTAGCCGTCCGTGAGACCGTCTCCATCCGAGTCGACGCGCGCGGCATCGGTGCCCACCAAGCGTTCGAACACGTCGGACAGACCGTCGCGGTCCGAGTCTCCGGCCGTACCGCCGATGGTGGGGAATGCGCCTTCCCGGGTCCAGGGCGTCGCACCCGCACCGAACGCACCACCCTGATCGATCTGGTCGTACGACGCCGATGGCGCACCCGGACTCGGTGGCGGAGGTGCCGACCCGTTCCCGGAGCCGCGGCCGACGATGCCCACCTCCTGCTCGACCCTCCCGAGCTGCGTCCGGTAGTCGGTCTGTGCCCCCTGGCCGACGCCGTGGTTCGCGGCCCAGGGGCCCGTGTCACGACCGTGCCGACTGATCTCGAAGGCTGCCCGGGCACTGTTCCTGGGGTCGTCCAGGTCGCCCCAACGGCTGGCGTCGACACCCGGGATCGAGGCGATCCGCCATGGGCCGCCGTCAGACTCCCCCCGAGCGTTCAGCTCACCGGTGCGACCGCCGGACTGCGCGAGGGCGATAGCGGTCCAGGTCACCGCCTGCTGCTCGCCGAAGCCGGCCGCGCGCGCGATGTCGTAGATCTCGCGAACCGTGAGAACGGGCATCCGACGCCCTCCGATGTCATTCAGTCGTGGCGCTGATCGCGGAACCTTCGTCCCCCGGTCGATTCGATTCTATGACCAGGACAGGCGGTGTCGGCCGATCCCGGTCGATCACTAGGATGACCCCCACCGGGAGGGACGAGGGACCACTCCATGTCGTATTCGCTGGGCGTCGATCTGGGCACGACGTTCACGGCCGCCGCGATGGCCGACGGCTCCGGTCCGTCGATGGTCGGTCTCGGCAACAGGGCGCTGCAGATCCCCTCGGTGCTGTTCCTGGACACCGACGGCAGCTTCGTGGTCGGCGAGGCTGCCGAACGTCGCGGGGTCGTCGAGCCGGATCGGGTGGTGCGCGAGTTCAAGCGCCGGTTGGGTGATCACGTACCGCTGCTGGTGGGGGGTTCACCCTTCTCGGCGGAGCTCCTCACCGCCCGGCTGCTGAGCTGGGTGATCATGACCTCCACGGAGCGCCTCGGCGAGGCACCCGAGGCGGTCGTCCTCACCCACCCGGCCAACTGGGGTCCCTTCAAGATGGAGATCTTCGGCCAGGTGGCGACGCTGGCCGATGTCGGTCACGTCCGTTGGGTCCCCGAGCCGGTGGCCGCCGCCGCCCAGTACGCCTCCCGGGCCCGCGTCGAGACGGGCGGGAAGCTCGCGATCTACGATCTCGGGGGCGGCACCTTCGACGTCTGCGTGGTGGAGAAGACCGCCGTGGGCTTCAGCATGCTCGGCAACCCCGACGGCGTCGAGCACCTCGGCGGCGCCGACCTGGACCACGCCCTGTTCGAACGCGTCATGGCGGGCCTGGTCGACCGGATCGGCGGTCTCGACCCCGAGGACCCCGGGCTGGCCGTCGGACTCAGCCGTCTCCGGCGCGACTGCGTCGACGCCAAGGAGGCACTCTCCAGTGACGTGACGACTGTCGTCCCGGTGTCCCTGCCGGGGCTTTCCACGACGGTCAGGGTCACCCGCAGCGAGTTCGAGGAGCTCATCCGACCGGCGCTCCAGGAGACCGTGGCAGCGACGCGGCGGGGTCTGGCCTCGGCCGGGGTCGCACCCGACGACCTCAGCGCCATCGTGCTGATCGGGGGAAGCTCGCGGATCCCGCTGGTCGGGGAGATCCTCCAGCACGAGCTGGGCATCCCGGCCGCCCTGGACACCCATCCCAAGCACGATGTGGCTCTCGGCGCGGCCCGGTTGGGTCGGCTGGGGACCCCCGGCCCGACCGGTTCCGCTACGTCAGCACCGCCGGCCCCAGCACCGCCGACCCTGCCGCCGGCTGGGGCGGCGCCGGTCGCGGTGGCCCCGGTCGAGGTGGCGCCGGTCGGCCCGCCCGCACCTCCGGCCGAGATCGGGGAGCCGGCCTCCTCGGTCGGTACGGCTCCCTCAGCCGATCTCGGCCCTGTCGGGCCTCCGGCCCAGGGGGTCGGCCGCCGCCCGTGGCAGCGGTGGCAGCTCATCGTGGTCGTCTCCGTCGTGGCGGCTGCGCTCCTGACCTGGTTCACCGTGGTGCAGGTCGGGAACTGGCGGGAGCGGAGTGGCTCCGCGTCCGGGCCGCTCGGCACCACCGAGCAGACGTCATCACCGCCCTCGACCGACCAGTCGGCGTCGGGACCCGGCTCGGCCAGTCCCGCGGCTCCGGACAAGCTGCCGCGCTCGGCTCCGCTAGCCGCTTCGCAGCTCGTCGTCCCGATGCAGGTCGGCGGTGACTGGAACCTCTATCTCGCGGATGCCGACACGGCGGCGCCGGTGCGTCCCCTGCGGCAGACGCCCGCCGCCGAGCTCAATCCGGTCCTCTCACCGGACTTCGCCACGATCGCGTACGTGCTCGACGCCGACACCAGCGACAACGTCCGAGTGCTGCACGTGGCGGGCGCGGCGGACGGTGAAGGAGATCGACCCCTGTTCGACCCGGTCCCGTCTGTCTGCTCCGGAACCATGAACCGGCCCGCCTGGAACCCGGCGGACCCGACGGTGCTGGCGATCTCGTGCACGGACTCCGAGGGCGCGTGGGGGCTGTACATCATCCGCACCGACGGCACCGTCCTCCGCGAGGTCACGCAGGGCAACCAGCGTGTCGACGACCCGGCGTTCTCCCCCGACGGCAAACGCCTGGCGTACTGGGCCGGGCCACAGTCGGCGTTCGGCGGCGGCGAGCTCTACGTGGCGAACGCCGACGGTTCCGGCCAGCCGCGGCAGCTCACCACGGCGGTCGTCGCGGGGCAGGACGCCGACCCGACCTGGTCTCCGAACGGACTGACCATCGCCTTCCGCCGCCGGACCGTCGACCAGACCACCGCCGGGAACTTCGACATCTACACCGTCGCCGCGGACGGCTCCGCGAAGCCGAAGGGCCTCGCCGTGTCCGAGGCCGCCGAGCAGGACCCCTCCTGGTCGCGCTTCGGCGACTGGATCGCGTTCAAGAGCAACGCGTCCACCAGCGCCTGGCCCGGCAAGGACGTCCCCCGGGTCTGGATCATGAGCAAAGAGGGCAAGGGTGAGCGAGTGCTGTGGACGGAGGATGCGATCGGTCAGCAGACCGCGCCCGCCTGGAGCCCCCGGTGAGGCGACTACGTGCCGTCGTGAGCCGGCGTCTCCATCCGGCTCTTCGTGAGAACGTCCGCCGTCTGCTGCCGAAGCCACCTCGACGCACAGCGCTGGTCACGATCGTCATCCCGGTCTTCGACGTGGAGAGCTACCTGGCGGAGTGCCTGTCGAGCGTGATTCGCCAGACGTATCGCGAGCTGCAGATCCTCGTCGTCGATGACGGTTCACGAGACGGATCCCTCGCGATCGCTCGGTCGTACGCTCGCTGGGATCGCCGCATCAGCGTGGTGCACCAGGAGAACCGCGGTCTCGGTGCCGCCCGGAACGCAGGTGTCGCCCGGGCACGCGGCACCTACCTCTGTTTCGTCGACTCGGACGACGTGCTTCCGCTGGACGCGATCTCGCGGATGGTGACAGCCATCCTGCGCTCGTCCTCCGACTTCGTCGTCGGTGCGGTCACGCGCCTGTCCGACCAGGGCCAGACCGTCCCGTCCTGGGTCACGAGAGTCCATGCGAGCGACCGCTGGGGTCTGCGGCTCGCTGAGTTCCCCGACGTGTTGACCAACGTGTTCGCCTGGAACAAGCTCTTCGAGCGCTCCTTCTTCGATCGGGTCATCGGCACCTTCCCGGAAGGCGTCCTCTACGAGGACCAGGAACCCATCGCGCTGGCGTACGCCAACGGGACGTTCGACGTGATCAAGGCCTGCACCTACCACTGGCGCGTGCGGTCGGACGGCTCGTCCATCACGCAGCAGAAGGACGAGGTGCAGAATCTGGCCGATCGGCTGCTGGTGCTGTCGCGGGTCCTGCCGGTGATGGCCGGTGCCGGCGGCGACGTCCTGCGGACCTGGCTGGCGAAGACCCTCGCTCTGGATCTCCGTCCCTACCTGGCGGTGGTGCACAGGGTGGACGTCAGCTACTGGCACCGACTCCGATCGGCCGTCACCGAGCTCGCCGACCTCCTCGACCCTGATCTGCTGGGATCCCTGCCCTTCGTGGACAGATACTGCACGCTCGCGCTCCTGGCCGATCGGCGCGACGCCGTGATCGGGATCTTGACCCGCCAGGACGAGTACGGATCCTGCCTTCCGGGTGTCGTCGTCGACGGGGCCGTCACCGTCGACTCGGAGTATCTGGCCGGCCTCGGGTTCACCCCTGAGTCATCGATGCTGCGCCTTTCTCCGGCCGACCTCGGGGTGGTGGCGAAGGTCAGCTCCTGGGAGTGGGCCGGTGATCAGCTCCACCTCGGCGGTTCGGCCTTCGTCGGGAACCTCCCCACCGAACCGCGCTCCGTGAGCCTCCAGGCCGTGGCTCCCGACGGCACGGTCGTCGACCTCCCCACCGTCACTCGTCACGACGTCCAGATCGACGCCGAGTCCAGCAACGCGTGGAACAGCCACGCCTGGGGAGCCTTCACCACGGTCGTCGACACCGGCCGCTTGTCGACGAACACGACCTGGCGCCTCGTCGTCGACGTGTCGTACGGGCACCTCAGCTGGTCGGGAGAGCTGGGCAGGGACTTCCGGGGCGCCGCCGCCGAGGTCCCGATCGCACCGCCGGACGATCGGGGGCGGTGGATGGTCGAGAAGGCCGGTACAGGGCTGAGGCTCCGCTACCGGGCGGCCGCCTGGACCACCGTCGACATCATCGAGATCACCGACTCAGCCGTGACGATCCGCGTCGACGACCCAGGGGTGCGCACCGTCATGGCGGTGGACGGGCTCGGCCGCAGCGCCGTCGAAGCGACCAGGGATCCGACCGGGCGTCCGGGTCGGCTGGTGCTCCGGCTCCCAGACCGACCGGCACCGAGTCGGCAGCGGAGTGAGGACTACCGGCTGCTGGCCGTGACCACTCTGGGCCGCACCACACGCGTCTGCGCAGCCGCTCGCTGCCGACCCCTGGAGCGGAGTCAGCTGAGCGCCGTCACCGAGGCGCCCGATGGATCCCTCGGCCTCCGGCGGTGGTCGTGGTCCGCAGCTGTCCACGACGTGGATCTCCACGACGGCACCATCGTGATCCGCGGTCGCATCGCCCTCCGGGGTGCGGTCCGCGTGGCCGCGGTGCTCGCGGCCGACCGGGAAGAGCATCGAGCAGACGCGTTCGATCTCGACAGGGACGGCGGGCTGTTCACCGCGCGGTTCGCCGCGGACGGGCTCAGCCGACGACGGGGTTTCGTCTTCCGGCTGCGGCTCACCTGGCACGGCGAGGTCATCGACCTCTGGGTGCCCGTCGACCAGGGTCTGTGCCGACGCTTTCCGCTCGACGCCCAAGCGGGTGCGTCGGCGGCCACGTTCACCAGGACGGTCCGGGCCGGAGCACTCTGGGTTCGTCTCCGGCACCCCTACACCCTCGACGAACGTGGAGCACTGGCGCAGCACCACCTCCATCGCCGGCATCAACGGGCCGGCGGCGAGGCGGACCGGCCGGCCGTGCTCTTCGACGTCTTCTCCGGCAGCGCTGTCTCCGACAGCCCGCGCGCGATCTTCGAGGTGCTGAGGGACCGTGACCTCGGCTTCGAGCTGTTCTGGGCGGTCGAGGACGTCTCGATGGAGATCCCGGACGGTGCTCGGCCGCTGCTCCTCAGTTCCCGGCGCTGGTACGAGGTGCTGTCCGAGGCGCGGTTCCTGGTGAACAACCAGCACTTCCCCTTCTACTTCCGCAAGCGCCCGGGCCAGACCTACGTCCAGACGTGGCACGGGACACCCCTGAAACGCCTCGGCAACGACATCGCCTCGCCGCGGCAGTCCAGGCCGTACCTCGCACTCATGCGCCGCGAGGCGACCTACTGGGACTTTCTCCTGGCCCAGAACGACTTCGCCGCAGAGCGGCTACCCAGCGCCCTCGGCTACGTCGGGCCGGTCATCAACGAGGGGTACCCCCGCAACGACGTGCTCACCGGTGACCGAGCGGTGGCCCGGCGGACGGCGGCCAGGAACAAGCTCGGACTCAGGGGCCGGACGATCCTCTACGCACCGACGTGGCGAGACCGGGAGACCGACGGCGGGCAGTACGCCTTCATCGACCACCTGGATCACGGTGAGCTGCGACGCCGGTTCGGCGACAGCGTCACCGTGCTCGTGCGTGGCCATGCGAACACGCGCCACGCGAGGCGCCCCGACGCCGTCGAGCACGTCATCGACGTCACCCAGCACCCCGATGTCAACGAGCTGATCCTGGCTGCCGACGTGCTCGTCACCGACTACTCCTCCCTCATGTTCGACTTCTGCGTCACCGGGAAGCCGATGATCTTCCTGACCCCGGACCTGGCGACCTACCGCGATCAGGTCCGCGGCTTCTACCTGGACTTCGAGCACATCGCCCCCGGGCCGTTCTGCCAGACGACGACGCAGCTGGCCCACCACCTCGATGAGCTCGGCGTGCTCCGGACGACGTACGCCGACCGCTACGACAGCTTCCGCCGCCGGTTCGCCCCACGAGATGACGGTGCGGCCGGCGAACGCGTCGTCGACAGGGTCTGGGGATCGTCTCGGAGTCGTCGAGCAACCGCCTGATCGGGCCGAGGCCGACCGGGCACCCGGCCGGCGACCCGGGTCCTCATCCAGACGTCTCGGTCACCGTCGCCCAGACCCGCTGAGCCGCCTGCCCGTCGTCGAGATCACAGAATCGTCGACCGAAAGCCTGCGCTGTCACGGTCCTGGCTGTCGTGATCGAGGACAGCGATCGGAGCGCATCGGCCAGCTCATCGAGGGTCGACACCACCGGCCCCGGCGCGACGGTCGCGAGGTCGAGGTACAGGCCACGGATCTGAGCGTAGTGAGCGAGATCGGGAACGAAGAAGATCATCGGCCGGCCGGTCAGCGCGTAGTCGAACATGATGGAGGAGTAGTCGGTCAGCAAGGCGTCGGAGGCGAGGATCAGGTCTCGGACATCGGGGTAGCTCGACACGTCGCGCACCAGGTCGTCGCGGCCGAGATGCGTCTGGGCGGCTCCGGCCAGGTGATGTCCGTGGAGAAGAAGGATCGTGTTGTCGGGCAGGATGGCCTGGACCTGCGCTCGGTCGACCAGCAGAGACGTGCCGTACCCCCCACCCGCCGCGTGCACGTCGTCCCTCCAGGTCGGGGCCCAGAGCACGGCGGTCTGATCGGCACGGATGTCCAGCCAGCGCCGAGCAGCCTCGCGACGGGCCTGGCGACGGACCTGGTCCTGGTCGGTCAACAGGTCGTTCCTCGGGTAGCCGCACTCGATGATCTGTCCGTCGTAGGCGAACGCTCGGCGGAAGATCTCTGTGCTGTAGCGGTTCTGAGAGACCAGCCAGTCCCAGCTGGCTGCTTCTGTTCTCAGCTCCTGCACGTAGTTCCGGTTCCGGAATCGGATGCGGGGGATGTCGAGTCCGATGCGCTTCAACGGGGTCCCGTGCCAGGTCTGGAGGTACCGCTGCCCGGGCCGCTTGACGTACGGGAAGGGCATGGTGTCGTTGGAGATCACCAGTCGAGCCCGGGCCAGCTGCTCGTAGTGATCGCGGCTGCCGGCGATCACCGTGCCGAACGGCTCGGGAACCCGGATCGACCGGTCGCTGACGACCACGACCACGGTGGACTCGGACCACGCGGCAGGGAGTGACTCCACCAGGGCTCGGGGGTTGTCGGCGAACTTCTTCCCGCCCCAGGTCTGCAGCAGGATCACGCTCGTCACGGGCGCTCGCCGGGCCCGTCGGTAGACGCCCCGCTGCAGTCGTTCCTGATCGAGCGCACCCTGCTCCAGAGCGCGGGGGGCAGCCACGGACATGACCAGCTCCCGCCGTGGACTCAGCCCGATCCGGACGCTCTGGAACGCGCCGAGCGAACGTGCTCGTGCACTCGGCGAGGTCGGACCGAAGGACGTGACAGCCGGCTCCCAGGATCCGTCCGCCTGGCGCTGCCGCAGGGTCCACTCACCGGCAGCCGGCGGGTGCACACCGTCCGGTCCGGGAAGCTCCATCAGCTCGAACGTCGCCACGAACCCGTCGTCGGTCCTGCTCGTCACTGCCTCGATCACCCCGCCTGAGCTGTGGCACCAGGCCAGACGAGGTAGGGCGTGCCGGTCCGGACCGCAGACGCCGCGGATCTGCACGGTGTCAGCGATCCACGACACGTCCTCGACTACCGCTCGCGCGGCCCCGACGACGAGCTCCACTCCGCCTCGTCCATCATCTCCGACGACCAGGTTCTCGTTCTCCAGCGGGAAGGTGAGCGCGTTGGCCAGGTCCATGATCACCGGGGTGACTCCGTCGGGACCGACCACCGTCAGCTGGAACTGGAGCTGGGTCCGAACGCCTCGGTGGAGCTGGAGAAGGGCGAGATCGACCACGGCGTGGAGAGTCTCCTCGACTCGGTCCGACGACGACACCAGCGGAACATCCACCATGGCTCCGACCGCAGAGGTGAGCCGGGCGGTGTGCGGTGCGGCGCCCGGCCGGTGGAGAACCTGACGCAGCGAGAGGTGCAGCAAGCCGTCGCGGCTGTCGACGGCGGTGAGGGCGACCACCGCCCGGACCGCATCGATGACCAGCCGTCGCCCGGTCACCCAGTCGGCCCGGAACAGCAGTCCCGCCGGACCGCGCCGGACCTCGGCGAAGGCCGACCCGGACGGTGGACCGAGAGCGCTGCCGCTCCCGGCGCCCGGGGCGAGCACCTGGAGATTGACTTCCCATCGTGCGCGGTCACGGGTCGCACCCGGATCGAGCAGGGTGATCGGCACCTCGACCCGGAAGGCGGACCAGTCGTACGGCCGAGCCGTCCGCCCCCGCTCGTCGCCCGCCGGCAAGCGCCTGGGTGCGATCCACACGTGACGCCGGTCCCGGCTGTACGTGTCGATCAGCTGGAGGCGCCGGAGGGCGGCCGCAGGGTGGTTCATCGCGATGCCGTCGATCACGCCGTGGCCTTCGATCACGAGGGTGTCGTCCTGCCAGGCCAACCCGTGCACGCCCATCCGCAAGGGCATCCGACGCCGTGCGCTGCTGTAGCGGCGGGGAACTGTCGTGTGGGCTGGCCCCAGCTCGGCCCGTGGCAGCAGCCCCCGCCGCCGAACGGGCAGCCGCCAGCCGTTCTCCCGGAGGAAAGCGAGGTAGTCCATCAGGTCGCCACGCCTGCCCTGACCGACCAGTCGGTACGCCACGCGAAGATGCGGCGGCAGGGTGTCGACGACGTCGATCGACGAGCTCTCGACGAACTCTCGGACGAGTCGCACGAAGAGGTTCTGGAAGTCGGGCTGCATGTCCTCCAGATCACGGAAGTAGCTCCCCAGGTCGTGTCGGAGGAACTTGTGCTCTGCCGCCCTCCGCAGCGACGGCGGAGCGACCTCGCGGAGCAGCCGACGGGCGCACCGAAGACTCTCGACCCGGTCAACCAGGTTCCCAGGGTCGTCCCTTCGCATCGTGATCGAGGCGACTCCGTCGTCCCGCCTGCGCCAGTAGTAGACGACATCGGTCAGGACCTCCACCGAGGAAGCGCGACAGTGCGCCTCGATCATCAGGGACACGTCCTCGAACAGGACGCGCTCGGGGAAGGCGAAACGGTTCGCGGCCCAGTAGTCCCGTCGGAAGAGCTTGTTCCAGGAGGTCGTGTCGAACAGGAGCCCCGGCTCCTGGACGATGTGGGTGGCGGGCGCCGGCCAGCTGTGTCCGTTCTCGTGGAGTGACGATGGCCAGCGGTGAGTCCCCGCGACGCGCATGACCCGGCCGGTGGAGAAGTCGGATCTGCTGTGCCGGAGCGCATTGAGGTGTCTCTCGACGGCCTCCGTCGGGATCCAGTCATCGGCATCGACGAAGGTGATGAAGTCCCCCGCCGCCCGGCCCAACCCGGCGTTGCGCGCGGCTCCCGGGCCAGCGTTCGGCTGCCAGACCGTCTCGACGCGCGCGTCCGCATCGGCGTGACGCTCGAGGACGGCGGCGCTCTCATCGCGCGAGCCGTCGTCGACGCAGACGATGTGAAGATCACGGTGCGTCTGCTCTCGTACGGACTGCAGGCACGTGTGCAGATACGGGCCCGCGTCGTGCACCGGGATGATCACGCTGACCAGAGGCATCGGCGTTCTCAGCTGCCGCCGCTGCTGACGGAGCTGTGGGCGGCCACCATGCCCTCGAGGGTGCGCGTCGCCGCTCGCGCCGCCACCTTGAGCTGGCGTCCGGACAGCGGGTGCTCCGCCAGCCGCTGCCAGGTCACCAGTGACTCCAACGCGTTCTGCCGGATCTCGCCGGCGGTCGCCTCCTCGGCCAGCCCCAGGCGCGCCGGGGCGCTGTGCCCGCTGCCGCCGAGCAGCCGGTCGAGCTCGGCCACCCGCTCCGGACGGACCTCGATCGCCCCCGAGCGCAAGGCGCTGAGCAACCGCACCTCCTCGAACTCGTGCGTGCTCGCCGACAGCTGCTCGGCCGCCGCCAGCAGCGCCTCGCTGTCGGTGCAGCCGCCGGATCGCAGCACGTCCGACAGCACCGCGAGGGACGACCGGGCCTTGAGCACCCGGCTCCGCTGCTCGAACTGGCGCGTCAGCACCAGGCGCAGCCGGGTCAGCCCGCTGCGTTCCACCAGCTCGTCGGACAGCTCGACGGCCGAGGTGACGAACCCGGCCCGGATCAGCTCCACCGAGAGCCGGACGCCGAACAGACCCATCCGCTCGATCAGGTGCTCGCGCTCGATCTCGGTCAGCATGATCGCGCTCGAACGGTGCAGGAAGCGGTCCGCCGTCAGCAGCAGCATCTCGACCTCGGCCCGTTCGGCGCGGGCGAGGGTGGCGAGCATGGCGTACTCCACCTCGCGCAACGTGGTCGCCGCGAAGGCCAGCAGACCGTTGACCGGGACGATCACCGGACACAGACGACGCAGCCGGGGGTCGGCTTCGTAGCGGGCCGCGATCCGGTCCGCGACCTCCATGGCGTCCAGCCGGCAGGCGCCGATCTCGTCGGCGCGGGACAGCACCCCCACCGAGTTCATCGGGGTGCCGTGGGCCAGCTCGTCGTCGTGGAAGGACTCCAGGAACCGTACGTCGCTGGCGTGGGTGTGGCGCATCAGGTAGAGCACCGCATCGGCGACCGGCACCCGTCCGTCCTCGGCGGCCAGCACCCGCTGCGTGCGTGCCGAGATGTCGGCCGAGATGGATGCGATCCCCGGGGTGTCCAGGATGGTCAGCGCGCGCAGCTTGCTGGTCGGCCAGCTGACGTCGATCCGGTCGACGGCGTCCGCCGGCAGATCCCCGAGATCGACCTCCAGGGCGCCGGAGTCGCGCGACCACGGACGGACGACCCCCTTGCCCACCAGCGGGTGGACCGTCACCTGCGGCGAGGTCCCCTCGTGGTACCAGGTGACGATCTTGGTGCACTCACCGGCGTCGGTCGGGGCCAGCTCGTCGCCGAGGATGGCGTTCAGCAGGGTGGACTTCCCGGCTTTGACCTTGCCGGCGATCGCCAGCCGAAGGGGTCCCGTCAACCGCTCCCGCGCGTCGATCAGCCGCTCCCGCACGTCCTCGTCGACGGCGGTGGCCACCGCGCGGTCCAGCAGGGCGCCGAGGTTGTCCACCAACGGGTCAGGCACGGCCGGCCACCGGCTGGTTCCCAGCCACCTCCCGCGCCGCGGTCCGGACCGACTCCAGCTGTCCTTCACGCTTCTGCAGCTCACGCTCGCGGGCGGCCAGCTGGGCCTCGTCCAGCCCGCCGAGCCGACGGGCCGCCTCCATGGCCTCGTACGCGGACCGCTCGAGCTGCTTCGCCCGGGCCTGGAAGTCGTCCCGAAGGTGACGCTGGGCGGTCCGCAACACGTCCCGGGTCTCCTTGTTCAGCACGAAAGCGACCTCGTCGATGAACCGTCGGACCGCTGCCTTGGCCTGCTGCTGGCGATAGGTCTGCTGCCGCTTCTTCTCGTCGCCGATGATCTTCTTGCCGATCCCGGTGCCCAGCACGAGGGAGAAGCCGGCCATGGCCAGGTGGATCACGGGCCCACCACCCAGCAGACCGGCGGCGACGGTGCCCAGCATCATGGGCAGGTAGTAGCTGCTGCGTGCCGCCACGAGCAGCGGGGCCAGCTTCCCACCGGGCATGGCCAGGCTGGACGCGGGTGCCAGGACGACGGAGTCGACCCGGGCGTCACCGCTCAAGGGGAGTCGGAGCTGTGTCCCCTCCGGCAGCTCGAAGTGGTCCGCGACGTCCTGCGCGAGATCCTCGGTCCGCTCGGTGAGCAGATCACGGTTGGCCATGGTGACGATGGCGATCTGCCGACGGAGCCACACCTCGGTGTCGGTCCAGGTGTCCTTCGGGTCGCCGGAGTCGATCACCTCCTCGACGTCGTGGATCACGGTGCGCAGCCTGGCCTGCAGGTCGTGCTCCACGTCCGCCACCAGGTCCTGGATGCCGTCCGACAGGGTCTGCTGCCAGGTCGCGGTCGGGTGGATGAGCCTCTTCGCCTGCTCCTGCACCCGATCGAGCTCCTGGACGACCTGCTCGGTCGACTGCGGGGCCTCGAGCACGGCGCGTTCGGCCTGGGACTGCTGCTCGAGCTGACTGGCGACGAAGTCGACCTCGACGGCCGCGCTGCGAGCGGCCAGCTCCCGGGTCCTGGCCACCACGTCCCGGGCCAGGAACGTCACCAGCTCGGCGAAGCCGGACTCGGCGTTGAGGGCCGGGTCCTGGGCCGCGCGGAGACGCAGGAAGGAGGAGACCGCGATCATCGGCAGGTCGAGGCCCGCGTTGACCAGGTGCTGACGGTCGAGCTCGACGATGCGCCGCCAGTGGGGGTAGAGGTCGATCTTGGTCACGACGACGGCGGTGGTCGGGCACCGCTCGACCGCCGTCTTCAGGAACGAGAGCTCCGGCGCGGTCAGCTCCTGCGCCGCGTCGGTGACGAAGACGACACCTTTGGCGTAGCGCAGGGCGCCGAGGGTGAGGAAACCGTGTGCCGAGTCCAAGCCACCCACACCAGGGGTGTCGACCATCGCCAAGCCGGTCCGCAGCATCCGGTGCGGGAGGCCGACCTCGACCACCCGATCTCTCTCCGGGTCGGAGGGATCGGCCTCCTCGGTGACCAGCAGGTCGATCTCGCCGAGGGGACGCTCCCGCTCCTCGATCTTGGTCTCGTCGTCGTTCCGGACGTACGTGGTGACCCGGGGCTGCGCCGCGTACTTCACGATCGTCGGCACCGCCGTCACGACGTCGGCGTCGACGGGGCAGACCGCGCGCTGCAGCAGCGCGTTGATCATGGTCGACTTGCCGACCTTGAACTGCCCGCAGAAGACCACCTGGATCTGCTCGGCGGCGAGCCGCTCCTTGGTCTCGTGCAGATGACGGTCGAGATCGACCCGGCCCTGGCTGGTGGCGATCTCGCGGCCCGTCTCGATGGCCGCGATGATCTCGTCCACCCCTGCGGCGGGATCACGTGGTCGGGTTGCGACCGTCCGCGGTGGAGGGTCGGGGGTGATCACCGGCCCCAGGCCCGGCGCGGCCGGGGAAGGCATCCGATCGGGCAGCGACTCGGGAACGGGCGCAGCCTCGGCGGGCGGCGACTCGGGAACGGGCGGCGGCTCGGGAACCGGCGGCGGCTCGGGAACCGGCGGCGGCTCGGGAACGGGCGGCGACGCCTCCGGGCGAGGGGGCTCCGGCTCGACCGGTGGGTGGTCGGTCGGCGCAGGCTCGGCGGCCTGCGGCCGCGGCCCCAGCGCGCCGGCCAGGTCGGACGACCGCCGCAGCCGACGGCTGCGCGTCGGCTGGGCCGGCTCCTCCCACTGCAGGAAGTGGTTGCACGCACTGCAGAACACCGAGTCGGCCTCGTTCTCGGTGCCACAGCTGACGCAGGTGACCACTTCCCCATCCCGACGGTCCGACATCGATGGCACGCAGGTGCGCGCCGTGTCGGCAGGTTCTCGGCTCACGCCGCGACCCACCGGCTAAGGCATGGTGACACACCCAGCCGGCGAGGTCACCGGTCGGCAGCCGGATTCTCTCGACGCCGGTCCGAACACCTGTCGACCGGACGGATCCTCTCGACGGGAGCCGCCGCCGTGCTGGACACTGACTCCACACGGCGGTGGCCCGGAGGCTCCGCCGGGGTGGCCGGTCCAGACGGCGAGCGGCGGCCGGCCGACGCGAGGAAGGTGGCATCGGGCGACGTGATCTGCGGGGACTGCGGCGAGACGAACAAGCCCGGGTCGGAGTTCTGCCTGTTCTGCGGTGCCTACCTGGGATGGCAGGAGCGAGAGCCCTCCGGCGCGAACGACGACACCGAGGTGCTGCCGGCCCAGCCGCCGGCCCCCGCCCGGTCCGTCGCGCCCCAGCCGGCTCGGGCGGGTCAGACCACTTCCCCACCGGCTCCGGTCCTGGCCCAGCCCGAGCGACCCACGCCCGGGCCGGAACCCGCCGCGCGCGTCGAACCGGTCCGGCCTGCTCCGCCGCCGGCCCCGGTCACCGTCGCCGCCGTCCCCGTGCCGCCACCGGACCCCGGCTGCCCCACCTGTGGCCGGGTGATCGAGCTGGGGCGTCGGTTCTGCGGTCACTGTGGCGAGCAGCTCGTCTGGCCGGGCACCAACGCTCCGGTCACCCGCGCGACGCAGCGGAGCACCTGGTGGTCCCGGCTGTGGGACAGCAAGGACCGGGTCGCCCGCCGGGCGTACCGGCGCAGTCTCCCGCCGCTCTACCGGTGGCGGCGGGTGATCGTCATCGTGCTGGCTCTCGGCCTGATCGGCGGGGGGCTCACCGTCGTCGGTCGATCTCCCAAGGCGTTCTTCCTGGCCCGCTATCACGACGTGCGCAACACCCTCGTCGCCGTGCCGGGGGTGACCGCGGCGATCATCCCGCCCGAGGCCTCGGCCGCGGACACGACGCCGGAGGCCCTGGTGGACGGCACGGCCAAGGCCTGGCAGATGAGCTGGACCTCCTCGACCCAGGGCGGCCCCTGCCGATCGACTCCGACGACCGCGGTGATCCAGCTGTCGTTCCCGGCGACGCGGGTCCGGGACATCAACCTGCGAGCGGGGCTGTTGGACAACAACCCGAACCGACTGCTGCAGTTCCGACCCAAGACGGTCTGGATCGCCTACGGCGACCAGTGTGTCGAACGGCCCCTGGCCGACGTGCAGCAGCAGACGGTGCCCCTCGACACGGAGGTCCTGGTCGACTCCGTACGCCTCAGCGTCCAGACGGCCTATCCGCCGGACCAACCCACCGGCGGGCAGGACGTTCTGGGTTTCACCGAGATCACCCTGCGTTCCCGACCCCCGGTCCGGTGACCGATCACGGGTCCAGCTGGGCGGCCCGACAGTCCGGGTGGACCTGGCGCACCGTCGCGCACGCCGTGTTCGCGTCCTGCTGGGTGTCGTAGGGGCCCAGATAGAGGACCCAGCTCTCCACCTGCAGGCGGGGAACCATGGTGGGGTAGATCGAGCTGTTGACCAGACCGGCGCGGTCGTCCAGGGCCGCGAGCTTGGCGAGCTTGTCCTTCTCGTCGTAGACGGTCCCCTGCACCGGCCAGAAGCCGATCGCGAACCACTTGCCCTTGAAGGTGGTGTTCGGCACGGTGTCCCCGCCCGTCGACGGCTGGCCCGGGGTGGAGGAGGACGCGCTCGGCTCACCCGGGGTCGACGTCGAGGGTTGACCACCCCCCGCTCCACCACCCCCGGCCCCGCCACCCGCCGAGCTCTCTGCCGGGGTGGACGGTGGTGCACTCGACGGACCGGAGCTCGAGGGCTGTCCGGACGGTGTCGGGGTGGCGGTCGACGGGGCGCCCGGGGTGTCGGCGCACACCTTCTCCGAGAACGGACTCGCCAGGTCGCCACGGAGGGCCTGCACCGCGAAACACACGTTCGTCGCCGGGGTCAGCTCACCGAACGTCGTGGCCGTGTCGGTCATCGGGACGTCCTTGGACCCGATCTTCGAGTCGTCGGGCAGCACCTGCACGACCCGATAGCCGCTGATGTTGGGCACGGCCCTCCACCCGACCCTCACCGAGTCCGGACCGGTCGGCTCGACCTTGACCTCGCCCGGCGGCTCGGGCGGACCCAGCTCCTGGAACGTCGCCTGCGCGGGCGGCGGCCGGGTCAGGGCCCACGCCACACCGCCGCCCACCGCCAGCAGCACGAGGGCGACGAGCATCACCGCACCCGAGGTCAGGATCGGCTTCTGGTTGAAGGCGCCGTCCACCGTGGGCCGGTCGGGTGTGCCACCGTACGGTGACGCCGGCCCCTGCTGCACCGGCGCGTCAGCCTGTTCGCCCGTGACGGTGAAGGGGATCCTGGTGGTCGCACCCCGCAACCTCGGTGTCTTGGTCCTCGCCCAGACCATCGCCGTCGCCTCACCACCGAGAGCCAGCTCGACCACGTCCGGTCTGATCAGGAAACCGAGGGCCTCGTCGGGATTGGTGGCGGTCAACCTGAGCTTGGCCGGAGCGTTCCCCCAGTTGCTCAGCTGGACCACGTGGCGTCCCCGCCACCGCCCCGACGAGTTGACCGGGAGCAGCTTGGCCTGGAGTCCGAACACCTTGCCGATCTCCAGATCGCCTTCGACCACTGCGCTGGCGTCGGCGTCCTCCGTGGACCGGACGCGGATGCCGAACGGCCAGGTCCCGCCGGGAGCCCCGGTCCCCCCGGGCGGGCTGAAGACGACCGTGGCGCCGGCGTCCTGCTGCGGATAGATCGAGATCTCGGAGGGCAAGGCTTCGCCCCAGTCCGCCACCCCCTCGCCGATCACCTCGACGCGATAACCCTCGACGATCGTCCCGGGGTTGATGATCTTGATCGTCACCGACGCCTGCCCGCCGGGCTCGACCGCGACCCGGTCGACGTCCAGCGAGACGATGGGGTCGGTCACGTCGCCAGCATAGAGCGACCCGTCGTCGGACGGCAGGCCCGACGTGAGCCGTCCCGGGTACCCGATCGGGCACACTTCAGGCGGTCGCGGGGCTGCTCGCGTCGACAGGACGATGGCCGTCCCCTAGGTTCGTCCTGTGACGGCCACGGTCGTCTCGGGGGAGAAGCGCGCTCGAGCTGTCGCGCGCCCGGACCCTCGCCGGCGGCCGCTCCCGGCGTTCCTCAGCGGGTTGGTCGTCCTCTGCTTCGCGACGCTGGTTCTCGCCCTCCCGCCCCTCGGATCGGAACCCGCCGCGGCCGCCACACCCGTGCTCAGCCTCGGCTTGACCCAGAGCTCGGCCACCAGCGCCATCAGCAGCAGCGTGACGTTCACCGCCACCGTGACCTGGTCCGGCGGCGCGACCACGGAGCCGGACGAGGGCTGGTACGTCCAGTTCACCGGCACCGGCGACGGAGGGTGGACGAGCGGCCCGGTGCCGACCGACGACGGCCAGGCTTCCTACGCACGGAGCAGTCCGGTCGCCCAGACCGAGACGATCACCGCCCGGATCGCCAACGCGGGCTGCACCGGGACGACGTCGGACGCCGTCATCCACGAGTGGTGGCGCGGTGAGATCGTGATCACGAACCCGAACGCCAGCAGCGACCTCACCACCGACTTCACGTTGACCGGTCGGGTGCTGCGGAGCGGCCAGCCGGTGGCCGACGCTCAGGTTTCCGTGTTCGTCACCGCCCTGGACGGCGGAAGCCCGACCCAGTTCCCCGAAGCCCGCACCGACGGAGACGGTGACTTCGCTGCGCCCTGGACGTCGTCGTCATCAGTTCCCGCCATCGAGAGCGTCGACGTCACGGCCACAGGAGACGACGGTTTCGAGGCCGACGCCCAGACCACCCATGCGTGGTCGGGCGACCATCCGGTCAGCGATCGCCTGCTGCTGGAGTCGAGCGCCGCGGTCCGGGTCGATGACCGCGTCCTGGTGATCGGTCGTCTGCTGCGCAACGACGCGGTGATCGTCGCTGACCCGCCGCTCCAGTTCCTGACCAACCTGCAGCCGCCGTGGCAACCGTCCAACGTCCCGGCGGCGCCGGATCGCTACAGCTACGCGGCGCGGGCCGGCGTCGGCAACGGCTACTACGGCGCTCGTACCTCGACCACGGGTCTGCACGTCGGTGGCGTGACACGGTGGTGGCAGCCCGACCTCACCTTCGTCAACCCGGCCAGCAGATCGCCCCTCAACCAGGCCCACTCGACCACGGTGGTCGTCACCGACCGCGGCGTCCCCGTGCCGGGCGTCCAGCTGAGATTCGCCGAGCTGCTCGGCGAGCTCGAGAACGATCTCGGGTCTGCCACGACCGACGACGACGGCCGGGCCAGTGTCTCGCTCACACGTCCGACCGACCAGGTCGTGACGATCGGTGTCCGAGAGCTTGGTCGGGCCGACAGTCTGGTGAGCACGACGCACACCTGGGTGACTCCTCCGAACGGAGTCGACGTCTCCGTGGACCTGACCCAGTCCAGCGAGGAGAGCCGCGTCGGCACCGACGTCCAGCTGAGCGCCCGTGTCCGGGTGGGTGACGGCTCGGCAGCAGGGTGGGACGTCGCCTTCGCCGTCGACGGTGAGCCGTTGGAGGTGATGTCCACCGAGGCCGACGGCACAGCGACGGTCCCCGCTTCCAGCGATGTGGAGGGCTACGACGGGTTCACCGCGACCGTCGACATCGCCGGCTGCACCCCGGTGGCCGACAACGACGAGGTGGTCCACTACTGGTGGCTCCCGAACCTGGACCTGGCCCCGGAGGACACCACGTCCCCGGCCAGGAGCGGGCTCACCTTCACGGCCGAGCTCACGCGCTCCACCTCCTCGGAGGAGACGGTCGCGGTGCCCGGTCAGCTGGTCAGGTTCACCATGACCAGCCAGAGCTGTGCGCTGCCGGTCGTCGTGCGCGACGACCGCACGGATGACGACGGCATCGCCGCTGTCACGCTCGCCCGCGACGGGCCGAGCGTCGACGGCGTCCGCGCCGAGGAGGTCGTTGTGGTCAGGCCCGCTTCCGCTCTCACCACCCACACCTGGGGGGCGCCGGTGCCGCCGCCGTTGTCGATCTCGCTCACCCAGGACGACGAGGCGAGCCGTGCCGGCACCGAGGTGATCATCACCGCCACCGTCCGTGACGCCGATCGTCCGGGCGGACGGGCGCGGGCCGGCATCCCGGTCACCTTCCTCGGTGTGAGTCCGGCCATGACGGTGCCGACCGACGCGTCGGGAGTGGCCCGGCTCACCGTCGGAGGCACGGACACGAACCCGACCACCGTGACCGCGACGGCCCCGTACGGCTGCGGGGTGGTGCTGTCCGGACCGGTCACGCATCGCTGGTTCGTGCCCACCCTGGAGCTCACGCCCGACAGCGCGACCACCACCACCGGTGACACCGCCACGGTGACCGCCGTCCTCACCGACGGCCGGACCGGCGTGGCCGGGCAGAAGATCCGGCTGACGATCGACCACCGCACGAGCGGTGTCGACACCCTGACCCGGACCGAGACCACCGACGGGAACGGTGAGGCGCCGTTCTCCTGGGAGCGGACCGAGGCGGGGGTCGACGACCTCACGGCGATCGAGCTGATCGACGTCCGACCTCAGCAGGACACGGCGCAGCACATCTGGGACAGCGACCCGACCCCACCGCCCGGCACTCCGTCGACGGAGCCGCCACCGACCGGTGACCCGAGCACGCCGACGCCCGTCGAGGAGAGCGAGACCCCCGAGCAGACCCCGTCCCCGAGTCCCACCAAGACGTCCACCACACCCTCTCCCCCACCCCCCGGTCCCGGCCCGCCGAGTGACCTGCCCGCCACGAGCACCCTGGTCGACGGACCCGAGGTCGGTCGACCAGGTGCCGACATCGAGGTCTCCGGGACCGGCTGCCGGGCGGGTCAGAGCCTGACGGTGCGACTGGGCGAGACCACCATCGGTCGGACCCGAGCGGCGGCCGACGGGACGTTCTACCTCCGCGGGGTCGTCCCCGATCTCCCGCTGGGTCGCTATCTCATGCACTCGACCTGCGGGACGACGATCGGCGACCCCAACGTCGACATCACCGCACCGCAGGTGAACAAGGCCAGGGCGGCGATCGCTGCGGTCGGTGTCACGACAGCCTCGACGTTCGTCTTCTTCCTGCTCCTGGCCAAGGGCGTCGTCTCCTTCCTGCCCCGCCGCCCGTACTGACCCATGACCACGTCGTTGCCGGCGGCCTGCGGCCCGTGGCAGGCTTGCCCCGGCGGCGGGGGCGACCACAGATGATCACGTATCCCCGGGGGCGCGCATGGCCTACTCGCTAGGAATCGATCTCGGGACGACCTACACCGCAGCCGCCGTGAGCGACGGCCGGCACGCGGAGATCGTCCCGCTCGGCGACCGGTCTCCGCAGGCACCGTCGGTGATCTACAAGTCTCCCGACGGGACCTTCCGCTACGGGGAGTCGGCCGAACGCCATGCCGCCACCGAACCGGAGCGGATCGCCCGAGAGTTCAAGCGGCGGATGGGTGACCAGACCCCGATCTTCGTGGCGGGCACGCCGATGTCGGCTCATGCCTGCTCGAAGGCCCTGCTCGGCTGGGCCATCGAGCAGGTCGTGGTCGGGCAGGGTGAGCCACCGGACCAGGTGATCGTGACCTGCCCGGCCAACTGGGGACCGTACCGAAGGGAGCTGATGAGCCAGGTCACGAGCCTGAACGCGGACTACCCGATCACCGTGTGCACCGAGCCGGAAGCGGCGGCCCTGCACTTCGCCACCTCGCGCCGGGTGGCCGCTGACCGACCGGTCGCCGTGTACGACCTGGGCGGTGGCACCTTCGATGCCGCCGTGCTGCGGCGCGCTCCGTCCGGCGGCTTCGACGTGGTGGGAACACCCGACGGGCTGGAGCAGCTCGGCGGGATCGACTTCGACGAGGCGGTGTTCGAACGCGTCAGCCGGGTGGTCGACTGGGACCGAATCGATCCCGACGACCCGGACACGCTGACCGGCCTCGCCCGACTACGTCGAGATTGCACGGAGGCGAAGGAGTGGCTCTCCAGCGAGACCGAGGCGGTCGTACCGGTCCTGCTCGGCGGCCGGCTGAGCCGCGTTCGGCTGACTCGCGCCGAGTTCAACGAGCTGATCGGTCCCCTGGTGGACGACACCCTCGAGATCCTCGATCGGGTGATCCGCCGATCGGGTGTCGCGGCGAGCGAGCTGGGCGCCATCGTGCTCGTCGGTGGTTCCTCCCGCGTCCCCCTGATCAGTGAGCGCATCACCCGGCGCTTCGGTCGACCGGCGGTGCTGTCCCCCCAGCCCAAGATGTGTGTCGCCATGGGTGCTGCGCTGATCGGTGCCGGCCCGGCGGCCCTGACGGTCAGCCCGACGCCGGCAGCATCCTCTCCGGGCCGCACTTCCACGACATCCGACCCGATCGCACCACCGAAACCGGTTCCGGTCCCGACGCCGGCTCCGGCAGCCCGCACCGCCGGCCCCGTCGCCGTCGCCTCGCCGGACATCTCCTCCACCTCTACCGACGGCCCCGCCGCGGCTGTCGCCACGCCGCCCGCCCGCGCTGCCCAGCGCGTCGAGCCGCCGGTCCCAGAAGTCGTCGTCGCTCCGGAGCGTGGTGCCGGCGCTCCGCCCGTTCGCCACCGACGTCAGGTGCCGATCTATCGTCTGGTCTCCGCGCTCTGTGCCCTGGCCGCGGTCCTGCTGATGGCACTCGGCCCCCAACCCCAGGATCCCCACCGCACGTGGGACACCGACTTCGCCGTCGACGCCACCGGTCTGCCTGCAGACGCCCGCTTGGCGGTCACCCTGTTCGGGATCGACGTCGCCCGGCCGACGGTCCCGGTCACCCCCGCCGGCTCCTTCGACCTCGGTGGCAGCCGGGTCTTCCTGGCCGGCCCGGTCCGGGGAGAGATCACGGCGGGCGGGAGCACCCAGGACGTCGTGCTCCGGGCCGCCGACCGCTGGCACTGGACCCGGTGGCTGACTCTGCCGGCCGCGGCACTGGCACTGACCGCCCTGTTCTCCTTCGCGTACGCCGAGTCGATCGTGGCACCGATCCGGCGCCGTCGGACGCGAGCGACGCCCGGCGAGCTGATCGGGCTCATCGGCTCCGGACTGGGGCTGGGCGTGGCGGCGGCGCTCGCCGCGTGGGTGATCGGCGATCGTCTGCTGGATCCGGCCGTGACCCTCGGCATCGTCGTCCTCGTCTGCGCCGCCGTCGGTCTGCTCGCTTTCGCCTGGCTGCCTCGAGAACCGGCTGCCCGCTCCTGAGCCGCCCCCCGTCCTAGCGGACCACCCGATCCGCGGCACCGAGCTCGCTGGTGTCCGCGTTCGGTGAACCGGGTGGGTCGCCCGAGCCCACCGGCAGCAGGTAGCCGATCACGAACGCGCCACCGCCGAACAGCAGCAGGAGGGGAAGCCACCACACGGCGCTGGGCACCAGCAGTCGGGTGGCGGACAGGGTGAAGGTCACGACCAGCCCGATCCCCAACCCCGCCGGCAGGAACCGAGCAGCACGTCGCCACCGGTTGGCCGGCAGCTCCCGGCGCCAGATCGCCAGCAGCAGACCGGCCAGCACCACGGCCGTGATCCCCGCCATGATCAACCCGAAGGTGCCGTACACCGACACCACCGAGCCCTGGACGTCGACGGCGAAGTCCCGCTTCGCCAGTGTCTCCCGCTCCGGGCTGATCATGATCACCGAGGTCGGCAGCAGACCGGTGGCCTGGCTGCTGAGGTCGCTGATGTCCACGTCGAAGCGACGCTCGGTCCGTTCGCCCGGGGGCAGCACGATGTCGAGCCTCGTCGTGTAGCTGAAGAAGGCCATCCCGATCACCCGGCCCTCGATCCGGATGCTGCGCACCAGCAGCTCCGACGGCCCACGGTTGTCCAGGCTCAGGCGGACCCGCGCCGAGTCCGACGTGCCGAGCAGCAGCGGGTCGTTGCGGCTGACCGAGCCGAGATCCCGGTCGTCGATGCTGACCGACCAGACCAGGCCGGGCGGGTCGGCGACCGCCGGCGGGGCGAGCAGCACCATCAGCGCCATCGCCACCGAGACCACCAGCAGCCGGCGTACGCGCGTGTCCCCCGAGCCTGTGGGCAGGCCCATGCAGGGAAATGTAGACCCGCTTCGCGCCGGCTGTCGACGTCGATCCGGGGGTGCGCGATCGGGCACCGATCCCTGCCCCGGAATCGGTTCGCTCGCCCTGCCGCCGGTCGGGGTGCTGGCGACATCCTGCTGACGTGATCCACGAGGTGGACTCCGCGCTGCGCACGTTGATCGAACGTGAGGCCGCCGGTATGCGCGATGTCGAGATCGTCTTCGACGCCCCGACCCGGGAATGGGCCGGGCGGCGCAACTCGCCGACCATCGACGTCTACCTGTACGACATCCGCGAGGACCTGCGCCGCCGCGAGCGCGGGATGCACAACGTCTACGACGCCGCCAACGTCGTGGTGTCCCGGCGCCTGCCGCCACGTCACTTCAAGTTGTCCTACCTCGTCACGGCCTGGACGCAGCGGCCCGAGGACGAGCACCGGTTGCTGTCGTCCCTGCTGCTCTGCTTCCTGAAGTACGACGCCCTGCCGGCCGAGGTGCTGACCGGCCCGTTGACCGAGCTCGGGCTGCCGATACCGCTCACGATCGCGTTGCCGCCCCCGGAGGACAGGGCGTTCGCCGACGTCTGGTCGGCGTTGGGAGGAGAGCTCAAGCCCTCGATCGACATCGTCGTGAGCACGCCGCTGGACACCGGCCAGAGCTTCCACACGGGACCGCCGGTCGAGGTGCCACCGCGGGTCAGTCTCGGCGGCTCGTACGGTTGGCCGACGCGGGAGACCAAGAGCCGCAACGGCGTCGAGCAGTGGCCCGCCGGGACCACCGGCCCCACGCCCGAGAACGGGTCCGAGGACGACGGCGCCGAGACACCGGCCACCACCGGCGGCAAGCGGGCCTCCCGGTCGCGCGCCGCGAGCCGGGGCAAGGGCAGCTCGGGCGGGGCCGGCAGCGGCGCCGGGCCTGGAGCCGGAGCCGCCGACGAGGAGCGCTCCGCGACATCGAGTGGCTGGGACCTGGCCACCGGCTGGGCGAACGCGATGGCGCCGCCCGGCTCCGCGGAGTCGCAGGAGCTGCTGCCGGAGCGCCTCGCCGGTCGCTCGGCGACCGGCTCCACGGCCCGCAGCGGGGCCGCCGACCAGACCGCTGGGGAGGGCGACGCGGACGAGCCGATCGGTGGCCCGGCCAAGAAGACCACGGGCGCCGCCAAGCCGGCGGGCCGGCCGGGCCCACGGGTGGCGATCACCCGGACCCGGCAGACCAAGAAGAAACCATGAGCCGCCACGGCCGCCGTCAGCACTGCTCCGCACCCCCTGCCCCGGCTCGGTGGTCGTGAGCACACCGGACCTGGCCTACCTGCTGGGCCGGGCCCAGCTCGTGGAGGGACGGGTGCGCGAGCTGGTGGCGCAACGCCGCGCCGCTGACCCGGCTCCTGACGACCCGTTCCGGGGCCTGTACGTGAGTGAGGAGACGGTCGAGCAGCTGCTGTCCACGACCGCGATCCCCCTCCACCCCCTGCACAGCGACGCCCGGACCGTGCTGGAGTCGGACGCCGATGCGGCCGAGGCCGCCGGGACCCCCCTGCGCCTGCGGCGCCTCGCCCGCACCGCCGGGCTGACGCCGGCGGACGTCGAGCTGCTGATGGTCGCCCTGCTGCCGGATCTGGACAGCCGTTTCGAGCGGCTGTACGGCTACCTCAACGACGACGTCACCCGGCGCCGCGCGTCGGTCGGGCTGGCTCTGCAGCTGGCCGGCGAGTCGGCGATGACGGCGAGCACCCGGGCCCGGCTGGAACCGAGCCGGCCGCTGGTCAGCCGCGGGCTGGTCGTGGTCGAGGAGCCCGAGCGGCCCTTCCTGACCCGCGGGCTGCGGGTGCCCGACCGGGTCGGCGCCCATCTGCTCGGCGATGACGCTCCCGCCGCAGGGCTGGCGGGTCTGATCGACGAGGTCGGTCCCTACTGGGCTCCCGTGGCCGACCAGCTCGGTCGCGCGCTGTCGGCCGGAGTGCGCCTGGTGCACCTGCGCGAACGCGTCGTCGGCACCGGGTCGGCGGTCGCGGTCGCGGCGCTCTCGGCGGCGTCGATGGGCGCTTTGACGCTGGACCTGACGCGCTTGGGCGGCGTCGCGCCGAACGAAGCCGCCGCCCTCGCCGACCTCGCCCTCCGGGAGGCGCTGCTGCTGGGCGCGGGTCTGGTGGCCGGACCGATCGAGCTGCTGGCGGAGTCCGGCGCGGAGCCGATGCACCGGCTGACGGCGGCGGACATCCCGGTGCTGCTGGTCGGCTCGACCACCTGGGATCCGCAGTGGTCGACGGTGAGCCCGCTGCTCGCCGATGCACCGGTGCTCGGCGGGCGGGAACGGCTGGCGCTGTGGGAGCGTGCGCTCGGGGCTCACGACCCCTCTCTGGATCCGGCCTCGTTGGCCGTCCACCTGGCCCTGGGCCCCGGTCAGGTCACCAAGGCCGTCCGCGCGGCCGAGGCCTCCGCCCGGATGACCGGCGGCCCGGTCTCGGCCGACGACCTGCGCCGCGGCGTCCGCGCCCAGAACGCGGCGGGGCTCGAACGGCTGGCGCGACGGATCGTGCCCGAGGTGGCGTGGGCCGATCTCGTGCTGGCACCGACGGTGACGCGCGGGCTCAAGGAGGTCGCCGCCCGGGCCCGACATCGCGACACGGTCCTGACCGACTGGCGGATGCGGCGCGGTGGTGGTCGCGGGCACGGAGTGACGGCGCTGTTCGCCGGCGACTCCGGGACCGGCAAGACGATGTCGGCCGAGGTGATCGCGTCCGACCTGGGGCTCGACCTCTACACCGTCAACCTCGCCACCGTCGTCGACAAGTACATCGGGGAGACCGAGAAGAACCTCGAACGGATCTTCGCCGAAGCCGGCGGCGTCAACGCGGTGCTGTTCTTCGACGAGGCGGACGCGATCTTCGGCAAGCGCAGCGACGTGCGCGACGCCCACGACCGCTACGCCAACATCGAGAGCGCCTACCTGCTGCAACGGCTGGAGACCTTCGACGGACTGGCGATCCTGGCGACCAACCTCCGAGCCAACATCGATGACGCCTTCACCCGACGACTGGACGCCATCATCGACTTCCCCGAACCCACCGAGGAGCTCCGCCGCTCGCTGTGGCAACGCTGCCTGGCGCCGCCCCTGCCCCTCGGGACCGACATCGACTACGACTTCCTCGCGTCGTCGTTCGACTTCGCCGGCGGCAACATCCGGTCCGCGTCGACCACCGCGGCCTACCTGGCGGCCGCCGACGCCACGCCCGTCGGCATGCTGCACCTGGTGGCCGCCGTGGAGCAGGAATATCGCAAGATGGGCCGGCTCGTCCTGGAGCGGGAGTTCGGTCGCTACTTCTCGATGATCGCCTGACCGAGCGACCTGCCCTTTCGGGCAGCTCGGGTTGCGCCCACAGCTCCACCGAGGGACCTGGCCGCGGTGCCGGACCCGTGCCACAGTGGGAGGGTCGCCGACACGCGGAGGTTGTGGTCATGCACGAACATCGGTTCGACGAGCGCATCGAGACGATGCGGCCCGCGGCGTCCCGGATCGGCCAGGACGCGAGCGCCCATGCAGCCAAGGCGGCGGCGACCGGTCGCAAGGATGCGCTGGGAGCCGAGGAGATCCTGGGTCTGCAGCGCAGCATCGGCAACGCCGGGGTGTCCTCGATGCTCGAGGAGGAGCGCTCCCCCGTGCACGAGGTGATCTCCTCCGGCGGGCGCCCGCTGGAGCCGGACGTCCAGACCGACATGGAGGCCCGGATGGGCCACGACTTCAGCGACGTCCGGGTGCACGACGACTCGGCGGCAGCCGCATCGGCCTCGGCGGTGAACGCGCACGCGTACACGGTCGGATCCAACATCGTCTTCCAGCGCGACACCTACGACCCCGGTTCCGACGAGGGCCGGACGACGCTGGCCCACGAGCTGACCCACGTGGTGCAGCAGCGCAGCGGTCCGGTCGACGGGACCTCGGCCCCCGGCGGGATCAAGGTCAGCGACCCGTCGGACCGCTTCGAGCGGGAGGCGTCGGCCAACGCGGAGCAGGTGATGTCCTCCCCGGCGCCGGTGCAGACGTCGAGCGCCACCGGCCCCGCCGTCCAGCGCGAGGCCGAGGAGGAGGACGAGCTCCAGGGGCTCTTCGTCCAGCGCCACGCCGGGCACGACCACGACGAGGAGCCGGTCCAGGGTCTGTTCGTGCAGCGCGAAGCGGGTGCTGAGGAGGAGGAAGAGCTCCAGGGTCACTTCGTGCAGCGCGAGGTCGCCGAAGAGGACGAGGAGATGCCGGCCTGACCGCTGTGCGTGAGGCAGTCCGGTCCGGTCCGCCTGATCGGGCAGCTCCACGCTCAGGGTCACCGAGCCCCCGGCCCCTGCTGGCGCGAGGCCGGCGGCACCCCGACCCGAGCACGGCCACCCCAGCCCGTGGCAGATCCCGGGTCGCCCGGTCCCGGTCGATCTGCGGGGCGTGCTGACGCCCTTGGTCAGCGCTGGCGCCGCCCCCTCGCCGTCGAGCCGAGCCCTCCCGGTCGCTCCCGATCCTGCACGTGGGGCGCCTCCTGCCCGATGAGGCAGACGAGCCTGCCCTTGCTCGCGTCCAGGGGGACGTACCGCCCGGGACGCCCCCGGAACAGGCTGCAGTAGGCCACGTTCACACCCAAGGAGCCCAGCATGCCGCCGTATCAGTCACCCGGGGTCTACGTCGAAGAAGTCGCCGCGGGAGCCCGACCCCTGGAGGGCGCAGGCACGGCCGTCGCCGCCTTCATCGGCCTCGCCGAGGAGGGGCCGTTCAACGCGCCGACCCTCGTGAGCAACTGGACGCAGTTCACCACGACCTTCGGCGGATTCGTCGCCGGGTCCTACCTGGCGCAGTCCGTCTACGCCTACTTCCAGAACGGCGGGGGCAACGCCTACGTCGTCCGGGTGGGACAAGGTGACGACAGCGGTCCGGCGCCGCGCAGTGCCCGCGCCAAGGAGCTGGCCGCCAGTCCGAGCGCGCAGATCGGGCGGTTGAAGGTCACCGCCCTGGATCCCGCCGCCGCTCCCGGCGACGTCAGCGTGGAAGTCACCGACGCCGGAGGCGACAACGTGACCGAGGACATGTTCCGGCTGGTGATCAAGGTCAAGGGCGAGGTGGTCGAGGAGTTCGACCGCGCCAACTTCGCCCGCGGCAAGCAGAACGTGGTGACGATGGTCAACACCGTCTCCAAGGTCGTCCAGCTCGAGGACACCAGCACCGGAGCCGTCGTCCGCCTCGCCAACGGCGAGACGGCGCTGGCGGCACCCGCCTCCCCGGCCGCCATCCCCTCCACGCGGCTCAGCGCCGACGACTACGTCGGCGACGTGGCCGAACGCACCGGGTTCGGCGGTCTGGAGGCGATCGAGGACATCACGATGCTCTGCGTCCCGGACCTGATGAGCGCCTACCAGCAGGGCGCCATCGACCTCGACCAGGTGCAGGCCGTGCAGAGCGCCATGATCACCCACTGCGAGCTGATGGGCGACCGGGTCGCCATCCTGGACGCACCCCCCGGCATGAACGCCCAGCAGATCAAGGAGTGGCGGGTCGACAAGGCCCGCTACGACTCGATGTACGCGGCGCTCTACTGGCCCTGGGTGCAGACCATGAGCCCCGCGACCGGTCAGCTCTCGTTCATGCCCCCGTCGGGTCACATCGCCGGCATCTGGGGTCGCAACGACGCCACCCGCGGGGTGCACAAGGCGCCGGCCAACGAGATCGTCCGGGGGGCCATCGACCTGGAGATCAACATCACCCGCAACGAGCACGACCTGCTCAACCCCGAGGGGATCAACGTGATCCGGGCCTTCCCCGGTCGCGGGATCCGCGTCTGGGGCGCGCGCACGCTGTCGTCGGACCCGGCCTGGCGCTACCTCAACATCCGCCGGCTGTTCAACTACCTGGAGAAGTCGATCTTGAACGGCACCAACTGGGTGGTGTTCGAACCGAACGACCGGGCGTTGTGGGCGAAGATCCGTCGCACCATCTCCGCCTTCCTGGTGATGGAGTGGCGGGCCGGCGCCCTGTTCGGTTCCACTCCCGGCGAGGCCTTCTACGTCAAGTGCGACGACGAGACGAACCCGGCCGAAGGCATCGACGCGGGCCAGGTCGTCTGCGAGATCGGCGTCGCCCCCGTCAAGCCGGCCGAGTTCGTGATCTTCCGGTTGGCCCAGTTCTCCGGTGGCACCAGCCTGGTCAGCGAGTAGCTGAGTCCCGGCAGTCCCTCCCTCTACCCAGCTTGACCACAGAAAGGACATGAGATGCCACTTCCCGATGGCGACAGCTCCGTCGGCCACTCGTTCGGGCTGGAGTTCGACGGGGTGATGATCAAGAGCATCACCGAGATCAGCGGACTCAAGATCGAACAGGACGTCGTCGAGTTCAAGGAGAACGGACCGGACGGCAAGTACCAGCTGCGACGGCTCCCCGGCCGACCCAAGGCTCCGGACATCACGCTGACCCGCGGTCTGACCGGGGACAACAGCTTCGACAAGTGGATCGAGAGCAGTCGGTTCGGCAAGATGTCCGACTCCCGCAAGGGCGGCTCGGTGATCGTCTTCGACTACGAGGGGACAGAGGTCAAGCGCTACAAGCTGACCAACGCCTGGCCGAAGAGCCTCGAGGTCGGCACGCTCAAGGCCGGTGACACCTCCTACCTGTCGGAGAAGCTGACCCTGACCTGCGAGTCGATCGAAGTCCAGGGCGCCTGACCATGCGCCGGGGGACGGTCATCATCCCGGAGCCGAGCACGTCGGCCGACGCCTCGCCCTCGCGCGGGGGCGAGGCGCCGTCCCGACGCGAGACGCTGGTCACGGAGTTCAGCTTCCTGTTGCCCCGGGGGTACGTCGACCGGTCGGGCACCGTCCACCGGGACGGGGTGATGCGGCTGGCCACGGCCCGGGACGAGCTCGTTCCCCTGCGGGACGACCGGGTGCGCGAGAACCCGGCCTACCTCACGGTGGTGCTGCTGGCGAGGGTGATCGAACGGATCGGGACCATCGACGACATCCACCCCGGCATCGTCGAGGACCTGTTCGCGACCGACCTGGCGTTCCTGCAGGACCTCTACCGACGGGTCAACACCGAGGGACACACCCGAGCGACCGTGACCTGCCCGTCGTGCGAGCACCACTTCGCCGTCGACGTCTCCGGGGGGCGCCTGGGGGAATCCTGACGTACGCGACCGATCGGCTCTACTCCGAGATCGCGTACGTCGCCTACTACCTGCACTGGTCTCGGGACGAGATCCTCGACCTCGAGCACGCGGAGCGTCAGCGATTCGTCCGCGAGGTCGGTGCCCTCAACACCCGCATCTCAGGCGACTGAGCAGCGGGCATCGATCTGTCCAGAGGAGTGTCGACCATGCGGTGGCCTTGGGAGCGGTTGCCCTGGGGGCGTGGGCGGGGCGCCGACGCGCCGGCTGCGGCCGCCGGTGACACCGACCGCCCGCAGCCCGGCTCGGCGACTCCGTCGACCGCTGAGGTCGCTCCGTCCGTCTCCGGGGTCCCGGCTGCGTGGACCCGGCTCCCGCCGCTGCAGCGCAGCGTCGCCGACGGCACCGCCGTGGCGCCGCCGTCTGCTTTCCGGTCGTCGTTGACCACGCACCAGAATCCCAGCTTCCTCGCCCCCTTGGGCCACCTGGTCGATCCCGACGGTCCGGGGGGTGTGGTCGGCGGTCTGACCTCCTCGGTCGGCGGCCCGATCCCGTACGAGGGGACCGACGAGCTCCGGGTCCCCGACCGACCGGCTGCTCCGACCGCGCCGGCGGTCCAGCGACAGATCGCCACGCTCCGGCCGGAGGTCTCGTCAGCGACCGACCGGCCCACACCCGCCCCGGTCGACGGGCCGGTCGCGGCGGGCACGGACCCGAGTGCAGACGGGACCTCCGAGCCCGCGCCGCCGAGCGCCGACGAGCACCTCGTCGTGGCCCGCTCCGTGGCGCCGACGGTGTCGTCGGAGCAGAGCTCCGGCACCAGCGGAGGAGGTGACGGCGACGCGACAGTTCTGGGCGCCCGCGAGCCCGTGAGCGCCCCGAGCCAGCTCACTCCCGGTGCCGAGGATGCCGCGACGGTCCCGAGCCCGGCTGCCGCAGCCGAGCCGGCCCCGCTCACCGTCCCCGTGCAGCGGTCAGCTGCCCCCCAGGAGTCGACCCCCGTGCAGCGGTCGTCCCTCGGCACCACGACCGCTCCCGCGGTCAGTCCGGCCGAGGCGGCCGGCCACTCCGTCGCGGCGACCCTGCGCCCGGTGACGTCGTCATCATCGAGAGGGGAGGAGTCTCCCGCGAGCGCAGCTCCCACCCCGTCCGGAACGGCGCCCACCGCAGCGCCGACCCTGACCCCGGCGACGTCGAGCGCCCCCGAGCCGGCCGCCGTCGAGGAGCTCGTGGTGGCCCGCTCGGCCGCGGGGCCGGTGCCCGGTGCTCCGGACTCACCGGCCGCGGACACGCTGGTCGGCCTGCTCTCCGACCGCGTGCCGCGCGCGTCGGCGGTACCGTCTGCGTCGGGCGACAGCACCTCCGCGGAGGCGATGATCGCCGAGCGCGCCGCACCGTTGACGGTGCCGACCGCGGCGCCCGCCGCCGGCGGCTCCGGCTCCGGACCCACGCGGCAACGGCACGTCGTCGAGCACTCGCCGACACCCAGGGCCGGGGTCCTACCCGTCCAGCGGTCCCCGGCCGGCCGGTCGCCGACACCGCCCGCCGCCCCGAACGCCGCCGTGTCCAACCCCGCCGCCCCGTCCACGTCAGGGCCGTCCACGTCAGGGCCGACCACATCAGGGCCGACCACATCAGGGCCGACCACATCAGGGCCGACCATGCCAGGGTCACCGTCGTTGCCCGGGCTCGACGAGCAGGGCTACCCGCCGCTCATCGCGGTGCAACGTCGGACCGAGGCGGCCGACGCAGGAGCGAGCCAGGCTCCGCCCCCCGACGGTTCCGCGTCGACGCCGGCCCCGGCCCCGCTCAGTGGGTTCAGCGCCGCCATCTCCGCCCTGCACGACACCCCGCCGGCTGCGCCGCCGGGCGGCCACGGCGAGTCGGCGGGCGACGACGCCTCGGTGCCGGAGCAGCCCGAGCTCGTGGTGGCGCGTCGCGTCTCCCCCGACCGGAGCGGCCAGCTGCCGGTGCCGGCCGTACGCCTCCAGCGGGCCCTGCCGGAGCGGGCCCGGACCGCTCCCGAACGAGTCCTGGTGCAGCGCAGCCTGCTCGACGGTCGCCCACCCCACGCCTCGGGCCTGAGCGACCTGTCACCCGGTGCGACCGTCCCTCCGGCGCCGGCGGTTCAGCGCCTCCGCTACGAGAAGTCCGCCGACGGTGAGACCCGGCGGACCGTCGACCACCCGGCTGCGGCACCTGACCAGCTCGGCCGCCCCGACCAGCCGGACGAGCTCAGCCATCCCGGTGTGATCGGCCCCCCCGACGCGACCAGCCCCCTCGATCTCGGCCACCCCCTCGATCTCGGCCAGCCCCTCGACCTCGGCCAGCCCCTCGACCTCGGCCAGCTCAGCCACGTCGACGCGCCGGAAAGATCGGCCCCGGTGACTCCCGCACCGCCGTCCGTGGGCCTGGGTGCGGAGTGGTCTCCGGCAGGCGCCGGTTCGGCCTGGTCGCCGCCGGGTGCCCCGCCGACCGCCGCTGTGCAGCGTTCGCCGCTAGCCCCCGACCGACCAGCCACGACGACGGGGGTCGACCAGCCGCCGCTGATCCAGCGGCGGCTCGCCGCGCCCGCCCCTGGCTCCTCCGGCGCGAGCACCACCGTCGCTCCCCCGGTGCCGGCGGAGGCACCGGCGATGGCGGTCTCGAGCCGCACCGTCGGCCTCGCGGAGATGTTCGCGATGGCCGCCGCCCGGCCTTCTCCCGGTCCTTCGGTCCAGCGCAGCGGCGATCCGTCGGTCCCGCACGACGACGGTCCGTCGGTCCAGCGGGCAACGGAGACCGAGGTCCAGCTGGCCGCTGACCCCTCGCCGGCGCCGGCCGGTTCGTCCGCGGCCCCGGCCGGACCCGCCGCTTCGGCCGGACCGATGAGCGGTGCCGAGCTCGAGGAGATGGCCCGCCGCCTGTACGAGCCGTTGTCCGCCCGGCTGCGCGCCGAGCTCTACCAGGACCGGGAGCGTTCCGGACTGCTCACCGATCTCCGTCCCTGATCTCGAACCGAGGAGCACACCATGGCCGCCGCCAAGGGCATCACCGATCCGCTGGACGCCACCACCGACCCTGCGGTCAGCGTGTGCTTCACCGTCACCGTGGACGGGGAGAACCTGGGCTACTTCAGCAGCTGCGAGGGCCTGGGGGCCGAGGTCGTGATGGAGCAACGGGAAGAGGGTGGCAACAACGCCTTCATCTGGCAGCTGCCCAGTCGGATCAAGTACACCAACGTCAAGCTGTCCCGGGCCGTGGGGCGGGACAGCCACAAGATCACCGAGTGGTTGATCGGGTTCGCCACCGACGTGACCCGCAAGACGGCGTGCATCACCGCGATGACCGGGGACCGTCAGGTGGTGGCGAGCTGGAGCCTGGACGGGGTGATGCCGGTGCGCTGGTCGGGTCCGAGTCTCAACCTGGACTCCCCCAAGGTCGCCATGGAGACCCTGGAGCTCGCCCACCACGGGTTCCTCCCCGAAGGGGCCGTGCAGTGACGACCGCTATCGCCCTGGCCGGGAGCTCCGGTCTGGTCGGGGTCCCCGGGGACGCAGGCTCGGGCGGCAAGGCCGTCGTCGGGCGGCCCACCATGGACAAGGCGAAGCTCACCGTGTACACCCCCGATCCGGCCCCCGGCGGCTACAAGCCCGGCGCGATCAAGGACACGATCGGCTTCCAGTTCAACCCCAAGGAGGTGACGATCGCCAAGTCCGCCAAGTGGGAGCGCAAGCCGGCCAAGGGATCCAAGAGCGCCCCGCCGCCGGAGTTCACCGGGTCCGATCCCTGCAAGCTCACCGTCGAGATGTTCTTCGACGCCACCGGCGCCAGGGACGGCTCGGTGCTGGAGGTCGTGGAGAAGCTCTTCGGCTGCTGCGTGCCCACCGAGCAGAGCGCCGGGCAGAAGAAGCCCACCCCACCGCTGGTGGTGCTGCAGTGGGGCAGCATCTCCACCTTCCCGGCGGTGATCACCTCGGTCAGCGCCAAGTACACCCTCTTCCGCTCCGACGGCACCCCGATCCGAGCCATCTGCAGCGTGTCGATGGAGGAGATGCCGGGGGCGCCGCCCCGGCAGAACCCGACCTCGGGGAGTGACAGCATCCGTCGGGTCCACCGCACGATCGTCGGCGACAACCTCGCCTCCATCGCCTACGCCGAGTACGGCGACCCGGCCCACTGGCGGCCGCTGGCGGCCTACAACGGCATCGACGACCCGCTGCGGATGCCCACCGGGCGCACCATCCTGCTGCCCTCGCTGGAGGAGCTGGGGGTGACCGGATGACGGGCAGCATGTGCCTGGTGGAGATCGACGGCTCGCCGATGCCGGCGGATCTCGTGCCGCTGCTCGTCTCCGCGCTGATCGAGGACAGCCAACGCCTGCCGGACATGTTCGCGCTGCGCTTCCGCGACCCCGAGCGGATCGTGCTGACCAAGAGCAACGCGAAGGTCGGCGGGAAGGTCACGATCAAGGTCAACACGGCGGCGTCGTCGAGCCCGAAGACGTTGATCGAGGGGGAGATCACCGCGCTGGAGCTGGAGTTCGACACCGGGGGGACGTTCACGATCATCCGCGGGTACGACCCCGCGCACCGGCTGTTCCGCGACCGCCGGACCGTCAGCTACGTCCAGATGACGGCCTCCGACATCGCCACCCAGGTGGCGAAGCGGGCGAGTCTCAGGGTGGGCACGGTGGACAGCACCAGCACGGTGTTCCCCGTGGTCAGTCAGGCCGGGCAGACCGACTGGGAGATCCTGACCCAGCTCGCCCGGGACGCCGGTCTCGATCTGACCGTCCGCAACGGCGCCTTCTCGTTCGCCGCCGCCGCGGCCACCGGCTCGCCCACCTCGTTGAAGTTCGGCGAGGAGCTGATCCGGTTCCGCTCCGTGCTCACCTCGGCCCAGCAGGTCGGGAAGGTGGAGGTCCGCGGGTGGGACGTCGCGGAGAAGCGGGCCCTGGTGGGTTCGGCCCCCGCGAAGGCGTCGGCCATCGACCTGGCGACGGTGAAGCCGACCGACATGGCGAACGCTTTCGGCAACCCGACGTACGTCTCGACCGACGTCCCCTACCGGACCCAGAACGAGGTCGACCAGGCGGCCAAGGCGCTGGCCGAGGAGAAGGCCTCGGCCTTCGCCGAGTTCGAGGGGGTGGCTCGCGGCAACCCGGATCTCAAAGCCGGCGGCAAGGTCTCTCTCGACGGTCTCGGGGCTCCCTTCGAAGGTCTGTACACCATCACCACCGCCCGGCACCGGTTCGACCCGACCACCGGTTACACGACCGCGCTCACGGTGACCGGCCGCCAAGATCGCAGCCTGCTCGGACTCGCGTCCGGTGGCGCACGCTCCCGCCAGACCCCGCCAGGGGTGGTGATCGCGGTGGTGACCGACGTCAACGACCCCGAGAAGATGGGCCGGGTCAAGATCAAGTACCCGTGGCTGTCGGACGACTACGTCAGCGACTGGGCCCGGGTGGTCTGCCAGGGAGCCGGCAAGGACCGCGGCTGGATCGCGCTGCCGGAGGTCGGGGACGAGGTGCTGGTCGGATTCGAGCTGCAGGACTTCGACCGGCCGGTGGTGCTGGGCGGCCTCTACAACGGCATCGACACGGTGCCCGCCGGCCCCAACGACCTGGTCGACGGCAGCTCGGGGGCGATCAACCGACGCTCGCTGGTGTCCCGGGCCGGCCACCGGATCGATCTCCTCGACCAGGAGGGCAGCAACGAGGGTGTCCGGTTGGCGACGAAGGACGACAAGTTCCTGATCTTCATCGACAAGACGAACACCACGATCACCGTGCAGTCCGACGGCACGGTCCTGATCGAGGGGTCCCAGGGGATCACCCTGGACGCCAAGAACTCCGACCTGACGATGAAGGCGGCGTCGGTCAAGATGACCGCCACCAACGGCGTGCAGCTGGACGGCGGCAGCGGCGCGGTGCAGATGAAGTCGAACGGCACCGTCAGCGTCGAGGGGATGAGCGTCAGCGTCAAGGGCCAGACCACGGCCGAGCTCAAGGGCGGGGCGATGACCACCATCACCGGCGCCATGGTCAAGATCAACTGATTGCGGAGGGCGAGGACATGGACGAGGTGGACTTCATCGGCGCGGGCTGGTCGTACCCGCTGGGGGCGGATCCGACCGGTCGCGTCGCGCTGGTGACGCGGGAGCGCGAGATCGAGCAGTCCATCCGGCTGATCCTGGGCACCTCGATCGGGGAGCGACCGATGCGACCCGACTTCGGCTGCCGCATCCATGATCACGTCTTCGGCCCGGCGAACTCGGCCACCGCCGGTCAGATCGCGTACGACGTCCGGGAGGCCCTGGAACGCTGGGAACCCCGGATCGACGTGAACGACGTCGTGGTCAGCTTCGACCGGATCAGCGACGGCCGCGTCCACATCGACATCGGCTACTCGGCGCGGGGGCTGAACGACCCGCGCAACCTCGTCTTCCCCTTCTACGTCATCCCCGACGAGGGCGACGGGGGTCGGCCGGTTCTCGGCCCGACCCGTCTGGGCCCGGGGGCGGCGGCCCTCGGCTCGTCCGGGCCCGTGCTCGCTGGATCCGCCCTCTACCCCTCGGCCACACCGTCCTCCTGGTCGGCGTCCGTCCCCGCTCCGACCGGAGGTCAGTGACATGCTCCCCGCCCCCAACCTGGACGACCGACGCTTCCAGGACCTGGTCGACGACGCCAAGCGACTGGTCCAGCAACGGTGCCCCACCTGGACCGACCACAACGTCTCCGACCCGGGTGTCACCCTGATCGAGGCGTTCGCCCAGATGGTCGACCAGCTGATCTACCGCCTCAACCGGGTACCGGATCTGCACTACATCAAGTTCCTGGAGCTGATCGGTGTCGAGCTCCGGCCACCGGCCGCGGCCCGCGGCGAGGTCACGTTCTGGCTCTCCGCACCGCAGCCGCAGCCGGTGATCGTGAGGACCGAGACCCAGGTGGCGACGGCCCGCACCGACGTCGCCGACCCGATCGTGTTCAGCACCACCCGCGAGCTCGAGATCGTGCCGTGCTCCTTCTCCCGAGCCGGCATGCACCCGGTGGGGGAAGCGCCGGCGGACATGACCGCGGCGCTGTCGGGCCCGGCCGGTTTCCGGTGCTTCTCGGCCACCCCGGCGGTCGGTGACGCTCTGCTGATCGGGCTGTCGGACGCGGTGCCGCACTGCGCCGTCGTGCTGCGGCTCGGGTGCCAGGTGTCCGGCCGCGGCGTCGACCCGCGCCGTCCGCCGGTGCTCTGGGAGGCCTGGACCGAGGAGGGCTGGGTCGCCTGCGAGGTCGACTCCGACGACACCGGTGGGCTCAACAAGCCGGGCGACGTCATCCTGCACGTGCCCGGCGGGCACCAGGCCTCCATCATCGCCCGGCAGCGGGGCGGCTGGCTGCGCTGTCGGCTGGTCGAGGCCGAGCCGGACCAGCCCACGTACACCGCCTCCCCGCAGATCCTGTCCGCCACCGCGTTCACCATCGGGGGGACCGCCCCCACGGTGCACGCCGAGGTGGTGCGGGCGGAGGTCATCGGGCGCTCCGACGGCACCCCCGCCCAGCACTTCGCTCTCCAGCAGCGCCCGGTCCTGCCCTCGGAGGAGCCCGCGACCGTCACCGCGCTGCACGGCGACCGGACGCAGCTGTGGACCGAGGTGCCGCACTTCGCGCTGTCCGGACCCGGTGACCTGCACTTCCGCATCGACCGCTTCGCCGGCGAGATCCAGTTCGGACCGGCCGTGCGGGCCGCGGACAACGACCTGCTCTACTACGGCGCCATCCCGGCACCCGGCGCGGTGCTGCGGCTCGAGTCGTACCGGACCGGGGGTGGCCAGGCCGGCAACGTCGGTCGCGGGTTGGTGCGGGTGCTGAAGACCTCCGTGCCGTACGTCAGCCGGGTCGAGAACCGGGTGCCCGCCATCGGCGGCGCCGAGTCCGAGACGCTCGCCGACGCGAAGACGCGCGGCCCGCTGCTGCTGCGCTCCCGCGGCCGGGCGGTGACCGCGGAGGACTTCGAGCAGCTGGCCCGGGATGTGGCCCCGGACGCGGCCCGGGTGCACTGCGCCCCGGACACGGCCGAGGGGGGCGCCGGCGTCCGACTCCTCGTGGTCCCGCACGTGGCCAGCGACGAGCTCGGCCGGATCCAGCGCGCCGATCTCGATCCCCCGGCCGCCACCCTGGAGCGCATCGCCGAGAGCCTCGACGCCCGGCGGCTGGTCGGCACCCGGCTGCTGGTCCAGCCGCCCGACTACGCCTGGCTGACAGCGGTGGTCAGTCTCAGCTGTCGGCCGCTGTACGAACCCGGCGAGGTCCGGACCGAGGTGCTGCGCGCCCTCTACCGCCTCTACCACCCGTTGGTCGGCGGACCCGACGGAACGGGGTGGCCGTTCGGTCGCTCGGTCCAGTCCCACGAGGTGCACGCCGCGCTGGCTCGGATCCCGGGTGTCGACATGGCCCGTGAGGTGAGCGTGGCCCTGTTCCCCGCCGAGCCGTTCACCGGCCGTCGAGGCTCGGCCACCCAGCGGATCGACATCGATCCGTCCGCCCTGGTCTACTCCTTCGAGCACCAGGTGCGGGTGAAGAAGTGACGGCCACGGGCCCCTCGGAGCCGAGGGTGGTGAGACGGTGAGAGGAACGATCGACGGCGCCCTGAGTGCGTTGCCGCTGGCGCCGACCCTGCCGACCATGCTCCGCGAGGACCCGTTCGCCCAGCAGCTGTGCGCGGGGCTGGACGAGGTGCTCGCCCCGGTGCTGATGAGTCTCGACGCGTTCGCGTCCTACCTCGACCTGGCGACCACGCCGGACGACATGCTCCCCTGGCTCGGGCACTGGCTGGGGATGGAGGTCGACCCGGGCGGCGACCTGGACCTGCAGCGGAAGCTGCTGGCCTCCGCCGGCGAGCTGCACGCCATCCGAGGCACCCGCCGCGGGATCGAGCTCGCGCTCGAAGCAGCCCTGGGTGTCGACGTCCAGGTGCAGGAGTCGGGGGCCTCCTCCTGGTCGACCGATCCGGCCGCCGCGCTTCCCGGTGAGCAACGGCCGGCCATCGTGGTCATCGTCGAGTCCAGCGAGGAGGACCCGATCGACGTCGAACGCCTGGATGCCCTGGTGAGCCAGCTCAAGCCGGCCCACGTGCTGCACCGGATCCAGGTCAACGAGGGCTAGGAGCCGAGCGGCGAACCCGATCAGTCGCTCGGCCGGAGGCCGTAGGTCAGGAGGGCGTTGCCCTTGCTGGTCTGCTGGGTCCGGACCAGGGTCAGGCGGGTGATCGGCACGCTCTCGTCGAACAGCCGTCGTCCCTCGTTCGTCACCACCGGGTGCGTGGTCAGCGTCAGCTCGTCGATCACCCCGGCCAGGAAGAGGGAGCGGACGGTGTCGATGCCCCCGGTGACGGAGATGTCGCCGCCGTCCCCGTCGCGCAGGTTCCGCACGTAGCCCACCGGGTCACCGTCGATCGCGGTGCTGTTCCACGGCAGGTCACCCGACAACGTGCCGGTGACCACGTGCTTGCGGACCGGGTTGATGAACTGCCCGAACGGGTCGTCGGCGCCGGGCCAGAACTCGGACCACTCCTGCCACAGCCGCCGGCCGATGATCACGTCGGTGACCGCGCCGATGACGGCGCCCATCAGCTGACCCTCCTCCCGGCCGAAGGCGTCGAACTGCCACTGGTTGGGGCTCTCGACCACTCCGTTGACCGAGCTGAAGAGGTGGGCGGTGACCTTGCGGGGCTGGGAAGTCCTCTCTCGCGGATGCTGTGACCGGGTAGACACCGGGCCCACCGGAAAGTCATCGTGGGTGACCGAAGAATCGAGATGCGTCGGCCGGCAGTCGGACGTACCGTCGCCCTGTGGGCAGTGCAGCAGGGCACGATCACCTCGGTGACGCGGTGGCGGACGGGTGGTTCCCCGAGAGCGTGGCGGCGGACTACGACGGTCCGGGTGGAGCCAACGATCCCGCGGTGATCGAGCCGGCGGTCGAGGTCCTGGCCGAGCTCGCCGGCGACGGAGCGGTGCTCGAGCTCGCCGTGGGCACGGGCCGGATCGCCGCTCCGCTGGCCTCTCGCGGCCTGGACGTCGCCGGCATCGAGCTCAGTCGCGCGATGGCGTCACGGATCGCCGCGAAGCCTGGCGGCGACCGGGTGGCCGTCACCATCGGCGACATGACCACGACGCGGGTGCCGGGCACCTTCTCCTTGGTCTTCCTCGTGTTCAACACGATCAGCAACGTCACCACCCAGGACGGCCAGGTTGCGGTGTTCGCCAACGCGGCCGCCCACCTGCGACCCGGGGGGCACTTCCTGATCGAGGTGGGCCTGCCCAGCCTGCGACGGCTGCCGCCCGGACAGGACACGGTGCCCTTCGCGGTCGCTCCCGACCCCGCGGGAGGGGGATACGTCGGCTTCGACCAGTACGACGTGGTGACGCAGCAGTTCACCTCGAACCACATCACCATCTCCGCCGACGGCTCCGGTCAGTTCCGCCGGATACCGTTCCGGTACGCCTGGCCGGCCGAGCTGGATCTGATGGCGCGGCTCGCGGGGCTGGGACTGGCACATCGGTGGGCGGGCTGGGACCGGTCGCCGCTCACCCCGGACAGCACCACGCACGTCTCGGTCTGGGAGAAGCCTGTTCGACCCTGACCACCGACCGAGCATGATCACGGACCGAGCGTGATCCCGGACCGACCCTTGATCACCGCGCGCGATCACGCCAGCCCGAGCTGGGCCCGGCGGCGAGCCTCGTAGCGCTTCTTGACGGCCGTGAACTCCTCGACTCCCCAGCGGTCGACGAGCAGCTGGAGGCGGGGCTGCACCACAGCGCGGGCCGTCTCGGAGCCCATCAGGTCCGCCAGCGTCGCCCAGGCGGTCGACAGGGCCTCGTACGCCGACCCGTGCTCACCCCGGAGGTCGTGGAGCTCGGCGAGGGCGATGGCCGCCGACAGGTACTTGACGGGGGCGACGCCGTCGAGCGCCCGTTGACGCGCCCGCCAGGTGAGACTCAGAGCCCGGTCGAGATCCTCACCGGTGACGGCGAGAGCGGCGTCGAGCAGGTCGAGATCGACCTCGGCCTCCTGATCACCTGCCCGGGCGGCTGCGGTCCTGGCCCAGGCGCGCAGCCGCGCCCCGCGCTGCGGGGTGCTGCGTTCCGTCGCCAGGGTCGCCGCCTCGACCAGGACCGCCCGTTCCGCGCGGGGTAGGCCGGCCGCAGCGAACTGCTCGGCGGCCGCCTGCAGGTCGTCGATCGCCTCGTCGGGCCGGTCGGCGAGTGCGTGCGCGAGTCCGCGTCTGTGCAGCAGGACGGCGAGCGCCCCGGGTTCGCCTCGGCTGTCCCGCCACCGCTCGATCGCCGTCGTGTACTCCCCGATCGCCTGGACCGGCCGGCCGGCCGCGACCAGGCTCTCGGCGAGCTCGGCCACCGCCTGGACCGCCGTCTCCGGATCGGCCGGCGCGGCGCGGCGGGCACCGTCGGCGTCTGCCTGAGCCGCAGAGAGCGCCCCGCCCAACCGGGCCGCGGTGGCGGCCAGGACCAGGCACCGCGCCTCGTCCTCCGCCCGGCCCTCCGCGGCGTAGACCTGCGCCGCCTGCCTGATCAGGGCGGCGGCCGCCACGAGCCGGCCGGTCTTGACGAGGTGGTCGGCCTCGGTCAGCAGCTGCTCGGCGGGGTGACGCTCTGCCATCGACGCACTCATCCAGTTTCCACGGTGGTCCGGTATCCCCGGGCATCGTAGGCGGTCTTGGCCGCTTCGGTCGCTCGTTGCCGCTCGGCCCGGTGCTCCGCCGACCAGGTCTGCAGCCGGCCGGCGAGATCGGCCGACGCCGTCTCCTTCCGGTTGATCTCACCGTCGGTCTTCGCCCCCTGGTCGGCTGCTCGTTGCTTCTCGGTCGCGTGCAGGGCGAGCTTCTTGTCGTTCATCGCCTTGAGCGTCTGGGCTTCGGTGTTCTGCTGCGTGAACACCTGCTCCGACGCCGCCGAGTCGGCTCTGACACCGGCCAGCTGCGCCTTGTCCTGTTGCAGTCCGACCAGCTGGGCCGGCCCCTGGAGGGCCTGGGCGGCCATCTGCGCGGTGATCCGGTCGAGGGCCGCGGTGAAGCGGTTCGCCTCGCCGTTCATCTGGTGGAATTTCGCGCCGACCGCCCCCGGCAGCATGCCGGCGTAGTGGGTGAAGCCGCGGAACACGTCGAGCGGGGTTCGCATCACCGCGATGCCCGCGGCCCGATCCGGGTAGCTCTTGATCAGTCCTTGGCTCTCGCCGTGCTTGGCCGCCTGCTGGGCGTTGTTCGCCTCCTTCTGGGTGACCTCACCCTGGTGACCCTTCGCGCCGGCCGCTGCGGCCGCCGTCACGTCATTCGCCTTGGCGACGTCCCCACCGAACTTCTGGTGCTCCGACTCCAGTGCCCCGTGGACGGCCTCCGCCGCCTTGGCCGAGGCGCGTTCCTGCGCGAGGATGCCGATCTCGGCCTGGATGGCGGCGATCTGCTGCGGTGTTCCGGGGGGGTTCTTGTAGTTGGGCTGGACGACCTCGACCCCCTTGCCCGACGCCGGATCGACCGCCACCTGGGGAGCGATGCCCGGCGGCAGGCCGTCCGGTGGTGTGCCGGGTCCACCGCCCGGGGGCGCACCTCCCTGCGGTCCGGGACCGCCGCCCTGCGGGCCCTGACCACCACCCTTCGGGCCGGCGTAGCGGGACGGGTCCAGGATCACGTCGGCGTCCTGAGGCATGCCCTCCGGCAACGTGTCCACCCCTGGTCGACCGTAGATCTCGTGGATGGGTCCGCCGGGGGTTGGTCGCTCGGCGTACAGGGAGTAGTCGCCGGGAGCACCCTTCGGTCCGCCGGGCCCGTACCGGCTGCCGGCCGGCATGTGCGCCTCGGCGTTGGGCGGTCCGAACGTGCCCGTCGAGGGGTCGAGATAGGCACCCTTGTTGGTGTTGATCTGCGTGGTCGCGTTGTTGGCGCTGTAGGTGTCCGGGCCGTACTTGGCGGCGGCCGGATTCGGGCCGTGGGTGCGGACCTCGACCGGGCGGGGCTGTCCCTCGAGCGGTGATCCCTTCCCGTAAACCGGGACCTCGACGGCGGTTCCCTCGCCGGCGGGGATGAGGCTCCCTCCCGGCTCCGCCGGCCCCCCGCCGGGAACCGCCGCCGGGTCGGCGACGGTGACCTCACCGACCCCCTTGAAGCCGAGGTTGTCGTGGTGCATGATCCGCGCCGGGTCGCCGCGGCCGTAGACGTCGACCGTCTGCAGCCCCTCGCCGGTCGCCGGGTTCTGACCGGGGAGCTCGTAGAAGTTGTCCGAGGTCGCCGGTGGCAGGTTCTCCGGTCCGGCCCTTGGGCCACCTGGTCCGGCTGGTGCCCCTGGACCGCCCGGACCACCGGGTTCGGGTCCGCTCGGTGCGGGTCCACCCGGAGCCGGCGGACGCTCCGTGGGTCCGTAGGGGCTGTCGGGCAGAGGGCCCTGGGGATTCGGTCGAAAGTCGGGATCTCGTCCCCAGTCGGGCAGCTCCGGGATGTTCGGGAGCCTCGGCGGTCGCGGGATCTCCGGACCGGGCACGCCCGGACCGGGCTCCGGCACCTCGGTCGGATTGAAGGGGAGGTCGGCATCCGGTGGTGCCGGCATGGTCTCCGGACCGGCCGGCGCGGGTCGGGAGCTCGGTGACGGTTCCGGCGTCGAAGCCGGTGTCGGTGTCTCGGCCGGGCTCGGCCCGAGGACCTCCCCGGGGACTGTCGGTTGCGTCCCGAAACCCTCCCCCGGCACCGTCGGCTGCGTCCCGAAACCCTCCCCCGGCACCGTCGGCTGCGTCCCGAAACCCTCGCCGGGAACGGTGGGGGCGGTGCCCGAGACCGGTGCCTCGACAGGGACACCGGGGGCGGGGCCGCCGGACCCGCCGCTCACCGGGGTCTCCGCGACCGGTGCACCACCGGGGCGGTCCAGGATGTTCTCCCAGATCTGGACGTTGTTCTTGCCGGGGGCGGCGCTGTTCTCCCAGATCTGGACGGGGTTGCGTTGACCCGGCAGCGGCTCCGGTACGCCGCCGCTGCCGGTCGGCGCCTCGAAGCTGCCGACCGGACCCGACTGGAAACCCGGCGGCTGCGGCGCTCCCGGAGAGACCTCGGCCGGGTTCACCGCGGTCATCTGCTGGACGGGGTTGCGTTGACCCGGGAGTGGCTCCACCGGCCCGACGGGGACCTCACCAGGCACCGTCGGCGCCGTACCCGACACCGGCACCTCCACCGTCGGCGCCGTACCCGACACCGGCACCTCCACCGTCGGCGCCGTACCCGACACCGGCACCTCCACCGTCGGCGCCGTACCCGACACCGGGCCCTCCCCCGTCACGACCGGTGGCTCGAACGCCACCCGGGCCGGTGGTCCCTCGGCCGGCGGCGGCATCGGTGGCGGCTCGACGGCCGGCGGAGGTTTGCCGGCGAGCCCCTTCGCGGTCGCCCCGCCGGCGATGGCTCCGGCGAGGCCACCGATCTGGCCGCCCATGATCCCGGTCGCCGCCGAGATCTTGGCTCCCTGGGCCGCGACCGCCGCCGGGCTCGCTTCCATGGTGAAGGCGTGCATCGCGCGGAACAGGGCGACGCACGGCTGGATCACGGACTGGGCGAGCGCGTTGAAGATGCCGACACCGAGCAAGGCCAGTCCGGCGATGGTCGAGATCGTCGCCGCCAGCGGCGAGGCCGCGCCCAACGTGGCCATCGTGATGATCCACATCACGATGGCGATGGCTCCCGCGATGCCGCCGATGACGTTGAGGATCTGGCAGATCAGGTCGATGATCGCCCCGAGCCCCGCGAGGTCGTTCGCCAGCTCCTCGTAGATCGAGGCACCGGTGCCCATCGCCCCGATCGCGGCGGTGGTGGTGCCCCAGTTCTCGATGATGCCGTGCAGTGCCATGGCGCCGCCGATCACCAGTCCCAGTCCGGGGATCGGCACCGCATGCTCGAGCAGCCCCATGCCGAGCCCCATCACGAAGCCCTGCTGGAACCCCTGTCCCATCCCGTTGAGGAGACCGGCGCCAGCGGAGTCGGCCAGGAACGCCGCGCGGGCATCCGATCCGGCGGCGCCCACGTCGGGCGCACCCGTACCGGGTCCCTCCCCGGAGGTCGGACCCCCACCACTCGGGGCCGGGCCGCTCCCCGGACCGCGTGCCCACTGCTGGTGGATCGCCAGCTCCTCGTTGACCGAGGTGAGGTCGGCGCCACCGGCCGGCGCTGCTGCCGAGGGACCGCCGGCTCCTCCCGGGGTTGCCGAGCCCCCGGCCGCCACGCCGCCCTTCGCACCGGCCGACGTGACCGCCTTCGCCCCGTCAGCCTTCCCCCCGTCCGCCTTCGCCCCGGACTGCCTCGCACCGCTGTCGGGACCGCCGACTGCTCTGGCTCCGGATGCCTGAGCCTCCGCCGCCTTGCCGCCGGGAGGAGATCCCTTGGCTCCCCTCAACCCGTCGGCTGCGCCTTTCGCACCCGCGGACGCGGCGTCCGCCTTCGCCACCGCCGCCTCCGCAGCTGCCTCCGCCTTGGCCCCGGCCGCCTCCGTGGCGGACGCGGCGGCGGGGTCGGCCCCGTTCTTGGCCCCGCCCCCGGCACCGGCCGCCTTCGGCCCGCCGACCTCGGCCCCGGAAACGCCACTCCCGTCCCCCTGGGCGCCCCCTTCGCCCTTGGCGCCCCCTTCGCTCGTGGCGCCCCCATCGCCCTTGGCGCCCTCACCGCTCGTGGCCCCGCTGACGAATCCGGCGTCACCACCCGTCCCGGCACCGGAGTCGGCCCCATCGCCCCCGCTCGCGCCGGCGGCGTCGTCGCCGGCTCCACCCGCACCGTCGCCGCCCTCGTCGAGGCGGACCCCGTCGACCGGTACGTCAGGTGGCTCCCCGGCCAGACCTGCGAGCTCGCCGACGGCCTGGTTGCCGACCAGGCGTTGCATCGCCAGCAGACTGTCCGGGTCGAGCTCTGCGGACGGGCCCGCGCTCGCCGGGTCCGGCCCTGACTTCGGCGCCAGCTTCGGCGACGTGCCCGGGGCCGGCCGGAGGTCGCGTTCGGTGATCACTCGACACCACGCCCTCAGGGCCGCCGCACGCGGTCCCGGCCCCTTGGCGCTCGAGGACGACGCGCGCTCACGGTTCGTCCCCGAGCAGCTCGTGGTGACGCCCGAACTCGGAGTCGACGACCATCCGGCCGATCTTGCGATACTCCTGCGCGGTGGCTCTGACGAGGTGACGCATCGAGACCACCCCACCGGTCTGGGCGGCCAGGAACGCCGCAGCGATCACGATGTTGCGGATGTAGCCGCCCGACAGCTCGAAGGTCCCGGCCAGATAGTCCAGGTCGAGGTCGTCCCGGGGGACCGTGGCCAGCATCTGCCGCCACAGGAGCAGGCGTTCGTCCCGGTTCGGCGCGGCGAAGTCGGCCGCCAGGTCGATCCGCCGCAGAAAGGCCTCGTCGAGATTGGCCTTGAGGTTCGTGGCCAGGATGGCGATGCCGTCGAAGATCTCGATGCGTTGCAGGAGGTAGGCGACCTCGACGTTCGCGTACCGGTCGCGAGCGTCCTTGACCTCCGAGCGGCGACCGAAGATCGCATCCGCCTCGTCGAAGAACAGCACGCCGTTCACCTGCTCGGCCTCGGTGAAGATGCGCTCCAGGTTCTTCTCGGTCTCGCCGATGTACTTGTCCACCACCGTGGCGAGGTTGATCACGTAGAGCTCGACCCCGAGGTCGTTGGCGACGACCTCGGCCGACAAGGTCTTGCCGGTGCCGGGCGGGCCCGAGAACACTGCCGTCACCCCCCGGCGGCGACCGGCGGTGCCGATCAGTCCCCACTGGTCGAGCACCAGCGCCCGATGGCGGACGCGGGAGACCAGCTGACGGAGCGTGCCCTCCACGACCGGACGGACGACGAGCTGCGGCCAGCCGGCGACCGGCGTGACGCGCCGAGCCAGCCTCTCCAGCCCCACGCCGTTCTGCTGCCGGGTGCCGTAGGTGATGTCGGCCACCGACACCGACCGACCGGCGGCAGCGGCGCGCAAGGAGGCGAGCCCGGCCGCGCGGACCGCCTGGTAGGGACGGAGCTGACCCCCGGCCGCGACCCAGTCCGCCTCGTCCGGCCACTCCTCGCCCAGGGCGGCCCGGAGCAGACCGATGCTCTCCTCGGGCGGCAACGGGGCGGCGTCGACCACGTAGGGCGCGGCGCGGGCGCAGTCCGGGTCCCACGCCGCGGTACCGACGAGGGTGGTCACGGTGGGCAGCTCGGTCAGCCGCTGCAGGAGAAGGGGGCTGCGACGCCCCAGGTCGTCGACACCGTGGATCGTCATCGCCGCGTCGCACAGGCCCGCCTCTCGTACGAGTGCGGCGACGAACGCGTCGACCCCGAGCTCACCGGGGGCGTTGCGGACGTCGACCTCGAGGGTGCCCATCCCCGTCGCCGTGTACGCCCAGCAGGCCAGGGACGTACCGCTGCTGCCGCCGGTCTCCCGGACGTAGAGGAGGCGCGAGCCGGCCCGCAGCGCCTGCACCGCGTCGTGAGCGCCCGGCACCGGCGCGGGCACCGGGGTGGTGACGAACGGCTCGATCGCCGGGTCGGTGGAGTCCGTCCCGAGCAGGTAGCAGCACACCCGGTCCGGGACGCGCAGAGCTCGACCGAGGAAGGGCTTGTCGGCGGGCGTCACCTCGAGCAGGCCGTTCGCCACCAACGGGCTGTCGGGAGCCAACCGGGTGCGGGCCCACCCGTCGGTCGCGGTCCGCCCGGCCAGGTCGAGGGCCAGGCCGCTCGACGGGCGGCGACGGGTGACGTCGTCGTGCAGGTACCCGTACAGCGACTCGAACCGGACGTCCAGGTCGGGCGCCAGCGCGGCGATCAGGACCTCGACGTCGAAGTCGGTGAGCGCGAACGTCTGCTGCAGCCGGTGCAGACGGGTCGGCTCGCCCAGGGCCGCCGCGTCGCTGACCGCGCGCTCGACGACCGCCCATCCCGCCTCGTCGACGGCGGGCGCGGTCCGCAACCCGGAGAGCAGGGCGTCCACGTCGTCGTCGGACAGGTAGACGCCACGGAAGCGGTGGTCGGGAGGCCGACCGGCACGCTGTGCCCGCCGGTGCGCGACCAGGTCGGCGACCCGCGTCTCCAGCACCTCCAACCGGGCCGCCAGGTGGGCGACCGAGGCATCGGCCGGCGTCAGGGGGCTCAGGTCGGTGAGCGTCGTCATCGGAGGGCACCCAGCTCGACAGCCCCCGCGATCGCGGGCGCGGCGTCGGAGACCCGCGCCCTCAGATGGCCGCCCAGGGTCGCGGCGTCGACCATGGCCGTGACCACCCCGTCGTCGTCGATGCTGACCGTCTCCAGCAACCAGTCGTACTGCTCGAGCCCGACCGTCACGATGGCGTCGGTGCGCGCGGTGTCGTGGTCCCGCCGGAACGTGCAGCGCCAGGCGTCGTAGTAGGCGCACTTGAGCGGGCGCTGCGGAGTCCCGTACACGGAGCAGCGGCCGCCGACCAGGTGCCGGCAGGTGGTGCTGATGATCAGCCGCCACCCCTCGTCCGTCACCCCGATGCTGACGCCGGGGAACCCGAGGGAGAACTTGACGAAGTCCAGCGACGCCACCGATCTCGGCACCGCGAGCGGGAACTCCACCTTCGTGCAGCAGAAGGCCGCGCAGCCGTCGCAGGGGCTGGCGGCGGTGATGTCCGCGTAGCGGCGCGGTCCCGTGGAGATCACCGGCAGGGATCTCCGGCCCGATGGCGCCGGGGCACCCGGATCCGTGGCAGGGCTCGGGTGCGGCACCGGGGTGACGTCGAGCGGGAGCTCGGCGCAGGCCGCCACCAGGTTGTGCCAGGACGGCGAGGAGACGATCCGACGGTGCTCGTCGTACCTGGTGTGCTCGAGGATCCAGTCGAGCCGCCGCCGATCGATCCGGACGAGCTCGTCGGAGGCGGACACCGTCATCACCCGCTTGTACCAGCACTGGTACGGGTTGTACTGCTGGCAGACGATCGGCTGGGCCGGGCTGCCGTGCAAGGTGCAGCTGCCGTCGGTCGGCGACAGGTGTCGGCAGCTCTGTCGGAAGTACGTCGACCACTGACCCTCGGCGTTGATGGCGAGCTCGATCCCGGTGAAGTTCAGCAGGTAGCCCGCGTAGTCCACATCGGCCAACGTGTGCACGGTGAACGTGTGCACGGGCAGGTAGCTGCAGCACGGGGTGTCGGAGCAGGTGAGGCACGGCGACTGGAGCGCCTGCCCGTGCGTCAGCCCGGCACCGTCACCGTACGGAAGCAGGGCGATCGGCACGCGCATGACCCGACGGTAGGACCGTTCCCTCCCGTCGACAGCGTGCCGCCGGACCGCCGTTCGGGCACCGGGAGATGTCCGATCGGGTAACGGCGATCAGCCGAGATCGAGGAACTCGGCCGCGCTGCCTTGCGGAGACGCTCCGAGCGCGTCGAGCTCCGGGTCGTCGGCGGCGCCGAGCCCGGTCCCGGGGCCCTGCTCGAGGCCCTGACCGAGGTCGCCGCCGAGGCCACTCTGCAGCGCACTCGACGGGTCCACCCCGCCCGCGCCATCCAGCCCACCCGGCTGGCTCAGCGGATCGGCACCGACGCCCCCGCCCGCCGCGGGGGAACCCGAGCCGATCGTCGACGCGGCGTTCAACGGGTCGGAGCCGAACTGCACCTCGACACCGTCGAAGACACCATCGGCATCGGTGTCGGCCTTGGTCGGATCGGAGCCCACCGAGGCCTCCGCCGCGTCCGCCAGCTGGTCGCCGTCGGTGTCGGCACTCTTCGCGTTCGTCCCGACCAGCTGCTCCGTGCGGTCCGACAGGCCGTCCCCATCGGCGTCCGTGACCCCGTTGCGGACGTTCTCGGCGAACCTCCCGGAGCCGATCACCCCGGCCACACCGGGCAACCGTCCGGCGTCGGTCCCCAGCGAGACCTCCTGCGTGTCCGGTACGCCGTCGTCGTCGGTGTCGGCCGCCAGCGGGTCGGTGTGACTGGTCACCGCCTCGTGGCCGTCGGTCAGACCGTCGCCGTCGCTGTCGTTCTTGGTCGCATCGGTGCCGGCCAGCTTCTCGAAGGCATCGGTCAACCCGTCGGCGTCGGTGTCCGGATCGGTGTCGGCCGCCCCGGGCAGCGCGGCCACCGGCCGGCCCGCATCGATCTGGTAGGCCGTCGCCGTGCTGGCCGGCCCGCCCGCCCCGTTCACCGGAGCGGACCCGTTCACCGCCGTCCCGTTCACCGCCGTCCCGTTCACCGCCACCCCGTTCACCGGAGCGGACCCGTTCACCGGGCTCCCGTTCACCGGGCTCCCGTCAGCGGTGGTCGGCGGGGAGCCGCCCGTCGTCGAGGCCGCGGGTGCCGGCGCACGATCGACGGACGGCGCTCCCCCGTCACTGTCGCCGGACCCGTCGACGGTGCCGGTGGAGCCGTAGATGCCGGCTCCCGACGCCGCGGCAGCGCCGCCGGCCGGAGTCACACCGGACCCCGGGTCGTGGCCCGTCGCGCCGGCCGAGGTCGCCTCGCGGTGGGCCCTGAGTCCCGACTCGTCGGAGATCCCGGGCACCGTGGCGGCGAAGTTGAAGCGGTGCTTGGCCGACCACTCGCCCACGCCGTACCTGGTGCCCTTGGCCTCGACCGTCCGCCCGTCGCCGAGGCTGATCGCCACGTGTGCCTGGCCGGCCGGGAGTCCGCCGGACGGCTCGCTGGAGAAGTAGAACAACAGCGCACCCTTGGTCCGCAGGGCCTGCTCGACCGGGATGTCGTGGTTCGACCGCTTGAGCTGCATGTACTGGTACTCCGCGGTGCCCTCCAGCTTCACCCCCGCCTGCCGGGCGCTCCACTGCGTGAAGGAGGAGCAGTCGAAGGTCTTCGGGTCCGCGGCCGTCGGCGTCCGCGGTGCGCCGTAGACGTAGCGATCACCGATCTGGTCCTTCGCGGCGGCCAGGAAGACCGAGAGCTTGTCCTCGGCCGGTGGGGCGGTCCCCACCGAGCCGGTGGCGGTCGACCCGGTCGTCGCCGCCGGAGCCTGCTGGTCGCTGGCGGTCTGCTGGGCGGCGCCCTGCTGCTGGGCGGCGGCGGCGGCCTGCTGCGCGGCAGCGGCTCTGGACTGTGCGGCTCCCGACAAGGTCCACGCCGGGGTGGGGGTGTGGTCGAACGGTCCGCCACTCGAACCCAACGGGTCGGTGCCGGCGCTCACCTCCAGACCGTCGGTGACCCCGTCGACGTCGGAGTCGGCCACCGTCGGATTCGTACCGAGGGACGCCTCGGACGCATCCGACAGACCATCGGCATCGCTGTCGGCCTTGGTCGCGTCGGTGCCCACCACCTGCTCGGTGTGGTCGGAGAGGCCGTCGGCGTCGGCGTCCTTGGCGCCTCCTCGAACGTTCTCGGCGAACAGGCCCTCGCCCACCACGTACGCCGACCCGGGCACGGTGCCCGCATCGCCGCCCTGAGCCACCTCGGTGGCGTCGGCGATCGCGTCGTGGTCGGTGTCGGCGAGCAGCGGATCGGTGTGGGACACCATCGCCTCGTACGCGTCGGACAGGCCGTCGGCGTCGCTGTCGATCTTGGTCGAATCAGTGCCGGCGAGCCGCTCGAACTCGTCGGTCAGCCCGTCGTCGTCGGCGTCGCGCTGGGCGGGCACGGCAGCCGGTGCAGGTGCCCCGGTCGTCGGGGACGCGGTCACCGACGACGCTCCGGTGGCGGGATCGTCGGTCGCGGTGCCGGCGGTGCCGGCCAGCGGCGTGCCGGCGTCGATCTTGTCGTACTGGCTCTCGGCGAGCGGCGAGAGCATCTTCGACCCGTAGCCACGCACTCCGCGAGGATCACCGGCGACCCCGATCTCGGACTCCACCTTGCTCAGGTAGGTCCGGTAGTCCGCGCCGGAGTCCTGGTTGCGATCGTGGGTCGTCGTCCACGGCCGCATGTCCCTGCCCTGCAGGCTGATCGAGTACGCCGCCCGGGCGTTGCCCTCCGGGCTGCTGAGGTCGCCCCACTTGGTCGCCCGGGACGCGTCGGCCCGGACGTTGATCTGCCACAGTCCGACGGAGTGCTCACCCTTGTCGTTGAGGGCGCCGGTCCGGCCCCCCGACTCCGCCATCGCGATCGCCGTCCAGGTCACCGCCTGGTGGGGGGTGAAGCCGGCCGAGCGCGCAGCATCGTAGATCTCGCGGATCGACAGGGTCGTGGACATCGACCATCCCCTCGTGCGGCCGGCACCACGTGCGTGTCGACCTCACCATCGTACGACAGCGCCGTCTCCCCGGGCCCCGCCATCGTGGGGCGGAACGCCCTGTCGAACAGGGACGTCGACCCGTCCCGCAGCGGCGCTGCCCGATCGGGAAACGCGTTCTGCACCGGCCGGCCTGGCGGCAGGGGGCCCGTCGTGCCACAGTTCGATCTGGAGCCACCGCCCGCCGGGTGGGATCACTGCTGGAGCAAGATCATCTTGGAGCAGACCGATGCCTGAGCACCGCCCGATCGCCGCCTCCCTCCTCGGTCGGCGCCCGGAGCCGGTGCTCGCCGGGGTCCCGGGACGGGTCCTCGGCCTCGGGACGACCTGGGCTGCGAGTGTGCCGCAGCAGCCGAATGGCCCGTACCAGCAGGGACAACGGCCACCGGGTCCCGGTCAGCGTCCCGGTCCCGGTGGTCCCCCCGGTCAGCGACCCGGACCGCCCGGGCCGCGCAGTGGGCCGCCGCTCCCCCCGTACGGACCGGGCGGCCGCGGTCCCGGTGGCCCGGGCGGCCACCCGCCCCAGACCGGCGGCGACGGCCCTCTGGGCTCGCGACGCAACCTGATCCTGGCCATCATCGGCGGGGTGGTCCTGATCGGCGCCGCGATCGGGATCGGCTTCTGGCTGGCCAGACCCGACCCCACGGCGACGCCGCCCGTCGGGCAGGTGAGCCCCCCACCCGGCACCGAGACGGTGGCGCCGTCGGCGCCACCGATCACCCCGTCCGGCACCCCCTCGACCTCTCCGTCGGCGTCCCCGTCGACCAGCGGTGGTTCGACGGCGCCCGCCGCGCTGCCGGCGGGCCCAGCGCTCGCTCCGAACCTGATCGTCGTGCCCATGCGCACCGACGACGACGACGAGGACACCCGCCCCCTCTACCTGGTCGACGCGGGCGGCGCCGGGACGCCGCAGAAGCTGCCCGGCCCGGACGGCAAGCTCGCGAATCCCCTGCTGCAGCGGGACCGGACCAGCATCGTCTTCCTCGAGAACAGGAAGCTGCACGTGATGGGCTCCGACGGCAACGGTGAACGGGATCTCACCGACCGGGAGCCGGCGGGCTGCGACGACGTGGCCGGTGCCACCTGGAGCCAGGCGGACCCGTCGACGATGCTGATCACCTGCCGGCTCGGCAAGAACAGCTTCCGGATGCTCGTGGTCAACACCGACGGACGTCTGATCCGTCGGCTGGATGCAGGCACCAAGCGGTTCGACGACGTGACGATCTCCCCCGACGGCCAGACGGTGCTCTACTGGGCCAACGAGTCCTCCACCGGAGACGGCGGTTCCCTCTACACGCTGCCCCTGGTCGGCACCGGGTCGCCGAAGAAGATCACCTCTCAGGCGAAGGGGCTCGACGGCGACCCGGCCTGGTCCCCCGACGGCAGCCAGATCGCGTTCCGCAGGCTGGTGGGTGGGGCGGAGGGCAACGCCGACGTCTACGTGATGAACCCTGACGGCTCCGGGCAACGGGCCGTGGCCGAGACGAAGGCCGCCGACGTCAAGCCCGTCTGGTCACCCGACGGCAAGAACCTGGCGATCGTCTCCAACCGGAAGTCGGCGTTCGGCAAGGCGGGCACCACCTGGGACCTGTGGCTGACCCGGGTCAGCGACGGCGAGGTGCTGAACAACCTCAAGCTGGAGGCCGACGAGATCACCACCCCGACCTGGACCTACCGCTGAGGGCGCCGCTCCGTCCGGTCTAGACGACGGAGCGGTGGCCGCTGCGGAGCACCTCGTCCGGACGGGGGAGGACGACTCCGAGGTCGTCCCACACCCGCCGGTGGTCAGCGCGGGCCACCGCCGCTGCGCTCAGGTCGCCGACCTGCTCGTACGTCTCGATCAGCAGCCGCCACGCCGGGTCGTGGCAGGCGTCCAGGGTCACCGACCGGCGCGCCAGGTCGAGGGCTGTGCCGTGGTCGGCCACGGCGATCGCATCCGCCGCGGCCGCCGCAGCGAGCCCGGCGGCCGACAACCTCAGTCGATCGCGGTCCTCGACCACCCAGTCGGCCGGACCGACCTCGGGCAGGAGCTCACCGCGGTAGAGCTCGAGGGCCGTCTCGCGTGCCACCAGGGCCTCGGGCGGAGGAAGGTGCCGGGCGTCCTCGATGGTCCGCTCGAACAGGGCGACGTCGACCACCGCTCCCCCCAGGACCAGCTCGTACGCGTCTCCCTGCCGGCGGATCGGATCACCCACGACGCCGCCCACGGCCAGGCACTGGCGGATGCTGGACACCGCGACCTGGAGGCTGCGGACCCCGGAGCTCAGCGTGGCCCCCGGCCAGAGCGCCTCGATCAGCTCCTCCCGGTGCACCGGACGTCCCTGGTGCAGGGCCAGCAGCATGAGCAGACAGCGCGCCTTCGGCCGCAGCAGCCGCCACCCCACCTCGACCCCGTCCACGCGCAGGGCGAAGGCTCCGAGACACCGGAGCTCGATCGTCGGTCGGCTGCCGACCGACGCCTGCGACGCGGCTGCGGCAGGCGCCGGAGCCGGGACGAGGGCCCGGGGCCGCGGGGTGGCCGTGGTCGACGACCCCGGGTCACCCAGCCGGTTCGTCATCCCGACCAGCGCGGGAGCGCCGAGCTCGCTGGACAGTCGGGCGACCTCGGCTCGCGCGTGCGCGGCCAGGGCGTTCGCGCCGGCTCTCGCGGCGGTGACCGCGACGCTCACGGCAGCCACCAACAGCGACCAGCCGTCACCGGTTCGGAGCGAGTCGAGCAGGTCGGCCGCCGCGTCCACGGCTCCGTCCACCGCGCCACCGTCCAGCTGCACCGCCGTCTGCAGGCAGCGACCGAGGCGCGCGAGCCAGGGCCAGCCGTCCATCTCCGCCGTCAGCGTGATGGTCTCGATCCGCCCGACCAGCTGATCATCACCGGCGCCCGGTCCTGGTGACCCGACGCCGGGGTGGTGTCCTCGGTCGGCCCGGAGGGCCTCGGCCAGGCACCCCACCAGTCCTGCCGCCAACCCCTCCCAGCCGTTGGCGCCCGGACCGGGCGGGCTCGCCTTCGAGATGACCCGCTCCGCCGCGGCCGGGTCACCGGCGAGCAGGTGGGCCAGCGCCCGCAACCAGTCCCGGTCGTAGGAGTCCGGCCGGCGGACGTCCCTGGTCAGCCGACGGAGCTCGATCGACAGGCGCAGCAGCGCGGACTCCGGATCGACCCCCGGAGGCACCGGCGGCAGGACGCTCGTCGCCGAGTGCGGCAGCCACATCCCGACCGCCTGCCGCTCGGCGGCGCACCGCCGGCTGAAGGCCGGGTCGTCGAGCAGTCGCTCGGCCTCCCGGTAGGCAGCCAAGGCGCTCGGCACCTGACCATCGCGGGCCAGTCGGCGCGCGCCGGCCAGGACCAGTCCGGGGTCGTCGGTCGGAGCCCCCGGGAGGGCCAGCATCCGCCAGAGCGTGTCGTCGCCGCCGACGACGCCGGCGTCCGCCCGCAGCAGCCGCGCGACTGCGCCCCAGTCCTCGGCCCGGGCGTGCGCCCGCACCGCTTCGGCGAGCCGGCCCGTGTCCTCCAGCAGCCGCCCGGCCCGGGCGTAGAGGTCGCGCGCCGCCCGTCCGCCCAGCTCGTCGATCAGCAGCACCTCCAGGTGGGTCTGCAGCACCTGGTGGTAGTGGTACGTGAGTCCGCCGTCGGACGTCGTGGTGAAGAACTGCTCCCGCTCGAGCTCCGCCAGCACGCCGGCACTCCCCTGGGCCTGCAGGAGCGCGTCGCAGAGGTTCCCGGTGAGCACCCCGAGCGCGGCCGTGTGCAGCAGGAAGTCGCGGCGGTCGCCGGGCAGTCCGTCGAGCACGTTGCGGGCCAGGTAGGACCGGATCAGGCGGGACCGGCCCGTCAGCTCGGTGACCGCCCGCTCGCGTTCGACCCGGCCCAGCTGCATGGTGGCCAGGTGGAACAGCTGCAGCCCGGCCGCCCACCCACTCGTGCGGCGGGTCAGGGCGGCGGCGGCCTCGGGGGTCAGCGGGGCGTCGTAGACGGAGCGGAAGAGCTGCTCGACCTCCCAGGAGCGGAAGCGGAGGTCCTCTCCGTCGACCATGATCAGCTCCCCGGACACCAGCAGCCGCGAGGTGTTCAACCCGGGCTGACGACGACTGCCCAGCGCGACCGTGATCGTCCGCGGCCGGAGCCGCAGGAACGTCTCCAGCGCCGCCTCCGCCGGCGTGCCGGCGATCTCGTGGAGGTCGTCGACCACCAGCCGCGCCGGTCCGACCGCGGGCCGCTCGAGCCCGCGGACGAGATCGGCCACCCGACCGGACCCCGCCGCCTCGATGATGCCGGGATCCGCCAGGGCCGAACCCAGGGCGAAACCCAGGTGCCGGGTCAGCGCCACCTCCTCGACATCCTCGGGACCGGCGCGGTACCAGGCCGCGGGCTGACCGTCGCTCTCCACCAGCTGCGCCAGCAACGTGGTCTTGCCCGATCCCGGTGGCGCGAGGACCAGCAGGCAGGAGCAGCCCCGGTCCGGACCGGCCAGCGGCGCCAGGCGCCGGTCGAGCCGCTCGCGGACCAGTCCGCGCAGCACGGGACGCCGGACCTTCTCCAGGAAGATCACCGGATCCAGCGTCGTGCGCAGATCGTCCATCGGCTCTCGATCGGTTGGCTGACGGGCCATGAGGCGAAGAGAACGAAGAACGAGCACAGATACCCGAAACGCCCCGCCAGCGACCCGACCTCCTCATGGTAGGGATGATTGGTACGGCTTGCGAAGGGGTCGGAACGCATCGTCGGACGGCTGTCCGGGTGTTGTCCGGGTCGATCGCCAGAATTCACTACGCTGTCGTGCCAGCGCCCGGGTGAAAGCGCCCAGCCGACGGATCCCGGGTCGACGACCGGACCGCATCGTCGGGTCGACCAGCGAGAGGGAGCACCCCGATGAGCCTGTTCGATCTGACCGGCCGGACGGCGCTGGTCACCGGCTCCAGCCGCGGCATCGGCTCGGCTCTCGCCCAGGGTCTGCTGGAGGCCGGAGCCCGGGTCGTGGTCCACGGGCGCGACCCCGACGCCGCCCAGGCGTCGGCCGGCAGGCTGCGGGAGATCACCGGTGGCGAGGTCCTGGTCGAGACCTTCGACGTCACCGACGCCGAGGCGGTGGACGCGGGCATCGGCCGGATCGAGCGGGCCTGGGGCACGCCCGACATCTGCGTGAACAACGCCGGCATCCAGCGGCGCGCGCCGTTCACCGAGTTCGCGACCGCCGACTGGCACGACCTCGTCGCCACCAACCTCACCAGCGCCTTCCTGGTGGGTCAGCGGGTCGCGCGGGGGATGGTCACCCGAGGCAGCGGCAAGATCATCAACGTCGGGTCGGTCCAGAGTCGTCTGGCCCGGCCGAACATCACGCCGTACAGCGCGACCAAGGGCGGTGTGGTGATGCTCACCCAGGGCATGTGCGCCGACCTCGGCCCGCACGGCATCCAGACCAACGCCCTCGCTCCCGGCTACTTCGCCACCGAGCTGACCCGGGTGCTGGTCGAGGACGCCGACTTCAGCGCCTGGGTCGCCCAGCGCACCCCGGCCGGGCGCTGGGGCCAGGTGCACGAGCTGGTCGGGGCCCTGGTGTTCCTGGCGTCGAGCGCCTCCGACTACGTCAACGGGCAGACGATCTACGTCGACGGCGGCATGACGGCGGTGGTGTGATGCGCGTGCCCGCCCGCTCACCCGCCGTCGTCGTCCACGCGGCCGGTGACCTCCGGATCGAGCCCGTACCGGTGCGCCCGCCCGGCCCGGCGGACACCGTGGTGCAGATCGTGTACGGGGGCATCTGCGGCTCCGATCTGCACTACTGGACGCACGGCGCGGCCGGCGAGTCGATCCTGCGGGAGCCGATGGTGCTGGGGCACGAGGTCGTCGGCACGGTGGCCGTGGCCGCCGCCGACGGCACCGGCCCGAGCGTCGGCGCCCGGGTCGCCGTGCACCCCGCCTCCCCGGCCGGCGACGGGGTCACCCGCTATCCCCCGGACCGGCCGAACCTGTCACCGGGTTGCACCTATCTCGGCTCCGCGGCCCGGTTCCCGCACACCGACGGAGCCTTCGCGCGCCACGCCACGCTGCCCTCCCGGATGCTGCGCGTGCTCCCCGATTCACTGGGACTGCGGACGGCGGCGGTCGCCGAGCCAGCGGCGGTCGCCTGGCACGGTGTGGGTCGGGCCGGTGACGTGATCGGCAGGACGGTCCTGGTGGTCGGGGCCGGTCCGATCGGGGCTCTGGTCGTGGCGGTGCTGAAGCGGGCCGGAGCCGCGGAGATCGTCGCCGTCGACCTCCATGATCATCCACTGGCTGTGGCGCGGACGCTGGGCGCGACCCGCACCCTGCCGGCGACCGACATCGACGCGATCGCCGCCGTGCAGGCGGATGTGGCCATCGACTCCAGCGGCAGTCCGCGCGGACTGGCCAGTGCGGTGCGCGGCACGGCCCGGGGCGGCCGCGTCGTGATGGTCGGGTTGCTGCCGAGCGGCGACCAGCCCCTGCCGATGTCGCTGGCGATCACCCGCGAGCTGGAGCTGGTCGGCTCGTTCCGGTTCAACGACGAGATCGACCAGGTGATCTCGGCCCTGGCCGACGGCAGCCTGGTCGTCGACCCCGTGCTCACCCACGAGTACCGGCTGATCGACGCGCTCGAGGCGTTCACCGTGGCCGCAGACGCATCCCGGTCCTCGAAGGTGCTGCTCCGGTTCGACGACTGACCTGCCCGGGCGACCGTCAGCGGCGGGTGCCGATGCTCTCCCGGATGACCTCGGAGGCGTCCCAGTCGTTGACGTGCAGGGCCGCGACCACCGTGCCGTCCTTGACCCAGAACGCCCGGAACGAGCCCTGGTCAGTCACCACGCTGCTCAGGTCGCCGTCGACGTCCACCCGGTCGTAACCGTCCGGACCGACGCTGCCCACGTACTCCATGCCCAAGTCGTACTGGTCGGTGAAGAAGTACGGCAGCCGCTCGTACGGCTCCGCCGCGCCGGCCAGGTTGTGGGCGGCCGTCTTGGCCTGCTCGATGGCGGTCTCCCAGTGCTCGACCCGGACCCGGCGGCCGAGCGTCGGATGATCATGGTTCGCGATGTCGCCGACGGCGTACACGTCGGGGTCGGAGGTGCGCAGCTGCGCGTCGACCAGGACCCCGTCGTCGACCTGCAGCCCCGCGGTCTCGGCGAGCTCGGTGTTCGGCGCGACACCGATGCCGACCACCACCAGGTCGGCGGCGGCCAGGTCGTCCGCGGTGACCGGGGTGCCGAGCCGCAGATCGACACCATGGGCCCGGTGGAGGTCGGCGAACACCTGGGCGATCTCGGGGCCCAGCACCCCGACCAGCGGCAGCTCCGCCTGCTCGAACACGGTGACCTCGCAGCCGGCCCCCCGGGCTGCCGCGGTCACCTCCAGGCCGATCCAGCCGGCCCCCACCACGACGATCTTCGCGCCTGCGGCGAAGGCCACCTTGAGCCGGTCACTGTCCTCGATGGTGCGCAGGTACGCGGTCGGCGTCCCCGCCTCCTCGGCCAGTCGGAACGTCCGAGGGGTCGAACCGGTGGCGAGCAGGAGCTTGTCGTAGCCGAGCGTCTCGCCGCCGGCGGTCACCCGGTGGGCGGCCGGATCGAGGCCGGTGACCGTCGTGGACGGACGGAAGTCGACGTCGTGCTCGGCGTACCACCTCTCCTCGTGCACGAGGGCGTCCTCGATCGGGTCGTTGCCGAGCAGATAGCCCTTGGACAGCGGCGGCCGCTCGTACGGCGGGTGGGACTCCGACCCGATCAGGATCAGGCGCCCGTCGTAGCCCCGGTCACGGAGCTCGGTGACGGCGGTCCCACCGGCCAGGCCGGCTCCGACGACGATGATGGTCATGGTGGTCCTTTCGTGAACGGCCGAGCGACGAGAGAGGTCCCGGCCGGGTGACACCACGCTAGTCGCGGGCTCCCCACCCTCCGGAGGGGACGCGTCAGTCACGCCCCGCCGACGATCACCAGCTCGTTGCCCTCCGGATCGGCCACCCGCCAGCGGTTCGCCGACTCGTCGAGGACGGTGCCACCGGCCGCGAGGATCGTGGCGAGACGCGCGGGGGCCACCTCCGCCGGCACGGCGACCTCGACGTGACTCCGGTTGCGCTGTCGACGTCGTTCGGCGTCGGAGGCGTCGAGCTCCTGGAACACGATCACCGGGTTCAGCCGTCGCGGATCGTAGATGTCGGTGGCGCCGGCTCGGCGGTCCTCGGTGTAGCCGAGGGCGGTCAGCCAGAAGGCGCGGACCGCAGCGACATCGGCGGCGTCGAAGAACAGCTGGACGAAGCGCGGCAGACCCGGGTCCGCCGTCGCCCCCTGCTCGCGGGCCGCGGACTGCACCCGTCCGGCGAGCTGGGCGAAGTCGACCTCCAGCCCGTGGGCGTCGGCCTCCCACTGGTCCTTGCCGCTGTCGATGATCACCAGCCCCGGGCGCAGGTCGATCAGCAGCGGGAAGCCCGCGGCGGCGGCCAGCCCCGCGGCGGCGGTGACCAGCTCGCGCTGCTGGGTGGCGGAGGACACGCGGTAGCACGCCACGGCGCTGAACAGCGCCTGCCAATCCGCTGTCTCGGCCGTCTCGGCGAGCGCACCGCCCGGCACGAGATCCACCTCGTTGCCCTCGGGATCGGCGTGGCAGACACCGTACGGTCCGGTCGCCGAACCCAGGTCCGCCCGCTGGACGGCAGCGGCCGGTCGACCCACGTCGAGATGGAGACGGTTCCGCAGGGGGCGCGGATCGGTCGAGGACCGGATCCGCAGGGCCGGGTCACGGCGCGACGGATCGGTCAACCCGCCGTCGTCGGTCGGCGCGTAGGCGAGCACGCGCTGCCAGAACCCTCGCACCGCGGCGGCGTCCACGGCGTCGAGGACCACGCCCACCTGCTGCAGGGCGGACGGGTCCGCCGTCAGCCCCAGGTCCCGGGCGTACGCCGACACCGCCTCGGCCTGGTCAGCGGAGGCCAGACGCACCCGCAGACCCGTCGCCCGCAGATCGACGAGGTTGTCGGCGGACAGGTCCACCACGTGTCCGGCCAGCGCGGCCCCCTCGGCCAGCGACAGCGCCTCGAACCAGCCCGTCAGCACGCCGTCCAGCAGTCGCCAGTCCGTTCCGGTCTCCGTCATGTCCGGCACTGTAGGACGCGGTTCGGACACTCCGCCGGCCGCCGGCCGGAGGGCGTTCGCGCCGGGATCAGCGGGCGGAGCTGCCGGGACGCCCGATCCGATCCGAGCCCGGCCGATCCGACCTCACGACGGGTCGCCGAGGGGCGGGTGCTCGAGGACGCGCGGCTTGTACTCGACCAGCTGGATGCGGCCGTCGAACGTGCGGTGCTCGGTCATCTCGAGCGCGACGTCGGGATAGCCGTCGTAGATGCGCTCGTCGCCCGTGGCCCCGGTGATCACCGGGAAGATCACGACCCGGAAGCGGTCGACGAGTCCCGCCCGCAGCAGGGACCGACACAGTCTGAGGCTGCCGATCGTGCTCAGGAGCCCCGCTCCGTTCGCCTTGAGGCCGCGGACGACGTGGGCGGCGTCGTCGCGGACGAGCACCGAGTTGGCCCACGTCAGCGGCTCGTCGAGGGACCTGGAGAACACCACCTTGGCTGCTCGCGTGAGCCCGTCGACGGACGACTCTTCCTCGGCCCTGACCTCACCCTGGCCACCCGGCACCTCGCCGGCGGCGAAGCCCGACATCAGCCGGTAGGTGTTCGCGCCCATCAGATAGGTGACCTCGGGCTGCTCGCCGAGCCAGGCGAGGTACTCGGGACCCTCGAGACCCCAGAATCCGGGCCAGCCCTGTCCCGACGCGCAGCCGTCCAGAGAGGTGATGAAGTCGACGAGAAGCTCCGACATGACGGTGTCCTTTCCACGGTGTCGAAGGATGGGACCAGCCGGAAGCAGCGTTCTCATCTGCCGGGCCGGAACCGTGTGGCCGGTCAGCCAGCCAGCCGGAGGACTCACGTACGACGACTAGGATCACGATGATGCTGTCGAGGGCTGAGGGGGTGCGGGTGGCGACACCGAGCGAGGACGACGCACCCGCGACCGTCGAAGCCCCCCGTCCCGTCGACACCTCTCCGACCATCGAGGCCCCTCCGACCAGCGCGGCCTTCGTGGCCGGTGACCGGGCGGCGCTGACCGCGGTCTACCGACAGTGGTCCTCGTTGGTCTACAGCGTGGCACTCCGTTCGCTGAACGACGTCGGTGCGGCCGAGGACGTGACCCAACGCGTGTTCACCCGGGCCTGGTCCGCCCGGGACGGCTTCGCCACCGCGCAGACCTCGCTGCCGGCGTGGCTGATCGGGATCCTGCGTGCCGAGCTCGACCGGACGCGGGAGGCTCACAGCGAAACGGGCCTCGTCGGAGTGCCGGACGGCACAGCGACGCGGAAGCGGGAGACGATCGACCCCGCCGACCTCGCCGATCGGCTGGTGGTCGCGGACGAGATGTCTCGTTCGAGCGACGGCCCGCACCAGGCGATCCGGTTGGCTCTCGCCGAGGGACTCACGCACACGCAGATCGCCGAGCGGCTGAAGCTGCCGGGTGGTCTGGTCAGGTCCCACCTCAGCGGTGGCCTCCTCGAGCTGCAGAAACGACTGGCGGTGCTGCACGATGCACGTTGATCCCGAGCTGATGAGCCTGCTCGCGCTGGGCGAGGAGGTCGGCACTGCCGCGGACCGCGCGCACGTCCAGACCTGCCCCACCTGCGCCGGGGAGATCGCCGAGCTGCACCAGCTGGTGACGCTGGCCCGCACGTTCGGGGCCACCGAGGAGCTGAGCACCCCGGGCCCGCACGTGTGGGCCCGGATCCAGGAGGAGCTGGCGCTGGCCGGCGTCACCGACAAACCCGACACAGGCTCCCCCGGCCTGACCGTCGACGCTCCCGCCCCCTCGGTGGCGTCCCCGGACCTGTCCCGCCCGTCGCTCATGGACGCCGTCGCGGCGGCCCTCAGCGGGCCGGCCCGCGGCTCGGCGGCGCTGGTGGCGCACGCGACGCTGGCGTCGGCGCCGGGCACCGGGTCCGTGCTGTCCGGTGAGGCGGTCATCGCCACCGACGAGCTCGGCCGGCGGATCCTGCAGGTCGCTCTGGACGCCGAGCTGCCGACCTCCGGGCTCCGGCACGCCTGGCTCGTCCACCGCGACGACCCGGCGCGGAAGCAGCCCCTCGGCATCCTCGACGGGGCGTACGGGGTCTGGACCGTCGACCGGTCGATCGACCTCGCGCAGTACGCGATCGTCGACATCTCCCAGCAGGAGGTCAGCGAGACCGAGCACTCCGGCCGGAGCATCGTCCGGGGCGAGCTCGCCCTCGCCGTCTGACCTCCGGTGTCAGTCCTCGACCAGACCCACCCGGACCAGCACGCCGCGATCCCCTGCGGACCGGACGCCTGCCCGCGTCGCTGCAGCCCACGGCACCTTGCCCGACAGCACGCCGAGGATCGCCTTGGGTGGCCCCGAGAGCACGAGGTCCGGCGCGCCGACGTCGCCGTCCCGACCCGACGCCGTCCGCGCACGGACCTCGCCCGCGCCGATCTCGACGACCACCGGCTCGTCCCCGGTGACCAGCTCCATGATCACGGTCGGCTCCCCCGGGGCGCCGTCGCGCAGCAGGGCCTCGATCGGGATGATCAGCCAGCGGCTCCGGAACTCCGCGTCCGCGCGCGCCGCGGGCACCTGCTCCCCACCCCAGACGGCCAGCGCCTCGACGGCCGTCCGGAGGCTCTCCCCAAGCGCCGTGAGCCGGAACAGCTGGGTGGCGACCGGCGGCCGGGGCGGCTCGCGGCGGATCATCCCGGTGGACTCCAGCTCCCGTAGCCGGTCGGCCAGCAGGTTGGTGGCGATACCGGGGAGACCGTCCCGCAGATCGGTGTAGCGAGCCCCCTCCGGGCGGACGAGCAGCTCCCGGACGATCAGCAGACTCCAGCGGTCGCCGATCAGGTCCAGGGCGAAGGCCAACCCGCACAGCTGTCCGTACGACCGTGACATCCGACCGCCCTCCCTCACACCTGTTGACGCTCTCACGTACCTACTTTAAATTCTCAAGTATGCCGGATCCTCGGGACCTCTTCCGCTCCGCCGTCACGGCGGTGACCGCCGTCGTCGACGCCGGGACCGACCCGGACACCGAGACCCCCTGTTCGTCCTGGACCTACGGGCTGCTGCTGGATCACCTGGTCTCCGGTGACCGGCTGTTCGTCGGTCTGCTGACCGGGACCATGAGTCCGCCGTCCTCCCCGCGGGCAGCCGGCGCCCTCGCGGAGCCGGTGCCGTCCCCCGCCGACTACCGGACGTGGAGCTCACGTCTGGCCGATGTCTTCGACGACACCGAGATCACCGCCCGGGAGTTCCAGGTGCCGGCGGGTCGACTCCGCGGTGACCAGGTGATCATGCTGCGCTCGGTGGAGCACGTCCTGCACGGCTGGGACCTGGCCAAGGCGGCCGGGGCACCGACCCTCGACCTGGCACCGGTCGCTGCCGCCCTGGAGGAACCCGCCCGCCACCTGCTCGCCGCCGTCGGAGCCCAGGCCCTGGGCGAGCGTCGGCCCTTCGCCGCCCCCGTGCCGGTGGACCCGACCGCCTCGGCCGTGGACCGGCTGGTCGGCGCCTTCGGACGCGATCCGGGCTGGTCGCCGGATCCGGTCGCCGGCTACGCCCGCCTGGTGGAGCAGTTCGCCGGCCACGGCGACGTCGAGCTGCCCGACGGGACCCGCCGCGGCTTCGGTGCCGACGGGCTGCGGACCGACGGACAGGTGTTCGCCTGCACGCACCGCGGCCGCCTGATGATCAAGCTGCCGGCGGCCGAGGTGGACCGGCTGATCAGGACCGGTCTGGGCGCGCCGCTGGCCAAACCGGGTCAGCGACCGATGCGCGAGTGGGTGCTGGTGCCCTTCGACGGTGCCGCGTCCACGCGCGCGGACCAGGCGTACGGGTTCGTCAGCGCTCGGGGCTGAGACCGACCCGGTCGTTCGAGGCGGGACGGGCGTACGGACCGAGGGCACCGGCGGCGATCACCGGTCCGCCACTGCGGAGGAAGTCCAGGAACGCTGTCACGGCAGGGACCACGACGCCGCGCCGCGCCACCGCGCCGATGGTGCGACGCGCCCCGGGGTGGTCGATCCTGACCTGGACCGTGTCACCGTCCGGCACGTACGACGGCACGACCGTCACACCCAACCCGGCGGACACCAGACCACGGGCGGTGTGGGCGTCGTCGGCCTCGAACGAGATCCGCGGCTCCAGTCCTGAGTCGGCGAACAGCGTCTCGATCAGGTCCCGCAAGCCGTAGCCGCTCTTCAGCACGATCAGGTCCTCTCCCGCCAGCTCGGTCAGCGTGACCCGCGGGGCCGAGGCCAGGTGGTGCCCGCGGGGCACCACCAGGACCATCGGCTCCTCGTAGAGCTCGATCACCTCGCCCTCCGCGCCGGTCGGCGAGGACACCAGCGCGACGGCCGACGTGCCGCGCTCGAGGTCGTCCAGGCACCGTCGGCGCGATCCCTGGGTCAGAGCGAACCGGACCCCTGGATACCGCTCCCGGAAACGCCGGATGAGGGCCGGGACGACGGTCTCCCCCAGCACCGTCTGGAAGGCGATGGCCACCTCGCCCTGCCCGACCACCCCGTCCCGGGCTACGGCCGCCACCCCGGCCGCCACGGCGTCGAGCCCCGCCCGGGCGTACGGCAGCAGCTCACGTCCCGCCCCGGTCAGCACGATCCCCCGACCGTGCCGCTCGACCAGGGGCGTGCCGATCAGGTCGGCCAGCGTGCCGAGCGCGCGGCTCACCGTGGGCTGGGGCATCCGCAGGATCGAGGCGGCGACGGTCACCTGCTCGGTCTCGGCCACCACGACGAACACCGGGAGCAGACGGAGGACGCGCTGCAGGTCACCCATATCCATACGCCAATAGTATGAAACGCGAGCCACACATGCATTTGTGCTCTACCTAACTACTTCCTAGCGTCGTCCGGGTGACCACAGCGACCCTCGCCTCGCAGACGGCCCAGCCGTGGGCCGGCTACCTCGCATCGACCCCCGCCTACCGTCGGATGCTGGTCGGGCTCGGTGCCGCCGGGGTGGCCACCTTCGCCCAGCTCTACGCCCCGCAGGGTCTGCTGCCCACGCTGGCCGTCGACCTCCGGATCAGTGCCGCGCAAGCCGCGCTCTCACTGTCCGTGGCCACGTGGGGAGTCGCCCTCTCGGTGCTGCCCTGGTCCTGGCTGGCCGACCGGATCGGCCGGTTGCGGGCGATGAAGATCGCCATCTCGACCGCTGCCGTCGCCGGTCTGCTGGTGGCCCTGAGCCCCGGCCCGGAGTCGCTGCTGGTCGTCCGGTTCCTCGAGGGCCTCGCCCTCGGCGGCCTGCCGGCGCTGGCCATGACCTACCTGCACGAGGAGGTGCACCCGCGCTCCACCGCCGCAGCCGCGGCGGCGTACATCTCCGGCACCACGATCGGCGGGGCCAGCGGCCGACTGATAGCGGGACCGCTGACCGAGGCGGTCGGGTGGCGGCCCGCCCTGGCCGGGGTGGCGCTGGTCTGCCTGGGTGCCGCGCTGGTCTTCCTCCGGCTGATGCCGCCGGCCCGGTCCTTCGTGCCTCAGCGCGCGACCGACTGGCCTGCCCTGGGGCGGAACGTCCGCCGCTGCCTGTCCGACCGGACCCTGCTCGCCCTCTACGCCCAACCGCTGTTGGTCATGGGCGGGCTGGTGGCGGTCTACAACTACCTGGGCTTCCGGCTGGAAGGGCCGCGCTTCGGTCTGCCGGTGGTGGTCACGTCCCTGATCTTCGCCGCCTACGGGGCCGGCACCGTCTCGTCCCGGCTGGTCGGTCGCGGGGTGCCGCGCTTCGGACGGCGGCCGGTCCTGGTCACCGGTCTGCTGGTCATGATCACCGGCACGCTGCTCACGCTGACCGACCGGTTGCCGCTCGTGATCACCGGTCTGCTGATCCTGACCGCCGGCGCCTTCGTCGTCCACGCCGTGGCCTCGGCCTGGGTCGGGCACCACGCCCGAGTGGGCCGGGCCCAGGCCACCGCGCTCTACAACGTCTCGCTCTACACCGGCTCCGCGGTGATCGGCTGGGGGGCCGGTCTCGCCTGGGTCGCTCTGGGGTGGCCGGCCACGGTGGCGGTGGTGGTCGTCCTGGCGACGATCGCGCTGCAGATCGCCGCCAGGATCGAACCGGACCCGGTGATCACCGACCGGTGATCACGGTTCGGGCTACTTCATCGAGTCGATGATCTCCATCGTCTTGGTCGCACCCTCGGCCGGGGTCGTCCGACCGAACAGCACCTCGGTGGCGGTGGCGGTGAACTCGGTGCTGAACCCGGAGGCGTTCGCCGGTGTCACCTGCGGCGGCGGCACCAGCTCCGGGGTCACGGCCCGGGAGAAGTCGAGGGCGACCTTGGCCTGCGGATCGAGCAGCGGGGCGATCTCCTCCTGCACCGCGGGGAACGCCGGGATGCCCCGCTCGGTGGTCAGAACCTTGGTGGCGGCGGGATTGGTCAGCAGGAAGTCGATCAGCTTCGCGCTCTCCGCCGGGTGCTCGGAGCGGGCGGCGATCGACCAGTACATCGAGGCCTTGTTCACCATCTTCGGCGACTCCCCGCTCGCCTGCGCCGGGATCCGCAGCAGCTTCAGCTCGTTGCCGCTGGCCGCGGCGAAGGCGGAGATCTGGGTGTGGAACAACAGGTGGAAGGCGGACTTGTTGGTGGCGAAGGTCGAGGCGTCGAGGGCGGCGGAGGCGTTCTCGACCTGCAGGGACGCAGCAGGCGCCGCCTTGGTGGCCACCAGCTTGTTGGCGTACTCGAAGTAGCTCTGCAACGTCCCCTGGCTGGCGGCGGGACCATCGGTGGGCCACACCTCCTCGCCCTTCTGACGCGCCCAGATCCCCAGCTCGGCGGCGCCGACGCCGAAGCCGTCGATGCCGTAGATCCCTTCGTCACCGAGCTTGTCGGTCACCTTCGCCGAGATCTCGGCCAGGTCGTCCCAGGTCCACGTCCGGTCGTCCGGCATCGCCACCCCGGCCTTGTCCAGCACGCTCGGGTTCACGGCGATGGAGAAGTTGGCCACCCCGATCGGGGCACCGACCTGGGTGCCGTCCACCTTGCCGGTGTCGAGCACCTTGGCGTCCATCGCCGACAGGTCGAGGTCGTCGCCCAGGGTGCCCAGGTCGGCCAGGGCGCCACGGCTGCCGTACGCGGCGATGTAGGACTCGTCCATCTGCACCACGTCCGGGGAGTCGTTGGCGGCGGTCGAGGTGGCCAGCTTGTCCCAGTACGCGGTCCACTCGCTGTTCTCCACGGACACCTCGATCCCGGGGTTGGCCGCCTTGAAGGCCTTCACCGCCTCCTGGGTGAGGCGCAGCCGGGAGTCGTTGCCCCAGGTCGACACGCGCAGGGTCACACCCCCGTCGCCCGACCCCTGGTTGCCGCTGCCGGGCGCGCAGGCGGCCGCGAGCACGCAGACCAGCGCGATGACGGGGGCGAGCACCAGTCGGTGCGCCGGCGGACGACCGCCACGCTGCGGTCGGGGATGAGAGTTCATGATCAACTGCCTTTCTCGGTCAGGGAGGAGGGACCTTCGAACGGGTGGGGCGGGGGGCTCAGACGCGGGACCCGGCCAGGCGTGCCGTGACGGCGTCGGCGGTGAGACCGCCGTCGAGCCGCGTGTAGTGGGGATGGCCGGGGACGAGGTCACGTCGGTGCACGGGCTCGCCGGTCAGTGACGACGCGTAGAGGGCGGTGACCAGCTCCATCGTCGGGCGGCTGGCGGCGAGGGTGGTCTCGTGCTCGCGACCCGCCAGCAGGTCGTCGACCAGCCGGTTGATCTGCGCGGCGTGGTTGCTGGGCACGTCGGCGCCGGGGTGGGCACGCCACGGGTCCGCACGGTTCGCTGCGCCATCGGACCGCACGGTCTCGCCCGGATCGCGTCCGTTCGTCGCCGCGGACGCCGCGTCGGGGGTGGGGGTCCACGACCAGTCCGCGTCGGAGTAGCCGTAGACGTGGTTCACCTCGAGGGTGCCGGCGGTGGTGTCGACCCGGATCCGGCTGAGCTCGCGCGGCGACAGCAGGCTGGTCACGATGGTGCCGACCGCGCCACTGGTGAAGGTGATCATGGCCAGGGACACGTCCTCGAACTCGATCGGCCGGGCCAGTCGCGACGACTGCGCCTGGACCGAGGTCCAGGGTCCGAGCAGGTGCAGCAGCAGGTCGATCTGATGGATCCCGTGGCCGAGCGTGGGACCACCGCCCTCGCCCGCCCAGTTGCCGCGCCAGTCCGGCAGGAAGTAGCTGTCGGGGCGGTACCAGAGCGTCTCGCACACGGCCACCAGCGGCCGCCCGAGGGCCCCCGCGGTCATCAGCTCGTGCGCCCGCCGGGCGCCGGAACCGTGCCGGTGCTGGAACACGCCGTACACGTTCCCCGCGCTCGCGCTGTCGGCGGCGATCAGGGTGTCCAGGTCGGCCAGGTTCGCGGTCGGCGGCTTCTCCAGCAGCACCGAGCAGTGGCGTCCCAGCAGCTCCAGCGTCGGTTCGACGTGACGCCCCGGCTGGGTGGCCACCGTGACCAGGTCCGGCTGCTGGTCGACCAGCTCGGCGATCGACCCGTACGCCGTCGTGCCGTACTCCCCGGCGTAACGCTCAGCCCGTTCGGGGATCTCGTCGACGACGCCGACCAGGTCCACCCGTGGATGCGCCACGTACGCCCGCGCGTGGGAGTTGCCGATGCCGCCGCAGCCGACGATGCCGACTCGCAGCCGATCACCCCCGGCGGGTGTCGCCCCGGTCATCGGGCGAACCCGCTGCGGGTGGCGTCACGCTGGGCCTGCAGGGCCAGCCGCATCACCTCGAACGTGTGCCCCTGCGGACAGGCCGTCTCGGTCCGGTGGACGACGTCGTGCACGAGATCGGGGTAGTAGGAGAGCTCCACGTCGGAGCAGTCCACGTGCTCGGTGCCGGCGCCGTCGACCACGAACAGGTGATCACCGCCGGGCCGCCCGGCGATGTCGACGTACTTCCGGAGCTCGATGTAGCCCTCGGTGCCGAGGATCACCAGCCGACCGTCACCCCAGGTGGGCAGACCCTGAGGGGTGTACCAGTCGACGCGCACGTAGCCGTGGGCATGGTCGTTGCGCAGAGTCAGCTCGCCGAAGTCCTGCATCGCCGGCGACTCCGGGTGGGCGTAGTTGGCCACCGTGCTGGACACGACCTCGGCGGTGTCGGAACCGGTGAACCACAGGAACTGGTCGATCTGGTGACTGGCGATGTCGGCGAGGATGCCCCCGGTGCGGGCGGGGTCGTAGAACCAGTCGGGTCGACCGGCGCCGCCGGCCAGGTGGGCGCGGTCGCCCTCCCGGTGCGGTCCCAGACCCAGGGTCTGCACCACCTTCCCGATCCGACCAGAGCGGACCAGCTCGCCGGCCCTGACCGCGCACCGCACCTCGAACCGCTCCGAGAACGTGACCGACCAGAACCGTCCGGTCTCGGCCACCGCACGTTCGATCTCGTCGAGCTGGTCGGCGGTCACGCAGCCCGGCTTGTCGGCCACGACGTCCTTGCCCTGGCGAAGCGCCTCGACGGCGATCGGACCGCGTCGGTCCGGGACCGCCGCGGTCACGATCAGGTCGATCTCCGGGTCCCGCAGCAGCTCGCTGCCGTCGTCGACCCAGACCGCCTCGGGCCAGCGGGTCCGGGCGGCCTGCGCCACGGCGGCGTCCGGGTCGTCGGAGCTGAGGCCGACCAGCTCGCACCCCTGACCCAGCAGACCCGCGGTCTGACCGAAGGCGTGGGCGTGGTCCAAGCCCACGACGGCGAACCGCAGGGGACGACGGGCGGCTGTCTCGGTGCTCACGGGTGACACGTCCTTCGCTCCGGCCGGGGTGGACCGGAATAGTGATCGATCACTTTCTCTCTTGACCAGTACCGTAGTTATCGATCACTATGAGTGTCAACAGTCTGGGCAAACCTTTTCCGGAGGATCGATGCCGACCAAGCGGGCGACCATCTACGAGGTCGCCGATCGTGCCGGCGTCTCGCACCAGACCGTCTCCCGCTACCTGCGGCACCACGGCGACGGCCTGAAGCCGACCACCCTGGCGCGGGTCGAGACCGCCATCGCCGAGCTCAACTACCGACCCAACCGGATCGCCAGGTCGATGCGCACCCGCCAGACCGGCCGCCTCGCCCTCCTGTTGCCCGGGGCGATCCAGTTCCTCCCGCTGCGCCTGCTCACCGCCGCCGCAGCCGTCGCGCACGAGGCCGGCTTCGTGGTCGACCTGGTCGCCCTGGAGGGGGACGCCGCCACCCGTTCCGAGCGGGCTCGCGAGCTGACCGACTCGGGCGAGTTCGAGGGCATCCTGGCGCTGGCGTCCTGGGGGCCGGAGCCCGGGGACGACTCCCCGACCGCCGTGGTCACGGTCGGCGACTACGACGAGAACATGCGCGGGATCGGTGCGCTCGCCGATGCGCGCGCCTGCGGGGACGTCGTCCGGCACCTGGCCGCACTCGGCCACCGCAGCCTGCTGCACCTGTCCGGCGACCTCACCTTCACCTCCGCCCGCAACCGCCGCCGGACGTTCCTCGACACGGTGACCGAGCTGGGGCTGCGCGGCCAGGTGATCGACGCCGACTGGCGGGCCGAGACCGCGTACCGGGCGGTGCGGGAGCTGCCCGGCGACAGCGACGTCACAGCCATCGTGGCCGCCAACGACAAGGTCGCCATGGGGGCCGTCCGGGGGTGTCTGCACCGAGGCTGGCGGGTGCCGGACGACGTCAGCGTGTTCGGCTGGGACGACGAGGAGCTGGGCCGCTACGCGACTCCGGCGCTGTCCACGGTCACCATCGACCTCGAGCGTCAGGGTGGTCAGGCGATGCGTCGACTGCTCGCCCTGGTCCGCGGCGAGGAGCCGCCGGAGCCCGAGACCAGCTCGCTGCACACGTTGATCCCCCGGGAGTCCAGCGGTCCGGCGCCGAGACCGCCGCGGGACGGATGAGCGTGCGGTGCCGGTGGACCGGTGCGGTGGGCCGAGGAGCTGACGGCCGGCCAGCGCCGGCGCCGGTGCGGACCCGGGGCCGGTCGCCGGGTCAGAACCCGGCCGGGAGCTGCGGCACGTAGCCCACCTCCAGCAGCGCCACCTCATCCTCGGTCAGGTGCACCTCCCGGGCGCCCACGGCGTCGGAGAGGTGGTGGGGCTTGGTCGCCCCGACGATCGGGGCGGTGACGACCGGGTTCCGCAGCACCCGGGCCAGTGCCACCTGCGCCCTCGGGACCCCCCCCCGGTTCTCCGCGATCTGCTGAGGGACCGACAACCGCCGCGAGATCCGCGAGTTCTCCTGGTCAGGCGCCGGGCCCGGATCACCCCGGCCCTGGCCGGTTTGCCGGCGGGGGTGGGCATCGTCGGGCGGTCTGCGGCGCGAGGAGGTGGCGCTGCTGGCAGGGGTCAGCATCGACTACGACACCCGGCTCGAGCGCGGCAGCCTCAGCCGGGCGATCCGGCCAAGGCGGCCCGGGCCATCATCGCCGCCGTGCGGAGCGAGCACACGCCGGCGTTCCTGCTCCACGGCACCGACGCCCTCACCACCTACCGCCGCCTGAACGCCGCGCGACTCGACCTGATCGACGCCTGGGAGAACATCAGCACCAGCACCGACCTGTGAGGCGGGGCCGGCCGGCGATCACCCGTCGACCACGTCGCGGCAGTCCTGCACGGTCTCGGCAGCCGCCTCAGGACGAGGAGCTGGCCGCGTCCTCCACCCGTCCGACGAGCTCCTCGATGATGTCCTCCAGGAACAGGATCCCCGTGGCGTGCCCGTTCCGGTCGACCGACCGCGCCACGTGCGAGCCGTTGCGCCGCATGGACGCCAGACCGTCCTCCAGGTCGGTGTCCCGCAGCACCGCGGCCAGCCGCCGAACCCGCTTGGCCGAGAAGGGCTGGTCGGCCTGCGGTCCGGTCGACAGGTCCATCACGTCCTTGAGGTGGACGTAGCCGACCGGCTCGTCCTCCCCGTCGCACAGGATGTAGCGGGAGAAGCCGTTCTCGGCCAGGGCGAGCTGCACCTGGTTCGGGGTGACCGACCGGGGCAGCGCCACGATCTGGTCCATCGGCACCTCGACGTCGTGCACCTTCTTGGCCGTGAACTCGAAGGCGTTGCTGAGCGCCCCGGTGGTGTCGGTCAGCACACCCTCCCGGGTCGACTGCTCGACGATGCCGGCCACCTCGTCCAGCGTGTACGTGCTCGTGGCCTCGTCCTTGGGCTCGACCCGGCACAGCCGCAGCACCGCGTTGGCGAGGGCGTTCAGCGTCCAGATGACCGGTCGGAACACGCGCGACACGAAGACCAGCGGCGGGGCCAGCATCAAGACCGCACGGTCGGGCACCGAGAAGGACAGGTTCTTCGGCACCATCTCGCCGAACACCACGTGCAGGAAGGTGACCAGGATGAGGGCGACCACGAAGGCCAGCACGCTGATCACGTCAGCGGTCAGCGGGGTCAGACCCAGCGGGATCTCCAGCAGGTGGTGGATCGCCGGCTCGGACACGTTCAAGATCAGCAGCGAGCAGATGGTGATGCCGAGCTGGCTGGTGGCCAGCATCAAGGTGGCGTGCTCCATGGCGTAGAGAGAGGTCTGCGCCGCCTTGCTCCCCGCTTCGGCGCGGGGCTCGATCTGGGAGCGCCGGGCCGAGATGACGGAGAACTCGGCTCCGACGAAGAAGGCGTTGAAGGCCAGCAGGACGAACAGGGCGATCAGCCCGGGGACGTACTCACCCATGGTGCACCTCCTTCTGCTCGTCGCCCCGGAGCGCGTCCATGATCACGTCGTGCTCGCTCTCCCCCGGCTCGGCCACGGTCGGGGTGAAGCGGAGCCGGTCGACCCGGTTGCCGTCCACCCGCTCGACCCGCAGCACACCGTGGTCGACCTCGACCTCGTCCCCCACCTCGGGGATGCGGTCGAGCTCGTCGGTGACGAAACCCGCCACCGTCTCGTACTCCTCGTCGGCCGGCACCTTGATGCCGGTCCGCTCGATCAGCTCGTCCGGTCGCAGCGACGCGTCGAAGATCACCGCACGTCCGTCGCGGACGGTGCCCGTCCGGGTCCGGTCGTGCTCGTCGCGGAGATCGCCGACGAGCTCCTCGACCAGGTCCTCCAGGGTGACCAGCCCGTCGGTGCCGCCGAACTCGTCGGTGACGATGGCGATCTGGAACCCACCGCGTCGCAGCAGCCCGAGCAGCGTGTCCGCCCCCATCGAACGGGGGACGAACAGCGGCTGCACCGCCAGCGCCTCGGCGAGGGCGCCGTCGCGCTCCGCGGCCGGCAGCGCGAAGGCCTGCTTGACGTGGACCACGCCGCGGATGTCGTCGGCGTCCTCGCCGATGACCGGGAAGCGGGAGAAGCCGGAGTGCTGCGAGAGGGCGACGATCTGGCTGGCCGTGTCGTCGTGGCGGACCTTGGTCATCCGGACCCGCGGCGTCATCACGTCCTCGGCGGAGTGGTCGGAGAACCGCAGGGTCCGGCTCAGCAGCGTCGCGTGATCTTGGTCGAGCAGGCCCTCCATCGCGGAGCGACGGACCAGTGAGCTCAGCTCCTCGGCCGAACGGGCACCGGAGAGCTCCTCCTTCGGTTCGATCCCGAGGCCCCGGATCACGGCGTTGGCGGTGTTGTTGAACAGCGCGATCAGCGGCCGGAAGACGGTGGTGAAGAAGGTCTGGAAGGGGACCACCACCTTGGCGGTGGCCAACGGCAGCGCGAGGGCGAAGTTCTTCGGCACCAGCTCACCGAGGACCATCGACAACAAGGTGGCGAAGGCCACGCCGACGATCGTGCCGATCCAGGGCACGCTCGCCTCCGGGAGACCGGTCGCGGTCAGCGGGCCCGACAGCAACCGGCTGATGGCCGGCTCCATCGTGTACCCGGTCAACAGGGTGGTCAAGGTGATGCCGAGCTGGGCCCCGGACAGGTGCGTCGAGGTGATCTTGAGGGCGTTGATGGTCAGTCCGAGACCGTTCTCGCCCCGCTTCTGACGGCTCTCGAGGTCGTTGCGGTCCAGGTTGACCAGGGCGAACTCGGAGGCGACGAAGAACCCGGTGCCGACGGTGAGGATCAGTCCGACGAGCACCCAGAGGAGGTCAAGCCCCATGGGAGCACCCACTGGTCGCGGCGCTCGGGGTGGTGGCCCGCATCAGCTCCGGCGGCCGTGGCGGCGCGGCCGGATGCGCGGGCGGGAGACTTCGGGGGCGATCGGGCGGTGCTGACGGGTTCATGACCCGCACGATTCTAGAGGTCGCCGACCAGGGTCCGAAATCTGTGAAGCTCTCGGTCGGCCGCACCCGCCGCCAGCCACTCAGTGCTGCCGGAGCGCGGCGTCCAGCTCCGCCATCAAGGTCGCCACCCGAGATCCACCCACCGGCGACGACGCGCTCGGGTAGCGCCGGAGGACATCGACGAGCCCCTGTGTGGCCCGGAGTCGGCTGCGCTCCAGCGAGCGCGCGGCAGCACCCTGGTCGACGTCGGCACTCAGCTCACTCAGGTGGGCGACGGTGGCCGCGGCCCGCAGGATGTGGCCCACCTGGCTCGCCCGGGCGATCGGGTGCAGGTAGGCGGCCGCCGCCGCGTCCCCAGCGCACCGCGCGGCCAGGCGCGCGGGCTCGGTGGGCGCCTGCGCTGCGGCCCGGTGGGCGTCCACCGCGGCGACCCGCTGGCGTCGGCTGCGGGGTGCGCCCTCGACGAACGCCCGGGCCGCGGCGATCGCTTCCCTCGGCCGGTCATCGCCAGGGACCGCGCTCTCGAAGATCTCGAGCACCTCGGCGGCGCTCTCGGCGACGAACCGGGCGACCGCCCGGAGCTCCGGCATGGTCACGGTGAAGTCGCCCCCGACGTCGGCCATGACCCGATCGTGCCAGCCCCCGGGACGGTTCAGTCCTGAGCGGCGAGCAGGAGTGCCGCGATCGGCTCCAGGAGACGCACCAGCTCGTCCCGCTCCTCGGCGTCGAGGACCTCGTACGGCCTCGCGGCGAGGTCGTCGGTGAGCTCTTCGACCCGTCGCTTGACGGCACGGCCCTGTTCGGTGAACCACCCGTCGCCACCGACCAGCCCACGCTGCCGCAGGCCGTCGACCACCGCTTCGATCTGTGCGGCCGGCAGGTGGTGCAGCCGACCGAACTGCACCGCCGGCAGAGGGAGGTCGAGGGCGAGCAGGACGTGCGCCTCGAGCCCGCCGATGCCCTCGACCACGAGGGCCGCGATGTGTCCGTCGCCCCGGTGCTCGCGGAGCAGGGACGCGGCGAAGAACAGGCGGGCCAGGGTCTCCTCGGGGACCGGCAGCGCCAGCAGGGCGGCGTACATCGGTCGCCCCTGGGGTGGGGCGCTGGTCGCCGCCCGGGTCAGCAGCTCGGTGGCCCGGGCGAGTTCCGGGGTGGGGACCCGGTCGCCGAGGATCCGCCGCAGCGCCGCCACGCACCCGGCCTGGCGGGCGGCGGTCGCCGCCTCCGGCGTCGTGGTGTGCCACACCTTCGGGATGTGCCGGGCCACCTCGCCGGGTGCGAAGTTGTAGAACAGGGCGTCCACCACCTCCGCCGTCGGCCTGCCGAGCGGGGCCGCGCGGCCGGCGAAGTAGATGTCCCAGTAGTTGGTGAACCCCAGGGCGAACATGGTCTCGTTCGGCTCGTCGGCCGCGTACGGCAGCACGCCGATCGGCTCGACCAGCTCGAACATGCGACGGGCCATCGGGTTCATCGGGTGCCTCCTCGTGGCCGGCGCGGTCACCGGCACTCTCCTCGACCCACGCCGACGGCCGAACTCATCGCAGGCCTGTCGCGCCGACCGACCTGCGGGGAGGACTCGGTGCGCTGTCGCACCGGATCCTTCCCGCAACCTGCGCTCCCGTCGGCGTTCCACCGTCGATCACGGCGGGCATCGAGCCCCGCCACGGCTCCTAGGATGGCGGGATGCGAGCAGCCGACGCGTGCCCCGGCGTCCTGCGGCCCCATCGGGCCGAGGACGGTGCGATGGTGCGCCTGCGCCTGCCCGGTGGACGAGTCCCGGCCCGCACCCTGCGCCGGCTGTCCGACCTCGCCGCGGCCTACGGCAACGGCGTCCTCCAGCTGACCTCGCGGGCGGGGCTCCAGCTGCGCGGACTGCCTGACCCGCTTCCGCCGGCGTTCGTCGACGCCGTGACGGCCACCGGGTTGCTGCCCTCGCCGACCCACGAGCGGGTCCGCAACATCGTCGCCTCGCCGCTGACCGGTCTGCACGGCGGTCGGGCCGACGTGTCCGGCCTGACCCGGGACCTGGACCTGGCGCTGATCGCGGAGCCGGCACTGGCCGAGCTGCCGGGGCGGTTCCTCTTCGTCCTCGACGACGGCCGCGGCGACGTGCTCGACCTGCGCCTCGATCTCGGCTACCGGGCCACCGGCCCCGAGGGCGGTCAGCTGCTCGTCGGCGGCCCGGACCTCGGCCTGCCGGTGACGGCCGGCGAGGTCGTGCCGACGCTGGTCGGGCTGGCGCTGGCCTTCGCGGCGGCCCGCACGGACACCGGGGCCTGGCACGTCCGCGAGCTGCCCGCCTGGGTCGCCTCCCTGGACCTGGTGCCGGTGCCGGTGCCGGCGGCGCCGGTCACCGGTCCGGCCGGGACGCCGCTCGGCGCCGTCGGCGGGGCCGCCTCGGTGGCGGTCCCGCTGGCCATGCTCACCGGCCCCCAGGTCGCGGCGGTGGAGCACGCCGTCGGTGACGGAGCCGTGGTGATCACGCCCTGGCGCGGCCTGGTGCTCCCCGGCGCGGCGGGGTCCCTGCCCGCCCTGGCCGAGGCGGGGCTGGTGACCGACGACGAGGGTGCCTGGGCGCAGCTCAGCGCCTGCGTCGGGGCGCCCGCCTGCGCGCGCGGCCGGATCGACACCACCGCCCTGGCCTCGGCTCTGGTCGGCCGGGGCACCCAGCTGCCGCGGACCCACCTCTCGGGGTGCGAACGGCGCTGCGGAGCGCCGACCGGTCATCACGTCGACCTGGTGGCTCCCACGCTGGCCGAGGCTGTGCACGCCGTCGGGGGTCGGTGATGAGACGACCGACCCGGCGTTACGACTACCTCGACGACCCGACGGCGATCTACCGGGCGTCGTTCGCGACCATCCGCGCCGAGGCCGACCTGTCCCGGGTCCCGGCCGACGCGGAGAAGGTCGTGGTCCGGATGATCCACGCCTCTGGGGACGTCGGGCTGGTCGACGACGTCGAGGCGCACCCGCTGCTGGTCTCCTCGGCCCAGACCGCCCTGCGCGCGGGAGCGCCGATCTACACCGACGCGGAGATGATCGCCTCCGGCGTCACGCGACGGCGCCTGCCCGCGGGCAACCAGGTGCGCTGCCTGCTCCACGACCCCCGGGTCAGCGAGCTCGCCACCCGGTGGGGCACCACCCGCTCGGCGGCGGCAGTCTCCCTGTGGGGTGAGGATCTCGAGGGTGCGGTGGTGGCCATCGGCAACGCCCCGACCGCGCTGTTCGCCCTGCTCGAGCTGATCAGCGACGGCGGTCCCCGACCGGCGGCGATCCTCGGCATCCCCGTCGGCTTCGTCGGCTCGGCGGAGTCGAAGCTCGCCCTGGTCCAGCACCCCGAGCAGGTTCCGTACCTGGTGGTGCACGGTCGGCGGGGCGGCTCGGCGCTGTGCGCCTCGGCCGTGAACGCCCTGGCCCGCGAGGACGAGCTGTGACCGGCGGCATCCTCTACGCCGTCGGGGTGGGTCCCGGCGACCCGGAGCTGCTGACGGTCAAGGCGACCCGGCTGATCGCGGCGGCCGACGTGATCGCCTACCACTCGGGCACCAAGGGGACCTCGATCGCCCGCTCGATCGTGGCCGACCTGATCCCTGCCGACGCGGTCGAGGAGCTGCTGGCCTACCCGGTCACGGTCGGCCCGGCCGACCACAGCGACGGCTACTACGCCCAGATCGAGGAGTTCTACGACGCCTCGGCGGCCCGGCTGGCCGCGCACCTGGCGGCGGGCCGGACCGTGGTCGTGCTGGCCGAGGGCGACCCGCTCTTCTACTCCTCCTACATGTACCTGCACGACCGGCTGGCCCACCGCTTCCGCTGGGAGGTCGTGCCGGGGGTGACCTCGGTCAGCGCCTCGTCCGCCGCCGTCGGGGTGCCGCTGGTGCGCCACGAGGACGTGCTCACCGTGCTCCCCGGGACCCTGCCGGTGCCCGAGCTGGCCCGTCGGCTGGCCGGCCGCGACGCGGTGGTGATCATGAAGCTGGGCCGCACGTTCGCCGGCGTACGAGAGGCGCTGCGGCAGGCCGGGCGGCTCGACGACGCCGTCTACGTGGAGCGGGCCAGCACCGGCCGCGAGGTCGTCCGCCCGGTCGCGGAGGTCGATCCGGAGGCGGTGCCGTACTTCTCCTCCATCGTGGTGCCCGGCCCGGGCCGTCGGGCGGACAGCGGCGGACGCGCCGGCCAGGTCGACGCGGCACCGGCGCACGGGGCACCGCAGAGCTCCGACCGCACGCCCGCCGAGCTGCTGGTCATCGGGCTCGGACCGGGCCCGGACCGCTGGGTCACGCCGGAGGTAACCGACGCGCTGGCGCTCGTCGACCACGTCGTCGGCTACGGGCCGTACGTGGACCGGGTCCCCCCGCGACCGGGTCTGCAGCGGCACGCCAGCGGCAACACCGTCGAGCTGGACCGGGCCGGACTGGCCCTGGATCTCGCGCTCCGCGGCGAGAAGGTCGCCCTGGTCTCCGGCGGCGACGCCGGGGTGTTCGGGATGGCGTCCGCGGCGTTCGAGGCCGTGGCTGCCGACCCGGCGTACGGACAGGTGCGGGTGACCGTGCTGCCCGGGGTGACAGCGGCCCAGGCCGTTGCGGCTCGGGCGGGGGCACCGCTCGGTGGGGACTACGTCGTCTTGTCGCTGTCCGATCGACTGAAGTCGTGGGCGGTGATCGAACGCCGGCTGCGGGCGGCCGCCGAGGGCGACCTGGTGATCGCGCTCTACAACCCGGCGTCCCGCAGCCGCACCACCCAGGTCTCCGACGCCCGGGCGCTGTTCCTCGAGCACCGCTCGCCCGCCACCCCGGTGGTGATCGGACGGGACGTGGGCCGACCCGGCGAGGAGCTGGTGGTGACCACCCTCGGTGACCTCGACCCGGCGGTGGTGGACATGCGCTGCCTGGTGATCATCGGCTCCTCCGGGACCTCGGTGACCGGCGGCCAGGTGTGGACCCGCCGCTCCCAGCCCTGAGCACGGGGGTGGGGAGTGGGGCTAGTTTGTCCAGACAATCACCGCTAGAGTCGGCCCCGGAGCCACCGTCAGGTCGCTCCGCCCCCACGAAGGAGTCAGTTGAGATGAGCGTCGTCGTCGCCCACCAGGCATCCACGATCGGCCAGGTGGCCCTGCGGGAGGCCGCCAAGGAGGCCAGCCTCCGCCACGCTCCGCTGGCCGTCATCCACGTCGCCGAGGGCGTCGACCTCGATGTCGTCGAGGCCCACAAGGCCGGCGTCGGTGACCAGATCACCAAGGTCCTCACCGAGATCGGGCTCGACGACCTGGAGTGGACGCTCCAGGTCACCACCGGTGAGGACGTGGGCGAGGCGGTGCTGGACGTGGTCGGGGCCATCGACGCCGAGCTGCTGGTCATCGGGGCCCGCCGCCGCAGCCCCGTCGGCAAGCTGTTCCTGGGCAGCGTGACCCAGAACATCATCCTGCACGCCGACGTCCCGGTGCTCGTGGTCAAGGCGCCGGCCGCCTGAGCGCCAGCCGCCGGAGTCGCCGCCGGTGTGCTGAGGAGAAGGTCGGAGAGGCGCTTTTTCCTCTCCGACCGACGACGACGACGTAGCCAGGTTCGAGGCGGCTCCGGCGAGTGCTGGTGATCGGTGCAGGTCCGGCGGAGGTGCAGCTGGAGCGGGAGCCTGCGCGTTGCTCCCCCGCCTACCCCTCGGCGAGGAAGACGTACCGCGCGATCAGCAGCAGCGCCACGACGTAGAGGATCGGGCTCACCTTCCGGCCCTCGCCGCTGAGCAGCTTGATCGCGCAGTAGGCGATGACGCCGAAGCTGACGCCGTTGGCGATCGAGAAGGTCAGCGGCATCAAGATCACGGTCAGGAACGCCGGCACACCCTCGGACAGGTCGACCCACTCGATGTCCTTGGCCGCCTGCATCATCAACGCCCCGACCAGGATCAGCGCGGGAGCTGTGGCTGCGCCCGGCACGGCGCCGGCGATCGGCCAGAGGAACGTCGACACGATGAACAGGATGCCGACCGTGCTGGCCGTGACGCCGGTCTTGCCGCCCTCCTCGATGCCGGAGGCGCTCTCGACGTACGCCGTGGTGGTGGACGTGCCGACGAAGGCGCCGAACATGGCGGCCAGGCCGTCCATCGAGAAGGTCAACCTGGCCCGGGGCATGTCGCCCTTGGCGTCCAGGTAGCCGGCCCGCTGCGCCAGACCGGTCAGGGTGCCGGTGGCGTCGAAGAAGTCGACGAAGAAGAAGGTGAAGACGACGCTGAACAGACCCAGACCGAGGGCGGCGCCGATGTCGAGCTGACCGATCAGGTCGGTGGGCCACACGGGCAGCCCGATGATGCCGTTGGCGAACCCGGCGAAGGGAACCAGGGTGCCGTCGGGACCGGAGTAGACCGGGATCCGGGTGATGATCGCGATCAGCGAGGTGCCGATGATGCCGTACAGGATGGCGCCCTTGATCTTCTTGTGCATCAGCACCGCGGTGCCGACCAGCCCGATGATCGCCAACCACGCGGTCGGGTGGGTGAACGAGCCCAGACCGACCAGGGTGGCCTCGTTGACCACCACGATGCCGGCCGACTTGAATCCGAGGAAGGCCAGGAAGGCCCCGATACCGGCGGTGATGGCGAACTTGAGGCTGAGCGGGATGGCCTTGACGATGGCCTGTCGGGCGCCGGCCACGCTGAGCACCACGAACAGCACGCCGGAGACGAACACCGCCCCCAGCGCCGTCTGCCAGGGATAGCCCATGGCGCCGACCACGGAGTAGGCGAAGAAGGCGTTGAGACCCATCCCCGGTGCCTGGGCGAAGGGATACCGGGCGACGATGCCCATCGCCAGCGAACCGAACGCGGCGGCCAGGCAGGTCGTGGTCAGCAGCTGGTTGAACCCGTTCGGCACGGTGATCGCCCCGGACAGCACCTGCGGGTTGACGAACAGGATGTAGCTCATCGTCAGCCAGGTGGTGAAGCCGGCGCGGAGCTCGCGCGGGATGTTGGAGCCGAGAGCGGTGATGCCGAAGTAGCGGTCGAAACCGCTGATCGGCTTGCTCGTGGCGACCGGCTCGGTGGCCTTGGTCTGGGTCATGGGCGGAGCCTCTCGGGCGGACGAGCAGAGCTCGTCAGGCGGTGGTGGTCAGGGTGTGGAGTGCGGTGCGGGTGCGGGTGCTGGTTGGGGATCCGGCGGTCAGCTGTCGACCGTCCACCCAGACCCCGGCGACATCGGCCGGGGCGGCGAGAGCGAAGACCTTGGCCAACGCCTCGGAGGCGTCGGGTGCGTGCCGCAGGACGATGTCGAGCGCGCTGCCGGGGACGGGACGGAGCCAGACGGCGTCGAAGCGCCGGCCGACGGCGAAGTCACCGACCAGATCGCCCAGGCCGAGCGCCAGGGCGCCGGCCCGGGTGGCCAGGTAGAGCAGGTGGGCCGGCGTCAGCGGCAGCCCGTCGGGACCGAGGAGCTGCTGGCCGAAGTAGGCCTGCAGTCCCTCCTTGATCAGGCTGAACCCGGTCCCGGCTCCGACGTCGGACCCGAGGGCCACACCGACGCCGTACGCGTCGTGGCGCCGGAAGGGGAACAGCCCGCTGCCGAGGGCCGCGTTGCTCGTCGGGCAGTGAGCGACCCAGGATCGCCGGTCGGCCATCACCTCCAGCTCGTGGTCGGTGGGATGGACGTTGTGGGCCAGCACGGTGCGGTCACCGACCAGGCCGTGATGGTCGTAGGTGTCGAGGTAGTGCGACCGGGCCGGGAAGTGGCTGGCCACCTGGTCGACCTCGGCGCCGTTCTCGTTGATGTGGCTGGTGACGAAGACGCCCTCGGCCGCACCGACCAGCTCCGCGCAGGAGTGGAGCATCGCCTCCGAGGCCGACAGCGAGAACCGGGGGGTGACGGCGTAGCGGAGGTTCCCCCGCCCGTGCCAGCGATCCACCAGCACCCGCCCCTCGGCGAGGGCCTGCTCCGGGGTGGTGAGCAGATCCGGACGCAGGATGCGGTCGCTGACCACCAGACCGGAGGTGACCCGCAGGCCGGTCCGCTCCGAGGCGGCGAACAGCGAGTCCATCGCCGTCGCGTAGTGCGCCCCGAAGACCAGCGCGGTCGTGGTCCCGGCCCCCACCAGGCAGGACATCAGCTCCTCGGCCACCGACTCGGCGTAGGCGACGTCAGCGAGCCGCGCCTCCTCGGGCAGGGCGCAGCGGTCCAGCCAGTCGAGCAGCGGCATCCCCAGACCGCCGATGGCCCGCACCTGGGGGTAGTGGACGTGGGTGTCGACGAAGCCCGGCACCAGCAGCCCGCCGGTCAGGTCCACGATCTCCTCGGCCGGGTGCTCCGCCCGCAGCCGGGCGTACGGGCCGCGGGCCATGATCACGCCGTCGGTGACCACGAGACCGCCGTCGTCGTCGGCCCGCAGGGTGCCGGCGGGATCGTCACTGCGGAACGGGTTCCCGACGATGTCCAGGATGGTCGAGCGGAAGAGGGTCATCGGGACACCGCCACGGAGGACCGCAGGGACTGCATCAGGGCGGCCGCCACCGAGACCGCGATCACCGCGGGCTCCTTGCCGGCGATGGCGGGCAACCCGATCGGGCAGGTGATGGTGGCGATCCGGTCCTCGTCGTGGCCGTGCTCGGCCAGGTTGGTGCGGAAGCGGGACCACTTCGCCGACGACCCGATCAGCCCGACGTCGGCCAGCCGGCCCTCGGGCAGCCGCAGCGCCGCGTCGCAGAGCGCGAAGTCCTCGGCGTGGTCGTGGGTCATGATCAGCACGTGCGAGCCGACCGGCAGGCGTTCCAGGACGGTCTCGCCGAGCACGGTGTGATGCACCTCGACGTCGGCGGCGCCGTCGACGACGTCGACCAGCCGCAGAGCCTCGAGCTCTTCGGCGCGGGAGTCGACGAGCAGCAGCCGGACGTCCCAGCGGGACACGATCCGGGCGATCTCGTAGCCGACGTGGCCGATCCCGAAGATCGCGACGGTGGGCCGGGCGGGCAGCGGCTCGAACAGCACCGTCACCTCACCACCGCAGCACTGCCGCCCGAACTCGGTCTTCTCGTGCGGGTTCAGCCGGGTGGTCACGGTGCTGACCTCGGCCGACGACTCGGTGATCATGGTCCGGGCCCGGGCGATGGCGACCTCCTCGAGGTTGCCGCCGCCGATGCTCCCCCAGGTCCGGGACGCGCCCACCACCATCTTGGCGCCCGCGTCACGGGGCGCGTGCCCGCGGACGGCGATCACGGTGATCAGCACCCCGGACTGGCCGGAGTCCCGCAGCGCCGTGGCTGCTCGCAACCAGTCCATGTCAGGTCCCCGCGGCGCGGTCGGCGACACCGGTGGTGCGGGCGGCGTCGAGGGCCCAGTAGACGGCCTCCGGGGTGGCCGGGCTGGCCAGGTCCACCGACGTGCCGGGCGGACCGAACGAGGCCGCCGCCTGGCGCAGCGCCTCCCGGACGCAGAAGGCGAGCATCAGCGGCGGTTCGCCGACCGCCTTGGACCCGTAGACCACACCGGACTCGGTGGCCTTCTCGTACAGGTGCACGTGGAAGGTCTCGGGCATCTCCGAGAAGCTCGGCAGCTTGTACGTCGACGCGGCCTGGGTGGTGAGCCGACCCCGGTTCGGACCGTCGCCGGTGTCCCAGCGCAGCTGCTCCAGCGTCAGCCAGCCCGCGCCCTGGACGAAGCCGCCCTCGATCTGACCGACGTCGATCAACGGGGAGAGGCTGTCGCCGACGTCGTGCACGATGTCGGCCCGCACCATCCGGTAGGCGCCGGTGAAGCCGTCGACCTCGACCTCGGCCAGCGCGGCCCCGTACGCGAAGTACTTGAACGGCTCGCCCTGCATCCGCTCCGCGTCCCAGTGCAGACCCTCGGTGCGGTAGAAACCGGCCGCCCACAACGAGACCCGCTGGAAGTAGGCGGCGTGCGCCAGCTCGGCGAAGCTGATCTCGCGATCATGGAAGCCGATGCCGGTGACCACCCCGTCGTGGAAGCGGACGTCGGCGGGGTGGATGTTGAGCTTGCGGCCCGCCACCTCGGCCAGCCGGTCGCGGATCTGGTCACAGGCGTTCTTGATCGCGCCGCCGTTGAGGTCGGCGCCCGAGGACGCCGCGGTGGCGGAGGTGTTGGGCACCTTGTCGGTCCGGGTCGGCGCCAGCCGGACAGCCGACAACGGCACCCCGAGGGCGGTGGCCGCCACCTGGATCATCTTCGTGTGCAGGCCCTGACCCATCTCGGTGCCGCCGTGGTTGATCAGCACCGAGCCGTCCTTGTAGACGTGGACGAGGGCGCCGGCCTGGTTGAAGGCGGTCAGGTTGAAGGAGATGCCGAACTTGACCGGGGTGATCGCCAGCCCGCGCTTGGTGTGCGGGTGCTCGGCGTTGAAGACCTCCAGGGCAGCGAGTCGGGCCGGGTAGTCGGCCTTGTCGAGCAGCTGCGACCAGATGTCGGCCAACCGTTCGGGATGGCGGACCGGCTGCCCGTACGGCGTCGACTGCCCGGCTGAGTAGAGGTTGCGACGACGCAGCTCCTCGGCGGGGAGTCCGAGCAGCGGGGCGCAGCGACCCAAGATGTCCTCGATCACGATCATGCCCTGCGGGCCGCCGAAGCCGCGGAACGCCGTCTGCGACGTCTTGTTGGTCTTGGCGATCCGCCCGTGGGCTTCGATGTTCGGGATCCAGTAGGCGTTGTCGATGTGACACAGCGCCCGGGCCAGCACCGGCTCGGACAGGTCGAGACTCCAGCCACCGTCACTGGTCAGGGTGGCCCGCAACCCGGTGATCAACCCGTCGTCGTCGAAGCCGATCTCCCAGCTGGCCTGGAAGGGGTGGCGCTTGCCGGACATGGTCATGTCCTGGGTGCGGTTGAGTCGGAGCCGGACCGGTCGTCCGGTCAGGGTGGCGCCCAGTGCGGCGATCGCGGCGAAGCCGTGCGGCTGCATCTCCTTGCCCCCGAAGCCGCCGCCCATCCGCAGGCACTGGACGGTCACCGCGTGGGAGTCCACCCCCAGCACGTGGGCGACGATCTCCTGGGTCTCCGACGGGTGCTGGGTGGAGCACTGGACGAAGATCTGGCCGTTCTCGTCGACCAGGGCCAACGAGCTGTGCGTCTCCAGGTAGAAGTGCTCCTGGCCGCCGAACTCGAACTCACCGGTGAACCGGTGGCTCGCGGCCGCCAGACCGGCGGCCGCGTCCCCGCGGGAGATGGTGCGCTGGTGACCCTGGAACGACTCCTGTTCGATCGCCTCGGTGAGGGTCATCAGACTGGGCAGCGGCTCGTAGTCGACCTCGATCGCCTCGGCGCCGCGGCGGGCGGCGTCCAGGGTCTCGCCCAGCACCCAGCAGACCGCGTGCCCGTGGAACATCACCTCGGACGGGAACAGCGGCTCGTCGTGCTTGATGCCGGCGTCGTTGACCCCGGGCACGTCCTCGGCGGTCAGCACCCGGACGACACCGTCGACGTCGTACGCCGGCTTGACCCGCAGATCGGTGATCAGGGCACGGGCGTGCGGTGCCTGCACCGGCCACGCGTGCAGCACACCGCTGGTGCGCATGATGAGGTCGTCGGTGTAGAGAGCCGCACCGGTGACGTGCAGGTCGGCCGCCTCGTGCGGGAGCTCGAGGCCGACCTTGGCGCCCGACGGACGATCGGCCAGGGACCCGGTCGCGTGCGGGGTCCGCACCTCCAGCCCTGCCTGCCCGCGATCGAGGGCCGTCATGCCACACCTCCCAGTTGTTGGGCCTCGTTGGTCTCGACGAAGAGCTTGCGCACCGACTGACCGAGCATCGCCGTGCGGAAGGCCGACGAGGCTCGATGATCATCCATCGGCGTGCCCTCGGCGGCCAGCACCGCGGCCGCCGCGTCGGCGGTCTCGCTCGTCCAGGCCCGACCGGTCAGGAACTCCTCAGTGGCGGTGGCGCGCAACGGGGTGGCCGCTGCGCCGCCGATGCCGATCATGACCTGGGCCACGGTGCCGTCGTCGGCGAGGGTCAGCCCGTACGCCACGGCGATGCTGGAGATGTCGTCGAAGCGCCGCTTGGCGATCTTGTGGAACGCGGTCAGCGGCGCCAGCGGGCGCGGCAGGACGACGCTGACGATCAGCTCGTCGGGCCGTCGCAGGGTCTGGCGGTAGCCGGTGAAGTAGTCGGCCAACCGGACCGTCCGCTCCCCCACCGTCGAGCCCAGGACCAGGGAAGCATCCAGGGCGAGCAGCACCGGCAACGAGTCGCCGATCGGTGAGCCGGTGCCCAGGTTCCCGCCCAGCGTGGCGGAGTTGCGGATCAACCGGGACGCGAACTGGGGGAAGAGCGCGGCCAGCAGCGGGACCTCGCCGGCCAGCCGGGTCTCGATCTCCGACAGCGTCAGCGCCGCCCCCAGGGTGATCGCGTCCGCCCCGACGTCGTACGTCCGCAGCTCGTCGAGCCGGTCGATGCCGATGCTCAGCTCCGCCCGGGCGTGCTTGAGGTTGAGGTCGACCCCCCAGTCGGTGGAGCCGGCCACCAGCTTGGCGTCGGGATGGCGGGCGAGCAGATCGAGCGTCTCCGCCAGGCTCGCCGGTCGGACGTAGTCCCCGAACGGGCCGGTGGTGGTCGCCGGCACCGGCGCCGGGGCCGGGTCGGCCGTCCGGGTGTGCAGCGGGTCGGACGGGGCCGGGTCCTCCAGGGCGTACGCCGCGTCACGGATCGGCCGGTAGCCGGTGCAGCGGCACAGGTTGCCGCTGAGGGCGTGCAGGTCGAAGCCGTTCGGACCGTGCTCGTGGTCGGCGGCCGGGGCCTCGCGGGCGTGCTCGGTCTCGGCCCCGGCTGAGCTACCGCCACGACCTCGGCGGTAGAACTCGGCCGCCATCGAGCAGACGAAGCCGGGGGTGCAGTAACCGCACTGCGAGCCGCCCCGGACGGCCATCTCGCGCTGGACCGGGTGCAGCGCAGCCGGGGTGCCCAGCCCCTCGGCGGTGACGACCTCCTGACCGTCCAGCGCCGCAGCCGGCACCAGGCAGGAGTTGATGGCCGTCCAGCTGCTGCTGTCGCCGTCGGCGTCAGGCCGCAGGACCACCACGGCGCAGGCGCCGCACTCCCCCTCGGCACAACCCTCCTTGGTACCGGTCAGCCCGCTGCCTCGCAGCCAGTCGAGCAGGGTGATCTCGCCGCCCACCTCACCGAGGGGCCGGAACTCACCGTTGACGCACACGCGGGACACCGTCATCACGCTCCAATCCACGACACACCTGGCGCCCAGCGGGCGCCGCCCTCCGCCATGGAGGACGGGTGCATGGTTCGAACGGCCTGGTCGTGACCCCGATCGTCGGTTGTCCATGCGAACGACGGTGGAGCGCTGGAGGCAATCTATTCGAGGAATGTTCCGAGCGCTAGACCCCTGTGAAAGATCTTTTCCGCGATGCGGAGAGAAATCGGGCTGGTTTCCCGCGGCTCACGGGGGGCGCAGGCGTGCCAGACTGACCGTCGACGCAGAGCCGGAGGGTGCATGGCGGGATCGGAGACCTCGGGCTGGCGCGAGCTCCGCCGGCGGCTGAAGGGTCCGGTCGTCCAGGGCTGGGTGGTCGAGGCGAACGACGGCATCATCGCCACCGCGGGGCTGCTCGAGGGCTTCGCCGGGGCCGGGGCCGGCGACCAGCTGCTGATCACCGCCGCGCTGGCGGCGACCATCGCCGGCGCGTTGAGCGTCGGCGGCGCGAAGTGGTCGGAGGAGGCCACCGAGCGCGACGCCCAGCTCGCCACCGTCGCGTACGAGCAGCAGCTGCTGGCGTCCCAGCCCGAGGCCGAGCTCGCCGAGCTGGCCGACCACTACGTCGGCCGGGGACTCACCCCCGAGCTCGCCCGGGAGGTCGCCGAGCAGCTGCACGCCGCCGACCCGCTCGCCGCCCAGCTCCAGTCCGAGTACGGCATCGACGAGATCCCGCCGGCGCGAGCGCCGCTGCTCACCGGCCTGGGCGCCGGGATCGCCTTCGCCGTCGGCTCCAGCATCCCGTTGCTGATCACCTTCGTGGCCCCGATCGCCCTGGACGCCATCGCCGTGCTGATCGCGGTGGTGGTGTCACTCACCCTCACCTCGATCATCGTGGCCAGGTCGGCGTACCTGTCGGTGCGCCGGACCATCGTCAGGACCCTGATCGTCGGCCTGAGCACGATGGGGGTCAGCTACCTCGCCGGACTGGCCCTGCTGCCACCGGCGGGCTGACGTGGTCGTCCGCGTGCTCGCGATGGCACACTGACGGCGTGTTCGCTCTCGTCGTCCGCTTCGACCTCCACGATCCCGACGCCGCCACCGCGTTCGACGCGCTGGTGGCGGAGGTCCTCCCGCAGATCACCGCGCTGGAGCCCGGGACCCTGGTCTACGCCACCCACACCGTGGCGGACGAGCCGCTGGCTCGGGTCTTCTACGAGGTCTACACCGACCGGGACGCCCACCGGGCGCACGAGGCGGCACCGCACACCGCCCGGTTCCTGGCCACCAAGGACCGCTACGTCTCGAGCGCCCGGGTGGACTTCCTGGACTCACCCGCCGGCAAGGGCGTGGCGTTCAGCGGATGATCTCGTCACCGAGGTCGGTGACAACTGCGTCCGTTGACCGACGGCGGGCGATCCGGGTGCCGTAGAGGTGGGAGTCGGCGAAGCCCTCGGCGGCCAGGGCGGGTCCGACGATGATCACCGCGGCCTGGCGCAGTCCGGCGGACTCGACCTGCTCGCCGATGTCGGCCAGGGTCCCGCGCAGCACCAGCTGATCGGGCTGACTCGCACGGGAGACCACGGCGACCGGGCAGTCCGGACCGTAGTGGTGAGCCAGTCGCTCGGCCAGCTCGCCGGCCCGACGGATGGCCAGGTGGAGCACGAGGGTGGCCCCGGTCGCCGCCAGCCGGTCCAGGGACTCGGCCCCCGGCATCGCGGTGGAGGCCGCCTGGGTACGGGTCAGGATGACGGTCTGGGCGACCTCCGGAACGGTCAGCTCCCGGCCCAGGATCGCCGCCGCGGCGGCGTAGGCCGGGACCCCGGGGGTGACGTCCCACGGCACGCCGGCCCGGTCCAGCCGGCGGGCCTGCTCGGCCACCGCCGAGTAGAGCGACGGGTCGCCGGAACAGAGCCGAGCCACGTCCCGGCCGGCCGCGTGGGCGGCCACCAGGTGGCCGGTGATCTCGTCCAGGGACAGGCCGGCCGAGTCGATCAGCGTCGCGTCTGCCGGGCAGTGGGCCAGGACCGCAGCGTCCAGGTAGGTGCCGGCGTAGACGCAGACCGGCGACGCCGCGAGCAGTCGCACCGCCCGTACGGTGAGCAGGTCCGCGGCCCCGGGACCGGCCCCGATGAAGTGCACTGTCACAGCCGCACCAGCACCCTCTCCCCCACGCTGACGCACCCTTTCGTGCGCTGACGCACCCGTTGCAGGGGGTGCGTCAGGGAGCGAAAGGGTGCGTCAGCGGGTGTGGTGGGGTGGGCCGGGGTCACGACGGCGGCCCGTCGGTGGTGGCGCGGACGGCGGCCCACTGGACCACGGCCCGGGACGGTTTCCAGCCGGCGAAGGAGCCCAGCGGCTCCAGCCGCTCGACCGCGATCCGGACCAGCTCGCCCCCGAAGGCGCGCCACGCCTCGAGGAGCACCTGCTCGGTCTCCACCGTGACCGCGTGCGCCACCAGGCGGCCACCGGCGGGCAGCAGGTGCCAGCAGCGGCGGAGCAGGTCCAGGTCAGCGCCGCCGCCGACGAAGACCGCTGCCGGTTGCGGCAGCCAGTCGATCGACTCGACCACGTCGGCGGTGATCACCTGGATGCCCGGCACCCCCAACCGGGCCGCGTTCGCCGAGATCCGGGTCGCCCGATCCGGCGTACGGTCCACCGCGATCGCCCGGCAGCGAGGATCCGACCGCGCCCACTCGATGGCGATCGAACCCGCGCCGGCACCGAGGTCCCAGAGCAGCTCGCCCGGCCCGGGGGCGAGCCGGGACAACGCCGAGGCGCGCAGGTCCCGCTTGGTCAGCTGCCCGTCGTGGTCGTACGCGTCGTCGGGCAGTCCGGGGCCGAACCCCAGGAGCGAGGTGCCCGGTGCGGCGGCGCACTCGACCGCGACCAGGTTCAGGGGCGACACGTCGCTCAGTCCCTCGGCAGCCGTCGCCGTCGTCTGCGTCCGGCCCTCGGTGGGCGCCCCGAGGTCGCTCAGCACCGTCAGCGTGCTCGGGCCGTAGCCGGCACCGTCGAGCAGCTCCGCCAGCGCCGCCGGGGTCGAGGAGTCCGACGACAGCACGATCAGCCGCTGACCGGGAGCGAGCTCACGCCGCACCAGGTCGAGCTCACGACCGACCACCGTGACCACGCGTGCGGTCGCGCTGTCCCAGCTCATCCGCGAGCACGCCAGAGCGACCGAGGACACGGCCGGGTGGACCCGCACGGTGTCGGGTCCGAGCAGCTCGATCAAGGTCGTGGCGATCCCGGAGACCAGCGGGTCTCCACTGGCCAGCACCACGGTCCGGCGTTCGCCGCACTCGTCCAGCAGACGCGGCAGCCCCGCCCGCAGCGGACTCGGCCAGGTTCGCCGCTCCGCCGTGCCGGCCTCCGGGGGGACCAGATCGAGGTGCCGGCGGCCACCGATCAGGACCTCGGCGGCGCCGATCAACGTGCGCGCGGTCTCACCCAGCTCGGACCACCCCCCGGCCGGCACCCCGACGACGTCCAGCCCGTTCACGCCAGCGACCCTACGTGACCCCCCGGTCTCCGGCCGGCCGACGAACAGCCGACGTGTGGGAGGATCGGCCACGGCGACAGGTGAGGAATCCAGGGAAGATCTGGAGCGGTCCCGCCACTGTGAAGCCCTCCGTCCCCGGCGGAGCGGTCAGTCAGAACGTCCCTGTCGCCCGCCGCCGGCGCCGGCGGTGACCCCGACGACTGTGGGCGTGGACACCCGCAAGGAGGCCTTCACCGATCGTGCGCACGTTCCCGTTCTCCGCCGTCGTCGGCTCCGACGACATGGCTCTCGCCCTGGTGCTCACCTCCATCTCGCCCGAGGTCGGCGGTGTGCTGGTGCGCGGCGAGAAGGGCACGGCCAAGTCCACGATGGTGCGCGCCCTGGCGGCCGTGCAGCCCGATCAGCAGGTGATCGAGGGCTGCCGCTTCTCCTGCGACCCGGTCGATCCCGACCCGTCCTGCCCCGACGGACCGCACACCGACGTGGTCGCGGTCAGCCGCCCGGCCCGACTGGTCGAGCTGCCGGTCGGCGCCACCGAGGACCGGGTGATCGGCTCGCTGGACCTGCAGCAGGCGCTCGGCTCGGGCCGGGTGAGCTACGAACCGGGACTGCTGGCCGCCGCCCACCGCGGGATCCTGTACGTGGACGAGGTCAACCTGCTGCACGACCACCTGGTCGACCTGCTGCTGGACGCGGCCGCGATGGGGCGCTCGACAGTGGAGCGCGACGGCGTCTCCGTCGCGCACGCAGCCCGGCTCGTCCTGGTCGGCACCATGAACCCGGAGGAGGGCGAGCTGCGGCCCCAGCTGCTCGACCGGTTCGGACTCACCGTCGAGGTCGTCGCCCCGCGCGACCCCGCGCTGCGCTCGGAGGTGGTCCGACGTCGTCTCGCCTACGACGCCGATCCCGCCGCCCTGGTCGCCCGGTTCGCCGATCAGGAGGAGACGCTGCGCTCTCGGCTGGCGGCGGCCCAGGAGCGACTCGGCCGGGTCGACCTCTCCGACTGGGCGCTGACCAAGATCGCCGCCGTGTGTGCCGGCTTCGAGGTGGACGGCATGCGCGCCGACATCGTGACCGCCCGGGCCGCTGTGGCCCACGCGGCCTGGCACAACCGGACCGAGGTCACCCGCGCCGACATCCGGGCCGCCGCCCGACTGGCCCTCCCCCACCGGCGACGCCGGAACCCGTTCGATGCTCCCGGTCTGGACGAGGAGCTGCTGGACCGACTGCTCGGCGACGACGACCTCGAGCCCGAACCCGAGCCACCCACGCCCGAGCCGCCCACGCCGGACGAGGACGACTCCGGCACCGAGACGTCCGACGCCGGTGCGGGTGCCCCACCGGCCGAGGGCGCGCCACCCGAGGAGGGCCGCGACACCGGGGGTGACGAGGCCGACCCCACCGATCCCGGCGACCGCCCGGACCGGGCCGGCGCACCGGCCGGGGACCCCGGCGAGCCGGTGCCGCTCAGCATCGCGACGGCGGACCGCCCTTACCGGGCCCGGCTGCTCACCGTCCGCGGCACCGGCGAGGGCGAAGCCGGTCGACGCAGCCGCGCGCTGACCAGCGTGGGCCGGACCGTGGGCGCCACCCCCACCGCGGGGAGTCGGCTGCACTTCCCGGCCACCGTGCGGGCCGCCGCGCTCGAGCAGCAGCGTCGGGGCCGCCGACCGGGCGACCGGCTGCAGCTGGCCACCGGTGACCTGCGGACCGCGGTGACGGAGGGGCGTGAGTCCAACCTGGTGCTGTTCTGCGTCGACGCCTCCGGGTCGATGGCCGCACGCCGGCGGATGTCGGCGGTGAAGACCGCGGTGCTGTCGTTGTTGCTGGACGCCTACCAGCGCCGCGACAAGGTCGGTCTGGTCACCTTCCGCGGCGCTGGCGCGACCCTGGCCCTGCCGCCCACCTCCTCGGTCGAGGTCGCCGCCCGGCGGCTCGAGGAGGTGCCGAGCGGTGGCCGTACGCCGCTGGCCGAAGGGCTGCTGTGCGCGGCGGAGACCCTGCGCTGGGAGCGGATCCGCGACCCACGGCGCCGTCCCCTGCTCGTCGTGGTCACCGACGGACGCGCGACCTCCGGGCCGGACGCGCTGGCGAGATCACGCCGGACCGCCACGTACCTCAGCGGTCTGGGCGTCGACGCCGTGGTGGTGGACTGCGAGTCCGGTCGGATGAGCCTCGGCCTGGCCCGGGGGCTGGCCGAGGACCTGCAGGCCCAGTACGTGAAGCTGGCCGAGGTCAACGCCGAGGCGCTGGCCGGGGTGGCCACCGCGGGCCGGGACGTGCCCACCCACCCGGGAACCCGCCGGAGCGCGGCGTGAAGGGCGAGGTCCCGGCCGTCCCCGCCGACGGGCTCACCACGCGTCAGCGCCGCAACCGCCCGTTGCTGATCGTGCACACCGGCGACGGCAAGGGGAAGTCGACGGCCGCCTTCGGGCTCGCGCTGCGCGGCTGGAACCAGGGCTGGTCCATCGGCGTGTTCCAGTTCGTCAAGTCGGCCAAGTGGCGGATCGGTGAGCAGACGGCACTGGAGACCCTGGCCGAGGTGCACACCAGCACCGGGGCCGGTGGGCCGGTCGAGTGGCACAAGATGGGTTCCGGTTGGTCCTGGTCCCGCAGGACGGGCTCCGACGATGATCACGCGGCGACCGCCGCCGAGGGGTGGGCCGAGATCAAGCGCCGGCTGGCCGCCGAGACCCACACCCTCTACGTGCTGGACGAGTTCACCTACCCGATCGCCTGGGGGTGGGTCGACGTCGACGACGTGGTCGCCACCCTGGCCGAGCGTCCCGGGCACCAGCACGTGATCATCACCGGCCGCCGGGCCGACCCCAGGATCATCGAGATCGCCGACCTGGTGACCGAGATGACCAAGATCAACCACCCGTTCGACCAGGGCCAGAAAGGTCAACGGGGGATCGAATGGTGACCACAGCTGCCGCTCGGACCACCTACCACCTCCCCCGGCTGGTCGTCGCCGCTCCGGCGTCCGGGCACGGCAAGACGACGGTGGCCACCGGGCTGCTGGCCGCGCTCCGGGCGGACGGCCTGGAGCCGGCCGGCTTCAAGATCGGTCCGGACTTCATCGACCCCGGCTACCACGCACTGGCCACCGGCCGACCCGGCCGCAACCTGGACCCCTTCCTCTGCGGGGAAGAGCAGCTGGTGCCGCTGCTGCAGCACGGCGCCGAGGTGCCGACCCCAGCCGACGTCGCCGTCATCGAGGGTGTGATGGGGCTCTTCGACGGGCGGATGGGCGCCGACGGCTGGGCCTCCACCGCGCACGTGGCCCGGGTGATCAGCGCCCCGGTGGTGCTGGTGCTGGACATCTCCCAGGTGTCGCGCACCGTGGCGGCCTGGGTGCACGGGCTGCACACCTTCGACCCCGACACCCGTATCTCCGGGGTCATCCTCAACAAGGCGGGCTCCGTACGCCACTCCGACGAGGTGATCTCGGCCCTGGAGGCGACCGGCATCCCGGTCCTCGGGGTGCTACCCCGCGACGCGGGCGTCGAGGCGCCGTCGCGGCACCTCGGTCTGGTGCCGGTGGCCGAGCGACCGGAGGCGACCGCCTCGCTGGACCGGCTGGCCGGCCAGATCGCCGCCCACGTCGACCTGACCAAGGTGCTGGCCATCGCCCACACGGCACCGCCGCTGACCGGCGCGGCCTGGGACCCGGCGGACGTGCTCGACCTCCAGCGCGTGAGCGTCCAGCGCGTGAGCGTCCGACGGCCGGTGGTGGCCGTGGCCGGTGGCCGGGCCTTCACCTTCCGCTACGCCGAGACCACCGAGCTGATGTCCGCAGCCGGGCTGGAACCGGTGATCTTCGACCCGGTCACCGACGCCACGCTGCCGGAGGGCACGGCCGGCCTCTACCTGGGCGGCGGGTTCCCGGAGGTGCACGCCCTCGAGCTGGCCGGCAACGCCGCCATGATCGCCTCGGTGCGGCAGGCGATCGCGGCGGGCGTGCCCACCGTGGCCGAGTGCGCCGGGCTGCTCTACCTGTGCCGCACGGTCGACGGGGTGCCGATGGTGGGGGCCGTCGACGCCGACGCGGCGATGTCACCGAAGCTGACGCTGGGCTACCGCACGGCGGTGGCCGCCCAGGACCACCTGCTCGGACCGGCGGGACGCCGGGTGACCGGGCACGAGTTCCACCGCACCCTGGTCACCTCGCGGTCCGACGCCGACGAGGATCCCGGTTGGCTGCTGGAGGGCGTCGCCGACGGCTTCTCCCTCGACCCGGCCGGCACCGGGTCGCCGACGCTGCACGCCTCCTACCTGCACGTGCACTGGGCCGGTCACCCGACCCTGGCGGACCGCTTCGCCGACGCCGTCCACGCGTACGCGACGCGCCGGCCGGCCGAGGTTCCGGAGCACGAGCAACCACTGCTCGCGCGAGCGGCACAGAAGTCGGTGCGGGGCGAGGCCGACCACCAGCACGAGAACCTCCACCACCACGGGGACGCCGACGTCGCCGACGGCCTGGTCGACCTGGCCGTGAACGTCCGCGTGCCGGCACCCCCCGCCTGGCTGACCGACGTCCTCCGGGCGAGTGTCGAGGAGGTGGCGGCCTATCCCGATCCGAGCCGGGCCCGGGAGGCCATCGCGGCCGCGCACCGGGTGGCGACGGAGCGGGTGCTGCCGTCGGCCGGCGGCGCGGAGCTGTTCACCCTGCTGGCTCGGGCGCGACCCTGGCGGGCGCCCGTGGTCGTGCACCCGCAGTTCACCGAACCGGAGGCGGCACTGCGAGCGGCCGGCCACCACCCCCGGCGGGTGATCCTGTCGGCCCGGACTGGATTCCGGCTCGACCCCGCCCAGGTGCCGGCCGACGCGGATCTGGTGATCATCGGCAACCCGACCAACCCGACCGGGGTGCTGCACCCGGCCGACCACCTGCGCCGGCTGATCCGCCCGGGTCGCGTGCTGGTCGTCGACGAGGCGTTCATGGACGCGGTGCCCGGCGAACCGGAGTCCCTGATCACCCCCGACGAGCTGGACGGGGTGCTGGTGCTGCGGTCGTTGACCAAGACCTGGGGTCTGGCCGGCTTGCGGGCCGGCTACGCCGTCGGCGATCCGGCGCTGATCACCGCGCTGGCCGGCCAGCAGCCCCCCTGGTCCGTCTCGACACCCGCCGCCGCCGCCATGATCGCCTGCACGTCCGACCCGGCCCGCGCCCTCGCCGCCACGGCGGCCGACGAGATCGCCCGGCGCCGTGAGCACCTGACAGTGGCTCTGGCCGACCTCGGGCTGCTCGTGGTGCCGGAGACCCGGACGCCCTTCGTGCTGGTCGATTCTCGGGGTTGGCTGCCCGGCGACCTGCCCGCCGGCACCGTCCGCGTACGGCTGCGGGAACGCGGCTTCGTCGTCCGTCGGGGCGAGACGTTCCCCGGCCTGGGGCCCGACTGGATCAGGATCGCGGTCCGTGACGAGTCGACGACGGACACCCTGATCAAGAGCCTCCGAGCGATCCGGGAGGAGGCGTGAGAGCCGACCTCGACGTGGCCGGGCGGCCGGTGGTGGTCTGTGGCGGCTCGGCGGCGTCGCTGGGAGTGATCACCGACCTCCGGGAGGCCGGCGCCCTGGTCACCGTCTACGCCGACAGCGTCCCCACCACTGTGCGCGACCTGTCCGACCGCTCGCTGCTCACCTGGCACCGACGACAGTGGTCCGAGGCCGATCTCCTCGAAGCGGTCCTGGTGGTCCCAGGAGCGGATCGGATCGAGAACGCGCGGATCGCGGCGGCGGCGCGGGCCGCCGGGCGGCTGTGTCTGGCGGCGCCGCCCGGTGTCGCGGAGGACGCGTCCGGGACCCGGTCGGGCACCGGGCACGTGACCCTGGTCGGGGGTGGGCCCGGTGATCCCGGGCTGCTCACCGTGGCCGGGCTGGAAGCCGTCCGCCACGCCGACGTGATCATCTGCGACCGGCTGGCCCCGCTGGCCGTGCTCTCCCAGGCACCGGCCGGGGTCGAGATCATCGACGTGGCCAAGATCCCGCGAGGTGAGTTCACCTCGCAGGAGCGCATCAACGAGCTGCTGGTCGAGCACGGGCTGGCGGGGCGACGCGTCGTGCGGCTCAAGGGAGGCGACAACTTCATCTTCGGTCGCGGCGGCGAGGAGCTGCTGGCCTGCGCCGCCGCGGGTGTCCCCGTCACCGTCGTCCCCGGGGTGAGCTCGGCCATCGCCGCTCCCGCTCTGGCCGGCATCCCGTTGACCCACCGGAGCCTGACCCAGGGCGTCACGATCGTCTCCGCCCACCTGCCGCCGGACCACCCGGGCAGCACCCTGGACTGGTCGGCGCTGGCGCGCGCCAACACCACGTTGGTGATCATGATGGGGGTCGCCACCCTGACGGCGGTGTCGGCCGAGCTCGTAGCGCAGGGGATGGATCCGCACACCCCGGCCGCCACCATCGCCGACGCGGGGATGCCCTCGCAGCGCAGCGTCCGAGCCACCCTGGCCACCATCGCCGAGATCACGACCGCGGCCGCCATCACCCCGCCGGCCATCACGGTGATCGGCGCCGTGGCCGGGTTCGAGGTCTGAGGAACCGTGCCCGTACCGGTGACGCCTTCGCACCCTCCGGTCGTGGACGTCGTCTGCTGGGACTGGAACGGGACCCTGCTCGACGACACCGACGTCGCTCGCGCCGCCATGAACGCCGTGCTCGGCGCCCGCGGGCTGCCGGTGGTGCCGGACGCAGCCACGTACCGGGCGGTGTTCGGGTTCCCCGTGCAGGACTTCTACGAGCGCATGGGGATCGCACCCGCCGACTTCCGGAGCGCCGCCCGGCACTACCTCGAGCTGTTCGCCAGCCACGTGAGCCGCGCGCGGCTGCAGCCCGAGGCGGTCACCGCCCTGTCCGCGATCGCGGGGCTGGGCGCCGAGCAGGTGCTCATCTCGGCCACCGTCCCCGACACGCTCCGACAGCAGATGGCGCCCCACCGCCTCGACGCGCACTTCACGCAGATCCTGGGGATCAGCGACGCGTACGTGGCGTCCAAGGCCGAGGTCGTCGGCGGCTGGCTCCGGTCGTCCGGGCATGATCCCCACCGCGTGCTCATGGTCGGCGACACCAACCACGACGAGGAGATCGCCGACGAGCTCGGCGTCCGGTTCGTCTGGTTCGCACTCGGGCACCAGGAGCCCCCCGACCACGACCGGCACCCGGTCGTGCACGATCTCCGCGACGTCGTCCGGCACGTCTCGGGCGGCGCCCACCCCGACGGCGCTGCCCCGCGCCCGGTCGTGGCGAGCTGACCGCCGGTCGGCGACCTGCGCGACGGCACTCGACCGGGCGGCGCCGCCGACATCCCTGGTTCTACCGTGGCGACATGGCGTACTTCCTGTTCAACGTCCGGGACGGCGACGCGGCACGGGCGGCTCTCCTCCTGCGGGCCGGGTGGTGGCCGGTCGACGTCGGCGAGCCGCACCGGAACTCCCTGACCAGCGGGGATCTGGTCCTGGTCTACGTGGCCGCCCCGTCGCGGTTCTTCCTCGGTCGCGCCGTGCTCGCCTCGGACGTGCAGGACCGGGATTCCTCGGAGCGAGCGGACACCGCCACTGGTCGCGTGACGGTGACCGGGGTCGAGGAGTGGGACCCGCCGGTGCCCATGGCCGGCGTGCTGGCGCGGATCGACCGCTCGGCCGGGGCGCGGGCCGACTTCGCGACCGGTGTCGTCCGGATCACCGAGGAGGAGTACACCGCCGCGCTGAGCGTCGCCGCTGAGCGCCCGACCGGCTGAGGCCCGCGCGTCGGTCAGCCGGACGGTGATCCGAGGGCCGGCGCCCCTCAGCGGGACAGGTGGTGCAGCACGGCCAGGACCCGACGGTGGTCGTCGGTGCTCGGCGGCAGCGTCAGGTGGTCGTAGATGTGGGAGACGTGCTGGACGACCGCCTTCTCCGTGATCGAGAGCCGCTCCGCGATGGCGGCGTTGCTGCGTCCCTCGGCCATCAGCGCCAGCACCTGCTGCTGGCGCGGGGTGAGCCGCCGACCGGACGCGTGGTCGCGGTCGGCCCGGGTGATCATCAGGGCGACGACCTCCGGATCCAGGACGGTGCCGCCGTCCGCGACCCGGACCAGGTCGGCACAGAAGGTGGACACGTCGGCGATGCGCTGCTTGAGCAGGTAGCCCACCCCGCTGGGGTTGTCGGCGATCAGCTCCACCGCGTACCGACGCTGCACGTGCTGGGAGAGCACCATGATGCCCGTCGTCGGGTGGGACGCCCGGATCTGCAGCGCCGCCCGGAGACCCTCGTCGGTGAAGTCGGGCGGCATCCGGATGTCGGTGACGACGACGTCGGGCAGGCGCTCGTCGACGTGCCGGAGCAGCTCGTCGGCGTCAGCGGCGGTGCCGACCACCTGGTGCCCGGCGCGCTCCAGCAGGTGCGTCAGTCCCTGCCGCAGCAGGGACTCGTCCTCCCCGATCACGATGCGCACGGCAGCTCCGCCACGACACGGGTCCCGCGGTCCGACGGGCTGATCAGCAGCAGCCGCCCGCCCAGCGTCTCGACCCGGTCGGTGAGTCCGCCGAGACCTGACCCGGCCCGGACGTGAGCGCCGCCGATCCCGTCGTCGAGGACCTCGACCCGCAGGTGGTCCCCGACCCGGGTCAGACCGACGTGCAGGCTGCTGGGCCGGGCGTGCTTGAGAGCGTTGGTCAACGCCTCGGCCACCACGAAGTAGGCCGTGCTCTCCACCACCGGCGAGAGATCGTCCCCGGCGACCGACATCTGCAGCGTGGTCGGCACGGGCAGGTGGTCGACCAGGTCCTCGGTCGCCGCACACAGTCCGCGTTCGATCAGGGCCGCGGGCAGGACGGCGTGCACCAGGGCTCGCAGCTCGGCGGCCGCGCCGTCCACGCCCAGCCGCAGGGCCACGCCCGCGTCGCGGACCGCTGGCGGGGTGTCGGGGTCGTCGGCGATCTCCTGGGCCTGCAGGGCGAGCAGCACCAACCGGACCTGAAGGCCGTCGTGCAGGTCGCGGGCGATCCGCCGCCGCTCGTTGTCCCCCGCCCTCACGATCCGCTCCCGGGAACGCCGCAGCTCCTGCTGGCTGGCCCGGAGCTCCGCGGTGACCCGCTCGTGGTCGACGGCGATCGCGATCACCCGGCCCGCGGCGTGCACCGGCGCCGGGTCGGCCAGCAGGGTGCGGTCGTAGGCGATGGCGCCCACGCGCTGACCGTGCCGTTCGATCTCGGCCAGCCCACGGTCGTCACCACCGGGCTCGGCGGCGACGTCACCATTGGCGTGCACGTACTCGGCGCGCTCGGGCACCCAGAACACCAGCTCCGCCGAGTCGTCACCGAGCGCCCGGGCCAGCGCCGCGGTGAGGGGCGGTCTGCCGGGATCGGCTGAGCTGAGCCAGGTCCCCAGCGCCTCGATCTCCCCGGTCCGGGCGAAGCCACCCAGGAGCAGGGCGAGAGTGAACGCCACCGGGACACCGGCGATGGCGATGAGCTGGATCGGGAACACCCAGTCCGGCGGCAGCCCGACCGCGGTGAGCAGACTCGAGCTGATCGGGATGGAGAGCACCACCAGGATCCCGTAGCCGTACAGCGGGGCGAGCACCCGACGCCGCCGACGGCTCGCCCGTCGCAACCGGTGAGCCAGGACCACGGTGGTGGCCACCATCACCGCGGCGCCGGCCACCGCCTGGACCAGGGAGCCCAGCGCCAGCAGGTCGGGCCGGTCGGCGACCAGCAGCAGGTCGTACGGGGGTGGTTGGGCGGCGAACAGGTAGAGCGGCAGCTGCAGCACCAGACAGGTGACCCACCCGCCGGCCACGACCACGCGCGATCCCCGGCTCGCCAGCCGACCGGAGGGATAGGCGTGCAGCACGTGCACCAGCACCGCGAGGGGCACCGTGGCCGTCACCGCGCTGATCGCCGCCAGCACCGGGAACCCGGTCGGCTGCATCCCCGCGACCAGGATGGACAGCCCCGCCCCCACGATCAGGAAGCCGAAGCGGTTGGCCGGTCGGCGGCTCCAGGCCAGCAGGCCGGCTGCGACGTAGAGCCAACCGACGAGGACATTGAGCACGAAGGCCCACAGCAGCGCTGGCGACGCGGCCGACACCAGCACGATCAAGATCACGCCCAGCAGTCCGGTGGTCACCCCGAGCTGGATCAGGGCCAGCCGGAGCGGTCGCGGCGTCGCGGACGACCAGGTCGGGGCGACGCTCACCCCAGCAGTGTGCAGGCCGTCGTAGGCGAAGACCACACCGCCACCCCCGCCCGACGGCCGTCAGATCCGACGGAACGTCCCGAGCTCTTGGGCGTTCCACGCTCCGACGACGAGAGACTCCGCCCGGTTGCCGGACACGGTGAAGGTCGCACCGGAGAAGCCGGAGTCGTCCTCGCCCGTGGTCGCGAAGAAGTAGTCGTCTCCGCTGTAGTGCCTCAACGCGAAGTTCTGGAGTCCGGGCCCCACCGTGAAGGACAGGTTGCTGCCCATGCCCGACACGGTCATCAGACCGTAGAGGTCGTTCTCGTAGCGCCCGGTGTAGGTGTAGCCGGGGCGCGCCGGCTTCGGGTCCTTGGCCGGGACCGAGTACTTCTTCTGGTCCGCGGTCACCGGCGACTCGATGTACGGGCCGATCACCGCCACCCAGTCCGGCTGGGTCGACTTCCCGAAGCGGATGTGGTCGACGAACTCCACGCCGATCGCCTCCGGCAGACCGACCGGCGGCGCGTTGGTGAGACCCACGATGGCCAGACCCTTGGAGGGATAGAGCGTGATCGAGGTCGCGGCGCCGCGGCCGAAGGCACCCGAGTGGCTGACCCGCAGCTCGCCGGTGGGCTCGTAGTTGACGTTCCAGCCGAGGCCGTAGAAGCCGGGTGCCGCCCCGATGCCCGGCAGACCCGGCTTGACGACGGCGGGGAGCCAGATCCGCTTGAGCTGGTCGGCATCCATCACCGGCTTGCCCTCGGCCAGCAGCATGGTCACCCAGGTCGCCATGTCCCGCAGGGAGGCGCTGGCCGAGCCGGCCGGGGCCTGGGGGTCGTAGTCCGCCTTCAGGTTCGGCACCCAGTTCTCGCCGACCTTCGTGTGCATCGCCGCGCGGTTCTTCCGCTTCTGCAGGTCGGCGAAGTCGAAGCTGCTGCTCGTCATCCCCAGCGGCTCGAACAGCACCTGCTGGGCCAGCTTCTCCCAGGCCACCCCGCTGGCCTCGGCGATCGCCTCGGCGCCCGCGGTCAGTCCGTAGTTGGTGTACTCGTAGTTGTCCCGGAACCGCTTCAGCGGGTAGTGGCGGTGGAGTTTCAGGATCTCCCCGCGGTCGTAGCCGAGGTCCTCCAGCAGGTTGCCGGAGTGGTCGGGCAGGCCACTGCGGTGGGCGAAGAGGTCGGCCGCGGTGACGTGCTCGGTCACCCAGGCATCGGCCGTCAGGAAGCCGGGCAGCACCGTGTGGACAGGGTCGTCCCAGCCGATCGAGCTCAGCTTCTTGGTGAAGGCGGCAGCGACCACTGTCGAGCTGATCGGCTTCGAGACCGACGCCAGCTGGAACACCGTGTCCGCGTCGACGGTCCCGGTCGTCCCGACCTGTCGGTCGCCGGTCCCCTCCAGGTAGCGGACCTTGCCGTCGTACACCACCGCGAAGGCGACCCCGGGCACGCCCGTCTGCTTCTGGTACCGCTCGATGATGGCCGGCAGAGCGGCCAGCCCACGCTCGACACCGGCGGCGTCGATCTCCCCCTCCCCCGCCGGGGCCGCCCCCGACCCGGCCCCGACGGTGGCGGGGCCGGCCGGTTCCGGCTCGGGCTCACCCGTGCAGCCGGTCAGCCCGGCCAGGGCGACAGCCGCCCCACCGAGACCGACACCCTTCAGCAGCGTCCGACGACCCAGCCCGGTGGCCGCCGCGGTGTCCCTCGTCCCGGTCATGATCTCGATCATGGCGACTCGCCTGCCCGCTGCCCATGGACCCCGGTGGCTCTCGGCAGGGGACCTAGGTCGTCTTGACGCCGTACGAATCGGGGTACGGCGGGTCAGGGGTGAGTGGTGTGGGGGCCGGAACCCACCACCGAGCCACATCCGGCCGATCCCAGCACCAACCCGACCACCGGAAGTCACCGCGGAGCCACGGGCGGCCGCAGGGTGTGCTCCGAGCCCGGCAGGGATAGAGTGCTCGCGTTCGACGGAGGAACCGGAAGTCGGTGAGAACCCGACGCGGTCGCGCCACTGTGTGGGCACCCGGAGCAGCATCCCGGGGGTCCGAGTCAGACCCGCCCTCTGTCTCCGCTCCACGACCAGTGGGTCGCCGTAACCCCAGGAGGACACATGACCGACTCCCACGCAGGCACCGACCGGCTGAACGCGCCCGTCGCCGTCGCCATCCCGACGCTCTCCGTCCGGCAGATCCTGCCGTGGCTGCTGTTCGCCGCGCTGCTCGCCGTCGTCGGCCTCTACTTCGTCTCCGCCGAAGAGGGTGCCACCACCTTGATCGCCGGCAACGCCGTGCACGAGTGGGTTCACGACAGCCGGCACCTGCTCGGCTTCCCGTGCCACTGAGCACCGCCGTGAGTGCCCGTGACTTCCTGATCCGGGGCCTGCTCGCCGGGCTGGTGGCCGCCTTCGCCGCGTTCGCCGTGGCGTACGTCGTCGGAGAACCGCCGCTCCGGGCGGCCATCGCCCTCGAGGACTCGACCGGCGGACACAGCCACGGCACCGAGTCCGCCGAGCACGCCGGGTCACCCGAGCACGCCGGGTCAGCCGAGCACGCCGAGGCTCCGGCTCCGGGCGAGGTCGAGGTCCCCCGCTCGTTGCAGTCCACTCTCGGTCTGCTCACCGGGCTGCTCGTCGCCGGTGTCGTCCTGGGCGGTCTGGTCGGTGTGGTCGCCGCCCTCGCCATGGGCCGTTTCGGACGACTGAGCCCGCGGTCCACGACCCTGGCGGTGGCGGCCGTCGCCTTCGCCGCGGTCTACGCCGTGCCGTTCCTGATCTACCCACCCAACCCGCCGGCGGTGGGCAGTGGGGACACCATCGGCCTGCGCAGTGCGCTGTACTTCATCTTCCTCGCCATCTCCTTGATCGCGGCGGTGACCGCGGTCCTGGTCGGGCGTCGGTTGAGCGCCCGCTTCGGTGGCTGGCACGCGGGTCTGGTCGCCGTCGCCGGCTACACGGTCGTGATGTTGGTGGTGATGGCCCTGCTGCCGCACCACAACGAGGTGCCCGACACCTTCCCGGCCTCGGTGCTCTACGACTTCCGCCGGGCGAGCTTCCTGACCCAGCTCACCCTGTGGGCGGTGCTCGGGTCGGTGTTGGCCGAGCTCGTCGGTCGCCTGTCGCGGACGGAGTCCGCGCCGAGCCGCGAGCTCGCCGACCTCCGCGGCTGACCGGGGCGCAGATGAGCACCCCCCGCACGATCGCGCCGCCCTCGGCCGACGTCGCCCGCGCGGCCCGGCACCGGGTCTCCACCCTGGCCAAACCGACCGGGGCCCTCGGACGTCTCGAGGACCTCGGCGTCTGGTGGTCGGCCTGTGCCGGCGTCTGCCCGGCTCCCCCGCCCGCCCGCGTCCGCGCCGTCGTCCTGGCCGGTGACCACGGGGTGACGGTCGGCGGCTCCGGGGTCTCGGCCTACCCGCGCGAGGTCACCGCCGCCATGGTCGGCGCCTTCGTGGCCGGGGTCGCCGGGGTGAGTGTCCTGGCCCGCCAGCACGACGTCTCCGTACGGGTGCTGGACCTGGGGGTGGACGCCGACCTGGCCGGGCTGCCCGCGGCAGTGGGCGCGTACAAGATCCGCCGGTCCTCGGGCGCCATCGACCGCGAGGACGCGCTGACCCCCGCGGACACCGAGCGGGCGTTGGCGGCCGGCGCCGCCATCGCGGCCGAGGAGATCGCGGCCGGCGCGGACCTGCTGATCCTCGGCGACATGGGCATCGGCAACACGACCCCGGCCGCGAGCCTGATCGCGGCCACCTTCGCGGTCCCCGCCGCGGAGGTGACCGGGCGCGGCACCGGCATCGACGACGACGCCCTCACCGCCAAGACCGCGCTGATCCAACGGGCCCTCGACCGGACCGCCGGCCGGACCGCCGAACCCGTGGCCAGGCTGACCGCTCTCGGGTCGGCGGACCTGGCGGCCGGGGTCGGTTTCCTGGTCGCCGCCGCCCGCGCCGGGGTGCCGGTGCTGCTCGACGGGGTCGTCGCCCTCGCCGAGGCGTCGGTGGCCGAGGACCTCGCCCCCGGCTGCGTGGCCTGGTGGGCCGCAGGGCACCGGTCCACCGAACCGGCCCAGCAGCTGGCGGTCGACAAGCTCGGTCTGGTGCCGCTGCTGGACCTGGGTCTGCGGCTCGGTGAGGGCAGTGGGGCCGTCGCCGCCGTGCCGCTGGTCCGGTCGGCCGCCCTCCTGCTGTCGGACATGGCGCTGCTGTCCGATCTCGCGTGAGCTGGGTCTCCGCCTGGCGGCTCGCGGTCGGCACGCTCACCGTCATCCCCGTCCGTCCACCCGAGACCGTCGACCGGACGACGGCCGGTCGCGCCATGACCCTGGCCCCGCTGGCGGTGCTGCCCCTCGCCGCCGTGGCCGCCGGGCTGGGTCGGGTGGCCGCCCTCACGTCCTGGCCCCCGCTGCTGGCCGGTCTGGTCGTGGTCGCCGTCCTCGCCATCGGCACCCGCGCGCTCCACCTGGACGGCCTGGCCGACACCGTCGACGGGCTGGGGTCGGGCCGCGAGCCCGTCCGCGCGCTCGAGATCATGCGGCGCGGTGACGTGGGCCCGATGGGCGTGGTCGCCCTGCTGCTGGTGCTCGGGGGTCAGACCGTCGCGGCGTCGGCTCTGGTCGACGCGACCGGGACCGCGGTGCTGCTCGTCGTTCTGATCGCCTCGTCCCGGGTCGCGCTGCTCGTGGCCTGTCGAGCCGGGGTGACGGCCGCCCGCCCGGGAGGTCTGGGAGCCACGGTCGCCGGGACGGTCAGACGTCCGGTGCTGGTCGGGGTCGGGGGGATGACCGCCGTGGCGGTGGCCGGGGCTTCGGTCCTCGCCGGCGCCGGGTGGTGGAGCGGGGTGGCGGCGGTGGTCGCCGCCGCCTTCGTCGCGTACGTCGTCGTCCGCCGAGCAGTCGCCCGGCTCGGCGGCATCACCGGCGACGTGCTGGGGGCGGTCGTCGAGCTGACCCTGCTCACCCTGCTGCTGGCGACGACCCTGGTGGGCCAGGGCTGACCACGAACGGATCCGACGACGGATCCGGTCAGCTGAGTTCGAAGATGAGGTGCTCGATGCGACGGCGGATGTCGTCCCGGATGGGTCGGACGGCGTCGATGCCCTGGCCGGCGGGGTCGTCGAGCGCCCAGTCCTCGTAGCGCTTGCCGGGATAGTAGGGGCAGGTGTCGCCGCAACCCATGGTGATCACGACGTCGGAGGCCCGCACGGCGTCGGTGGTCAGGATCTTCGGCTGCTCCCCCGTGATGTCGATGCCTTCCTCGGCCATGGCCGCAGCGGCCACCGGGTTGATCTGGTTCGCGGGCTGTGAGCCGGCCGAGCGCACCTCGATCCGGTCCCCGGCGAGGTGGGTGAGGTAGCCGGCGGCCATCTGGGACCGGCCGGCGTTGTGGACGCAGACGAACAGCACCGAGGGCTTGGTGGTGGTCATGATCGCGAGGTTCTCCTGATCTGGATGTCGAGGTCACGCAGCAGGGCGGTGATGTGGGCTTGGATCTGGTCGCGAACGTCCCGGACCGTGTCCAGGTCGGCGCCGTGGGGGTCGGGGATGTCCCAGTCGAGGTAGCGGCGGCCGGGGAACACGGGCAGGTGTCGCCACAGCCCATGGTGATGATCACGTCGGCGGCGCAGGCTGGCGTCGTCGTCGGCGCCGAGGGTGGTGGGCTGGGCCACGTCGGTTCCTGGGGTCAGGTCGGTTCCTGGGGTCAGGTCGGTTCCTGGGGTCAGGTCGGTTCCTGGGGTCAGGTCGGGTCCTGGGTGGTGAGGCGGGTGTGGAGGTCGGCGACCTGGCGGGCTGTGTCGTCGCGGACGAGTCGCATCCGCTCGATGCCGTCGATGCCGCGGAGGGACGGTTCGTCGGTCTCCCAGGTCTCGTAGCGGGGTCCGGCGATCGGGTCGACCTGCGCTTCGGCGCCGAGGGTGATCACCCAGTCCGCCTGCTGCTGCAGCTCAGGGGTGAGCTGCCGGGTGTGCTGGTCGCTGATGTCGATGCCGCTCTCGGCCAGGACCTGCACCGACAGCCCGTTGAGCTTGCTGCCGGCCTCGGTGCCGGCGGAACCGACCTCGATCCCGGCGCTGTGCTGGTCACGGAGGAGCTGAGTGAGCAGCCCGGCGGCCATCTGGGACTTGCCGCCGTTCTTCACGCAGACGAACAGGACCTGGGTCATGACGACACCACCGTCGGATCGGGCTGGACCTCGCCGCGGCCGGCGGGGTAGAACTTCCGCGCCCAGAGGGCAACGTAGACCAGCCCGACGAGGACCGGCACCTCGATCAGGGGTCCGACCACCCCGGCGAGTGCCTGCCCGGAGGTGACCCCGAAGGTGGCGATGGCGACGGCGATGGCCAGCTCGAAGTTGTTCCCGGCGGCGGTGAACGCCAGGGTGGTGGTGCGGGGGTAGCCGAGCCCGAGGAGGCGGCCGGCGACCATGCCGGTGGTGAAGGTGACGGCGAAGTAGATCAGCAGCGGCACCGCGATCCGGACCACGTCCAGCGGCCGCTCGGCGATCGTGTGGCCTTGCAGGGCGAACAGGATCACGATGGTGAACAGCAGCCCGTAGAGGGCGAACGGACCGAGCTTCGGCAGGAACGTGGTCTCGTACCAGTCCCGGCCTCGCCGCTTCTCCCCGATGGTGCGGGTGAGGAACCCGGCCAGCAGCGGGATGCCGAGGAACACCAGCACGCTGCCGGTGATGGTGACGATGGAGAACTCCGCCGACGTGGTCGGCAGGCCGAGCCAGGACGGCAGGGTCTGCAGGTAGAACCAGCCGAGGGCGCCGAACGCGATCACCTGGAAGACGGAGTTGATCGCCACCAGGACGGCGGCGGCTTCGCGGTCGCCGCAGGCCAGGTCGTTCCAGATCAGCACCATGGCGATGCAGCGGGCCAGGCCGACGATGATCAGCCCGGTCCGGTACTCCGGCAGGTCGGGCAGGAACACCCACGCCAGCACGAACATGAGGGCTGGCGCCACGACCCAGTTCAGGCCCAGGGAGGTGATCATGAGGCGTTTGTCGGTCAGGACGTGGCCGGTGTCGGTGTAGCGGACCTTGGCCAGGACCGGGTACATCATCACGAGCAGGCCGATCGCGATCGGCACCGACACCGATCCGATCGTCACCGCGTCCAGCCCACTGGCCAGTCCGGGGATGAACCGGCCAAGGACCAGGCCGAGGACCATGGCGCCGATGATCCAGGCCGGCAGCCACCGGTCGAGCATCGACAGCCGGCGCAGCACCGGCCCGGTCTCGGCCGGTGCCGTGGTGGCCGTGGTGGCCGTGGACTCAGTCATGCGTGTCCTTCGGGGAGTGGTCGGTGCGGCTCATCGGCAGCCGCAGCTGGCGGGCTGACCGGCGGTGGCGTCGCTCGTGTGGCAGCAGTCGACCTTGGCTTCCGGCTCGCAGCAGCTCGAGGCGTCGACCGGTGAGCAGCAGCCGGCCGCTCGTGACCGGGTGCCGCCGGCCGGCTTGGTGGCGCGGATGATCGCGCCGTGCATCTGGTCGGCGACCGGGTGGGTGAACTCGACGGTCGCCTCGGCGAACCCCACAGCGGCGAGGCCGTCGAGGTACTCGCGGTGGGACAGGGCGCCGGCGATGCAGCCGACGTACTCGCCCCGCTCGGCCCGCTGGTCGGCGGTGAGGTGGTCCTCGGCGACGACATCGCTGATGCCGATCCGCCCGCCGGGGGACAGGACCCGGAACATCTCGGCGAGCACGGCCGGCTTGTCGGTGGACAGGTTGATCACGCAGTTGGAGATCACCACATCCACCGCACCGTCGGGCAACGGGATGTCCTCGATGGTGCCCTGCAGGAAATCGACGTTCGTCGCCCCCGCCTTGGCCGCGTTCACCCGGGCGAGGTCCAGCATCTCGGTCGTCATGTCGACGCCGTACGCGAATCCTGTGCCGCCGACCCGCTTCGCGGACAGCAGCACGTCGATGCCACCGCCTGAGCCCAGGTCGAGGACCCGCTCGCCTTCGTGGAGGTCGGCGACGGCGGTCGGGTTGCCGCAGCCCAGACTCGCGGCGACGGCTGCGACGGGCAGGTCGCTGCGGTCGAGCTGGGTGTAGAGGGCCGAGCCGAAGACGTCGTCCAGCTCCAGCGTGGTCGCCGCCTCGTCACCGCAGCAGCTCGAACCGCCGGCGGTCACCGTCACCGCCGCTTCCGCGTAGCGGCGCCGCACTGTCTCCCGCAGCTCATCCGTCGTCTCCGCCATCCTGACCACACCCCTTCGTACCGATAGACGGTCGTCGATGAGAAGAGTCTAGACACAACTCATCGACAAATGTCAATGGGTCGCGTAGGCTGATGCGCATGACCGTGACCGGCCCGCCCACCACGACCGTGCTGCCGGTGCTGACCGAGTGCTGCTCCCCGGTCGTCGGTCAGGTCATCACCCCGGCCGACGCCGACACCCTGGCCAGCTCGTTGAAGGCGATCGCCGACCCGACCCGGCTCCGGTTGGTGTCGCTGGTCGCGGCGCACGAGGACCAGGAGGCGTGCGTGTGCGACCTGACCGAACCCGTGGGTCTGTCGCAGCCGACCGTGTCGCACCACCTGAAGATCCTGGTCGAGGCCGGCATCCTGTCCCGCGAGCAGCGTGGCCGCTGGGCCTACTACCGGCTCATCCCCTCCAGCCTGACCGACCTGGCCCGCCTCATCACCCCGTGAAGCTCGCCGCGTCGATCGCTCCGCTCACGGTCGGACACTGGCCGCAGGTCGAGGCGATCCATGCCGCCGGGATCGCCACCGGCCAGGCCACCTTCGAGGCGGAACCACCCAGCTGGGAGGCGTTCGACACCGACCGGCTCCCGGACCAGCGGTTCGTCGCCGTCGGCCGTGAGGATCGGGTTCTGGGCTGGGCGGCTGCCTCAGCGGTGTCGGGGCGCTGCGTCTACGCCGGAGTCGTCGAGCACTCGGTCTACGTCGACCCTGTCGCCCGGAACCGTGGCGTCGGGCGTCTGCTCCTCGACGCACTCGTCGCCTCCACCGAGGCGGCCGGGATCTGGACCCTCCAGTCCGGCATCTTCCCGGAGAACACCCCCAGTCTTCGCCTGCACCAGGCAGCCGGCTTCGCCGTCGTCGGCGTCCGCCGGCGTCTGGGTCAGATGGCGTACGGGCCGTTGGCCGGGCAGTGGCGTGACGTGATCCTGATCGAGCGCCGCAGCCCCGTCGTCGGCTGGTAGCCCCGCGTTCCGCGGACCGAACCCAGCCCGCCACGGCCGAACCGGGAGCTCGTCGAGCTCGCCCGCACGGGAGCGGCAGGGACCGGCGCCTCAGTGCGCCGGCGGCTGACCGTCCGAGACGAGCCGATCCTGCTCCGCGTACCCGGCGCCCAGGGACGGCCAGTAGTCGTCGAAGTCAGGCATCGACCGGTGGCCGACAGCGGAAAGCAGCCGGTCCAGGTAGTACTCCCAACCCGGACCGAGCTCCTGCGCGCGGTCACCCTCGGCGAGGTGGTGCAGGAAGGTGAGCCGCGTCCGGTCGGGGCCGAGCGGCTCCAGCCGGACCTCCAGCGACCAGCTTCCCCCGGCGTCGCCGGTGCGGAGGGCCAGCCGGGTCGGTGGCTCGCAGACCTCGATGGTCGCCGGCGCGGTCGGGCTGCCCTCCTCGGCGACCAGCGTCAGCTCGATGATGCCGCCGACGCGGCCGTCCCCGGTCCAGCTCGCGTACCAGCGACCGGTGCGCTCCGACTCGGTCAGACTGGCCCAGGCGTCCTCGAGCGAACCGGGCAGCTCGCGGGTCAGGACCAGGTCACGGCCCGCGGCGGTGCGTCGGACCTCACCGGTGGGTGTCGGGCTCATGCTGTCTCCTTGGTGGGTGCCGGGTGGTCGGTGGCGCTCGCGGGCGGGTCGGCCCGGGGTGGGTCGGCGGCTGGCGGTTCGGAGCGGCGTCGGTCCCGGCGGGTGCGACGCACCTCGGTCTCCAGGGCGTCGAGCCGCGCCGACCACGGCGACGCCGTCGACGGGGTCAGGTCGGACAGCCAGGACCGGAGCGGCTCCAAGCCGTCGGGAACCAGCCGGTAGAGCCGGCGGCGGCCGCTCGCCTCGTCACGCACCAGTCCGGACTCCCGCAGCACCCGGAGGTGACGGCTCACCGCGGGCCGGGAGATCGCGAACCGGCCGGCGATCTCCCCTGCGCTCAGGGTGCCGCCACCGAGAGCGAGCAGGATCTCGCGACGGACCGGGTCAGCCACCGCCTCGAACACCTCCACCAACAAAGCGTAACGTACGGGTTACCTTTGAAGCGAGGCCTCGACCAGGAGCCGGACGGACCGATCAGCCGACGCGGGCAGCGCAGCCACCGGGTGCCAGGCGAGGTCATCGGACTCAGCCGTGATCCGGGCGGTGGCGTCCGGCGGGGCGTACGCACGGTACTGCACGTCCAGGTGCCGGGTCGGCCTGCCCAAGGAGCAGGTGAGGGCGTGCACGTCGAGCCGGACCGGCACCGGGTCGATCTCGAGCCCGTCGATGCCGGACTCCTCGGTCGCCTCCCGCAAGGCTGCCGCCAGCAGCGTCGGGTCGCCCGGCTCGCAGTGCCCGCCCAGCTGCAGCCACTGCCCGACCCGGGGGTGGAGCGTGAGCAGCGTGGCCGACCGGTCGGCCGACAGCACCAGGGCGCTCGCCGTGAGGTGGCCCGGCTCGCAGGACCGCCAGACGGCGTCGGACCGCGCGGCGAGGAACCCGAGATAAGCCTCGGCCAGACTCTGCTGGTCCTTGCTGACCCCCGAGCCGGCCCACGTCTGCAGGACCGCGACGGCATCGGCGTGCAGGGAGGTCGCGTCCGGCAGCGAGGTCATCGCACCCGCAGGTCGGGCATCCGCAGCTGGAGGCCACCGGCCGGCAGCGAGGCGGTCAGCTCGGTCAGGGTCGGCACCGCCGCACCGACCAGGGCGCGCGGGTCGTCGCTGCTGCGGGCCGGGACCCAGCGGGCCGGGAGCGAGAGGTGGAGGGCCGGGGCGACCGGGGCGTCCTCGGGCAGCTCGGCCAGGCGTCGTGCGGTCCGCACCGCATCGCGCAGACCGCCGAGCTCGTCGACGAGCCCGCGCTCGTACGCATCCCGCCCGGTCCAGACCCGGCCCCGCGCCAACGGTTCGATCTCGGCCACGGAGCGCCCGCGGCCGGTGGCGACCTTGGCCACGAAATCGGCGTAGATGGCATCCATCTCGGCGTCCAGCCGCTCCCGCTCCGCGTCGGTGAACGGCCGGCGACCCGACCACATCCGGGCTCGCTCGCCCTGCTCGACCGCTCCGGTGCTGAGCCCCAGTCGGCTCATCAGCTCCTCGGTGACGAACTTGCCACCGAGCACCCCGATGGAGCCGGTCAAGGTGCTGGGCAGGGCCACGATCCGGTCGGCCGGACAGGCGACGTAGTAGCCGCCGGAGGCGGCCAGATCCCCCATCGAGACCACGACGGGCTTGCCGGCTTCCCGCACCCGGCACACCTCCCGCCAGATCACGTCCGAGGCCACCGCCGACCCGCCGGGCGAGTCGACCCGCAGCACGACCCCCCGGACCCGGTCGTCAGCGATCGTGGCCCGCAGCTCGGTGGCCACGGTGTCGCTGCCGGCCTGGGCCCCCATCGGACCGGACCGGCTGCGGCCCGAGGCGATGCCACCACGGACCTCGACCAGCGCCAGGTGTGCCTGGTGCCGGGCCGGGAGCCGGAGCTGGCGGCGGGGCCGCCAGCGATCGGCGAACAGCAGCTCGGCCTCGGGGTCCGTCCGCTCGCGCAGAGCGGTGAGCACCTCGTCGCGGTAGCCCAGCCGGTCCACCAGCCGCGCCTCCAGCGCCTCGGCGGCGGTCCGGGGACCGGTGTCCACCAGCGCGCGCACCCGCTCGGCGGACAGCGAGCGGCCGGCGGCGATCATGGTCACCGCGTCGCCGTAGATCGAGGCCGCGAGCGCGGCCAGCGACTCCCGGTGCGCCGGGGTGAGCTCGGTCCGGGTGAGCCGGTCGGCGGCGCTCTTGAACTCGTGGCGCTGCTCGATCTGGGGCTCGATCCCCAGCTTGTCGAGGGCCCCCCGCAGGAAGGTCGTCTCCACGGCCACCCCGAGCAGGCCGAGGCCGCCGCCGGGCTGCAGCCAGATCTCGTCGAAACCCGAGGCGAGCACGTACGCACAGGTGCCGAGCGCGCCGTCGGGGAAGGTCTCGGCCCAGGCGACGGTGGGCTTGCGGGCGTCCAGGAACGGCTGCAGACCGCGGCGTAGCTCGTGCATCGTCGACCAGCTCAGCGGGCCGCCGACCTTCGCCACCAGACCCACCACCTGGGGATCGGCGGCAGCCTGGTGCAGGTTCTTGATCGTCGGGCGCAGCAGCCGGCGGCCGCGGTGCCGCAAGGGGGCGAGCGGGTCCGAGGGCAGTGGGTCGATCAGAGGCTGGGTGAGGTCGAGCTCGAGGATGGTCGGCGTGCGGTGCAAGGGCGAGCGGGCCATGGCCACACCGTACGTTCCCGCTCGAAGCCCCCTGACCCGCCGCCGGTCAGAGCACGACCGGTCGGCCCATCACCATCAGGACGACCTCGTCACTGGCCGCCGCGACCTGCTGGTTGAGGCGGCCGAGCAGATCGGCGAACAGGCGACCCGACCGGTGCTCCGACACGACCCCCCAGCCCACCTCGTTGGTCACCCCGACCACGTCGGCTTCCCGCCAGGCCCGGACGAAGGCCGCGGACCGCTCCTGCCAGGCCGGCTCCCAGGCCGCGGCGGGACGCTCCCAGGCCTCCAGCTCGTCCAGGCTGGCGGTCAGCCAGGTGCCGAGGCAGTCCAGCAGCACCGGTCCGTCGGCGGCCCGGAGCACGCGGGCCGGGTCCGGGGTCTCCACGGTGGTCCAGCCCAACGGGCTCCGCCGGGCCCGGTGGGCCTCGATCCGGGCGGCCCAGTCCGGGTCGGCCCGCGGCTCGGGCACCGGCCCGGTGGCCAGGTAGGTGACCCCGGCTCGCCCGGCCAGCAGCCGCTCGGCGTACGCGGACTTACCGGACCGGACCCCACCGGTGACCAGGACGCGGCGACTCACCAGCCCATCCTGCCCGACCCCGCTCCACCCGCACGACCCGCGCCCCAAGCAGGGCGGCCCGCTACCGTGTTTCCCGATGTCCACGCTCGCCCGCGCCACCCGACGACTCGCCCCCGCCGGTGGCCTGATCGCCGGCTACGCCCTGGACCGCCTGCTCGGCGATCCCCGTCGCTGGCACCCGGTCGCCGGCTTCGGCCAGGCCGCCGGGCGGCTGGAGCAGCGGCTGTACGCCGACGACCGTCCCCACGGCGTGCTGTTCACGGTGCTCACGGTGGGTGCGCCGGTCGCCGCCGGCGCCGCGCTGGAGCGGGCCACGCGACGATGGCCGCTGGCCACCGGGGTGCTGACCGCCGCGGCGACCTGGGTGGTGCTCGGGGGTCGGTCGCTGGTCCGGGAAGCCGACGCCGTGGCCGACCACCTCGGGTCCGAGGACCTGCCGGCCGCACGGCGGCAGGTGGCCCGCCTGGTCGGGCGGGACACCACCGCCCTGGACGCCTCCGGGGTGGCCCGGGCCGGGGTCGAGTCGGTGGCCGAGAACAGCTCCGACGCCGTGGTCGCGCCACTGCTGTGGGGGGCTGTCGCCGGGCTGCCCGGCCTGCTCGGCTACCGGGCCGTGAACACCCTGGACGCGATGGTCGGGCACCGATCACCGCGCTACGAGCGGTTCGGCTGGGCCTCCGCCCGCCTCGACGACCTGGCCAACTGGGTGCCCGCCCGGGTGTCCGCCGGACTGGCCACCCTGGGAGCACCGTGGGTCGGAGGCTCCCCCCGGGACGCGGTGGACGCCGTCCGCCGGGACGCCGGCGCCCACCCGAGCCCCAACGCGGGAGTCGTCGAAGCCGCGTTCGCGGGTGCGCTGGGGGTGCAGCTGGGCGGCCGCAACACCTACGGCGGCGAGGTGTCCGATCGGGGCACCCTGGGTGACGGCCGGCCTCCGGAGGGCGGCGACATCGCCCGCGCCACCCGGCTGGCCACCATGGTCTCCGACGCGGCCCTGGTCGTCGCCGTCGCGATCCGTCTGACCCGGGCCTGACGGTGACGCGTCCGGACCACGCGGCCGTGCTGGTCCTGGGCGGCACGGCGGAGGCACGCGCCCTGGCCGCCGCGCTGGTCGGGGACGGGCGGCGGGTGATCAGCTCACTCGCCGGACGGGTCCGAGACCCGGCGCTGCCGCTGGGCGAGGTGCGGGTGGGTGGCTTCAGCACCACCTCCCTGAACCCGGTGGCGGGCCTGACCGGGGTGGAGGGCCTGGCCGCCTATCTGGTCGACGAGCAGGTCGGCGCCGTGGTCGACGCCACCCACCCGTTCGCCGCGACGATCTCGGCCAACGCCGCGGCTGCCGCGACCCGGACCGGCACCCGCCTGCTGAGACTGCAGCGCCCGGGTTGGCGAGAGCACCCGGACGCGGACCGGTGGACCTGGGTCGCCTCGGTCGACGAGGCCGTCATCGCCGGCACCGGGTCGAGCCGCCCGTTCCTCACCACCGGGCGGCAGTCGCTGGACCGCTTCGCCGTCTGGGCCGACAAGCACGCGACCGTACGCGTGGTCGATCCGCCGGACTTCCCGCTGCCGCGGCGCTGGCGGCTCCTCCGCTCCCGAGGCCCGTACGCCTTCGCCGACGAGCTGGCCCTGATGAGCGGGTCCGGCGCGGACCTGCTCGTCACCAAGGACTCCGGCGGTGTCCACACCGCCGCGAAGCTGGACGTGGCGCGAGCCCTCGGGGTTCGCGTGGTGGTGGTCGCCCGCCCCTCGGCGCCGTCGGGGGCGGCTGAGGTCGCCACGGTGAGCGAGGTCCTGACCTGGCTCGGCTGACCTGGCCACTCTCCTGCACCGGCGCGTGTGGCCCGACCGTCCGGGCCGGATCGAACAGCTCCATCCGCCCCGTCAGGTCAGCTGACTCAGGCCGGCATCTTGTAGGCCGACACGCGAACCGTCGAGGTCGGCGTCTTGGTGCCGATCGCGAGCAGCAGCCGCTGGATGCTGCCGTCAGCGGGCAGACTCGCTTCGGCCACCGCGGCGCCGGTCGAGGAGTCGCCCCGGTAGTCGAACCGCTCCCGGACGCTCTCCGGGATGGTGATCACCCGCAACGGCCGTTGCATCCCGCCGGAGACGGCGAAGTCGTCGAGAGCAGTGCTGGGTGCGCTGAAGGTGACCAGATACTCCGGCTGGCCCGCGCTCGTCCCGACCACGCGCACCGTGACGTCCTCGGCCGTGGCCGGGATGGTGAGCCCCGAGAACGCCTGGAAGGCCTCGACCGAGTCCATCGGCGGTCCGCTGGTCGGCGGCGGCGAGGGCTGGGACGTCCCGCTGTCGCAGGCCGCGAGCGCGAGGGTCAGTGCCAGCACCGCCACCATCGCCCGGAGCAGTCTCACCCTGGCACCGTTCCCGTCGTCGTCGTCGTGTCGCTGCGGCCCTGGTTACGGTACTCGCGCGCCAGACCCTGGCGGTGCAGACGAGCCAGCTCTTCGTCGGTCACGGTGATCGGGCCGATGTCGGTCGACTTGCCGCCGTCCCAGTTGTACTGGTCGTACAGGTTCACCCGGGTGCTGACCTCGTAGCGCCACGGTCCACCCGGGGAGGTCGGCGGGTGGACGGTGACCTGACCGGTCTGGTTGTAGCTCACCCCACCCAACGCGTAGAACCAGTTCTGGCTCATCTCGGGCGTGATGTAGAAGCCGGACCAGGCGGTGTTCACCGGGAAGGTGACCGGCCCGGTGGCGCCGGCCTCCTGCGCCCGGAGGACCGCGTCCTCCCCCAGTGAGGTGCGCACCTCGTCCACCTTGGCCTGGAACGGCGGCACATCGGCCAGGATCGTGTCGACGTCCTGCTCGAGCGGTTCACCGGTGTTGGCCAGGTAGTGCGACAGGTTCCGGGACGCGTCCGGCCACTTTCCGGCCATCACGTTCGCGGCCAGCTCGACCGCCACCTTCTTGGCGTGGTCCCAGGGCCAGGCCCGTTGCGAGTCGTACTCGCCGGCGCCGTCGTCCGGTGGCTGCCAGGCGGGCGGGTCCGGCTCCTCGACGCTGGTGCCCGGGGTCGCCGGACCGAGCGGATCGGATCCTGGATCGGACCCGTCCACGGAGGTGTCGTCGGGCGCCTTGTCCGACCCCCGGCCGCGGCGATCGTCCCGGGTCTGACCCTCCTGATCGCGCCGGTCGCCGGTGTCGGCACCGGTGCCCGCGCTCGGGTCGGAACCCGGGTTCGATGCCGGATCCGAGCCGGGATCGGCACCAGGGTTCGAGGCCGGGACCGCTCCGGCCGAGGTCGCGCAGGGAGCGAGCTGCCGGATCGAGCAGAGGGTGTCGTCGACGAAGGCGCCGACCGGGAACGCCTGGACGGCCAGCACGATGGCGGCCACCACCACGCTCATGACGGCCAGTGCGCCCACGTACTCGGTCGTCGCCGCACCGCGCTCTCGACTCCCCACCCCGAGGACTCTAGGGAGATCGCGAGCGCGCGTCATGGGCCCGAGGACCCAGCGATCACGCTTCCCGACGAACCAGGCGGAGGTGGCCGAGGCCGTAGAGGCGTACGGGCGGTTGTGCCGGCCTCCCTAGGATGACGGCGAAGCCCCCGGGCGGCCGTACGCAAGGAGTCGCATGTCGCTGGTCAGTCATCAGATCCGTCTGGCGTCGCGTCCCGAGGGCGCACCGAGGCCGGAGAACTTCTCCCACGAGGACCACGCCGTGCGGCCACCGGAGACCGGCGAGGTCGTGCTGAAGACCCTCTACCTGTCGTTGGACCCGTACATGCGCGGCCGGATGGCCGACGTCGAGTCCTACGCCGAACCGCTGCAGCTGGGTGACGTCATGGTGGGAGGGACGGTCGCCGAGGTGGTGGAATCAGCCTCCGAGGCGCTCCATCCCGGGCAGGTGGTCTCGGCCTACGGTGGATGGCAGAGCTACAGCACCGCCAAGGCCTCCTCGGTGCGGGTCCTCGACCCGGATCAGGCGCCGATCACGACCGCCCTCGGCGTGCTCGGCATGCCCGGGTTCACGGCCTACGCGGGCCTGCTGCAGATCGCGAAGCCGACGGCCGGTGAGACCCTGGCGGTGGCGGCCGCGACGGGTCCGGTCGGAGCCACCGTCGGTCAGATCGCCAGGATCCTGGGCTGTCGGACCATCGGGATCGCCGGCGGGGCGAGGAAGGTCGACCACCTGCGCGAGCTCGGTTTCGATGTGGCGCTCGACCACCGCGAGGGCGATCTCGCCGGCCGGCTGCGGGACGCTGCGCCGGAGGGCATCGACATCTATTTCGAGAACGTCGGCGGCGCTGTCTGGGACGCTGTCCTGCCGCGTCTGAACACGTTCGCGCGGGTCCCCGTCTGCGGACTGGCCGCCAGCTACAACCTCACCGGTCTTCCTCCGCGCCCGGACCGGTCCCAGGCCCTGCTCCGGGCCGTGCTGGACAAGTCGCTCACCCTGCGGGGCTTCATCCAGAACGAGTTCGCGCCGGCGATGTTCGACGACTTCCTGCACGACATGGGGGGCTGGGTCCGCGAGGGGAAGGTCGCGTACCGCGAGGACATCACCGACGGTCTGGACCACGCTCCCGAGGCCTTCATCGGCATGCTCGAGGGCAGGAACTTCGGCAAGACCCTGGTGAAGGTCGCCGAGCACGCGTAGCGCTGCTCACGGGCGGGGGTCGGCCGGCTCACTACCCTCGCTGGGTGGACATCGCCGTGGCGCCCCAGGATGTCGGCGTCGTCGTGGCGCGGCTGGAGCCGGGCGGGCGACTCGGGTCGGCGCAGGCCCTGGGCTGGGACGAGCTCGCCGGACGGGTGGGTCAGCTGGAGTCCGAGCAGCCACGGTGGGTGTGGGCGGACACGGCTGCGGTCTACCCGAAGCTGCTGCAGGCCGGGGTCGGCGTCCGCCGGGCGCACGACCTCCGTCAGTGCCACACCATCCTGGCCCGATCCCACTACGTGAGCGAGCGGCTCGCCTCCGCGGACGATCGGCGCTGGGGTCCTGACACGGTGGACCTGGACCGGACCGAGCCCAGCCTGCTCGATCTGCCCGTCGAGGGTGGTCGGTTCGCCGTGGACGAGGTCGCGCGCGAGTTCGGCCGGCAGCAGGAGGCGGTCACCTCCTCGCCGTACGCCGGCCGGCTCCGTCTGCTGCTGGCCGCCGAGTCGGTAGGCGCCCTCCTCGCCGCCGAGCTCACGCACGTCGGCCTGCCGTTCGACGTGCAGGCCCACGACACGATGCTCACCGCCCTGCTCGGCCCACGGCCACAGTCCGGTGGACGGCCGGCGAAGCTCGAGGCGCTGGTCGGCGTGATCCGCGGCGGCCTGTCGGCTCCGGGACTGAACCCGGACTCGGCGCCGGAGCTGCTCCGTGCGCTCCACGCCCAGGGCCTCCCCGCGGAGACGACGCGCAAGGGGGAGCTCGCGCAGCTGGACCATCCGGTCATCGGACCGCTGCTGGAGTACAAGCGGCTGGCCCGCCTGCTCACGGCGAACGGATGGGCGTGGATGGGCACCTGGGTCCACGAGGGGCGGTTCCGACCGGACTACGTGCCGAGCGGCGTGGTGACCGGTCGATGGGCGACCCGCGGCGGTGGGGCGTTGCAGCTGCCGAAGCAGATCAGGTCGGCGGTGGTCGCCGGCACCGGGTGGCGGCTGGTCGTGGCCGACGCCGCACAGCTGGAGCCGCGCGTCCTGGCGGCGGTGGCCGCGGACGAGGCGATGGCCCGCGCCAGCCGGGCGGGGGACCTCTACCAGGCGCTGGTCGACGACGGCGTGGTCGACACCCGGGCGCACGCGAAGGTCGCGATGCTGGGGGCGCTGTACGGGGCGACCTCCGGTGAGGCCGGCCGGTTGATGCCGCGCCTGCAGAGGACCTACCCGGCGGCCACGGATTGGGTGGAGACGGCGGCGCGGGCAGGCGAGCGCGGTGAGGTGGTGACGACCTGGCTGGGTCGCAGCTCCCCGCCACCGCCGGAGACGTGGCAGGAGCGGCAGCGCTGGGCCGGTTCAGCGGAAGCGGGTCCGGCCGACCAGCGGGTGGCGCGGACCCAGGCTCGCGAGTGGGGTCGGTTCACCCGGAACTTCGTGGTCCAGGGCACCGCTGCCGAATGGGCCCTGTGCTGGCTGGCCGACCTGCGCCGTCGGCTCGCCGAGCTCGCCCCGGAGGATGATCGTCGGCCGCGGTTGGTCTTCTTCCTGCACGACGAGGTGATCGTGGAGACCCCGACCGAGCTGACCGACCAGGTGGTCGACGCGGTCCGAGCGGCGGCGCGCCGAGCCGGACAGCTGCTGTTCGGGACGTTCCCGGTCGAGTTCGCCCTGGACGTCTCCTGCGTCGGCAGCTACGCCGACGCGAGCTGACCCGACCGTCTCGTCGAGCGCCGCACGCCGTCCGGCACCGGGCGGAATGACGCCCTCCGGTGCCCGGTCGGGCCGACAGTGTGCGCGGTCGGGCCGACAGTGTGAGGCGGTCAGGCAGACGGCGCGGCGGTCGGGCCGACAGTGTGCGGCGGTCAGGCCAGGGACTCGCGCCAGGCCCGGTGCAACGAGGCGTACTGGCCGTCGTCGGCGTCCACCAGATCCGACGGCGTGCCGTCCTCGATCACCCGGCCGTGCTCCAGCACCAGCACCCGGTCGGCGATGTCGACGGTGGACAGCCGGTGGGCGATGATCACCGCCGTCCGGTCGGCCAGGATCGTGCGCAGGGCCTGTTGGACCAGCCGCTCGCTCGGGACGTCGAGACTCGACGTCGCCTCGTCCAGGATCAGCACCGCGGGATCGGCCAGGAAGGCGCGGGCGAAGGCGACCAGCTGCTTCTGACCGGCGGACAACCGGGCGCCGCGCTTGCCGACGTCGGTGGCGTAGCCCTCGGGCAGCTCGGCGATGAACTCGTGCGCCCCGACGGCCCGGGCCGCCCGCTCGATCTCGGCCTGGCCGGCGCCTGGCTTGCCGAACTCGATGTTGCTGCCGATCGACCCGTCGAACATGAAGTTCTCCTGGGTCACCATCACCACGGCGCGACGCAGATCGGTGTCCCGCAGCTGGCGCAGATCCACCCCGTCCAGCAGCACCTCGCCCCCGGTGGGGTCGTAGAAGCGCGACATCAGCTTCGCGATCGTCGTCTTGCCCGCACCGGTGGTGCCGACCAGGGCGACCGTCTGGCCGGCCGGGATGCACAGGTCCAGCCCGGGCAGCACGGTCCGCTCGGGCACGTAGGAGAACGTCACGTCGTCGAAGCGGAGGGTGCCACGCGCGTGCGGCAACGGCACCGGCCGCTCCGGCTCACGCACCGTCGGGTCCTCCTCCAGCACCCCGGACAGCTTCTCCAGCGCCGCCGAGGCGGACTGGAAGGTGTTGTAGAACTGACTGATCTCCTGCATCGGCTCGAAGAACATCCGCAGGTAGAGCAGGAACGCGGTCAGGACGCCGACGGTCATCTCGCCCTGCATCACCCGCCAGCCGCCGTAGAGCAGCACGATGCCGATGGTCACGTTGCCAACCAGCCGGACGCCGGGCATGAAGATCGCCACCAGCCGGAACGACTTCACGTTGGCGTCCTGGTAGCGGTGAGCGACACCGGAGAAGATCTCGGCGTTGCGCGGCTCGCGACGGTAGGACTGCACCGCACGGATCCCGGTCATGGTCTCGATGAACTGGACGATGACCAGAGCCGAGCTCTCCCGCACGCGACGGTAGGTCAGGGACGAGGCCCGGGAGAACCAGCGCACCAGCAGCATCAGGATCGGGAAGCCGATCAGACAGACCGCCCCGAGCTTGAAGTCCATCGTCAGCAGCAGCACGCCGACACCGACCATCGTCAGCACGGCGGTGACCAGGCCGTCGAAGCCACCGGCCAGCAGCTCCATGATGGCGTCGATGTCGTTGGTCAGCCGCGACACCACCCGGCCGGTGGTGTAGCGGTCGTGGAACTTGACGTCGAGCTTCTGGAAGTGGACGAAGAGGCGCCGGCGCAGCTCCAGCAGCACCTTCTGACCCACCCGACCCGACTCCCGCAGGAAGTAGACCCGGCTGATGGTCTGCACGACCAGGGCGCCGAGCATCAGACCGATGGTCTCGTAGAGCGCCGTCCCGCTGCCGCCCGCGAGCAGCGGCGGGATGCCGAAGTCGATGCCGCGCTGGACCAGCCAGGGGATGGACAGCCGGGCGGCGTTCTCGACCACCACGACGGCGATCAGCAGCCAGACGACCTTCAGGTAGGGGCGCAGCAGATCGACCAGCAGGGCGCGGCTGCGCTTCTTGAGGAAGCCGCTCGCCCGGTCGGCCATCTCGTCGTTGTGCTCGGCGGCGACTCCACGCCACTCCTCCACACCGGTCCGCTCCGACGCGCGACGATCGCGGTCGAGGTCGTCCCGACGTCGGTTCTCGTGCTGGTCCAGGGCGGTCATGCCGACACCTCCTCGGCGTACTCGGCGGACAGCAGCTCGCGGTACTCCGGCACGGTGGCCAGCAGCTCGGCGTGCGTACCGATGTGGGTCAGGGTGCCACCGGAGAGCATGGCCACCCGGTCGGCCAGCAGCACCGTGGAGGCGCGGTGGGCGACGACCAGGCCGGTGACCCCGACCAGCACGCGCTGCAGGGCCTCCTCGACCAGGGCCTCGGTGTGGATGTCGAGGGCCGACAGCGTGTCGTCCAGCACGAGCACCCGCGGCCGGGACAGCACCGCCCGGGCCAGCGCCAGGCGCTGCCGCTGACCGCCGGACAGGCTCATGCCCTGCTCGCCGATCCGGGTGTCCAGTCCCCAGGGCAGGTCGTACACGAACTGGGCCTGGGCCACCTCCACCGCCTCGGCGATGTCGGCCTCGCTGGCGTCGGGTCGACCCAGCGTGAGGTTCTCCCGTGCCGACATGGAGAACAGGGTCGGGTCCTCGAAGGCGGTCGCGACGACGGTGCGCAGCTCGTCGAGCCGCAGGTCCCGGACGTCGACCCCGTCGATGCTGATGGAACCGGCGGTGACGTCGTACAGCCGGGGGATCAGCTGGGTGAGGATCGTCTTCCCCGAGCCCGTGGTGCCGACCACGGCCACCGTCTCACCCGGTGCGATCTCCAGGTTGACGTGGCGCAGCGTGTCCACGGCCGAGTCGGGGTAGCGGAACGCGACGTCGGTGAACCGCACCCGACCCTGGGCCCGCCCGAGGGTCTCGGTGCCGTCCACGATCTCCACCTCGGCGTCGAAGATCTCCATGATCCGGTCGGCGGCGGTGAACGCCTCCTGGGTCATGGCGAGCAGGAACCCGAGGGCGGCCACCGGCCAGACCAGCGACAGCATCAAGGTGATGAAGGCGACCAGCGAGCCGAGGGTGAGCTGGCCCTGACCGGCGGCGACCGCGCCGAAGCCGAGCACCACGATCAGCGTGGCGCTGGGGATCACCTCGAGGAACGTCCAGAACTTCGCGCTCAACCGCACCCGCTCCATGGAGACGTCGTAGAGCGTCCGGCTGCGAGCGTCGAAGGTGTCGAACATGTGCGAGGCGCGACCGAACGACTTGATCACCCGGAGCCCGTACGCGCCCTCCTCCACCGTGGAGGCGACGTCGCCGACCTGGTCCTGGATCTTGCGGGAGAGACGGGTGTACTCCCGCTCGTTCCGCAGGCACATCCAGGTGATGGGCACGGTCGAGGCGAGCACCACCAGGCCGAGCGGCCAGTACATGTTGATCAGCAGGGCGGTGACCACCAGGATCTGCACGATGTTCACCACGATGAACAGCAGCCCGAAGCCGAGGAAGCGCCGCACGGTGGCCAGGTCGTTCATGATCCGGCTGAGCAGCTGACCGCTCTGCCAGCGCGAGTGGAAGCTCATCGGCAGTCGCTGGAGCTTCTCGTACAGGTCGAGCCGGATGCCGGTCTCGACCCCGTTCGTCCCCTTCGACACGATCCAGCGGCGCAGGAACATCAGCACGGCCTCGACGACCCCGAGCGCGATGGCGAACAGCCCCAGGCTCAGCAGCCCGCGGGAGTCGGCCTCGGCGATCGGGCCGTCGATCACCGCCTTGGTCACCAGCGGGATGACGATGGACGCTCCGACACCGATCCCCGCCAGGATGAACATGACGATGAACCGCGCGCGGTAGGGCAGCAGATAGCCGCGCAACCGCCACATCGAGGCGGAGGAACGCTGCTTGACCATGAGAGGAGACGTCCTTACTTCATCG
>NZ_BAAAYX010000004.1:285937-387418 GCF_039536605.1 Microlunatus aurantiacus
CGACAGTCCCCAGGTATTCCTGAGAGGTGGCTGGTTGTACCGCTTCAGAGTACTTAGTTAGCGAGGCTAAACGCGAGTCGATTGTCGATCGGATCCGCCGATCCGGGGCGCCGAGCCCGTACGGAGCCGTCGGTGACTCTCACTACGATGGCGAACCACACCGTCCCGACAGACGATCCGATCACGCAGCCGCCGGCCGACGACACCGTTCACGGCCCGCATCCAGGAGGACAACGTGCCGCAGCAGGTCCAGGGAGTCATCTCGCGCAGCAAGGACGCACCCGTCGAGCTGGTGACCATCAACGTCCCCGATCCCGGGCCCGGCGAGGCGGTGGTCAAGGTCCAGGCCTGCGGGGTGTGCCACACCGACCTGCACTACGTCCAGGGCGGGATCGGCGACGACTACCCGTACCTGCTCGGGCACGAGGCCGCCGGGATCGTCGAGTCCGTCGGCGAGGGCGTGGCGGACCTGGAGCCCGGCGACTACGTCATCCTGAACTGGCGGGCGGTCTGCGGCACCTGCCGGGCCTGCAAGCGCGGCCGCCCCTGGTACTGCTTCAACACGTTCAACGCGACCCAGAAGATGACGCTCGAGGACGGCACCGAGCTCTCGGCGGCGCTCGGCATCGGCGCCTTCATCGACAAGACGCTGGTGGCGGCCGGCCAGTGCACCAAGGTCGACCCGGCGGCGGAACCCGAGGTGGCCGGGCTGCTCGGCTGCGGGGTGATGGCCGGGCTCGGAGCGGCCATCAACACCGGCAACGTCGGCCGGGGCGACTCGGTGGCCGTGATCGGCTGCGGTGGGGTCGGCGTGGCCGCCATCGCCGGCGCCCGGCTGGCCGGAGCGGCGACCATCATCGCCGTCGACATCGACGAGCGGAAGCTGGCCAAGGCGACCGAGCTGGGCGCCACCCACACGATCAACTCCAAGGACACCGACGCCGTCGAGGGCATCCAGGCCCTGACCGACGGCAACGGCGCGGACGTGGTGATCGACGCGGTGGGCCGGCCTGAGACCTACAAGCAGGCCTTCTACGCCCGCGATCTGGCCGGCACCGTGGTGCTGGTCGGGGTGCCGACGCCGCAGATGCAGCTGGAGCTGCCGCTGCTGGACGTGTTCGGCCGCGGCGGCTCCCTCAAGTCTTCCTGGTACGGCGACTGCCTGCCCAGCCGGGACTTCCCGCTGCTGATCGACCTCTACCGGCAGGGCCGGCTGCCGCTGGACGCCTTCGTCACCGAGACCATCGGCATCGGCGAGGTGGACGTCGCGTTCGAGAAGATGCACGGCGGCGAGGTCCTCCGGTCGGTGGTGGTCCTGTGAGCTCCAGAGAACTCGGCGACGGGGACGACGGCCGCAGCGACGGCGACGACGACCGGAGCCGCGCCCGGATCGACCACACCATCACCTCGGGCACCTTCTCGCTGGACGGTCAGACCTTCGACGTCGACAACAACGTATGGGTGGTCGGCGACGACGAGGAGTGCGTGGTCATCGACGCCCCGCACGACGTGGGCGAGATCCTCGAGCTGGTCGGCGAGCGCCGGGTCATCGCGGTCCTCTGCACCCACGCGCACGACGACCACGTACGGTTCGCGCCCGAGCTGGGCCACGCGGTGGAGGCGCCGGTGCTGCTGCACCCGGCCGATCTCCCGGTGTGGCGACTGACCCACGCCGACCCGCCGGACGGCGACCTGGCCGACGGGCAGCAGATCCCGATCGCCGACATCGCGCTGGAGGTCCTGCACACCCCCGGGCACGCTCCCGGGGCGGTCTGCTTCTACTCCCCCGACCTCGGCGTGGTCTTCACCGGCGACACCTTGTTCAACGGCGGACCCGGAGCCACCGGACGGTCCTTCAGCGACCACGACCTGATCGTCGCCTCGATCAAGGACCGGCTGATGAGCCTGCCCGGCGACACGGTGGTCAAGACCGGCCACGGGGACGACACCACCATCGACGCCGAACGCGGCCACCTGGACTGACCTGACTCGGCGGGCTCGCCCGAACGGCCGTGGTGGGCTGGCTCGCAGCCGACGGCGGGTCACCCGGGTGATCCCCGGGTGACACCTGACCGGCTCGGCGGCGGCTGCGTGGAAGGATCTCCGACATGGGTTTCCTTCTCCGGCTGGGGGCCAACATGGCCGCTCTCGCCGTCGCCACCTGGATCTTCAGCGGCATCAGCCTGAGCGGGTCGGACACGACCTCCAAGGTGCTGACCCTGCTGGTGGTCGCGCTGATCTTCGGGGTCGTCAACGCGATCCTGAAGCCGATCTTCCAGATCGTCACCATCCCCCTCGTGCTGCTGACCCTCGGCCTGTTCCTGATCGTCATCAACGCGTTGATGCTCCTGCTGACGTCCTGGCTCGCCGGTCTGCTGAACGTCGGGTGGCAGGTCGACGGGTTCTGGACGGCCGTCGGTGGCGCCATCGTGGTGTCGATCGTCAGCTTCATCGTCAACGGCATCCTCGGCACGAAGAAGCGCGAGAATGCCTGACGGCGGCGCCCGGAGCGTCGTCTTCGTCTGCTGGGGCAACATCTGCCGCTCCCCCATGGCGGAGCGGGTCGCCGAGAGGCTGGCCGCCGAACGCGGACTGGACGACGTCGTGTTCACCAGCGCCGCGACCAGCCGGGAGGAGATCGGCGCCCCGATCGACGACCGAGCTGTCGAGGTGCTGCGGCGGCACGGCTACCGGACCGACGGTCACGCCGCCCACCAGATCACCCGCTCCGAGATCGAGGACGCCGACCTGGTGCTGGCTATGGAAGACATCCACCTGACCAAGATGCGGGCCGTCGCCCCGGGCGCGGACAACCTCCGGCTGCTGACCGAGTTCGACCCCGACGCCACGCCCGGACAGGGCATCGACGACCCCTGGTACGGCCCCGAAGCGGGTTTCGAGCGGACCCTCGCCTCGGTCGAGGCCGCCATCCCGGGCCTGCTCGACCACCTCGACGGCCGGTAGGCCTCAGCGCTCCCCGGCCCCTGGCCTCCTCCCCCCGATCCCGCTCCCCCATCCCGTACGTCTGCTCGGGTTTGTCGGTCTTGCTCGGGCTATAGATCGAGCAGAACCGACAAACCCGAGCAGCTCCGATTGCGGACGATGCTTCGGGGTGGGCGCCGGCGCGACGGGTGACCTGTCGGGTTCCTGTGGGAAGCTCCGATTCGCTTTCCGTCCGTACGCCCGCGGTCGACCCTGAGGTCATGGCAGAGCTCACCGAGGCGGAATCCGTACGCCGACTGGTCGACCGCTTCGGTTTCGGGGCGGGCGGCGATGCCCTGGCCGACCTGCAGGCGGCCGGGTACGCAGCCGCCGTCGACGCCCTGCTGGCGCCGAACGGTCCCGACGCCGGCGCCGCGGCCACCCCGATCCCCCGGCTGACGCCACCGGACCGCCCCGAGCGGACGAAGAAGCGCAAAGCCGGAAGAACGGGCGAGACCGCACCGTCGGACGACCCGACCGAAGCGGACCAGGAGTCCGGGACGACCGCGGACCGAGCCGAGCGGAAGGTCTACCGGCAGGCGCTCAAGGCGCAGCAGCTCACCGCGACCCGGTGGTGGCTCGACCGGATGGTGCGCGTCCAGCAGCCGACCCGGGAGAAGCTGACCTGGTTCTGGCACCGTCACTTCGCCACCAGCGCGCAGAAGGTGCGGGTGGCCGGCCTGATGCTGAACCAGAACGAGACCCTCCGCAGCCACGCTCTCGAGACGTTCGGGCCGCTGGCCCAGGCGATGATCGTCGACCCGGCGATGCTGATCTGGCTGGACGGCAACGACAACACCGCCAAGGCCCCGAACGAGAACCTGGCCCGGGAGTTCATGGAGCTGTTCGCTCTCGGCCACGGCCAGTTCTCCGAGGCCGACGTCAAGGAGGCCGCCCGCGCCCTGACCGGGTGGAAGGTGAACCGGCAGACCGGCGCGGCCCAGCTGCGGCCGAAGCAGCACGACGACGGCAGCAAGACAGTTCTCGGTCGCACCGGTGATCTCACCGCCGAGCAGCTGGTCGACGCCCTGCTCGGCCAGCCCGCCTCCGCGACCTTCGTGATCGGCCGACTGTGGTTCCGGCTGGTCGGGCCCCAGCCGCCGTCGGACGCCACCCGCGACCGGCTCCTCGCCGCGTACGGGACCGAGCGCGATCTGACCGCCACGCTGCGGGCGATCGCGGCCGCCCCTGAGCTGCGGGACCCGGCGACGTCGCTGGTCAAGCAGCCGGTCGAGTGGGTGGTCGGCACGGCCCGCGCCCTCGGGGTGGTCCCGTCGAGCCTGCCCGCCCCGGCCCGGAAGAAGGCGTCGAAGAAGCCGGACGGAACCGACGAGACCGGGGCCGAGAAGACCGGGACAACCCGCCTGATCGCCGGTCTGCGCGGCCTCGGTCAGGTCCCGTTCCGACCGCCGAGCGTGGGCGGCTGGCCCGCCGGCGGGGCCTGGCTCACCACCGCCGCCGCGGCGAGCCGGCTCAGCCTGGCCCGGCTCCTGGCCGGCGCGGCCGATCTCACGGAGGTCGACTCCACCTCGACCCGCAACCGTACGGAGGCGATCCGGCGCCTGCTCGGCGTCGACGCCTTCTCGGCCCGGACCGCCGACGCGATCGCCGCGGTCGCCGACCGCCCCGCCGACGCCGTCGCCCTGGCGGCCGTCTCCCCCGAGTACGTCGTCTCCCGCTGAAGGACACCCTCTTATGACCAAGATCAGGATGACCGAGAACCGGCCCGCGGGCCCGATCAGCACCCGGGTCAGCCCCGTCACCCGCCGCCGTTTCCTGGCCTTCTCCGGGGTGGCGGCCGCTGGCGCCCTGGCCGTCGGCGCCACCCGGATCCACTGGACCGACCTGGTCGCGGCGGCGGAGCGTACGCCCTTGGATCCGGCTGCGGGCGTGCTCGTGATGGTCACCTTGTACGGCGGCAACGACGGGCTCAACACGGTCGTGCCGGCCAGCGACGCTGTCTACTCGTCGGCGCGGTCCGGGCTGGCGTACCGGCCCGACGAGGTCCTGGACCTGGGCGAGGGGCTCGGGCTCAACCCGGGGATGACCGGGCTGCACAAGCTGTGGGGCAGCCAGGAGCTGGCCGTCCTGCGCGGCGTCGGCTACCCGAAGCCGGACCGCAGCCACTTCCGGTCGATGGCGATCTGGCAGACCGCCGCGCCGACCGAGGCCGCCACCACCGGGTGGCTCGGCCGCTGGCTGGACGCCACCACCACCGACCCCCTGCTGGCGGTCTCGCTCGACACCCTGATCCCGCCGATGCTGGCCGGCGCGACGATCGCCGGCGCCTCCCTGCCGATCGGCGGGATCAAGCTGCCGCGGACCGCCCTGGGCCGCTCCCTGGGTCTGCTCGGCCGCTCGGATCCGGCGGACGGGGTGTGGCAGGCCCGGGCCGCGACGTCGATCGCCGACCTCGGCGCGGTCCAGAGGACCCTCGAACCGGCGGTCAGGCCACCCGACCAGACCCCGGACCCGGACGAGGACGAGAACGCCCAGGGCGCCTCGGCCGGAGGGCAGAGCGAGCTCGGCCGCCAGCTCGACCTGGTCGCCTCCCTGATCGAGCTGGGGGTGCCGACCCGGGTCTACTCGGTGTCGCTGGGCGGGTTCGACACGCACTCCGACGAGCGCGGCACCCAGCAGCGGCTGCTCACCGAGCTCGACCGCGCCCTGTCCACCTTCCAGGCCCGGTTGGCCACCACCGACCGCGGCCGTCAGGTCGTCACCACCGTCTACTCCGAGTTCGGCCGGCGGGTCACCGCGAACGCCAGCGACGGCACCGACCACGGCACGGCCGGACCGGTGTTCGTCCTCGGCCGCGGGGTCACCGGTGGCTTCCACGGCACCGAGCCGAGTCTGACCGACCTCGATGACGGCGATCTCCGGGCGGGACTGGACTTCCGGTCCGTGTACGCCAGCCTGCTCGGCTCGGTGCTGGGGGCCGAGCCAGGGCCGGTGCTGGACGGCTGGGAGCAGCGGGTGGACGGCCTGTTCGCCTGACCCACCCCGCTGACGCCCCCTTTCACTCACCCACGCACCCTCCGCAACGGGGGCGTCGCGCAGTGAAAGAGGGCGTCAGCGGTTGGTGGGGTGGGGTGGAAGGGTCTGGGTGGCATCCGGCTCGGCGGTGCCCGGCCCGAGGGCGGGCAGGGTCAGTCGGAACAGGGCGCCCCCACCGGGCGGCGGTTCCAGGCAGCGAACATCTCCACCGTGGGCACGGGCGTAGCCGCGGGCGATGGCCAGCCCGAGCCCGGAGCCGCCCGCCGGCTGGGAGCGATCGGCGTCGAGCCGGACCAGCCGCTCGAAGACGCGTTCGCGGTCGGCCTCGGGCACGCCCGGCCCCGAATCGAGCACGTCGACGCAGACGCCGTCAGCCCGTGCGTGCACCGTGAGGGTGACCTCCCCGGTCGGACCGGCGGCCCGGACGGCGTTGTCCAGCAGGTTGCCGATGGTGCCGGCCACCTGCTCGGGATCTGCCAGCACCGTGACCCCGGTCCCGGCGCCCGAACCGGCCAACGTCCCTCGTACGGCCGGGTGGGTCACGGCGAGGCGAGCCAGCTCCTCCGCCGCCACCACAGCCAGGTCCGTCGGCACCCGTGGCCGGACCGGGTCCCCCGCGTCGAGCCGGGCGACGGCCAGCAGGTCGGCGACCAACCGACCCGTACGGCTCGCCTCCCGGACGACCAGCGCCTCCAGCTGCTGCCGGTCCTCCGGCGTCAGCGAGGGCCCGGCGTGCAGCAACGACTCGGCCGCGGCGCGCATCCCGGTCACCGGGGTCCGCAGCTCGTGGGCGGCGTCGGCCAGGAACCGGCGGCTGCGTTCGTCGGCCAGCCTGGCCCGCGCCTCGGCGCCCTCCAGCTCGTCGAGCATCTCGTCCAGCGCCGCCGCGGTCTGGCCGATCTCGGTGTCGGTCCGGTCGGGCCGCAACCTCTCTCCGCGCTGCCCCGCGGTGATCCGGCGGGCCAGCCCGGACACCCCGGCCAGCGGTCGGAGCGACCAGCGCACGATGACCGTGAGCAGCGCGGCACTGATCAGCAGAGCAGCCAGCGACGCCGTCACCAGCACGCGGCGCAGCCGATCCCGGGCCTGATCGACCAGAGTGGTGTCGACGGCGACGGTCAGCGTGGCGCCCGCGACGCGACCGGTGCCGTTCAGGGTGGCCGAGACGGTCCGGGTCCGCGGCCCGGCGGTGACCCCGGTGCCGTACAGCATCCCGTTCCGGGTCTGCAGGGTCGCCGTCACACCCTCGGTGCTGACCCGGTTGACGATCTGCTGGGGTCCCACGCCGGCCCGGGCGAGCTGGCGACCGAGCTGGACCCGGCCGGCCAGGGTCGACTCCAGCGCACGTTCGGACTGTCCGACGAAGACCGTCTGGACGGCGATCCCCAGCGCCGTCAGCACGACTGCCAGCACGGCGATCACCGCCAGGGTCACCCTGGCGCGCAGGGAGATCGGACCGGTCCTCACCCGGTCGCCGAGAGCCGGTAGCCGCGTCCGCGGACGGTGTGCAGGACCCGGTCCTGTCCCTGGGCCTCGAGCTTGCGACGCAGGGTCGAGACGTTGACCTCGACCAGGTTGTCGGCGAACCCGTCGTACCCCCACACGGCGGTGAGGATCTGGGTCTTGCTGACGACCTGCTCCCGGTGACCGACGAGGTACGCGAGCACCCGCCGCTCCGTCTCGGTCAGCTGGACGGGGTGGTCAGCCGATGACACCCGGACCAGGTCGTCGTCCAGCTCCAGCGCACCCACCCGGACCGTGCCACCGGCCGGTCGGCTGCGGCGCAGCACCGCTGCGACCCGCGCCACCAGCTCGACCATGGCGAACGGCTTGACCAGGTAGTCGTCGGCCCCCGACCCCAGACCGCGGACCCGGTCCGCCGTCGTGTCGCGGGCGGTCAGCATGATCACCGCGGCGTCGCCCGTCCGGCCGATGACCTCCAGCAGCTCGAAGCCGTCACGGCCGGGCAGCATCACGTCGAGCACCACCACATCGGGTGCGGTCTGCCCGAGCACCGCCTCCAGATCACGGCCGTCGGGACGCTCGGTGACCTCGTACCCCTGCCCGCGCAGCACCGCGGCGACCGACAGGCGGATGGCGTCGGAGTCCTCCACCACCAGGATCCGGGACGCCGCCATGCGCGTCATTGTGCCTCGCGGCGCCGACCCGTGCCCGAGCTCTTCAGCCAACCCACAGGCAGCAGGCCCACCCCAGCGCTGCTCGGGTTCGTCGGGTCTGCTCGGTCTATAGATCGAGCAGACCCGACAAACCCGAGCAGATCCGGCGGTGGGGCGTGCGGCGGAGGGCGGGTCAGTACGAGACGGCGTCGCGGATCAGCGGGCAGGTCATGCAGTGGCCGCCGCCACGACCGCGACCGAGCTCGGCGCCGTCGATGGTGATCACCTCGACGCCGGCCTGCCGGAGGAGCGTGTTGGTGTAGGTGTTCCGGTCGTACGCGTAGACGACGCCCGGCTCGATGGCGACCAGGTTGTTCCCGCTGTCCCACTGCTGACGCTGGACGTCGTAGCGGCTGCCACCGGTCTCCACCACCCGCAGCTTCGGCAGCCCGAGGGCCTGGGCGACGACGTCGGTGAACGGCTTGGGCTCCTCGACCACCTCGACGCCCGGATCGGTGTCGGAGGGGTAGAGCGTGAAGGTGTGGATGCCGTCGACGATGTCGGGGTAGCTGGTCACGCAATCGACGTCGGCGAAGGTGAAGACAGTGTCCAGGTGCATGGCGGCCCGCAGCTTCGGCATCCCGGCCACGATCACCTTGTCCGCCGCGCCCTGCTCGAAGAGCCGTACGGCGACCTGGGTGATCGCCTGCCGGGACGTGCGCTCGCTCATCCCGATCAGCACCACCCCGTTGCCGGGCACCAGCACGTCCCCGCCCTCCAGCGTGGCCAGGCCCCAGTCGACCTCCGGGTCGCCCCACCAGACCTGCGCGCCGACGAAATCGGGGTGGAACCCGTAGATCGCCTTCATCAGCAGCGTCTCGTTCTGGCGGGCCGGCCAGAACAGCGGGTTCAGGGTCACGCCGCCGTAGATCCAGCAGCTGGTGTCGCGGGTGTACAGCGTGTTGGGCAGCGGCGGCAGCAGGTACTCGGTCACGCCACCCGACTCCCGGGCCAGGGCGAGGTAGCCGGGACGGAGGTCGGCAGGCAGGTCGTGGGTGGACATGCCGCCGATCAGGTAGCGGGCCAGCTCCTGCGGGCTGAGCGCGTCGAGGAAGGCCCGGGTGTCGGTGACCAGCCCGATCCCGACCTGGTTGGCCGTGATCCTCCGGTCCAGCAGCCAGGCGCGCCCGGTGGGCAGCGCCAGCGTCTCGGCCAGCACGTCGTGCAGCTCGAGCACCTCGACGCCGCGCTCGGTCATCGAGGTCATGAAGTCCGCGTGGTCACGGGTGGCCTTGTCGACCCACAGGACGTCGTCGAACAGCAGGTCGTCACAGTTGGTGGGCGTCAGCCGCTCGTGGGCCAGCCCGGGTGCGCAGACCAGCACCTTGCGGAGCTTCCCGACCTCGGAGTCGACCCGGTGGGCGGAAGCGGTCTGCGGCGTCTCGGTCATGCCGCCGATCCTGCCTCAGCCCCCCTCGGCGCCGCTCACCGACCTGAGGTCGGCGTCGTCGAGGAGCCCTTGCCGAAGCCCGGGTGTGGAATCGTCACCGTCATCGGTGAGGATCGTTCCCTGGTGGGCAGAACGGCTGTCGGTTCTCGAGAGCAGCACGCAGAGGAGAGAGAGTGACCGGAACCTCGGCCCCTTCAGCCGGCACCCTGGTCCGTCGAGCGCGGCTGGTCGAGGTCGGCGGTGTGTCGGTCCCCTCCGGGGCCGAGCCGGTCGACCTGCTCATCACCGGCGGCCGCGTGTCCGCCGTCGCCCCGCACCTGGACCCCGGAGACGCCTTCGCCGACGGCGACGGCGACGTCCGGGTGATCGACGCGGCCGGTCGCTGGGCCATCCCGGGGCTGTGGGACGCGCACGTGCACCTGCGCCAGTGGGCCCAGACCCGCACCCGGCTGGACGTCGGGGCGGCTCGCTCGGCGGCGGACGTCGCCGCGCTGGTGCGGGCCCACGCCGCGACCCTGCCCGCCCCGGACACGGTGATCTTCGGCTACGGCTACCGCTCGGCCGTCTGGCCCGAGCCGCCGACGGTCGCCCTGCTCGACGCGGCGGCCGGCGACCACCCGGTGATCCTGACCAGCGGCGACGCACACAACGGCTGGCTGAGCTCGGCCGCGTTCCGGCTGCTCGGCGTGGCGCCGGCCGAGGGGGCGCTGGCGGAGAACCCGTGGTTCGCGCTGATGCCGGCGGTCACCGAGCTGGCCGGTCGGCTGACCGACGACGCCGCAGCCATCGCGCGGGCGGTGGCCGACGCGGCCGCCCACGGCGTGGTCGGCATCACCGACTTCGAGCTGGCGTACGGGTACCGCGACTGGCCGGAGCGGTTCGCCCGGGGGGTCGACCAGCTGCGCGTGCGCCCGGCGGTCTATCCCGACGGCCTGGACGCCGTCATCGCGGCCGGTCTGCGGACCGGTGACCCTCTGGCCGGCACCGGGGGCCTGGTCACCATGGGGCCGCTGAAGATCATCTCCGACGGTTCCCTCAACACCCGCACCGCTCACTGCTGCCAGCCGTACGCCGACGCCGCCCCCGACGACACGCAGGCCGCCGGTCTCCCCAACTACGACCTGGCCGAGCTGGTCGCGCTGCTGACCCGGGCGCACGACCACGGGCTGGAGGTGGCCCTGCACGCCATCGGGGATGCCGCCGTCGCCACCGCGCTGACCGCCTTCGAGCAGGCCTCGGCCCGGGGCGGGATCGAGCACGCCCAGCTGATCCGGGCTGCCGACGTCCCCCGGCTGGCGGCACTGGGGCTCCGGGCCAGCGTGCAGCCCGCGCACCTCTGGGACGACCGGGATGTCACAGCGGTGTGCTGGCCCGACCGGTCCGACCGCTGCTTCCCGTTCCGGTCGCTACGCGACGCCGGAGTGGACCTCGCCCTGGGCTCCGACGCGCCCGTCGCACCGCTCGACCCCTGGCTCGCCCTGGCCGCCGCGGTGCACCGCAGCGCCGACGGCCGGGAACCCTGGAACGCGGCGGAGTCGCTGAGTGTCGGCGAGGCACTGGCGGCCAGCACCGACGGGCAGACGACCCTGGCGCTCGGTGGTCGTGGCGATCTGGTGCTGCTCGACGACGACCCGTGCCGGCAGGTGGGCGACAGCGCGGCGGTGGCCCGACACCTGCGCTCGCGCACCGTGGCCGCGACGCTGGTGGCCGGTCGGCCGACGCATCTCGCCCTCTGACCGGCCGGGCCCTGGGGCCGGTGCCCCGACCGGGTCAGCCGGCGACCGCCAGCTCGACCGAGACCACGTCTCCCTCGTCGACGCCCTCGGCCCGGCGGACGGCGACCTTGACCGGCAGCAGGAAGCCGCCGTCCTTCGGGAACAGCGAGGTGGTGAACTCGGTGTCGCCGATCGTCGCGGTGGCCGGGATGCAGCCCCAGCCGTACGTCAGCTCGTTGGCCACCGGAGTGAGGTCGTCCAGCACCTCCTCGGTCAGGGCCACGAAGTAGAACGGCGCCGGGCCACGCCAGTAGATCACCGGCCCCTCGAAGGTCCACTCCATCCCGTTCTCCCTTCCCGCGCTGGGCACAGCCTCAGTCGACCTGCATCTCCCCCATCGCGTCCCAGCCGTCGCCGTCGACCTGGCGGCTGACGATCTTCGGGGTGTGGGCCAGCCCCGGCGGGAGGTCGATCACGGCCTGTCGGAAGTGCTCGCTGGTGACGTGCGGACCGGCTCCGTCGTCGGTGAAGGCCTCGACCAGGATGAACTCGTTCGGGTCCTCGACGCTGCGCGACCACTCGAACCACAGGTTGCCGGGCTCGGCCCGGGTGGCTTCGGTGAACGGCGTGACCCGCTCCATCCAGGTGTCGGCGTGCTCCGGCTTGACCGGGAACTTGACCACGATGAAGTACATCGACCGATCCTCTCTGCGGACCCCGGCGGTGGGCGCCGCTCGCTCCGCGATCGTAGAGCCCACCGACCGGCGACCCGCAGACGGTCCGGCGCGTGCCAGCCGCCGGGAAGTCGCCCGTCGGTAGGCAGTTCCGGTCGGCGGTCAGCTCGCCCGGCGGCTGCCCGTCGAACCGAGCCAGGTGCCGTACGCGGCGGGCGCGATCCAGGCGTCGGCCCCCGGGGCGGGGATCAGCTGGTCGTCGATCTCGGCGCCGAAGTAGGTGGCGTGCGGATCGGTGAGCACCGCCCTCCCGTCACCGGTGGTGGCGAAGAGCCGGCGGACGAGCTCGTCGATGCCGAGCGGCTCGGGACCGGCGATCTCCACGGTGGCGTTCTGCGCCGGTCCGGCGACGACCTCGGCCAGGTGGGTCACCACGTCGCTGGAGGCGATCGGCTGCAGCCGGCCGGGGGTGGCGTGGACCGTGTCCCCGACGGTGGCCGCGTCGGCGATGCCGGGGACGAACTCGAAGAACTGGGTGGACCGGACGATCGTGAAGGGAAGCGGACCGGACTGCACCAGCTGCTCCTGGGCGACCTTGGCCCGCAGGTAGCCGGCGTCGGGCAGCAGGTCGGCGCCGACGATGGACAAGATCACGTGGTGGCCGACCCCGGCGGCGCGTCCGGCGGCCAGCAGATGCGTGCTGGAGTCGCGGAAGAAGGCGAGGACGTCGTCGTCGGCCCAGGACGGGGAGTTGGTGAGATCGACCACGACCTCGGCGCCGACCAGGACGCGGTCCAGACCCTCACCGGTGGTGGTGTCGATCCCGTCCCCTCGACCGAGCGCGGACACGTCGTGACCGGCGTCAGCGAGACGGGTGGCGAGCTGGCTGCCGATCAGTCCGTTGCCGATGATCACGATCTTCATGGGTGCTCCTCCGGTGGTGGGTTCACTACCAGGACCGGACAGGCGACGCGGTTGTGACACCCCCGGCCGCCGGGCCCGAGGCGTTCAGCCGAAGCGGTTCGCGGACCTCAGGAAGGCGGCGATCTTGGTCGGGTTCAGCTGCCACTGCAGCTGGTCGATGCCCTCCGCGGAGGCCCTCAGCGTGAGCAGACCCAGGGGCGTGTCGCCGGAGAGGATGAGGACACCGACCTGGCCGTTGGCGTCGACCCACTCGGTGCGGGCGCCCGGCCAGAAGCGCGGCTGGAAGGCCACCAGCAGGGCGGCGACGCGACGGCGTCCGACCACCGGCACCCGGGCGGCCTGGCGGGCGCCGTTGCCGTCGGTGTAGCTGACCACGTCCGCGGCGAGCAGTCGCTCCAGGGCTTCCAGGTCACCGCTCTGGGCGGCCCGCAGGAACGCCTCGAGCAGCTGCCGGTGGGTGGCCGGGTCGACCGGCTCGCGGTGGTCGTCGTCGAGGTGCTTGCGGGCGCGGCTGACCAGCTGCCGCGCGTTCGCCTGCCCGGTCTGCAGGATGTCGGCGATCTCGGCGTACGCGTAGCCGAACGACTCGCGCAGGATGTAGGCGGCCCGCTCCGTCGGGGTCAGCTTCTCCAGCAGGAACAGCACGGCGAGCTCGACCGCCTGGTCGCGCTCGGCCCCGATGGTGGGGTCGGCGCTGGTGTCGACGGGTTCGGGCAGCCACGGGCCGATGTAGGTCTCCCGGCGGGCCCGGGCGGACTGGGCGACGTTGAGGGCCAGTCGGGTGGTCGTGGTGGCGAGGAAGGCGCCCGGGTTCTGGACGACCGTGCGGTCGGTGTTCTGCCACCGCAGCCAGGCGTCCTGGACCACGTCCTCGGCCTCGGTCCAGCTGCCCAGCATCCGGTAGGCGATGCCGAACAGGCGGGGCCGGACGGAGCCGAACACCTCCGCGGCGTCGACGAGCGAGCTCTCGGCAGCCGGGTCCGACACGATGGCGATGCTAGGCCATTCCCGTGGCTTCCCCGCCCGATCGGGGACGATCACCGGTGTCGCATCACGAGCGGTGTCATGGTGGCGGCGAGCCGACCAGAGCCCGCGGCTCGGTGGCCGCCGGTGCCACCTCACCGAGACCGGGCGGTGTGTTCCCGCGTGGTTCGGACAGCTCGACGTAGCCGCCGCTGGGGAGTCGGACGATCGCGCCGGTCTCGATCCCGTGACGCTCCCGCTCCGTCTCGGTGGTGCGGAGGGCGCGGCAGACCCCCACGGCGAGCAGGTAGGCGACCACCGGCCCCGCCAGCACCACGGCCCGCAGGACCCAGAGGACGCTCTCGAAGGACACCGCGAACTCGGTGGCGAGAATGTCGGCGCTCCCCGCCGCCCACAGGGCGCCGTAGAAGCTGATTCCGGCCGCCCCCAGGCCGGTGCGGACCGGGTTGTCCCGGGGTCGCTCGAGCAGCTGGTGGTCGGTCCGGTCGTCTGTCAGCCGTTCCTCCGCGTACGGCCACAGCAGGAGCAGGGTGAAGAACAGGCCGATGGCGGCCAGGGGAACGAGGAGGGCGAGGGTCCAGGTGCGGCCGGCGACGACCACCTCCCAGCCCGGGGGTACCAGCCGGAGCGCGCCGTCGAGGAAGGCGGTGTACCAGTCCGGCTGGCTGCCGGCGTACGCGTTGCCCGGCGACGACGGGCCGTAGCGCCAGACCGGGCTGATGGTCAGTGTCCCGGCCATCAGCGTGATCACCCCGAGGGTGACGGAGAACAGGCCGGCGACCCGCACTACGGCCTGCGGCCAGACCGGGAGTCCGACCACCCGGTCGGCGGTGCGCCCGGGACCCGGCAGCTGCACCGGGCCGAGCCGCCAGGCCGCGCGCAGCCGGAGCACCACCAGACCGAGGGCCACGGCCGACGCCAGCAGGTGGACGAGGTAGAGGTGCTCGATGATCCGGCCCGGGAACTCCCCACCGAACAGGACCGAGGTCAGCCAGGTTCCGACGAACGGCACGGCCAGGGTCGTCCCCTGCACGATCCGCAGACCGGTGCCGGACAGGTCGTCGTCGGGCAGGCCGTACCCGCTCCAGCCGCAGACCAGGACGACCAGGAAGGCGCCGACGGTGAGCACCCAGATCCCCCGCCGCGGGCGGCGGAAGGCGGCGGTGAAGAACGCGCCGGCCAGCTGCAGCAGCAACGAGGCCGGCAGCAGCAGGGCGGCCCAGTGGTGGGCCTGCCGGAGGAGCAGGCCCCCGGGCACGTCGAAGGACAGCCACAGCGTCGACGCGAACGCGCGCGACATCGCCGTCCCCCGCAGCAGGGCATAGCTGCCGCCGTAGGTGATCAGGTCACCGGAGGCGTCGTAGAACACCATCAAGATCACGCCGGTGATCAGCAGCGCGACGAAGCAGCCGGCCGACACGGTCCCCCACAGCAGCGACCAGGTGGTCGGCTGGACCCGACGCCGCCACCGGGCCGTCCGCCGGGTGACCACGGGTCACCGCTCCGACTGCGCGGCCTGGGCGGCGACGAAGGCGTCGCGGGGGTGCTGGACCGACTGCAACGAGACGATGTCGCGACCGAAGACCAGCGGCGGCAGCCAGCCGAGCAGCACGCGGATCTTGCGCTCCCAGGTGGGCACGGCCAGGGCGTGGTAGCCGCGGTGCATCACCCAGGCCGGGAAGCCCTTGACGACCACCGGGCCGGACTGGAAGATCCCCCGTCCCAGACCGAGGGTGGCGACGACGCCCAGGTTGTGGTGCACGTACGGCTTCGGGTCCCGGCCGCGCAGGGTGGCCACGATGTTGCGAGCCAGCAGCCGACCCTGCCGGACGGCGTGCTGGGCGTTCGGCACCGTCAGCGCTCCCGGCCGGTTGACGCTGAGGTCGGGCACGGCGGCGTTGTCACCGGCGGCCCAGGCGTCGGCCACCGGCTCCTCGGCGGTCCCGATCCGCAGATCGGGACGGACCACGACCTGACCGCGCGCGTTCACCGGCAGGTCGGTGTGGGTGGCCACCACCGGGTTGGCCGCGTTGCCGGCCGTCCAGACGATCAACCCGGAGTCGAACTCGTCCCCGTCCGACAGCACCACGTGACCGTCCTCGGCGGACAGCAGGAAGGTGTTCAGGTGGACCCGCCCGCCGCGTCGCTGCAGGGAGCGGACCACCCACTCCCCCGGTTGCTGCGACACCTCCGGCAGGATCCGGCCGCTGGCCTCGACCAGGTGGAACCGCAGGTCCTCGAAGCCGAGCCCGGGATAGCGGTCCAGCAGCGACGTGGCCAGGGACAGCAGCTCGCCGAAGCCCTCCACGCCCGTGAACCCGCCGCCCACCACCGTCACGGTGAGCAGCCGCTGACGCTCGGGACCGGCCGGCAGCCCGGACGCCCGGTCGAAGGCGACCAGCAACCGGTCCCGGACGGCCACCGCCTCCTCGACGTGCTTCAACCCGATGCCGTGGCCGGCGACGCCCGCAATGGGCAGGGTGCGGGTCACCGCTCCGGCCGTCACCACGATCACGTCGTAGGTCACGGTGAGCTCGTCGTCAGGGGTCCTCACGTACGCCGTCCGCGCGGCGTGGTCGATCGACGTCACCGAGCCGGCGATGATCGTGGTCCGGTGCAGGTGGCTGCGGAGCGAGACCGCCGCGAACCGGGCCTCGACCGAGCCGGCCGCCACCTCGGGGAGGAACGGCTGATAGGTCATGTACGGCCGCGGGTCGATCACCGTCACCTCGGCTTCGCCCGGCTTCAGCCGGCGTTCCAGCCCCCACGCCGTGTAGAACCCCGCGTACCCGCCACCGACCACCAGCACCTTGACCATGGATCCTCCTCCTGTTGCCTCTCACCCACAGGACCGTCCGAGCACGGGATCTGTGACAGGCAGACGCTGTGACCCCGGCCACGACCCGGCCGACGGTGCGTCGAACGCAGCTCGACCTGGCCGGATCCGCCCCGACACGCCGGTCAAGTGCGCAGGTCGAGCTGCGGATGACGCACGGACGATCGAGAGGCCGCCTCCGGCGTCACCCCCGGGCAGCCTCCACGCAGGCCCGGGTGACCGTAGCGGTCCAGGTCGGCGGGTGGGTCGACCAGAAGTCGTGCGGCACCCCGGGCACCGTCGAGAAGCTCCCGCCCGGCACCAGGGCGGCGAGCTGCCGGAGGGGCCAGCTGGGCCGGATGTCGTCGCCGGCCGCGATGAAGTGCATCGGCGTACGGCAGTCCGCCAGACCGCGCCACAGGTCGGGGTGCTGGATCCACTCCCGGAAGGAGGCACCCAGCGAGCCGTGGACCTCCCGGCTCCAGGCGATCTCGACCGCCGGCTCGGACTCCTTGCCGGCTTCGTAGACCTCCGACCAGGAGCGGTCCCGCTGCGGTCCCCTGCCGGCGATGCCGACGACGGCCGCGACGGCGTCGGGGTGCTCGACGGCGTACCGGACGGCCAGGTCGGAACCCCACGAGTGCCCCAGCACGACCCAGCGCCGGACACCCAGGTGCCGTCGGATCGCCTCGAGGTCCGCAAGGGCCTGCTCCATCGTGTGGGCCCCGCCGCCGGAGCGCCCGACACCCCGCGGCTCGGGATACCAGACCCGGAAGCCGTCGGGCGCGAGGGCGTCGTCCTCCAGGTACTGCACGCAACCCGGTCCGCCGGTCAGCACGAGGACGTCGGGACCCTCGCCGGTCGCGCCGACGTGGAGCCGGGTGCCGTCGGCGACGGTGATCATCAGCGAGCGCACGCCTGAGCGTAACCACCCGCCCGGGCGCACGGGCGGGGTCAGCGACCCGAGGAGCTCGGGGTCAGCGATCCCGCGGCTCGCCCGTCCGGCTGAGGGCCAGGGAGACGACCAGGGCCGCCCCCCACAGGGCGAACAGCGGGTCCCACAGGAAGGCGTGACCGATCATGGCCGGCCGGTCGAAGCCGCCGTCGGGGGTGATCAGACCCGCCAGCACCGCCCCACTGACCACGACGTTCACGCCGCCGTACAGGATCAGGAAGCCGCCACCGACCCAGCTCACCGCCCGCAAGAGCGGGCGCCAGGGCAGTCGTCCGTACGCCACCAGGACGGGCACGACGGCCGCCACCGCCTTGACCAGGGCGACGGCGCCGAGCCCGAGGGCCGCGGCGGTCGGCGAGTCGTCCCGCAGACCGACCGCCCAGGCGCCGACGGTGCGCAGGAGCCAGTCGCCGCCGATCGCCCAGTACGCGCTGAAAGCCGCATGGACCAGGCCGAAGGCGGCCGCGGCCCCCACCGCCAGCAGGCTGAGCCTGGCCCGACCCGGGTCGATCGCCGGTCGCACCCGGTGGTCCGGCGACGACGTCAACCGGCCGCCACCCGGGCGGTCCGCCCGGCCCGGGCCTTGCGACGGCGTCGGCGGCGGAGCGCCGCGGGAGCGGTGAGGACCAGGGCGACCAGGACCCCGATCACCGCCCCGGTCCCGTTCGCCACCAGGTCGCGCTCGTCGGAGACCCGGCCGGGGATGAACCGTTGAACCGTCTCGATGGCCGTGGTCATCGCGAACGACGCGGCCAGCGCCAACCACCACAGCCGGTGGCCGAACAGCAGCAGCAGGAAGACCCCGACCGGGACGAACAAGGCGATGTTGGCTGCGAACTCCAACCGGTGGTCGTCGATGCTCAGCAGGTAGCCGCGCCGGTGGAACGCGTCGAGCAGGCGGTAGATGATCGCGATGCGCTCGGCGGCGTACGCCTGCGGGGTGAGGGTGAGCCAGGCGACGATCGCCAGGTACCCCCCGGTCAGCAGGCTGAGCACGGGATGGCGGTGGAGCATCGTTCCAGTATCACCGCTGCGCCGAGGTCGTGGCCGCGATCGGGTCGCCGACGACCGGGGTCAGGTCAGGCGATCCCACGCACGGGCGGTGTCGTGGGCGTGGCGGGCGCTGCCGTCGTCGTACTCCAGGCACCACAGCAGCTGGAGGAGTCGGGCGCGCTCCTGCCACCCGGCCGGCACCGAGGCGGCACGGCGGTAGACCTCCCAGAAACCGCGTCCGGTCATGCCGTCCCAGAACGCCATCCGTGCGGGGTCGGACTCGGCGGGACCGGCCCAGGCCTTGTCCCAGTCGATGACGCCGGACAGCTTGCAGCGGTCTCCGCGGCGGTCGAACAGGATGTTCGCGTGATGCAGGTCGTCGTGGACCAGCACGGGGAGCCCCGGAGCAGCGGCGAAGAGGTGCTCGCGGGAGGCGAGCGCCGCGAGGAAGGACTCTCGGTCACCGGGAAGCAGGATCCGATCGGCCCGGCGGGTCAGGGCCGCCAGCAACGACACGCCCGTCGGCCGGGCGCCCCCGTCGAGCTCGCCGAAGCCGTCGAACGTGATCGCCTGGATGGCCGACAACACCTCCGCGATCTCCCGCTGGGCGGTGTCCACGCCCCCCGCGTCGAGCTCCGGCCGGACCTGGCGCCACGGCCGGCCGGGCACGTGCTCCAGCAGCAGGGACTGCCACGCTTCGTCGCCGCCCGACGTGTCCACGCTCAGCACCCTGGGCGCCGGCACACCCGCCCCGCGGGCCAGGCCGATCACGGCCGCCGTCCGCCGGAAGTCGACGTCCCTACCGTCGGCGGCCCCCGGCCGCGGCGCCACCTTGAGGACGGCTCCCTCGGCGGTGCCGTGGGTCCGCACGCGCACCACGGCCCCGGCGGCCGAGGTCTGCAGGACCTCGAGGTCCCGCGCGGCGCGCGGACCCAGGAGCTGCGCCACCCGGGTCCGGACGACCTCCGTCAGTGCGCCGAGCCCAGAGCCGCTGTCGACCACCAGGTCAGTGTGGCCCCCCTACGAGCGGCGAGCCCGCTCAGGCCGTCTGCTCCGTGCTGGTCGCCGGGTCGCCGTCGGCGGCCGCGACCACCCGGGGCACGAACGCCTTCAGCAGGTAGGGCAGCGACAGCGCCGTGAGGAACGAGAACGGCAGCGTCGCGTCGTCGCCGGTCCGCAGCCAGATCGTCCGACCCTCGGTGGAGACCGCCTGGCTCTTGAACAGGGTGGTCTCGATCTGCTTCTGCTGCTCTCCCTCGTCGGCGAAGCAGACCAGGACGCCGACGTCGAGGATCTCCGCCTTCTCCGGGCTGATGTTGCCCCCGAAGGTGTTGGTGTCGGCGGCGAACAGCTCGTCGAAGCCGGGCGGTTTGACCAGCCCCAGCTCGTACATCAGCCGAGTCCGTGGGTCCTGGGAACCGTAGACGTACAGGCCCTCGTACGGGGTGATCACCATCGTCGTCTGGTCGCGGAACCCGGGGTTGGCGGCGGCAGCGTCAGCGACCGCCTCCTTGCTGGCTGCGATCCGCGCGGCCATCGCCTGCGGACGCCCGACGGCCCGGCCGACAATCTCGGCCTGCACGTCCCAGGGGATGCCGTAGTCGACGTACTCCTTCGGGAAGGTCACGGTCGGGGCGATGGCACTCAGCTTGGTGTAGTCCGCTTGGGTCGGCCCGGCGTAGAGCGCGAGGATGAGATCGGGCTGCAGCGCGGCGACGGCCTCGAACGGGATGCCGTTGGTGTTGTCCAACGTCTCGGGCACCGGTGCCGACCCCAGCGCCTCGTCGGTCCACGGACCGAGGATCTTGCTGCCGTCGGGGAAGTCCAACCAGGGGCTCGCTCCGACCGGCACGACACCGACGGCCAGCAGGTCGTCCTGCTCCTTCAGCCCCACGCAGACGACGCGTTTCGGTTCGGCGGCGATGGTGGTCTCGCCGAACCGGTGGGTGAGGGCGACCGGGAAGGCTCCCTCCTCGGCTGACCCGGCGGCGGCGCTCGGCGCTCCCACGGCGGGAGCCGAGCCGGCGGAGGCGTTGCAGCCGCTGAGACCGACCGCCCCGGTGGCGGCGGCCGCGAGTCCCGCGGCGGTGACGAGCAGGCGACGACGGGTGAGGTTCATGGATCCCCTGAGAACGTGACGCGGGCGGTCCGCGCGATTGGTAAGGCAAGCCTATCCAATTATGCTCAGTAGCCGGTGCGCCCGTCCACCGCCTCGCGCAGCAGGTCGGCGTGACCGAGATGGCGCGCGTACTCCTCGATCAGGTGGACCAGGATCCAGCGGAGACTCACCGGCTGGTCCCGGCGTCGGCCGGCCACCGGGGTGCCGAGATCGGTCCAGGTGGCGGTGCTGGCGCGGGAGCGGTCGACCTCGCGGTGGTAGGCGTCGACGTCGGCCCGGGCCGACTCGGGACCGGCGTCGTCGAAGTCGCCGTCGGGACTGGTGGGCGTGCAGTAGTAGTCCGGCACGTCCTGCTCGTCCAGCAGCACGACCCGCAGCCAGTAGGCCTCGACCTCGGTCAGGTGCCGAACGAGACCGAGCAGGCTCATCGTCGACGGCGGCAGGGCCCGCCGGGACAGCTGGACGGCGTCGAGGCCGGCGATCTTCAGTAGCAGGGTGTCGCGGTAGAGGTCCAGCCAGTGCTCGAGAACCGCCCGCTCGTCGCCGAGCATCGGACCGTCGGTCCGGGCGTCCTCCCGTTCCGGGACGACGGGACCACCGCTGTCGATCATGACCGGACTCTCGCCGACGGGACGGCGACCCACCGGTCGAGGAGCGCCTGGGTGCCGTCCGGGTAGAGCGGGATCTCCTGCTGTCCGTCGACGGGCCGCCACTCGACCCGGATCGGCCCGCCGTCGTCGTACCAGCCCCCCTCGTCCGGCACCGTCCCGTCAGCCACCACGGCCGCGTAGACGAAGACGATCTCGTGCCCGGGCGCCCCGGCGTAGGTGAAGACGTTCTCGAGGACCCCCAGCAGCGTGACCTCCCCGAGCTCGTGGTGGAGCTCGTCGGCGATCTCCCGCACCACGGCCTCGGCCGAGCCCTCACCGAACTCCACGTGGCCGCCCAGCAGGCGGTGGAAGGTGGGCGGCTCTTTGGTCTCGTCCTGCGACACCCACACCAGGTGACGGGACCGGGACGCGTCCGCCAGCACGGCGAACGCCTTCACCTTGATCATCCGGTCCACGGGTGGCTCCCTCGGGCGGTCGGGTCGGAAGCGCCGGCGCCGGCGCGGAGCCGCCTGGCGCGTCGGACCGCTGCCGCTTCCCGGGTCATCCTGGCAGAGCCCCGCGCGCCCGAGCGTGCGGTCCTGCGGCCACCCACCCCCGTTGGCGCACCCCTTCGGAGCCTCACGCACGCGGAGCAACGGGCCGCGTGCGTGGCCTGCGTCAGCAGGGTCAGGCGCGAACCGGAACGAGGTCGGGCACCTTGGCCATCCGGTGTCGGGCGACCGCCAGCACGCCGGCCGCGAGACCGGCCACCAGCCAGGCCAGCAGCAGTCCGGTGGAGCCGCCCACGCCGGTGCCCCCGCTGGCGATGGCCCGGGCCCCCTCCAGGGCCGGGGTCATCGGCAGGAAGCCGATCACCTGCTGCAGGGACGAGGGGATGGCGTCGGTGATCGCGGCGCCGGTGGACAGCACGACGGCAGCGACCGAGACGAAGCGCCCGATGCCCCCGAACCAGGCCACGAGTGCGTGGTTGACGGCCACGAAGGCCAGCCCGGCCAGCAGTGTGAACGGCAGCAGCTGGCCCACCTGACTCAGCGTCAGATCGAGCAGGTTCTGCAGCACCACGGTGAGCGCGACCCCTTGCACCACGGCGATCCCGACCGCCGGCAGCAGGGCCACAGCCGCCAGCCGCCAGGACGGCTTCATCGAGGTCAGGACCCGCGACGGGATCGCCCGCAGCACCACGAAGCTGGCCAGACCCCCCAGCCAGAGCGCGAGCACGGCCAGGAAGGTGGTGTTGGCGATGTTGGAGAAGAGCGTCGACGGACGCTCCGCGGTCACCGGGGTGGCCACCACGCTGGACAGGGCGGTGCGCTGGGCCTTGTCGTAGGTGGGCACCTGCTTCGCGCCCTTCTCCAGTCCGGTGGCCAGCTCGTCAGCCCCGTCGGCGAGCGTGCGCTGGCCATCGGCCAGCTTGACCACGCCGTCGCTCAGCTTCTGCGCGCCGTCGGCCGACTGCGAGGTGCCGACCGCGAGCTCGGTGGTGCCGTTGGCGGTCTTGGTCACCCCGTCGCTGAAGGTGGACAGCCCGGTGGCGAACTGGTCGGTGCCGTCGGCGAGCTTGCCGAGCCCGGTGGCCAGGCTCTTGGTGCCCTTGGCCAGCTTCGGACCGTTGTCGGCCAGCTTGTCGAGACCTCCCTCGATCTTGTCGGCACCGCCGGAGAGCTTCGCCAGGCCGCCGCTGAGTGCGGTGACGCCGGACGAGACCTTGGTCAGGTTGGTGGACAGGGTGTCCGCGCCGCTGGCGAGACCCTTCGCGCCGGTGAGCAGACCGGGCTGGCCGCCCCGGTCCTGCAGTCCCTGATAGGCCACTTGGGTGCCGGCCACCAGGCCGCCGTAGTAGAGCGCGCAGGCGTCCTCGTCGTCGACGGGGCACCGAAGCTCAGCGGGCAGCTTGCTCGGGGTCTTGACCAGGTCCTTGAAGCCGTTCATCGAGGAGGAGTACTGCTGCAGCCCGCCGGAGAAGTCACCAGCCCCGGACGCGTAGGTCTTCAGCCCACCGGCCAGCTGCTTCGTCCCGCTGGCCAGGTCCTTGCTGCCGTCAGCGGTGTCACCCACGCCCTTGGCGAACGCCGGGAACTGCTTGTCCAGCTGGGAAACGCCACCCGTGTACTGCTTCACCCCGTCGGCCAGCTCGTCGGCGCCGTCGGCTGACTTCTGCATCCCGTCGGCCAGTTTCTTCGCACCGGTGGGCAGCTGCTCGCCGCCCTTGGCCAGCTTCTGCATACCGGTGGCCAGCTGCTGGGTTCCGTCGTCCAGCTGGTCCAACCCGTCCGCCAGGCTCTTCGTCCCGGTGGAGGTCTGGTCCAGCCCGTCGGCCAGATCACCGGCGCCGTCCGCCAGCTTGCGCGAGGCGCCCGCGATGGTGTCGAACTGCTTCTTGGTGCTGTTGAAGCCCAGGTAGACGTTGTCCAGGTAGTTCTTGGTCAGCTCGGTGTTCATGGCCTCCCGTGCCGCGCCGGTGATCGCCTGGGCGATCACACCGTCGGCGATGCCCTTCACCTGCGAGGTCTGCACCTCGATGGTGGCCGGCTGGATGTCGGCGACGTCGGTCTTGGAGAACGAGGTCGCCCGCCGGGAGAAGTCCGCCGGGATGGTGACCACGGCCGCGTACGTGCCGGAGGCCAGCCCGGCCGAGCCGTCCTCGGTGTCGGTCAGCACCCAGTCGAAGTTGCTCACGTCCTCGGCTCCGTTGACCAGTCCGCCGGCGAGCTGGCGGCCCAGCGGCACGGTCTGCCCGTCGATGGTGGTGCCCTCGTCGTCGTTCACGATCGCGGCCTGCACCCGGTCGAGCCGGGAGGTCGAGTCCCAGGTGGCCCACAGGAACCCGGCGGCCACCAGCAGCGGCACCAGGACCAGGCCGACCAGTGACACCCAGGTGACCTTGGCGGCCCGGGCGCGTTCCAGCGTCAACATCAGTGAGTTCCTCGGATCAGTTCGTTCGTCACAGTCGTGCGCTGTCGACCAGGTCGGGGACCGGGCCGAGGGTGAGGTGCCGATAGGGCACGGGAAGGAGGTCGTCGATCAACGCCCGGTCGCGGACCGCGATGATCATGGCCCGCTGGTCGGAGCCGGCGGTCTCCTGCACCAGGGCGGTCAGGGCGGCCCGGTCGTCGGCGTCGGCGAGCACGTCGGCGTGGTCGACCACGATCACTGCCGGCTGCTCACGCTCCACCTGCCGCAGCTCGGCGCGCAGCCCACGGCCGCCCCGCGCGGTCCCCGGATCGGTGGCCGTCAGTCGGCGACAGTCGACCAGCGCCGTACGACGACGGACCGCGGCGGCCTGCTCGGGAAGCACCAGTCCGGCGATCTTGGCCCGGCCGGTGGTGAGTCGCATCCGGCCGGACAGGGTGAGCAGCAGGGCGGTCTTGCCGGAGTCGACCTGCCCGTCGACCACCACCACGTCACCAGGCCGCAGCGCCATCCCCAGCGGGGTGTCGTCGCCGTTCACCCGGACGCCCTCGGCGTACAGCAGGTGGTCGTCGTCGACCGACGGCCAGTCGCGCAGTGAGAGCTGGTGGGCGAGGCCCTCCCCCTCCACGTCGAAGGAGGGCAGGCGCTCGTCGATCCACCGGGGCAGCCACCAGGCCCGGTGACCCAGCAGCGTCATCACCGCGGGCACCAAGGTCATCCGGACGACGAACGCATCCACGAACACGCCGACCGCCAGACCGAAGGCGATCGTCTTGATCGGGCCCTCACCCTCCGGGACGAAGGCGGCAAAGACCGCGAACATGATCACCGCGGCGGCGACCACCACCCGGGCCGAGGCGTTGAACCCGTCCTCGATGGCCTCCCGCGGGTCGACGCCGTCGCGGGAACCGTTCCTGGCCACGGCGTGCACGTACTCCTCCCGCATCCGCGAGACCAGGAACACCTCGTAGTCCATGGCCAGACCGAAGAGGATGCCCATCAGCAGGATCGGCAGGAAGCTGATCACCGGCCCGGTCTGGTGCACGTTGAACACGTCGCCCAGCCAGCCGTACTCGAAGACCATGGCCGTCGCCCCGAAGGCCGCGAGCACGCTGAGCAGGTAGCCGACGGTGGCCTTGATCGGCACCGCGACCGAGCGGAACACCATCATCAACAAGATGATCGACAGACCGACGACCAGCACCCCGAACGGCAGCAACGCGTTGCCCAGCCGGTCGGAGACGTCGATGGCGACGGCGGTGAAGCCGGTGACGTAGACCGGGACGCCGTACCTCTCCTGGAACTCGTCGTGCATCGCCCTGATCCGCAGCACCAGGTCCTTGGTCTCGTCGGAGTCCGGCGCCCCGGTCGGGATCACCTGGACGATGCCGACCTCGGCGTTCTCGTTGGGGGTCGACAGCGGCACGCTGGCCACGCCGGGCAGTGCTCGCAGGTCGTCGGCGATGCCGTCCATCACCCCGAGCGGGTCGTCGCTGCCGACGATGGTAGCGCTGACGATCAGCGGGCCGTTGTAGCCGACTCCGAAGTGCTCGTCGATCAGGTCGAAGGTGGTCCGCGCGGGGGTGCCGGGGTCGGCCATCCCGTTGCTGGGCAGGGCGATCTTGAGATCCTTGGCCGGGTACGCCATCACGCCGAGCCCGACCACCACGACCAGCACCGTCAGCAGCGGGACCTTGGTCACCGCGCGCACCCAGAGCCGGGGCAGCGGCGTCCGGGTCTTCTTCGGCTTCGGCTCGCCGGTGGCGCGCACCGCCCGGACCTTCTTCGGCTTGGGCCGCAGCCGCTCGCCGGCGACGCCGAGCAGAGCCGGCAGCAGGGTCAGAGCGATCATGACGGCGATGCCGACGCCGGCCGCCGCGGCGACACCCATCGTGGTCAGGAAGGGGATGCCGGCCACGGCCAGCCCGGACAGGGCGATCATCACGGTCAGCCCGGCGAAGACCACGGCCGAGCCGGCCGTGGCGACGGCCTGGGCCACCGACTCCTCCGGGTCCATCCCGGTCAGCAGCTGGTCCCGGTGGCGTGAGGTGATGAACAGCGCGTAGTCGATGCCCACGGCCAGGCCGAGCATCACCGCCAGCAACGGGGTGGTGGCCGACACGGTGGTCAGCCCGGTCACCGCCACGATCAACAGCACGGTGATCGCCACGCCGAGGATCGCCGTCAGCAGCGGCATGCCGGCGGCCCGTAGCGAGCCGAGGGTCAACCAGAGCACGACCAGGGCGATCAGCACCCCGAGGGCCTCGACGATGCTGAAGCCAGGGGTGTTGTTGCTGTAGGCCGAGCCGCCGGGCGAGACCTGCGATCCGGGGATGTCGGCCTGGAGTGCCGCGGTCGCCTGGTCGAGACCGTTGAAGGTGGCCGGGGCGACAGCCCCGTCGACGGTGAGCAGCTGCACCTGGATGATCGCGGCCCGGTCGTCGCCCGAGATGACGCCCTTGGCGTACCTGTCGAACGGTGAGGTGACGGTGTCGACGTGGTCGACCTTCGCGAGCGCGTCGACGCCCCGCTCGATCTGACGGCGGACGTCGGTGTCCCGCACGCTCTCTCCCTCGGGCACGGCCACCACCACCTGGGCGGTGGTCCCGCCGGCCTGGGGGAACGTGCGGTTGAGCGAGTCCAGCGCGAGCTGGGACTCGGTGCCGGGCACGGAGAAGTTCTCGTCGAACTTGCCGCCGATGCCGGCCGCCGCGCCGACGGTCAGGACGAGGACGGCGAGCCAGAGGAGCAGCACCCGCCGGCGGTGCCGGTAGGCGGCACGGCCGAGCGCGTACAGGTACGTGGACACGAGAGGAACCGCCTCTGACGATGAGCTGCTGACGACGACACGGTCCGACGGATACAGACCTGTATCCGATACAGTACTGTATCTAAACGACGACCCCAGAGCCTGAGAGCAGGATCACGTGAGCACCGACGCCGGCCCCGAGGCGCCCATCACCGCCCGCCGCGCCCAGACCCGGCAGAGACTGATGACCGCCGCGCGCGTCGTCTTCGCCGAGCACGGGGTGGAGGGCGCGAGCGTCGAGGTGATCTGCGAGCGCGCCGGGTTCACCCGCGGCGCCTTCTACTCCAACTTCGCCGACCGCTCCGACCTGGTGCTGGCGATCATCGAGCAGGGCATCGCGTTCCAGTTCGCCGCCGCCCAGAGCGCCATCGCCACCATGAAGAGCGCCGGCGACCGCGCGCCGGAGGAGCTGGTCGCCATCGCCCTGTCCGCGTTGACCGGCTCCGGCGCCGCTCTCGGCACCGACCGGCACGACGTCATCACCGATCACGCCCTGATGCTGCACGCGGCACGTGACCCCGAGCTCCGGCAGGCGTACCTGGGGTTCGTCGACGTCTGCAACGAGCAGGTCGCCGCGCTCATCCGTGACGCCCTCGACCACGCGCGGATCACGCTGACCGTGCCGCTCGAGGTCGCGGTCCAGCTGCTGGTCGCCACCCACGACCACCTGCAGACGCTCGGCCTGTTCGACGAGACCCGGGCCGACCCCTCCCTGATCGGGGCCCTGCTGGCGGCGATCAGCCGGCCGGTCGACCAGGCTGATCCTCCGCCGGCCCGACTAGGCTGAGGGGCATGCAGATCCTGGTCGTCGACGATGATCAAGCCGTACGCGACTCGTTGCAGCGTTCGCTGCAGTACAACGGGTACGAGGTCAGCACCGCCGAGGACGGCCTGCAGGCGCTCGCCCGGCTGGCCGCCAACCGCCCCGACGCGGTGATCATGGACGTGATGATGCCGCGGCTCGACGGGCTGGAGGCGACCCGGATGCTGCGAGCGGCGGGCAACGACGTACCGATCCTGGTGCTCACCGCGCGCGACGCCGTCAACGACCGGGTGGACGGCCTGGATGCCGGCGGCGACGACTACATGGCCAAGCCGTTCGCGCTGGACGAGCTGCTGGCCCGACTCCGTGCCCTGGTGCGCCGGGCGGGGACCACGGCGGACTCCAACGACCCCTCCACCCAGGCCCTCACGTTCTCCGACCTGGTGCTCAACACGCAGACCCGCGAGGTGCTGCGCGGCACCCGCGCGATCAACCTGACCCGGACCGAGTTCGCGTTGCTCGAGGCGTTCATGCACCACCCCCGGCGCGTGCTGGAGCGGTCGTGGCTGCTGAACGAGGTGTGGGGCTTCGACTTCCCCACCACGGCGAACTCGCTCGAGGTCTACATCGGCTACCTGCGGCGCAAGACCGAGGCCGATGGCGAGCCGCGCCTGCTGCACACCGTGCGCGGCGTGGGTTACGTGCTCCGCGAGACGCCGCCGTGACCTCTGCCCGGCCGACGGCCGACGAGGTCCCGCCGGTCGGGGTCGGCTGGTGATCCAGCCGGCGGCTGTGCTGCAGGCGTGGCGGATCCGGCTGCGGGAGAAGCTCCGGAGCTTCCCGCTGCAACGACGGGTGGCGCTGCTCACCAGCTTCGCCGTCGCCGTCGCCGTGGCGGTCACCGGCATGGCCGGCTACTTCACGCTGCGACTCGCCCTCTACCGCAGCCTCGACAGCGAGCTCACCGAGGTCGCCGAAGCGTTGGCCAGCCCGGTCGCCCGGAACATCCGCAACATCGGCGGGTTGACCGAGTTCACCCTCGAGGCGGGCAACTTCAGCGTCGCCGTGGTCCGGGCGGACGGGCAGGTGTTCTTCGTCCAGGGCGAGCAGGTGCACCTGGAGGTCGGTGACGAGGAGCTCGCGGTCGCGCGACTGCACAACGGCGTGTCGGCCCGGTCCGGGGTGGCCACCGACGGCCGGCCCTACCGGATGGTGGCCGTGCCGCTGGAGGGGCTCGACAACTACGCCCTGGTGCTGGGACGGCCCCTCAACGTCACCAACGACACCCTCAGCTCGTTGTGGATCGTCCTGCTGCTGTTCGGCGCCACGAGCGTGGTGCTCGCCGGGGCGGCCGGCACCGCTGTCGCCCGCTCCGGTCTGCGGCCCGTGCGCCAGCTGACCGCCGCCGTGGAGTACGTCGCGCAGACCGACGACCTGACGCCGATCTCGGTGACCGGCAGCGGGGACGTCGCGCGGTTGGCCGACTCGTTCAACCGGATGCTGTCCTCGCTCGGATCCTCCCGCGAGCGGCAGCAGCGACTGATCGCCGACGCCGGCCACGAGCTGCGGACGCCGTTGACCAGCCTGCGGACCAACATCGAGCTGCTGTCGCTGGACGCCACCTCCCAGATGCTGTCCGAGACCGACCGGCGAGAGATCTTCGGCGACGTCAACGCCCAGCTGGCCGAGTTCACCTCGTTGATCAAGGACCTGGTCTCCTTGGCCCGCGACGACCAGGTCGCGGCCGCCCCCGAGCCGATCGACCTGCGGGACGTGATCACCGCCGCTCTGGAGCGGGCCCGCCGCCGGGCCCCCAAGGGCGTGGAGTTCGACGTCGAGCTGAGTCCGCTCTACGTCATGGGCGAGTCCGACGACCTGGAGCGGGCGATCACCAACCTGCTCGACAACGCGGTGAAGTGGAGCCCTCCGGACGGCGTCGTCCGCATCTACCTGGAGGGCGACCGGTTTCGGGTGGCCGACCAGGGACCGGGCATCGCCGACGCCGACCTGCCGCACATCTTCGACCGCTTCTACCGCGCCGACACCGCGCGCAACACCCCCGGCACCGGGTTGGGCCTGTCCATCGTGGCCCAGACCGTGCACCGCCACGGCGGTTGGATCACGGCCGGCCGCTCGGCCCAGGGTGGCGCCGAGTTCACCGTCCAGCTCCCCGGGGCGACCACCCGCGAGGACCTGGACGAGCTGACCCAACCGATCTTCTGAGCGACCGCTCCGCCGGCGGTCGAGGGCCGGACCCCACCGATCCTTCGGACAGCACCATCGGGAGCCACCCCAACCCGAGCTCAGGGCACGCGGCGGTACAGCGCGAAGGCCGCGTCCGGGTGCAGGCCGTCGCGTCCTTCGACCAGACCCTCGCGGTGGATGATCCCCTCGAAGCGGAGGTCAAGATGGTGCATCACCGCCCTGGAGGCTCGGTTGTGCACCTCGGTGAAGGCGATCACCGGGAGAGCCGGGAAGAACGTCGACGCCCAGTCGAGCGCCGCCCGGCCGATCTCGGTGCCGAAGCCGCGGCCGGCCAGGGCGTCGCGGACGACCCAGCCCACCTCGAGCACCGCCTCACCAGCCAGATCCATCCGGCTCAACCCGCCGCGCCCGACGAGGGCGCCGTCGGATCGATCGCGGGCCAGCCACTTCCCGACGCCGTCGGTGAGCCAGCGTGACGCCATGTCCCGCGCCCAGGCCTCGACACCGTCGTACGACCACGGCCCGGTCCAGCGGGCCACCAGAGGATCGCTGTACAGCCGCCAGAGGTCGTCGACGTCACCGAGCCCGATGGGTGTCAGCAGCAGGCGCTCGGTGGGGACCGGATCCGTCGCCCGGGGGAGGAGCATCGCCACAGTCAAGCGCCTCGGCGGGAGATCCACCGACCCGGCGAACCGCTGGGCCCCGGACGGCGTCGCCGGCGATCGGGTCCACTCGGAAGCACCTGTCCACCAGCAGGTGGGACGCTGACCCCACGACGCCGGACGAAGGAGTGCGCCCGATGAGAGCTGTCTACTACGACCGACAGGGACCAGCCGAGGAGGTGCTGCAGGTCGGCGAGCTGCCCGATCCCGAGCCCGGACCCGGCGAGGTCAGGGTGTGGTTGCGCTACTCCGGGATCAGCCCGGGCGACACCAAGAAGCGGGAGGGGTACTTCGCCTCCGTGATGCCCTACCCGCGGGTCGTGCCGCACAGCGACGGCTCCGGGACGATCGACCGGGTGGGTCCCGGTGTCGGCGCCGGGCGGATCGGTCAGCGCGTCTGGGTCTACAACGCCCAGTCCTACCGTGCCTTCGGGACCGCGGCCGACTACACGGTCGTCCCCGCCGGCACCGCCGTCCCCCTGCCCGACGACGTCGACGACCGACTCGGTGCCTGCCTCGGCATCCCCGGCATCACCGCCCACCGGGCCGTCTTCGGGGATGGCCCGGTGCGGGGCCGGACCGTCCTGGTCCACGGCGCCCTCGGCGCGGTGGGCTCGCTGGCGACTCAGCTCGCGGCCTGGGGTGGGGCCACCCTGCTGACCAGCGTCCGCCGGGGCGCCGACCTCGCCGCCCTGACCGGCGTGGCCGCCGAGCGGGCTGTCGCCCTGGACGACCCGGAGGTCGAGACGACCATCCGGGACCTCGCCCCCGCTGGGGTCGACCGGATCATCGAGGTCGCCTTCTCCGACAACATCGCCCTCGACGCCGCGGTGGCCGGCAACGGCGCGGTGATCGCCGCGTACGCGACCCGCGATCCCCGACCCCAGATCGACTTCTGGCCGATGCTGTTCGACAACATCACCATCCGCCTCCTCGGCAGCGACGACTTCCCGACCGACGCCAGGACCGCGGCCGCCGCCGACCTCACCCAGGCCGCGCGGGAGGGACACCTCACCATCCCCGTCGCCGAGCCGTACCCGCTGGAGCAGGTCGCCGCCGCCCACGACCAGGTCGACGCCGACAACCGTCGGCGGATCCTGCTCCGACTCGACGACTGACGTCGCCAGGCCTCGGCCGCGTGCGCGGGTGCCGGCTGCGCGCGTGCCGGCTGCGGCTGACACGCGGACGGGACTGCCGCTCCCGTCCCTAGCCGCCGTCCCACCAGCGGAGCACCCGGAGGGCGTGGAAGGTGAGCCAGGGCGACGACTCCCCGGCGGGCACGTCGACCTCGAACCAGACCCGCCCCGGATGACGCCGCTCCTGCTGCCAGGTGCCGTCGGGTTGCCGGGCTTCGCGGATCACGGCGATGGCGTCGCCGATCCGCTCGTCGCGACCGCTGCCCTCGTGGAGGTCCGCCGCGCGGAAGTGGTCCGCGGCGTTCAGCACGCTGTAGAACGACCGGAACGGGTACGCGAACCGGACCACCCAGGGCTGGATCAGCTCACCGGTGGACCGGCGGAACATCAGGCGCCGCTCCAGCAGGTACTCCTGGCCCGCCTGGCGGGCCGCGCGCAGGCTCTCGTCGCCGCCCACGAGCTGCTCGTATGCGAGCAGCCCCTTGATCGTGTTCAGCGTGGACATGACCGACGAGCGGGTCGATCCCTCCACCCACTCGCAGTTCCACCCGCCGTCGGGCAGCCGGTGCTCGGGGAACCAGCGGGACAGCGCGTCCACGTCCGCCCCCAGCCAGGCCCCGTTGGCCAGGGTGAACGCGTTGATGCAGCAGTCGACCTCACCGCCCCAGTAGGGCAGGCCGTCGTACTCCCAGCGGCTGTTCGCCGCGATCTTCTCGGCCGTCCCGGCCAGCACGGACGCGTCGACGCCCCACTCGCGGAGGCTGGTCAGGCTCCAGCTGGTCGCGGTCCACGGCTGTCCGGCTCCGGGCGCCGCCTCGGGACCCTCGAAGTCGAAACCGGAGGGGAAGAAGGCGCCACCCGCCCACTGTCCGTCAGGGTCCTGCAGAGCCAGCAGGGCCGCCCCGAACCCCTCGGTGGCCACCTGCGCCCGGGTCGACGTCCAGACCTCGTCGGGCGCATCCAGCAGGTCGCGCTGCACCTGCCAGCGCAGCGCGGGGTCGGTGTCCAGCAGCCAGTCGCGCAGGGCCGGCTCGATCTCGTACGTCATGGTCTCTCCCTCGTCGCTCACAGCACCCGCACCTGCACTCCCTCGATCGACCGCCACCAGTGGGCGTAGCGGCCGAACACGAGCGGCTCCCGGTCGGCCACCAGCGCTCGCAACGCCCGGGCCTCGGCGGCCAGGCCCTCCCAGACCTCGTCCGGCAGTGACCGGAAGGCGGTGGCCTCGACCCCGCCCTCGACCGGCCGCCACACCCCGGCCACGTAGCCGTCGACCAACAGGGTCGGCAGGACGTCACCGTTGCGCCGGATCACGGTGGCCCGGTGCTCGGCCGGGATCAGCCGGCTGCGGTCGGCGTGCGCCAGCAGGACGTTGTCCCACATCCCCAGCAGTCGCGGGGGCACCGGTCGGTCGTCGGTCACCAGCTCGGCCACCGCCAGGTCCGAGACAGGCTTCCCGTCCGGACCCGTGTGCGTCACGAGCTCATCGGCCAGGTCGGCGAAGGCCTGCTTCGCCGGCGGCCGACGGAGCGTGGCGAACTGGGCCAGGTCGGCGGGGGTGGCCGGTCCGTACGCCGCCAGGTAGCGGCGGGCCAGCTCGACCATCGCCTCACCCTCCCCGATCGGCTCCTGCGCCTGCGCCTGCGTCGGAGCAGCCAGGTAGGAGGGGCGGTGGCCGTACGTCCACGGGTGCGGCCCGGGCCCGTGGATGAGCGGGGCGTACGACCGCAGCGCCCACCAGATGCCGGTCTCGGGCAGGTCGGGGAACCGCTCGGCGAAGAACGCGTCGAGCTCGGTGTTGCCGCGCGGCTCGGCCAGGTAAGCCAGCAGAGCGGCCACGCTGCCGTCGGCGTCGTCGCTGGTCAGACCCGTCCGCAGGAAGCGCGCGTCGTTCAGCCGGGCGGCCCGCAGGGTCGCCACCACGGCGGCGTGGAAGACGGCGCGGTCCTCGGCGGCGACGGCGTGCAGGGTGATCCGCAGCAGCGTCGCCTTGACGATCCGGTGGCTGGCGAAGGCGGCGTCCAGCTCGGCCGGATCGAAGTCGACGATCCTGTTCCACAGCGCCAGGTAGGGGCCGGCGGGTTGCTGAGCCTGCAGCCCGACCAGCCGCCGGACCGTCTCGACCACCCCGAGCGGCGCGCGCTCGGTCAGGAGCTGGCGGTGCAGCAGGGTCCGGTTCAGCTGCCTCGCGGTGAGCTGCATGACCCGATCATGCCGCCCGCCTCCGACAGGGGGCGGTCGACCGTGCGCCCCGCACGTGGCGCCATGGGGCTCGCGCGCCGTGCAGCCAGTGCAGCGGCGCAGCCCTGCGAGACTGACCCGCGTGCGAGCTCTGACCATCAAGCAGCCCTGGGCCGAGTTGATCGTGGAAGGTCTGAAGGACGTCGAGAACCGCAGCTGGCGGACGGCGTACCGCGGTCGCCTTGCGGTGCATGCCGGGCTCCGCCGCGCCGACTTCGACGATCTCGCCCTCGACGCCATGCCGAAGAAGTACCGACGGCCGATCGAGAACGCCTGGCAGCGCCATGCCGATGCCGGCAAGGTGCTGGGAACTGTGGAACTGGTGGACTGCATCGAGGGCAGCCGGTCACCGTGGGCGATCGACGGCTACTGGCACTGGATCCTGCGTGATCCACGCCCGTACGCGCGCAAGGTGGCGGCCAAGGGCAAGCTCAACCTGTGGGAATGGACCCGGTGAGCCGAGGCGCGTCGGGAATCAGACCGGTCCGGCGGGTGTCGTGATCGACACGTCGTTCGACGTCAGAAGCGATGCCGGCGGCCGCGATCCTGACAAGTCCAGCCCGACGTTGCGTCGCTACCACCAGCTGCTGTGGAGCAAGCCCTTGCCCGGCGGGACACTCTTCGACCTCGACACCTCGACGCAGTCCTCGTACCTGCACCACCGCTCCGATCTGGGGGAGTTCTGGCTGTCCAGCGACTCGGTCATCCCGACGTTCAGCGGCTGGAGAGACGTCGAGCCGATCCTCCGCCAGCTCGATCCCGGAGAGCTCGAGGCGTTCACCCACGCCGGTTACACCGTCGGCGGGATGATGGTCTTCCCCGGCCACCGGGTGGACGGGAAGATGACGATCAACGGGGCTCGGGGGTTCCTCCGCCGCATCGCCGATCGGATGGACCTGACCCTGGAGTGCATTCGGCGGCACTACCTCGATCAGCCGAGCCCGCTGGGGGTCACGCTGGATCGGTATGGCGACTTCTTCGCGCTGTTCGAGGACTTCCGCGGCTACTGCGACTTCTTCCTGCTCCAAGATCTCCTCAGGGACGACCTGTCGGTGGACCCGTTCCTGCCGTACGACGACTTCGAGCTCTCGGCCCTTCCCGGTGACCTCGGCGCCTACCGACGCTACCGGGACGCGAGTGTCCGATTCGTCGAAGCCCGCAACACCCGCGTCTCGCGCCTCCACCGGTGACTCCGGGCTGCTTCGGACGCCGGTCGAGCAGCCCGGACGCACCAGTCGGTGACGGCGCAGGGCGGCTCCGAGACCGGGAAGTCAGCCCAGCGTCGACCGGACGTCCACCGTGCGCAGCTCCAGCGACGGCCCCCCGCGGACCTCGACCCGGCAGCGCTGTCCGGGACGGATCGGGTGGATGCCGGTGATCGCTCCGGTGGCGAAGAGGGTGCCCGCTGGCACCGTGTGGCCACGGGCGGTGAGCACCGTGAGAGCGGTGGCGAGTCCCTGGTGCAGGCCGCCCGGGAGGTTCGCCGACGTCCCCTCCCCGAGGAGCTCGTCGTCGACGAAGCAGCGCAGGACGGCCCCGTCGGGGTCGTCGAGCTCGGGACCGACCAGCAGCCCGTTGTTGTTGCCGAAGTCGGCGGCGATCACCGTCGGACCGAGCGCGTTGATGTCCGGGATCGGGCTGCTGGCCACCTCGATGCCGACCCGCAGCTGCTGGGCCAGGCGGGCCGCCTCCTCGGCGGTCCAGGCCTCGGACCGGACCGGCACGTCCTCGTCCAGCCGGACGACGAACTCGGCCTCCACGGCCGCGAAGCCGTCGCCGAAGATCCCGGCCTCGACCACCGGCCCTTCCGCCTCGACCCGCGACCCGGCTGCTGCGGCACCGTCGGCGTCACCGGCGAGCAGCCCCCGGCTCCAGATGGGCCCGACCAGTCGGTCGGACTCGCCCACGGATCGCCTGTCGGCGGCGATGAAGCCGATCTTCCAGCCGGCCACGGTGTCCGGCCACCGGGCGATCGCCGCGTCCTGGATCCGGTAGGCCGCCGTCATGTCGGCGGGCGTCTCCCCGGGGAACCCGTCCAGCGCCCGCCCCGCCTGTCGCGCCGCCACCAGGGTGGCGGCGATCCTCCCGGGCGTCTCCGAGCCGTTCACCGCGCCTGGCGTGGACGCCGCAGCCCGGCCAGCAGCAGGACCACACCGACGGCCAGGACCACGATGCCGACGTAGAACCAGGTCTTGTCGCCGGTCATGAAGCTGCCCGGGATCAGGTTCAGACCCTGCCCGATCCAGACGCCACCGGTGACGAGGGCGATCACCCCCACCACCACCGCCACGATCCGTCCCGCGCGCGAGCTCATCAGCACCCCTCTGTCCCCGTGGCGGTCACGGTCGACGCCTGCAGACTACGACCGGCCCTTCGTCGCGTACGGGGTATGGGTGGGCAGCGTCATCCGCGGGGCGCGGCGCGGTCGTCGGGCGGCGGACAGCGAGAGCAGCAGCTGCACCCGGTAGCGGTGACCGCGGTAGGGCTCCAGGATCTCCAGGCAGGCGGCGTCGTCGAGGGGCTCCCCCACCAGGGCGTACGTGATGTCCTTGGCCACGTGGTAGTCGTGGATGCTCCACGCGTCAGCATCACCGTGCGCCCGCTGCCGGACCTCCGCCGACGTCCACGGCCCGATGCCCGGCAGGCTGCGCAGGGCGCGGTCCGCCGCCCGGTTCTCCCCGTCGAGGGTGCGTTCCAGGGCACTCGCCCGGCCCGCCGCCCGCACCAGGGTCGCGCTCCGGCGCTGCTCGACCCCAGCGGCCAGGAACCGCCAGGTCGGGATCCGCGCCCAAACAGCGGCCGTCGGCGGCACCCGCATCCCGTACGCCGCCGACGCCGGATCCCCGGCCGGTCCCGGAGCGGGCTCGCCGAACTCGGTGACCAGCAGCCGGAAGGCGCGGAACGCCTCCTTGCCGGTCACCACCTGCTCCAGGCAGGCGGGCGCCAGCGCCTCCCAGACCAGGGCGGACCGGCCGATCCTGATCTCGGGGTAGCGACGCTGCGCGAGCACCAGGGCGGCGTGCTCGGGGCGCGGCTCGAAGCCCGCCGGGTCGTCGTCGGTCCCCAGCAGCTGCGGCAGCTGGTCCAGGGCCCAATCCGCACCCTCGCCCCAGGCCCGGGCCGACACGCTGGCGCCGACGGCGGCCAGGCGCAACAGCACCGGTCCCTGCGGGGTCCGGGAGGCGCGCAGCCAGTGACCGGGACCGAGCCGCCGGTGGGTGGGGTCGCCGGGACCGCGTCGATGAGCCCGGATCAGCGCATCGACCAGCACCGGCTGGTCGAAGGTGATCCGCCGCTCACGAACGTCCGGCCCGGTCACGCCCACCGACCGGTCAGCTCCGGCGTTTCGGCGACGGCCACGGGTTCGCCTGGCACGCCCCCACGCTCTTCGTCTGCTGCATCATCACCGGCGCCCGCTTCCCCTTGCCCGGACAACCCACGTGGTTGTGACCGAGCCGGTGCCCGACCTCGTGGTTGACCAGATACTGCCGGTAGGCACCGACATCCGCACCGTACGCGTCCGCCGCGTGGGCCCAGCGCCAGGCGTTCAGCATCACGCGGTTGCCGGCCTGGCACGACACCCGCCCGTAGGTCCGCAACGGCCAGCAGTAGCGGTCCACCGTGCCGGGGGTGGCCAGGAAGACGGTGAAGTCGGCCCGGGCCGGCTGGCTGACCAGCTCGAGCCGCCAGTCCTCACCACCGACCCAGCTGCGGGGGTCGCTCAGCGTGGTCTGGATCTCCCGGGCGGTCTCGTCCGCGTCGTACGGGAGGCCCTTCTCGACCTTGACCGCGTAGCGCAGCAGTCGCCCGCCGTCGCCCACCTTCGGTCCGTCGACGTCGGCGCGGACGAAGGTCCCCGGACCACGCTCGGGGATCCTGACCTTCTTCTCCTTCTTCTCCTTCTTCTCCTTCTTCTCCTTCTTCTCCTTCTTCCCCGCCGGCGCGGCGTCCTCCTCCGTCGAGGGCGTCGCGCCGGAAGCGGTCACGGCCCCGGCGCCGTCGGCGGTGGCCGTCGCGGGCGGGACCACCGAGACGGATCCGGCCGGGGCAGGTTGGGCGCCGGCCCCGGATCCCCCCGACACGGCGAGGGCCAGCACCAGCGCACCCGCACCGAGCGCCCCGACCACCGCTGTGGGCCAGTGATGACGGGGCAGACCGAAGCCGGTCGCCGGGGGACTCCCGGCGCGGCGGACCGAGCGCCGCAGCCGACGCGGACCGGGCGCGCTCGGGCGGAAGGTAGATTGAGTGCCGCTCTGCGGGCCGCGTCCCCGCAGGCGGCGACGCAGCCGTGGAGTCACGGTGACCAACCCTAGGCGGAGAATGACCCACTCACACTCGATCGACACCTCCGGGCGGCGACGTGTTGCCCCCGGCCGGAGCGGTCGGGACGAGGCGGCGCGGCACCAGCGGGCGCTGCGGATCCTGGTCGTGGTGCTCATCCCGCTCGGCATCTGGACGTTCGCCGGGCTGATCGCGCTCTGGCCCAAGGACGTCGCGAGCCACATCAACGCCGACGTCGCCGGGTACAGCATCGCCGGCGTCACCTACCCGACGGCCGAGATCACCGCCATCCAGCCGGTCTCCTGCGAGGGCATGGCCGGGTCCACCCCGGGGATGGAGTCGCAGACCTGCGCGACCATCGCCGTCCGGGTGCTCGACGGCGACGACACCGGCCGCGAGGTCACCGGGATCCCGCTCACCGACGCTCTCTACAGCAGCGGCACCAGCATCGGTCAACGCGTCACCCTGGTCCGCATCCCGCCGGTGGACGGTCAGCCGGCGCAGTACCAGTTCTCCGACTTCGAGCGCCGCGTCCCGCTGCTGGTCATCACCCTCGTCTTCGCGGCGGCCGTCATCTTCGTGGCCCGCTGGCGCGGGTTCGCCGCGCTGCTGGGGCTCGGCTTCGCCGGCTTCATCCTGGTGAAGTTCATGTTCCCCGCCCTGGTCACCGGGGCGAACCCGCTGCTGGTCGGTCTGGTCGGCAGCTCCGCCATCATGTTCGTCGTCCTGTACGCCGCCCACGGGTTCTCCGCGCGCACGTCCACCGCGCTGGTCGGCACCCTGTTCGGGCTGGTGACGGCCGCGCTGCTGGGGTGGGGAGCCACCCGCTGGGCGCACCTGACCGGGGTCACCGCGGAGGACGACTACGTCCTCTCGGCCGCCGCCCCCGATCTGTCCCTGACCTCGGTGGTGATCTGCGGCATCATCGTCGCCGGCCTCGGGGTGCTGAACGACGTCACCATCACCCAGGCCTCGGCGGTCTGGGAGCTCGCCGACTCCGACCCGGACCAGAAGCGGCTGTTCTCCAAGGCCATGCGCATCGGCCGCGACCACATCGCCTCCACCGTCTACACCATCGCCTTCGCCACCGCGGGTGCGTCGTTGCCGGTGCTGCTGCTCATCGCGATCTACAACCGGCCGCTGTTCCAGGTGCTGCAGACCGAGCAGTTCGCCGCCGAGCTGATCCGGACGATGGTCGGGTCGATCGGGCTGATCATGGCGGTGCCGCTGACCACCGCGATCGGGGTCGCGGTGGTGCGGGCGTCGCGGACGGGGAAGCTCGCGCGACTGCCGACGGGCCCGGAAGCGACACCCGACCCCGGCCCGGTGCCCGCCCCTGACCGCGGTGGCGCTCAGTCTGCCGCCGCCGAGCGCGGTCCGTCGTCCCCGGATGACGATCCGCCGGCCGCCGACGCGGCCGTCGGGCCTCGCGCCACGGACGGATCCACCGGTGGTGGCGACGACGACGCCACCACTGTGCTGCCCCGCCAGCGGACCCGGTTGCGCCGGCGCGGAGCCAAGCCCGACGACGACTTCGGCTTCTCCGACCTGCGCGACCCGGACTGATCGATGCTCGCCGTCCGCTACACCGCGTACGGGTCCTCGCCCGAGCTGGTCGAGCTGCCCTCCCCCGTCTGTCCGGTCGACGGTGTCGTCGTCGACGTCCTGGCCACCGGTGTGTGCCGGTCGGACTGGCACGCCTGGCGCGGCCACGACCCGGTCTCACTGCCCCACGTGCCCGGCCACGAGCTCGCCGGGGTGATCAGCCAGGTCGGACCGGAGGTGACCGGGTTCGGGATCGGCGACCTCGTCACCACGCCCTTCGTGAACGGCTGCGGTGTGTGCGCGCTCTGCCGCGGCGGCGACGCGCAGGTGTGCCCGGCGCAGACCCAGCCCGGCTTCACCCACCACGGCTCCTTCGCCGAGCAGGTCGCGCTGTTCGCCGCCGACACCAACCTGGTCCGGCTGCCCGCGAGCCTGGACCCGGTGGTCGCGGCCTCGCTGGGCTGCCGGTTCGCCACCGCCTACCGTGCGGTCACCGCCCACGGCCGGGTGGGCGCGGACGACTGGGTCGCGGTGTACGGCTGCGGCGGGGTCGGGCTGTCGGCCATCCAGATCGCCGTGGCGTTGGGGGCGCGGGTGATCGCCGTCGATCCGGCCGAGCCGGCCCGGCGGCGCGCCGGCGACCTCGGCGCCGTCGGTCTGGAGTCCGACGGGGCCTCGGAGCGGATCCTCGAGCTCACCGGCGGGGGTGCCCACTTGGTGATCGACGCCCTCGGCTCGGCGGCCACCGCGGCGGCCGGCGTACGGAGCCTGCGCCGCCGGGGTCGGCACGTGCAGGTCGGTCTGATGCTGGGGGAGGACTCCCGGGCCCCGTTGCCCTGGGATCTCGTGGTGGCCTACGAGCTGGAGGTCTACGGCTCCCACGGCATGGCGGCCCGCGACTACCCGGCCATGCTGGAGCTGGTGGGCTCCGGGGTGCTGCGTCCGGACGAGCTGGTCGGCCGCGTGATCACCCTGGCCGAGGCGCCCGCGGCCCTGATGGCGATGGACTCCCCCACCGCGGCCGGCGCCGGGATGACGGTCATCGACCTGACACGCCACTGAGCGGGGCTCGTCCGCCCGCTCCAGCACCCGCCCCGTCCGCAGCGGCGGCCCCTGACGCAGCCGCACTCGCCGCACAGCTGCACCCTCTCCGCACAGCTGCACCCTTTCCGCACAGCTGCACCGGGTGCCGGCAGCTGCACCCTCTATTTCGGGTGCGCGTGCCGCCGGCGGGTGCAGGAACCGCCGGCCACGCCGGAGCTCAGCCGAGGGGCTTGAGCAGCGGGAAGAGGATCGTCTCCCGGATGCCCGCGTCGGTGAACAGCATCACCAACCGGTCGACCCCCATCCCGAGCCCGCCCATCGGCGGCGCCCCGAACTCCAGCGCGGTGAGGAAGTCCTCGTCCAACTGCATCGCCTCCGGGTCACCGGCCGCCGCGGCCAGCGACTGTGCGACCAACCGGTCCCGCTGGATCACCGGGTCGACCAGCTCGGAGAACCCGGTCCCCCGCTCCATCCCGCCGATGATCAGGTCCCACGCCTCGATCAGCTGGGGGTCGCTCCGGTGCGGGCGGGCCAGCGGCTGCGCCGACGGCGGGTAGTCGCAGACGAAGGTGGGCTGGATCAGCTCCGGCTCCACCAGCTCGCCGAAGAGCTCGAGCACCAGCTTCTCCGCGCCCCAGCCCGGATCGATCTCGACCCCGTGCCGCTCGGCCAGCTTCCGCAGCACCCCCACCGACGTGTCCGGCGTGATCTCCTGCTCGACCCGGGCGGACAGCCCCGGGTAGACCCCCAGCCAGGCCCACTCGCCGTCCAGGTCGATCACGCCGGCGGACGTCTCGATCCGGCGCGAGCCCAGGGCGTCGGCCGCGTCCACGATGACCTGCTGCATCAGGGCCGCGATGGTCCGCTGGTCGCCCCAGGCCTGGTAGACCTCGAGCATCGTGAACTCCGCGCTGTGGGTGGAGTCGATGCCCTCGTTGCGGAAGATCCGACCCATCTCGTACACCCGCTCCACGCCGCCGACGACCGCGCGCTTGAGGAACAGCTCGAGCGCGATCCGCAGCGTCATCGGGGTGTCGAAGGCGTTCAGGTGCGTGCGGAACGGCCGGGCGTTGGCGCCTCCGTGCACCAGCTGGAGCACCGGGGTCTCGATCTCCACGTAGTCGTCGCGGTGCAGCGTCTCGCGGATGCTGCGGGTGATCGCGGCCCGGGTCCGGACCATGTCCCGGGCGGTCTCGCGGACGACCAGGTCGGCGTAGCGCTGCCGGACGCGGTTCTCGTCGGAGAGCTCGTTGTGCAGGGTCGGCAGCGGCCGCAGCGCCTTGGACGCCAGCGTCCACGCGCCGGCGAGCACCGACAGCTCGCCGCGGCGGGACGAGACGACGCGGCCGGTGACGCTGACGAAGTCGCCGAGGTCGACGTCGGCCTTCCAGCCCGCCAGGGCCTCCTCACCGACCTCGGCCAGCGACAGCATCACCTGCAGCCGGGTGCCCGAGTCGCCGAGTGACAGGCCCTCCTGCAGGGTGGCGAAGCAGAGCTTGCCGGTGTTGCGGATGAACACGACCCGGCCCGCTACCGAGACCACGTCCTCGGTCTCCTCGCCGGTGGCCAGCTGCGCCCACCCCGCCCGTACGTCGCGGAGGGCGTGCGTCCGGGGCACCGACACCGGGTACGGCTCCCGCTCGGCCGCCAGCAGCTGGGCGCGCTTGTCCCGACGGACCCGGATCTGCTCGGGGAGGTCGTCGTCTGCTGCGGGCTGGTTGGGCACCGGCCAAGGGTAGTGGAGGTGCGCCCGAGCCGGCCGCGAGCGGCGCCCGGGGCGTTAACGGCGCGGTAACGAGGCGTTCAGTACGCTCCACCCATGGAGGACGTCCTCGCGAGTTACGAAACGGGTGCCGCGTTCGACGAGATGATCGACTCCGACGGTTCCGTCCGCCCGTCGTACGCCGCGGTGTACGAGACTCTCCGGCGCGCGGCCCCCGACGAGCTGCGGTCGATCGCCGAGTCGCTCGCGAACAACTACTCCCAGGCCGGAGTCACCTTCGACGTGGGCGGGGTCGAGCGACCGTTCCCCCTGGACCTCGTCCCCCGGGTCATCCCGGCCGACGACTGGGACACCATCGCCTCCGGCGTCGCCCAGCGGATCCGCGCCCTGGAGGCGTTCCTGGCCGACGTCTACGCCGACGGCCGGGTGATCACCGACGGGGTCATCCCGCGTCAGCTGATCACCTCCTCCAGCCACTACCACCGCGCCGTCTGGGGCATCGAGCCGCCGAACGGCGTCCGGGTGCACGTCGGCGGCATCGACCTGATCCGTACGCCCGAGGGCGATGTCCGGGTGCTGGAGGACAACGTCCGGGTGCCGAGCGGGGTCTCGTACGTGATGACCAACCGCAGTGCCATGGTGACCGCGATGCCGGAGGCGTTCGGCACCCAGCGGATCCGGCCGGTCAACGGCTACCCGCAGCGGCTGCTGGCCGCCCTGCGCAAGGCGGCCCCGGGCGGCATGGACGACCCGACAGTGGTCGTGCTCACCCCCGGTGTCTACAACTCCGCGTACTTCGAGCACAGCCTGCTGGCCCGGACCATGGGCGTCGAGCTGGTCGAGGGCCGCGACCTGGAGTGCCGCCGGGGCCGGGTGTTCATGCGCACCACCTCCGGGCTGCGCCGGGTCGACGTCATCTACCGTCGGATCGACGACGACTTCATCGACCCCGTGCACTTCCGCCAGGACTCGATGCTGGGCGTCCCCGGCCTGGTCAACGCCGTCCGCAGCGGCGGGGTGGCCCTGGCCAACGCGATCGGCAACGGGGTGGCCGACGACAAGCTGATCTACACCTACGTGCCGGACCTGATCCGCTACTACCTCCGCGAGGAGCCGATCATCCGCAACGTCGACACCTGGCGGCTGGAGGAGGACGCGGCCCGCGAGGAGGTGATGGACCGGTTGCACGAGCTGGTGGTCAAGCCGGTCGACGGCTCCGGCGGCAAGGGCATCGTGATCGGACCGGTGGCGACCGCCGACGAGCTGGACGCCCTGCGCAAACGGGTCCTGGCCGACCCGCGCGGCTGGATCGCCCAGCCGCTGGTGCAGCTGTCCACCGTGCCCACTCTGATCGGCTCCGGGCTGGAGCCGCGGCACGTCGACCTGCGCCCGTTCGCTGTCAACAGCGGCGACGACGTCTGGGTGCTGCCCGGCGGGCTGACCCGGGTGGCCCTGCCCAAGGGCGAGATCGTGGTCAACAGCAGCCAGGGCGGCGGCAGCAAGGACACCTGGGTGCTCAGTCAGCCGCTCCGGCTGCACGCCCCCGAGGAGGTGCTCGACTCCGACGAGGAGGACGAGGAGTCCGAGACCGAGGTGGACACCACACCGGGCACGCCGAGCCCGCCGCCCCCACCGGCCGCACCCCCGGGGGCCGCCCCCACGGTCCCGGCGCCGGTGACCACCCCGGCCGTGGCGGCCGTCGCGCGGTCGAACGGACCGCGGGTCGGTCCGTCGGCCGTCCCCCTGCTGGTCGGCGGCGCCCCGGGCACCATCGGCGGTCGACCGGAGTCCGTCCAGCAGCAGTCCGAGCAGCAGCAGCAGCACGGTGCGCGGGCGCAGGGAGGTCGGCGATGCTGAGCCGGATCGCGGAGTCGATGTTCTGGATCGGCCGCTACGTCGAGCGCGGCGACAACACGGCGCGGATGGTGCAGACCCAGCTCCGGCTGATCGCCGAGGACACCTCCCGCGGCGAGGCCGACTCCTGTCGGAACCTGCTGGCGCTGATGAGCGTGGACTCCGAGGACCACCCCGACCCGACGGCGGCCGACCTGCTCCGGCTGCTCTGCTGGGACGCCCGGGAGCCGACGTCGATCTTCTACGCCTGGGCCGCGGCCCGGGACAACGCCCGCCGGGCGCGCGAGGTGATCCCGCTCGAGGTGTGGGAGTGCATCAACACCACCTGGCAGAAGCTGCCCACCGGCCGGTTCAGCACCGTCCGGGCGTACTCCTTCCTGGACTGGGCCCGGGACCGCAGCGCCCTGGTCAGCGGTCTGGCCCGCAGCACCATGGTCCGCGACGACGGCTGGCAGTTCTTCCTGCTCGGGCGGTGCCTGGAGCAGGTGGACATGACCTCGCGGATGGTCGCCTCGGCCTCGCCGACCACCGGCAGCGCCAACTGGCCCTCGGTGCTGCGCGGGGTGGGCGGTCACGACGCCTTCCTGCGGACGTACAAGGGTCTGCACACCGACGCCGAAGCCGCCGAGTTCCTGCTGGTCGACGCCCGCTTCCCGCGGTCGGTGATGCACGGGCTGAAGGCCGCGCAGGAGTGCCTGGAGAAGGTCACCCTGCTCAACCCGAGCGGGATCGAGCACTCCCGGGAGGCGACCCGGCTGCTGGGTCAGCTCCGCGCGCGGCTGGAGTACACCCCGATGCAGGAGATCCTCGGCGCCCTGGACGACGAGATGACCGGGGTCCAGGGGGTGTGCGCGGTGGTCAGCGAGGTCGTGGCGAGGACCTTCTTCGCCGCCGCCGACCCGACCGCCTGGATCACGGAGGGGACCCGCTGATGCGCCTCAACATCGTCCACAAGACCGGCTTCCGGTACGCCTCCCCGGTGCGCGCCTCCTACAACGAGGCGCGGATGACCCCCTCGGCCACCTCCACCCAGACCGTGTGGAGCAGCCGGCTGAGCATCGAGCCGGCCGCCTGGAGCATCAACTACACCGACTACTGGGGCACCGCCGTGACCACCTTCGAGGTGCACGAGCGGCACTCGCGACTGACCGTGCGGTCGCAGGCCGTGGTCGAGACCCGCGGCGACGGGCTGGCCTGGGACACCGACCGGCGGGTGCCGGCCAGCGACCTGGGTTGGGCCGCGCTGCAGGACCGGGGGGTGACGGACTCGATGTCGGAGTTCCTCACCGTCAACGAGCGGACCACCGCCCCCGACGAGCTGCTCGAGCTGGCGCAGGGCGTCTCGAACCAGGCCCCGCGGCTGGCCGGGTTGGACGTCTGCCGGCTGGTGGCCGACCGGCTGCGCTACCGGCGCGGCTCGACCGAGGTGACCAGCACCGCGCGCGAGGTCTGGGCGGGGGGCAGCGGGGTCTGCCAGGACTACAGCCACGTGGCCCTGGGTGCGCTCCGCTCGATCGGGTTGCCCGCCCGGTACGTGTCCGGCTACCTCTTCCCGTCCGAGGGGACCACCCCGAACGCGACAGTCGAGGGCGAGTCGCACTCGTGGGTGGAGTGGTGGTGCGGCAGCTGGGTGGGCTACGACCCGACCCAGCGGCAGCGCCTGTCGGAGCACTACGTCCGCGTCGGCCACGGCCGTGACTACGGCGACGTGGCCCCGCTCCGGGGCACCTACTCCGGCGGCGCCTCGGACATGTTCGTCACCGTGGAGATGACCCAGCTCGGCTGATCGGCCGGGGGTCCGGTAGCGCGCTGGGCTGAGTATCTTGCTCCCATGAGCAACTACGGGCAGCAGCCGCCCAACCCGTACCAGCAGCCCTACGGCCAGCCGAACCCCTACCAGCAGGGTCAGCCGCAGCCGGGTCAGGGCCAGCCCCAGCAGGGCCCGTACGGGCAGCCGGTCCAGTACGGTCAGCGACCGCAGTACGGTCAGCCGCCGCAGCCGGGTCAGCCCAACCCGTACGAGCAGCAGCCCAGCCAGCCGTACGGGCAGCAGCCACCGCCGAACCCGTACGGTGAGCGCGAGTACCGGCAGCCGCCCCCCCAGGGCCAGGGGCAGTGGGTCGCGCAGACCCCACCCCGGCCGACCGTGGCGCCGCGCTCCATCCCGGTGGTGACGCTGGATGCGCTGCCCGGCCGGGAGATCGCCGAGATCGTCGGCGACGTGGTCGGTGTGGTGGCCCGCGGCCGCGACCTCCCACCGGAGCTGCGCGCGGGCGGGTTGGAGGCCGGCTACGTCAGCATGCTGACCCGGTCCCGCCAGGACGCCATCGCCCGAGCCGTGGAGATGGCGGAGTCGGCCGGCGCCGACGCCGTCCTGGGTCTGCGGTTCGACTGCAGCGAGATCACCCAGAACATGAGCGAGGTCGTCGCGTACGGCACCGCGGTGAAGCTGGTTCCGCTGCCGGGGCAGGGCTCCGAGGCCGCGGCCGCGTCCGCCGCCACCCCGGTGAGCGCCGCGTCCGCCACCGACCGACCGGCCGATCCGGGCCCGCCGGAGGCGTCGGCGCCCCGGCCGGAGTGGGGCCCGCCGCAGGGTGAGCCCTCGACGACCCGCTGGCCCACGCAGTCGAACGGCTGACCGCCGGCACAACCCCCTCGCGCAGCCGCGGGCCTGCCGGGCAGAATGACGCCATGACCGCTGACAACACGCCCGACCAGGCCGAGACTCCGGAGGACGCGACCAAGCGGAAGTTCCGGGAGGCGCTGGAGGCCAAGAAGGGCCGCAAGGGCGAGGACCACCTCGACGCCGGCACCGGTCCCGTGCACGCGCACGGTCCGATCGAGACCAAGCGCGTCTTCCGACGCAAGAGCGGCGGCTGATCCGGCCGGGTCGGGTCCCTCGCAGCTGCACCCTTCTCGCCGCAGCTGCACCTCATCTCGCAGCTGCACCCTCTCGCGGCAGCTGCACCCTCAGTAGCGGGTGCACGGCCGGATAGAGGGTGCTGGAAGGGTGCTGGGACCCCGGCGGGAGCGGTCTGCCCGACCACGCCCGTCGACCGGTGCCCACAGTTCTCCACAGCTGTCCACAGATCTCAGACCGGACGATGGACGTCACCGTCGGGCTTGTGGTGGGTTGCCGGTCATGGATCGGATTCTGCTCACCGACGATCTGGGTCGGCAGGGCTATCACGGCACCGAGATCGCGGCGATGGTGCGCCACGGCGACCTCGTACGGTTGCGCCGTGGCGCCTACCTTCCCGGGCCGGCCCCGTCGACACCGGTCGACCTGCGCGAGCAGCATCGTCGGCTGATCCACGCCACGCTGGGGCAGAGTGGCGACGGAAACGTCGTGTCGCACATGTCGGCGGGGGTGCTGCACGGCCTGCCGATCTGCTCCGATCAGCTCGACCGGGTGCAGGTGATCCGTGATCGCGCCGGCGGCGGTCGATCTCGGCGACACGTCGTGGTGCGAGGGATGCCGCTCACCGCCGGAGACGTCGAGGTGGTGGACGGGCTGCCGACCACCACGCTCGCCCGCACGGTGGTCGACCTGGCCTGCCAGCTGCCGATGCGCCAGTCCGTGCCGGTCGGCGACGCCGCGCTCCGGATGACCGCGCGGACCGCACCAGAGCGCGATCTGCGGTCCGAGCTGGCGGAGGTGCTGGACCGCGCGACACGCCGCCCCGGCGTGCCGACCGCCCGCCGGGCCGTGGCCTTCTTCGATCCCCGGAGCGAGAGTCCCGGGGAGTCGTACAGCCGGGTCGTCATGCACGAGCGGGGGCTCCCGCCACCCCAGCTCCAGCACGAGATCGTCGACGACTTCGGTCTGCTGGTGGCCCGCTGTGACTTCGCCTGGCCGGAGCTGCGGACGGTCGGCGAGTTCGACGGCCTGGTGAAGTACACCGGTCAGTTCGGGGCGAACACCAGCGAGGTCCTCATCGCCGAGAAGCGGCGGGAGGACGCCATCCGCTTGTACGGCTGGCAGGTCGCCCGCTGGGTCTGGTCGGACCTGCGTCGGCCGGCCGTGTTCGCCGCCACCCTGAACCGGTCCTTCGCCCTGGCACGGTGACGGTGACGTCCGGCTCTCGCGGCGGCACCGCTGCACCCCCTCCTCGCAGCCGCACCCTTGCGCGGCAGCTGCACCGCCAGCTGACGGTGCAGGCACGGCCGGCGGGTGCACGGACGCGCCGGGGGTGCAGGCGCCGGCCGTAGGTTCAGGTGAGCAGGAACTCCGGCGGGAAGCGGTGGTCGGCCAACCGGGTCGCCACCTCCGGGGGCACGGACCCGCGGATCTCGGCGATGGCCTCCGCGACGGCGCCGACCACCGGGGAGCGCGGACTCAGCACGGCGTGCGCGTCGGGCAGCTCGTCGGCCAGGGCGGCGACGGTGGCGTCCCGCAGGGCCGGGTTCTCGCTGCTGAGCACCGAGCCACCCAGCACCACGGAGGTGGCGCCGCCCGTCAGTCCGACCCGCGCACACGCCGCCCGGGCGTAGCGGGCCAGGGAGCGACCCTGACCGGCGACGATCCGCTGGGCGACGGCGTCGCCCCGGCGGGCGGCGTCCAGCACGTCGCGGGCCAACGCCGCGTACGTCGGCGGTCGGCCTCCGCGGCGGGTGCCGTCCTCCAGCATCGCGGCCACGTCGTCGTACCCGAGGTGGGCCAGCAGCATCGAGGTCAGGCAGGTGGCCGGTTCGATCCCGAGATCGGCCCGGATGACGGCGGCGAAGGCGGCCTTGCCCAGCTCGCCACCGCCCAGCGGGTCGGTCAGCCAGAACGAGGCGGTCCACTCGCGCTCCGGGCCGCGCGCGACCACGGCGCCGCCGGTGCCCACCGACAGTGCCACCCCGAGACCGGTGGGCTCCCCCGCCCGCAGCAGCGCGAAGCCGTCGTTGTGCAGGGTCCGGGACAGCCCCGGCCAGTGCCGGTCGAGCTGCGCCTCCCAGAACTCGTGGTCGGAGACCCAGTCCAGCCCGGCCAGGCAGAAGGCGGCGTGGCCCAGACGGGTGTGGTCGGCGGCGCCGTACGCGGCCGTCATCGCCGCCTCGGCCGCCGCGACCACGGCGGACACCGCGGCCTGCTCGCTCACCGCCCCGTAGATGTCGCCGTTGCCGGAGCGGCCGAAGCCGAGCACCCGGCCGTCGGTGTCGGCGACCACGGCCACGGTCTTGGAGTTGCCGGCGTCGACCCCGAGCACCAGCGCCGGGGTGTCGCTCATCGCAGCAGACGCTCCGGCAGATGGTCCCGGTTGGCGTACGCCAGGTCGTCGTAGAGCTCCTCGGCCACGTGCAGGTTGCGCACGAACGGGTGCGCGGTCAGCGCCCGTACGGCGTCGGCGCGGGTGCCGCCCCACGCCGCCTCGGCCGCCAGCCGCTGGAACTCGGCGAGGGTCTGGGTGATCCCCCGGACCGCGTGCGGCAAGGGCTGCTGCGGCACCGGTCGGGCCCCGGAGGCGTCCACGTCGCACCACACCTCGACGACGGTGTCGGAGTCGAAGCCGGGCAGGGCGCCGCCGGTGTTCGGCAGGTTCACCGGCAGCCGCGCAGGAGCGTCGTTGTAGTACGCCGACATCACGTCGATGGCCAGCTCGAGCTCGTGGATGCCGCCGCGCGACCGGTTCGGGTCCAGCTCGGGCACCTCGGCGTCGGCCTGCTCGGCGTAGTGGTCCCAGTAGCCCGGCAGCGCGTCCAGCAGCACCCCCGCCCGGGTGAGCCGGTGCGCCTGCGCCTCCCGGAAGTACTCCTCGCCGAAGTAGTAGTAGCGGAAGTAGTCGGCCGGGACCGAGCCCATGGCGACCGCCAGGTGCAGCATCCGCTTGTCCCAGACCGGCACGGTCGGGTCGTCGGCGATCTTCTCGTACCCCGCGGCCAGGTGCGGGATCAGGTCCTCGCCGTCGTAGGTGTGCACCGTCGACCAGCAGTTGTGGTTGACCCCGGCCATCATCACCTCGGCCCGCTCGGGATCGAGGCCGGCGGTCGTGAGGACCGGCTGCCAGAACGTCATCGGCCCTTCGCACATCGAGTAGATCAGCCGGTCGCTGTGAGCGGTGACGGCCTGGGACACGATGTTGACCGGGTTGGTGTAGTTGAAGATCACGGCCTGCGGGGCCACCGCCGCCAGGTCGTCCAGGATGGTCTGGATCACCTGGATGGACCGGAACGACATCATCATGCCGCCGGGCCCCTGGGTCTCCTGGCCGATCACGCCGTGCCGCATCGGGATCAGCTCGTCGGCTTGGCGCAGCTCGAAGCCGCCCGGCCGGAAGCTCGACAGCACGGCGTCGACGTCGGTCAGCCCAGCGCGCTGGTCGGTCGTCGTCTCCACCGTGATGTCCAGACCCTGCGCGCGGGCCAGCTTGGTGGCGATCCGCTCGACCAGGTCCAGCCGGTCCTGACGCTGGTCGATGAGCACCACGTGCGAGCCGTCGAACTCCTTGCCGTGCGCCAGCAGGGAAGCCATCGTGCCGGCGGCCCGGGAGGAGCCGCCGCCGACGTACGCGATCTTGATCGAGGCCATGGGTTGCCTTTCTGGGTTGGTCAGGAGGAGACCGCGGACGCGGGGCAAGCCGCCGCGGCACGATCGAGGTACAGGTGCGGCTTCCGGCACTCGACCACCACCGTCGCCGGCCACTCCGGGTCGTACGCGGTGGCACCGGTCACACGCTCGGCCGCGCGCCTCTTGTCCACGCCGTGCAGCACCATGACCACCTCGGCGGAGCGCTCGCGGATGGTGGCCACCCCGACGGTCACCCCGTGCCGCGGGACGGCGTCGAGCCGGCCGTCGAAGGTGGGGAAGGTGGCCAGGTTGTCGCGCCGGGTCGAGTCCGGCAGCGCGACCACCCGGGTGCGGGCGGCGGCGTCGGTGCCGGGCGGGTTGAACGCCACGTGGCCGTCCCCGGCCCCGGAGGCGAGCAGGAACAGGTCCACCCCACCCGCGGCCGCGATCCGGTCCTCGTACGCCGACGGGTCGGCCGGGTCGGGCAGCCAGAGCCGGTCGGGACCGATCCGCCGGTCCGCAGGGCGACCCTCGTTCAGGGGCTCGACGATCTCCTTCCGGCCGAAGCGTCGACAGGAGTGCGCCAGCATGGGGTCGACGGCCCGGAACCCGGCGTCCGTCGGCTCCACGTACTCGTCCATCATCACCACGACCAGGTCGCTGAGGTCGAGCTCCGCCGCCGCCGACAGCCGGGCCAGGTGCGCGTACGTGCTGGCCAGGCTCCGGCCACCGGGGCAGCCGAGGAGGAACTGACGGCCCGGGGCGCGGCGGCGGTAACGGTGGACGATCAGGGCGGCGACCTCCGCGCCGATCTCGTCGGGACCGGGCAGCACGCGGGGAATGGCGGGCACGTCGGCGACGATACCAGTCAGACCAGAGTGTCAAGCGTCGCCGGTACCTGGAGAAGCTGCCGCGAGAGGACTGGGCCAGTGTGGGCAACTGGTATGGTCTGGGCATGGTGGGAGGTCCGGCGCGCGAGCAGGCGCACCAGCAGCTGGTGGCCCTGCTCGACCGGGGCGTCTACCCCCCGGGCTCGCGGCTGCCGGGCGAGCGCGCCCTGGCCGACGAGCTCAAGGTCAGCCGCTCGACGCTACGCCTGGCCCTGCTCCAGCTGGCCGAGGACGGTCGGCTGGTGCCGTCGGCCCAGCGCGGCTGGTTCGTCCCCCAGCTGGTGCTGGGCGAGCCGCCCAGCCAGCTCGTCTCCTTCACCGAGCTGGCCGCCCAGCGGGGTCTCCGGGCGACGTCGCGGGTGCTCTCCCGGCAGACCCGACCGGCGACCTTCGACGAGGCCGCCGACCTGCAGATCGCCGCGGCGGCCCCGCTGGTCGAGATCGTCCGGTTGCGGGGCATGGACGGGGTGCCGATCACCGTGGAGAGCGCCGTGCTGCCGTTGCGGCGGGTGGAGTGGCTGGCCGAGGAGGACCTGACCGACCGGTCGCTCTACGGCGCGCTCGAGCAGCACGACATCCGGGTGCACCGCTCCACCTACACGGTGCAGGCCATGAACGCGGGCGAGTGGGAGTCCGAGCTCCTCGACCTCCCGGCCGGCGCGGCTGTGCTGGTGGCCCGGGACGTCACCTTCACCGTCGACCGGATCCCGATCATCATCACGGTCAACCGCTACCGCGGCGACGCCTACCGGTTCACCGCCGACCTGTTCCGCAGCGCCGTCTGAACCGGTGGGCCCGGACTCCGGGACCACGTCCACGGGACCACGCCCACCGCCGACGCCCGCCCACCGCCGACCGCCCGCCGGTCCCGGCGTCCGCTGGCCCGCTCCGCTCCCGTCAGCCGCGCCACCCGGCGGCCAGACCGGCACCCAGCAGCGGGCCGTCAGGACCGAGCTCGGCCACCACCAGCTCCGCCGGGTTCCCCAGCCGCTCCCAGTGACGCAGCAGCGCCCGCCGGGCGGCGGTGTCCGCGCAGCCCATCCCCCCACCCAGCACGAGCCGCTCCGGGTCGAGCAGGTGCACCAAGGCGGCGAGCGCATCGGCCAGCGCCTGACCGGCGGTGGCGGCGATGGCCAGGGCGGTGCTCTCCCCGTGGTCGGCGGCGGCCACCAGGGCCCGGGTGCCACGACCGGGCCGGCCGGAGGCAGCGCCCCAGCGGGCGGCCATCCCGGCGCCGGAGGCGAACTGCTCCAGGTTGAGCCCCAGCGGTCCGGGCAGCTCCCCCAGCGCGATCGCCCGGCCCCGCGACCCCGACCAGATCGCACCGTCCAGCAGCAGCGCCGACGACAGTCCGGTGCCCCAGGAGACGAACACCGCCGAACCCAGCTCGCGGGCCGCCCCGAGCCGGCACTCGGCCAGCAGCCCGCAGCGGACGTCGGACTCGACCACGACGCGCGCCCCCGAGAAGACCGCCGGCAGCCAAGCGGCGGGCTGCTCGGTCCAGGCCAGCACCTCCCGGCTGGTGAGTCGGTCGTCGCTCACGTACTCACAGCAGCCCACCCCCACCGCGGCCACCGGCTCTCCCGTCCCGGCCGACCCGGCCAGCTCGTTCGCGAGATCCCGCAGGGCCGCGGAGCCGGGGTCGGCCGCTCCCGGCGAGCCGGGAGTCGCCCGCTCGACCCGGTGCCGGATCCCGTCGCCGTCCAGCAGCGCGCCGACCAGCTTGGTGCCGCCGACGTCGATGGCGACGGTCAGACCCGGCACGCGGGCACCCCGCCGTCCCGGCTCACGGCTGCCATCCGTCGGGCACCCGGGCCGAGCCCTGCAGGTAGGACGCGGGCCGGTCCGCCCGCACCAGGGTCCGGAGCTCGTGCCCGGCGGGCACGAAGCAGGCGTCGCCGGGCTGCAGGCACCCGACGGTGTACGCGGCATCGGTCGCGGCGGGATCCCGGACGTCCACCCACAGCTCCCCCGCCACCACGCGGAGCACCGTCTCCTTCTGCTGCACCGCGAAGGCGTCGACCGTGCCCGGCTGGACCTCCCCGCGGACGACGGTCAGCAGCGGGGTGTCCAGCAGCGTCCAGACCAGGTGAGCGGGGGAGGCGTCCCGGAAGGCCAGCAGACCGTCGTCGGTTCCCAGCGGCACCAGCCGACGTCCGCTGCGCTGCTCGGTCAGCGCCTGCGGCCACCGCCCCCGCCAGCGCTCGTCGGCGTAGCAGGTCTCGGCCAGCAGCGGGCGGGTCCGCCCGTACGTGGACGCCGTGCCGAGCACCGGGGGCGGGGACATGAACTCCACCACCCGGGCGGTGTGCGGACCGACGGCGAAACCGTGGTGCCAGGTGTCCCGGCCGAAGTAGACCCCGCTGCCCTCCGGCACCAGCGCCACCTCCCCGGACTCCGGGTCCGCGAGGCACAAGGTGCCGGCCACGCAGAGATACGCCACGTCGGCGGCGAACAGCGTCGGGTTGCTCGCCGTGTGGCCGAACCTCCCGCCGGGCGGCAGCTCGAACTCCAGCACGTGCAGCTGGTCCGACGACGAGATCACCCGGTCGGTCACGTAGCCACCCTCGGCGTCGCCCCAGACGTGGTGGGCCGCATCGGCCCGCCGAATCAGGTGCGGCTCGTGGAAATGGGGCCGCGGAGTGGCGCGGCGAACCACTGAGGAGGTCATGTGGTCAAATCTGGCATAACTGGTCTGCCAGCGGTACGTTGAGCGAGCAGATTCACCCACTTTCCCGGAGCTCGAGGAGCGTCATGGCGGAGACGGTCTCGGTCGGCATCATCGGTTGCGGCAGCGTGATGCAGCACGCCTACATGCCGCTCCTGGTCAACGAGATGGCCCGCGGGCACGCGTCGGCCCCCATCGTCTGCGACCTCCGCGCGGACCGGGTCGCCGAGGTGCAGGCGACGTTCCCGACCTCGGGTAGCACCCTCGACCCGCAGGACGTCATCGACGACCCCACCATCGACCTCGTGGTGGTGCTGACCTCGATGCCCGAGCACGGCGACCTCGCCGAGCAGGCACTGGCCGCCGGCCACCACGTGCTGGTGGAGAAGCCGATGTCGCTGTCGCTGGAGCAGGCGGCCCGGCTGGTCGAGCTGGACCGCACCGGGCCGGCGAACCTGCTGTGCGCCCCGCACGTACTGCTCAGCCCGGACTACCAGCGGATGGTCCGGATGATGCTCGACGGTCGGATCGGTCGACCGCTGCTGGCGCGCGCCCGCTACGGCTGGAACGGTCCTGACTGGGGTCAGTGGTTCTACGGTCCGGGCGGCGGCCCGCTCTTCGATCTCGGGGTCTACAACGTCACCACCCTGACCGGTCTGCTCGGCCCCTGCCGCTCGGTGACGGCGATGACCACGCTGACCCGATCCCGCCGGGTGGTCGACGGCGAGGAGATCGAGGTGCAGACCGACGACACGTTCCAGCTGCTGCTCGAGCTCGGGGACGAGCGGGGCAGCGTCCTGGCCACCGTGACCACCGCCTTCGGGATGCAGCAGTACCTGGGCCCGGCCGTCGAGGTCTACGGTCTCGACGGCACGGTCCAGATGCTCGGGGACGACTGGGCACCCGACGGGCTCCAGCTGTGGGAGAACTCCCTCGGGTCGTGGCAGACGTTCCACAGCAGGTCCCGCTACTGGCCGTGGACCGACGGACTGAGGCACATGATCGACTGCGTGCGAACCGGTCGACAGCCCTACACCCGCCCCGAGCACGCCTACCACGTGCTGGAGGTCATGCTGGCGGCGATGGAGGCGGCGGCCACCGGGACCACGCAGAAGATCACCAGCACCTTCACCCCACCGGCGCCGATGGCCGTCGACGAGCACGGACCGCAGCACCTGATCCACGACCGCGTCCACGAGGACGCCCAATAGCACCTGACGCCCCTGCAGCACCCTGACGCCCCGCAGCCCACCCGTACGATCACCGTTCCGCCCCCGCCCGCAGCGGCCTGACGAGGAGACACCATGATCACCAACCGCCGGACCTTCCTCGGCCTCGCGGCCGCGGCCGTCAGCATCCCGCTGGCCGGCTGCGCCCCGGGCGGCTCCGCCCCGGCGTCGTCGAGCGCCCCGACCGACGTCAACACCGATCCCGCCTCGCTGCCCGAGACCACCATCACCACGCTCGACACCTGGACCGACAAGGCGTCGATGCAGTCGCAGTGGGTGACCGCGGTCAACGCGGCCTTCACCGCCAAGTACCCGAAGCTGAAGGTGAAGCGCACGAGCGCCACCTTCGACGACATCAACAAGACGCTGAAGCTGAAGCTGTCCGACACCTCCGCGCCCGACGTCGTCCCGGCCAACAACGGCTGGCAGGGCATCGGCACCTTCGCCAAGGCCGGCTTGATCCTGAACCTGGACGCGTACGCCAAGGGGTACGGCTGGGACAAGCGGATCCCGGCGACGATCGCCACGATGCACCAGGTCGCGGCCGACGGCAGCCAGATCGGCACCGGCTCCTGGTTCGGGGCACCGATCGCCCAGGGCGGCTTCATCACCGTCTACTTCAACCGGTCCAAGCTGGACAAGCTGGGGCTCGCGACCCCCACGACGTTCGACGAGTTCACGACTAGCCTGAGCAAGGCCAAGGCCGCCGGGGAGGTGCCGATGATGATCGGCACCCAGGACCAGTGGCTCAGCACCACCACGCTGTTCGCCCTGATGAACGTGTTCGCAGAGAAGCAGAAGATCGCCGACTTCGTCTACGGCACCGGGGGCGCGGCCACCGACATCGGGATGAAGGAAGCCGGCGCGCTCTACCAGCAGTGGGCGGCCGACAGCTACCTGCCGAAGAACTTCGCCGGCACGCCCGGCTCGGACTCGGGCCAGGCGTTCGTGGAGGGCACGGGCGTCTACTACTTCTACTACAGCGACTCGCTGCCCTTCAACAACGTCGCCACCGCCAACAAGTTCGGTACGTTCCTGCTGCCGACCGAGGGCATGCCGCTGCAGGCCACCGGCGCCTCGAACCAGAACTTCTCCATCGCGACCAAGAGCAAGAGCCCAGACGCGGCGGCCGCCTACCTCGACTTCGCCTCGAGCACCGAAGCCGGTGACATCGCCCTGAAGACGGGGGTGATGCCGTTCAACGGCACGTTCACCAAGCCCGCCGACGCCGGTGCGCTGCTGGCCGACGAGCTGGCCGAGCTGAACGCGGTGCAGGAGACCGACGGCTTCGTGCCCTACTTCGACTGGGCCTCGCCGACCATGCTGGACACGCTCGGCGCCCAGACCCAGCTGCTGCTGGCCGGCAAGATCACGCCCGACCAGCTCGTCGAAGCCTGCCAGAAGGACTACGACGCGTTCCGGAAGTCGCAGGGCAAGTAGGACCGTGGCCGAACCCACGGTGTCGGCGGCCAGCCCGCTGACCCAGGCCCGCCGCGCCGGGAAGAGGGGTGCGCCGGCCCCCCGCGGACCGCGCCGGGGGCGGCGTCGCTGGGTGGGCTGGCTCTACGTGCTGCCGGCCATGCTGCTGTACGCCTTCGTCGTGCTGCTGCCGTCGGTGCAGAGCATCAACTACTCGCTCTACCGCTGGGACGGGGTGTCCGCGGCGGTGTTCGTGGGACTGGACAACTACCTGGCGTTCTTCGACGACCCGCTGCTGGCCGAGGCCATCGGCCACATCGGGGTGCTCGTCGTCTTCTACGCCGTGCTGCCGATCACCCTCGGTCTGCTCAGTGCCGCGCTGCTGGCCCGCTACCGGCGCCCCGGGTTCGCGATCTTCCGCTGGGTGATCTTCCTCCCGCAGGTGCTCACCTCGGTGGTGGTGGCCGTGCTCTGGAAGCAGCTCTACGGCCCGGAGGGTCCGATCAACCACGCGCTGCAGGCGATCGGGCTGGAGGCTCTGGCCCGGGACTGGCTGGGCGACTTCACCCTGGCGCTGCCCGCCCTCGGGCTGGTCGGCACCTGGACCACGTTCGGCCTGTGCATGGTGCTGTTCGTGTCCGGCTCGTCCTCGATCTCCACCAGCCTCTACGACGCCGCCCGGGTGGACGGGGCCGGTCTGGTGCGGGAGTTCTTCGCCGTCACGCTGCCGGGCCTGCGCCCGCAGATCGCCGTGGCCGCCACGCTCACGGTGACCGGCGCGCTGCGCACCTTCGACCTGGTCTGGCTGACCACCCGCGGCGGGCCGGGGACCTCGACCATCACCCCGTCGTTCCTGCTCTACACCAAGGCTTTCGCCGTCGGCGACGTCGGCGCGGCGGCGGCCATCGGGGTGGTGATGGCGCTGACCTGCCTGCTCGTGGCCCTGCTCATCGTCCGCCTCGTGGAGCGGGACGCCTGATGGCCGGCACCCGGCTCGAGACCGTGTTCTCGTACGCGATCCTGGCGCTGTTCTCCCTGGCGGTCGTGCTGCCGGTGGGCTGGCTGCTGCTGGCCGCCACCAGCCCCAAGGCCAATGCCGGCGTGGATCTGAGCGACATCCGGTTGTCCAACTTCGCCGACGCCTGGGTGCAGGCCGACTTCACCACCCACCTGCTCAACAGCCTGATCATCTGCGTCGGCGCCGTGGTGATCACCTCGTCGGTCTCGATCCTGGCCGGCTACGGCCTCACCATCCTGGCCATGCCAGGCAGCCGGATCGTCTTCCCGATCATCCTGGCCGGCATCATGATCCCGCTGGAGGGGATCCTGGTCCCGCTCTACTTCAACCTGCGGACGGTCGGTCTGACGTCCAGCCTGTTCGGGCTCGTGATCGCGCACGCCGGACTGGGCGTGTCCTTCGGGGTGTTCTGGATGCGCGCGACGCTGCAGGCGGTCCCACGCGAGCTGGTCGAGTCCGCCGAGCTCGACGGCGCAGGTCGGCTGCGGATGCTCTGGTCGATCGTTCTCCCGGTGATCCGCCCCGCCCTGATCACCATGGTGCTGCTCATGTTCATGTGGACCTGGAACGACTACTTCCTGGCCTTCGTGCTGATCAACGACGAGGCCAAGATGCCGGTGACCCTGGCCCTCGGGTCGTTCTCCACCCGCTACACCCAGCAGCTCAACCTGATGGCCGCCGCCGCGGTGCTGGTGGCGCTGCCGGTGCTGGTGCTCTACATGTTCTTCCAGCGGCAGTTCATCCAGGGGGTCATGTCCGGGGCGTTGAAGGGCTGAGCGACACCCGAGCGAAGCCCACGAGCACCACTCAGCAGGGCGGCGTCAGCTGTCGTGCTGAGTCGTGCTCGATCCTCACCACGGTCGTGCATGACCGTCAGGCGAGCTCGCGAACCCTGATGCCACCGTCGGCGCCGACCAGGAACTCGACATCACCGAGGTTGCGGACGATCCCGTCGGCCTCCAGCTCACCCTCCGGTGTGGTGGTGATCACCGCGAGCCGGTAGCAGCCGGCCGCCTTCGCGGCGGTGAGACCGGCCGGCGCGTCCTCCACCACCAGGCAGCGCTCCGGAGCCACCCCTAGTCGCTCGGCCGCCAGCAGGAACGGGTCGGGGGCGGGCTTGCCGTGCTCCACCTGGTCGGCGGTCACCAGCACCGACGGAGCAGCGAGGTCCGCGGCCGCGATCCGAGCCCGGGCGAGAGGCATCGTGCAGGAGGTGGCGATGGCGTTGCGGGCCGAGCGGAGCGCGGCCAGGGCGTCGGCCGCTCCGGGCAGGACCACGATGTCGTGCACGTCGTCGATCTCCAGGGCGTTGATCCGGTCGATGGCCGACTCGTGCTGGTGGTCGGGCAGCAGCTTGCGGACGACCCGGGCCGACGGCATGCCGTGGTGCCCGGCCAGCTGCTCGGCGGTCAGCCCGTGCTCCTGCGCCCAGGTCGACCAGGCCCGGGCCACGGCGGGGGTCGAGTCGATCAGGGTGCCGTCCATGTCGAAGATGACGGCGTCGAAGTCCAGCTCGGCCAGCTTGCCCAGCGCCACGGTCGTCGCCCTCGCTTCGATCTCCCGGCCGCCGCGCCACCCTGGTGTCGCGCGACAGACCTCGTCCGGCGGCCCATTATCGCGGATCGCTCCCGGCCTCCGTCGCCCCCGGACCCCGCCCCGCCCGGGCCCGTTGCGCTATCTTCGGTCCTGCGACACCAGCCGACGTGCCTTGCGGTGACCGCCGTCGCCGGGCGCACCCGGGAGCGGTGCCCGGATCTCGGCCGGACCCACGACGGTCGGCTCCGGTGGATCTGCTGACGATCGGAGGACCGTGACCCCTGCGCAGCAACCTCCCGAGCGACCGACCGCCACGGCGGCGCAGAACGCCACGGGCCGAGCCGCCGGCATCTACGGGCTGATCGTCTCCGCCTCGGTGCTGGCGACGGTCGGGTCGCAGATGCGTACGGCCCCCCTCGCCGTGGCCGTCTTCGTGACCCTGCTGGTCTACTGGCTGTCGGAGCAGTACGCCGAGCTGGGAGCCCGGGCGAGCGAGGGGCGGATCCCCTCCGCGGGCAGCGTTCGCTCCGCTCTGAGGGACAAGTGGCCGATCGTCAGCGCGTCGTACGTCCCCCTGGTCGCTCTGCTCGTGGCCCGGCTGCTGGGCGCGACACCCTCCGACGCCGCGCTGGTCGCGCTGGTCGTCATCGTCGTTCTGCTGATGATCTACGGGTGGCGGGCCGGGCGGGCAGCCCGGATGGGCCGCCTGGCGCAGACCGGGATGGTGCTGCTCGCCGGTGGGCTCGGCGTGCTGATGATCGTGCTCAAGGTCTCGCTCAAGTACTTCCACTGACGATCGCACCCCTAGGCGTCACCCGGGATCCGTCCTACGATCGAGCATGACCTCGCCGGGCTCGATCGCCGAGGCCACGGCCTCCACCGACGGGCGTACGTTTCGCATCGACGCTGTCGACGCCACCGACGCCTACCGTCCCGGGGACTTCGTTTCCCTGACCGAGGCCGACGGGGTCGGACTGGGGCTGGTCGAGGCCGCGGAGGTCGACGGCGGCGGACGTCTCATCGCCTCGGGCCGGATCTACGGTGCACCGGCGTCCCGCGCGCCCGGTCCGGGACCAGCCGCGGTCGCTCCGGCAGAGCCGGCGCTCGTCGAGTCACTCCTCGCCCGCTCCGGCGCGGTCCTGGAGGTCGGCCGGCTGGCGTCGATGCCGGGCGTCGGCGCCGGACTGCTCCCCCACCGGTTCAATCGGCACACGTTCTGGTGCGGGCAGAGCGGATCCGGGAAGACGTACGCGCTGGGCGTGCTGCTCGAGGAGCTGTTGATGCACACCGAGCTCCCGTTGATCATCTTCGACCCCAACGCCGACTTCGTCCATCTCGACCAGGTGGACCCGGGGGCCTCCGGCGACCGGGTCGACCGGCTCAGGGGTCGCGACATCCGGATCCTGCGCGCCGCCGGACAGCCGGGCGACGACCTGCTGGTGCGGTTCACCGCCATGAGCGTCACCGCCAAGGCGGCGCTGCTGCGCCTCGACCCGCTGATCGACCGGGTGGAGTACAACACGTTGCTGCACCTGGAAGACATGCTCGCGGCGCAGGAACCGGGGCAGATCCTGCCGGAGCTGAGGCAGAGCGGGGATCCCGAGGTCCGCAGCTTCGCCCTGCGGATCGAGAACCTCGGCCTGCTCAGCTGGGACATGTGGGCGGCAGGCGGGCGGGCGGCGACCGAGATCATCGACACCAGACCGGCGGCGACCGTGCTCGACCTGGGCGGTTTCGCCACGGCGGAGCAGCCCCTCGTGGTCGCGCTGGCGGTGCTGGACGAGCTGTGGGCCCGCCGCAGCGAGCGCCGTCCGGTGCTGATCGTCATCGACGAGGCCCACAACCTGTGCAGCCCGGAGGCCGAGACGCCGCTGCAGCGGATGGTGCTGGAGCGGATCATCCAGATCGCGGCCGAAGGCAGGAAGTACGGGCTCTGGCTCCTCCTGTCGACCCAGCGGCCGTCCAAGGTGCACGCCGGGATCATCTCCCAGTGCGACAACCTGGCCCTGATGCGGATGAGCTCCGAGCGCGACCTCGACGAGCTCGCCGCGACCCTGAGCTTCGCGCCGCCGGCCCTGCTCGCCGCCTCTCCGTCGTTCCGCCAGGGCGAGGCGCTGTTCGCCGGCGGCTTCGCGCCCGCGCCGAGCACGGTCGTGATGCGCAGCAGACTCACCGCCGAGGGCGGACGCGACGTCGCGGTCCCGCTGCTGGGCTGAGCCCGAGCCCTCGGCGGCTCACGGCAGGTGGATCCCACGGTGGAGCTCGTAGGCCCGGGCCAGACCGGGGGCGTCGGGGTCGTCGACGATCGGCTCGTCGGCCGTGAACTGGCGGATGACGTTCGCCAGCTCGGCGGGGTGGCTGAAGTTGATCGCGTGGGCGGCACCGTGGATGACCACCAGGAGCACGTGGTTGTCGTTGCGGCCGGCGACCTCCCGGACGCGGGCCGGTCCGGGCATCATCGGGTCCCGGCTGCCGACGACCGCGAGGGTCGGGATCTGCAGCTCGATCAGTCGCTCCAGGGCCGGGTACTCCGTCAGCGCCCGGAACATCCTCCGGGTGCTGGAGATCCCGAAGCGCAGGTAGTCGGGGACGGCGACGCTCAGCAGCCGCGCCGGTTCGAGGGCACCGTCGCGAGCGAGCTGGCGCACCGCCCGGTGCAGCGGCTGGTTGTGCACCCCACCGGCCGGTGAGACGAGCACTGCCCGGTCCACGCGGTCGGGGTGGCGGTGTGCGAGCTCGCAGACGACGGCGCACCCCATCGAGTTCCCGACCAGCGTCGCCGACTCGACACCCCGGTCGTCCAGGAACGCCGCCGCCGCCTCGGCCAGGGCCGTGACGTCGAGGGCGTCGGCGTCTCCGGCGCTGCGTCCGAAGCCGGGAAGGTCGGGCACCAGCGTGTGGAAGCGCTCGCTGAGCAGCTCGGCCGTCGGCACCAGGTAGTGGCCGGACAGGCCGAAACCGTGCAGGTGCACCATCACGGGAGCGCCCGCGACCCGCGCCTCGCGGTAGAAGACGTCCACGCCGGCGACCGAGGTCCAGCGGTCGACGAGCCGGGAGGCGGGGGGTGGCGGCCGGCGAGCCCCCGGTACGAGCTTCACGATCGCCTCGGGCGCGTCCGTACGACGTCGGCCGTCGACCGGTCGGTGGCCGGCGGGGCCGGTCCCGAACCGGGCGCCCGCCGGGGCAGGCGACCGGTGAGGAGGAAACCGGCGGCGGCGAGGAGGGCCGTGAGACCGAAGGCGACCCGTAGGGCGGTGAGTCGGCCCTCGGCGTTGACGGTCCTGATGGTGGCGGCCTGGTCGGCCGACACACCGGCGCGGTCCAGGGCCACGTCCAGCTGCTTGTCCGACAGGAACGGAACGCCCCCGACGAGCTGGGTGGACGCCTGCTCCTTGACGGTGTCGGGCACGGCGGGGTTGTCGCGGATGCCGGTGATCACGGAGCTGGTCAGGGTGGCCAGCAGCACCGAGCCAATCAGCGCGGTGCCCAGCGACGCACCGAGGTTGGTGGCGGTGTTCTGCAGCCCGCCCACCTCTGCGCTCTCCGAGTCGTCCACCGCGGACACCGTCACCGCGCCGAGCTGGGAGGCCAGCGCGCCGAGCCCGAGCCCGATCAGCAGCATGGGGAGGGCGACGACCGCGGCGCTGGCCCCCGGATCCATCCCGGCCACGAGCACCAGCACGCCCGCGAGGACGCAGCCGAGGCCCAGCTGCACGATCCGGCGGGGGTTGCCGCGTGGAGCCACCCGCGGGATCCCGGCGGCCGCCAGCAGCAGCGCCGCGGACAGCGGCAGGATGCGGAGACCCGTCTGCAGGGCGTTGAGCTCCAGGACGACGGAGAGGAAGAGCGGCACGGTGAAGAACACCCCGGCCTGGACGAGGTACTGGGCGAAGAACATCGACAGCCCGCCGGTGAGCCCGCTGTTGCGCAGCAGCGCGGGCCGCAGCAGCGGGTCACCGCCGGTGCGGACCAGACGCTGCTCCCACCACAGGAACGCGAAGACCACCACCACACCGCCGACCAGCAACCAGATCACGGGCGAGGCGCCGAGGACCGTCGGGGCTCCCGCCTTGGCTGCGACCCACCCCCACTCACTCGAGCGCAGCACCCCGTAGACGACCGAGCCCAGACCCAGCACGGACAGCAGCGATCCGACGACGTCGAGCCGACCCGGGGAAGCCGGGACGTCGGCGATCCGCCGCAGGAAGACCAAGATCACCAGCACCAGGACGACCTCGCCGACGAACACGTAGCGCCAGGACGCGAAGGTGGTGACCGCCCCGCCGATCAGCGGACCGGCGGCGACCGCCATCGCCCCGGCGGCGGCGACCAGGCCGTACGCGCCGGCGCGCCGCTCGGCCGGGAAGTTGGCTGCGACCAGGGCGACGATGGCCGGCATGATCAACGAGGCGCCGAGCCCCTCCAGCAACGACCACCCGAGCAGCAGCACGGGCAGGTTCGGGGCCAGCGCGGTGATCAGCGACCCGGCTGCGTAGACGAGGAGACCGAGGGCGAAGACGCGACGTCGACCGAAGATCGTCCCGAGCTTGCCGCCGGTGATCATCATGGTGGCCATCACCAGCGTGTACAGGGTGATGGCGGTCTGGATGCCGCTGATGGTCGTCCCGAGATCCGCGGCGACCACGGCCATCGACACGTTCATCACCGAGCTGTCCAGCGTCATCAGGAACTGGCTCGCCGCGAGCACGGCGAGCACCAGACCCGCACCCGGGGCCTGCGCTGTGGCCATCAGATCGTCGCTCTCCTCGGAGTCGTCGAGGTGGAGGTCCCTCAGCTCGATCGTGGCGTCCGGGCTCCGCTCTGTCGTCACGCAGAACGGGTGAAGTCGCGCGCCGGAGCCGCGATCACCAGCCGAGCAGACCCACGGCCCCGGCCTGCTGGACGGCGTCGCTGCGGGACGAGACGCCGAGCTTCCGGTAGATCGAGCCGACCTGGGAGTTGACGGTGTTGCGCGACACGAACAACCGCTCCCCGATCTCGCGGAAGGTGAGATGCGTCTGCAGGTACGGCAGCAGCCTCAGCTCCGCGGGCGTCAGCGGGATGGTCACCTGAGCCGAGCCGGGCACGCTCGCGTCCACCCTCGCCCGCACCTGGCTGACCTGGTCGAGCAGCGCTCCCAGATCCGGACGGAACATCACGATGTCGTCGATCTCCCGCAGCAGGTGGCGGGCGGTCCCCTGATCGTCGCGGGCGATGAACACCGCGATGAGCTGCAGTCGCATCCGGACCGCGAGATAGGGCACCGTGAAGGTGCAGATGGGGCGGGCCCGCATGGCTCGGGCGAGCTGCCGCTCCTCCTCCCCGGGGTCGCGGCGGTGCACCGCCAGACGGGCAGCGGCGGCGAAGGCGAGCACGCACAGCAGGTAGTCGTCCAGCCGCCGCTCGTCGACCGTCGCCAGCGCCCGGCGCAGGTGCCGGGACGCATCGAACCACCGGCTCTGGTCCATGGCCAGCACCGCCAGCTCCGCCTCGCAGAGGACGACGGCGTTCACGTTGCCGAGGGCGGCCGCCACCGCCGCGCTCTCCTCGAAGAGCTGGGTCGCCCGGGAGGGCGCGTCCAGCAGCAGCTCCGCCTCGGCGCTGAGGCACAGAGCGGTCGCCCGCCAGCTGCTCCAGGCCGGTTCCGCCCGGACGCCGTACGCCGCGTCCGCCGCCATCTGCTCGGGACCGTTCGCGCACATGGCCGCCCGCAGCATGGCCCGGGCGGACGCGAAGCCGGCGGTGCCGTCGGCGGACGGCTCATCGTGGGCGAGGGTGTCCACCAGACCGGCCCAGCGCTGGGCTTCGACGGTCTCGCCGGCGTACATCGACATCCAGCCGGCCAGGACGGCCAGCGGCGGGTGGGACTCGGTCGTCGGCCGGCCGAGCGCGCTGAGCCACCGGCGCACCGTCGCCTGCTGACCGGCCTGGAAGGTCGGCAGGATCAAGGCGGTGAGCAGCTGCACGCACCGCTGACGCTCCTCGGTGCTGAGGAGGTGCTCGAGCGCCAGGGCTGCCGATCCGTTCGCCTCGTACCAGTCGGCGGCCCGCAGCTGGAGCTCGCCGACCACGTCGGGTTCCGCCCGGCGCAGCTCGGCGAGCAGGAACTCACGGAACAGCGTGTGGTAGCGGTACCAGCCCCGCCGCCGATCGAGCGGGATGAGGAACAGGCTCATCGCCTCCAGCTCACGCAACCGTGCCTCGGACCCCAGGCGACCCATGACCGCATCGCACAGGGGGGCGCTCAGCTGGTCGAGGATCGCCGTCCGGCGCAGGAACTCCTGCAGCGGCTCGGGCAGCTGGATGAGCGACTCCCGGTAGAGGTAGTCGGTCACGAACCGGTCGTCGCCGGAGATCGTCGAGACGTCCCCGGGACTCCCCCGGGCGATGATCGCGGCCAGGTAGAGGCCCGCCGGCCACCCCTCCGTCCGTCCCGTCACCGCGGCTGCCGCCTCCGGGGTGATGTCGACCTCGGCCCGCGCGAAGATCTTCTCCGCACCGGCGGCGTCCAGCGCCAGGTCGACGGACGAGAGCTCGAGCGCGTCGCCGGCAGCCCGCAGACGAGGGAGCAACGGCTGCTCGGACCTGCTGGCGAGCACCAGCTGGGAACCCGCCGGCATCCCGGCCACCACGACGCTCAGCACGTCCTGGCAGGCCGGCAGCCGGAGCTCGTGGAGGTCGTCCACCAGCAGGACGAAGGGCACCGGGCTCGTCCGGAGTGCTGCAGCGAGCCGAGGAGCCGCACGCCCGAGCACCGACAGACCGGCACCACGGACGTCGTCGATCAGATCGGTCCGTCCCGTGACCCGCGTGAAAGCCGAGGCGAGGAGCATCAGCAGCGCCGACGGGTCGTCGTCCAGCCGGTCCAGCGAGACCCAGCCGACCGGGCGTCGCTCCGAGCGGGCCCACTCGATCAGCAGCGTCGACTTCCCGTAACCCGCCGGTGCCGTCACGCCGATGACGCGGCAGCCGGACTCACGGGCCGCCCTGATCAGCGGGGCCCGGCTCACCGAGCCCGGCTGCGGGTTCGGGACGGTGATCTTGGCCTCCAGGAGGTCTTCCTCGAGGCGCGACGTCGGCGGTGCTGGACGGCGGGAGTGTTCCGTCACCAGCGCATCGTAGCCACGTTCACCTCGCCGTGCTGCCCTGTCCTGCGGTTGCCGACCCGGCTGCGGGGCGGCGGTTCACGCGATCTGCGTGATGCCACGACCGCGACCGAGGGCTTTGATCGAGGTGGAGATGGACGATCCGTCACGGACGCCTTCTTCGTGCAGCTGCCTCGGGCCGACCTGGCTCGAAGGGCAGGTCGGCGACTCGAACGGTGGGAAGGCGAGCAATGAACTTCTGGGACTTCTTCTGGCTCCTGGTCTGGAGCTTCTTCTTCGTGATGTACCTCATGATGCTGTTCCAGATCATCGCGGACCTCTTCCGCGACCCCGACCTCGGCGGCGGGATGAAGGCGCTGTGGCTGATCGGCCTGTTCTTCCTGCCCTTCCTGGTCGCCTTGATCTACCTCATCGTGCGGGGCAAGGGGATGGCCGAGCGCCAGTCGGCGACCGTCCACCGGGCGCGGGCGGAGGCGGACGACTACATCCGCACCGTCGCCGGCGGCTCGAGCTCGGCCCAGGAGATCACGTCCGCCAAGGCGCTCCTGGACGACGGCGCCATCACCCAGGCCGAGTTCGACCGGCTCAAGGCCAAGGCGCTGGCCTGATGCAGCAGCACGCGACGTCGTCGCCGCCGACCGCGACCACCGACCTGGATGAGACCGGACCGATCGACTACCTGGTGGTCGAGTTCCCGGGCGACCGGATGACCGGGGAGGGTCTTCCCCTGCTTCTCGACCTGGTGGAAGCCGGAACGATCCGGATCCTCGATCTGCAGTTCGTCCGCCGCGCCGAGGACGGTTCGGTGACGGCCCTGCGGATCGCTGACCTCGACGGCGACGGCGCGCTGGATCTCGCGGTGTTCGAGGGTGCCTCCTCCGGCCTGCTCGGTGCCGACGACATCGAGGAAGCCGGCTCGGTCATCGAGCCCGGCAACGCGGCCGGCATCCTCGTCTACGAGAACCTGTGGGCCGCCCCGTTCGCGACCGCCCTGCGCCGGGCCGGGGCCCGGATGGTCGCCGGCGGACGCATCCCCGTCCAGGCGATCCTGGCCGCCCTGGACGACGAGCCCGCCCCGGGTGAGCAGCCGACCCACGCCGGCACTCCCGCCTGAGAACCGAACTCCCCCGCCCCCGAGCTGAACCGAGAGGTCATCACATGCCTGGTCTCCTTCGCGGCATCGCCCGCACCGCCGTCGTCGCCGGCACCGCCACCGCGGTGTCGGGTCGGGTCCAGCGCCGACAGCAGGGACGGTGGGCCGCTCAGGAGGAGGCCGCCGAGCGGGCCGCTCTGCCGCCCGCGGCCTACCCGCCCCCGCCCGCACCTCCCCAGCAGCAGCCGCCACCGCCGGACACCGACCGCAAGATCGCCCAGCTCAAGGAGCTGGCCGGTCTCCGGGACGCCGGTGTGCTGACCGACGTGGAGTTCGAGCTGGAGAAGCGCTCGATCCTCGGTTCGTGAGCGACCCGCCACGACCGCGCCCCGAGAAGGAGAACCGATGGTCGCCCAGCCGTTCCCGCCGCCCGTGACCATCGCGGACCGCAGTGACCGAGGGCGGCAGGCCTCGCGGCAGACCCCACCGGCCGTCCACGCGGACTGGACCGCGGCCGCCGATCGCCCCGATCCGGTCGAGCTGCTGGTCGCGCAGAACGTCACCCGGGAGAGCGATCTGGTGCCGATCCGGCACGGCCGGATGATGACGTCGCCGCTGGCCTTCTACCGCGGGGCGGCGACCGTCATGGCCGCCGACCTCGCCCGCACCCCGACGGCAGACCTCCAGGTGCAGCTCTGCGGCGACGCCCACCTGTCCAACTTCGGTGGCTACGCGTCCCCGGAGCGCCACCTGGTGTTCGGGGTCAACGACTTCGACGAGACGCTGCCCGGTCCGTTCGAGTACGACCTGTCGCGCCTTGCGGCGAGCTTCACCATCGCCGCCGGCAGCAACGGGTTCCGCCGGCGCGACGTCCGGAGCGTGACCGGCGCGGCGGTCCGGGCCTACCGCACCGCCATGATCGACTTCGCCGAACAGCGCACGCTCGACGTCTGGTACGCGCGGATCGACGAGTCCGACATCCGTGCGGCCATGCGCTCGCTGCGTCGGCGGGCCGCCGGCCCCGCCGAGGGCTCCACAGCGGGGAAGAAGGGGCGCCGGGGCAAGGCGGAGGGCCGGCCCAAGACCCGGGGGGCACACCTCGACAAGGCGATCAAGGCGACCCACAAGCTGCTCCGCAAGGCTCGCACGCGTGACCACCTGCACGCCCTGGCGCGGTTCACCGAGGTCGTCGACGGACGGCCGCGCATCACCAGCAACCCCCCGGTGGTCACGCCCCTGCGAGAGCTCGACGGCGCCTGGGGGCTGTCGGGCGAGCAGATCCGCGCGGTGGTCCAGGACCAGTTCGAGGCGTACCAGAGCAGCCTCAGCGCCGACCGGCGCCAGCTCCTGGCGAGCTACCGGATCGTCGACGTGGCCCGCAAGGTGGTCGGCGTCGGCAGCGTGGGAACGCGGGCCTTCATGGTGCTGCTGCAGGGTCGCGACGAGCAGGACCCGTTGTTCCTGCAGGTCAAGGAGGCGACGCGATCGGTGCTCGAGCAGCAGCTGCCCGCCACCCGCTTCGCCACTCCTGGGCAGCGGGTGGTGGAGGGCCAGCGGCTGATGCAGTCGTCGTCGGACATCTTCCTGGGCTGGACCAACGGGATGGCGGAGGACCGCTTCTACTACTGGCGCCAGCTCCGTGACATGAAGGTGTCCGCCGCGGTCGAGACGATGGACCCCCTCCGGATGACCTTCTACGCGCGGTTGTGCGGGTGGACGCTCGCCCACGCCCACGCCCGGTCGGGTGACCCGGTGGCGATCGCTGCGTACCTGGGCCAGGAGGATGACCTCGACCGTGCGCTCGTCGAGTTCTCCGCGCGGTACGCCGCGCAGAACGCCGATGATCACCGACGGTTCCTGGCGGCCATCACCGACGGACGGGTCGAGGCCCGCCAGGACGTCTGATCCGGGACAGGACGTCTGAGCCGAAGGCAGGACGTCAGGTTGCGGCGGACCCCCGACGCCTCACTGCTCCAGGGCAGCAGCCACGTCGTAGCCGAGCGCCATCCCGAGGCTCGGGGCGGCGGTCACGACGCTGGGCAGTCCCACCACGGAGACGACACCCACGAGCACGTCGACGATCTCACGGTTGGTGGCGCCGGCGCTGACCGCGGCGTTCGTCTCGGCGCCGTACGACGGGACGGTGCCGCCCACGGCCACCAGGGCGGCCAGGCGGACGAGGGCGAGGGTCTTGGGGTCCAGGTGCGTCTCGCCGGAACCGACCTCGGTGGCGGCGTCCTCGGCGAAGCCCCCGTCGTTGATGGCGAGTCGTCGCAGCACCTCCGTGTAATCCACCGTGGACCCACCCTCTCGACGCTCGGAACACCGACAGACCCAGTCTCGACCGAGGCAGGGCTCCACAGCATCATGCGGATCGAGTGAACTCCTCGCCCACCACCTGCGGCAACTCGGCTGGGGGCTGTTTCACGCGTTCTGCATGACGACACGGCGGCCGGGCCGCCGGAGGATCGTGGTGTCGCCGGGAAGACCCACCGGCGGTGACCCGGTGAAGGGAGCCGATGCTCATGACGCCCAGGAACAGCGCGGCTGTCGGAGCTCCCGCAGTCGCACCGCGAGCCGCGCCGCACCCCCGGGGCCTGCTGATCATGGTCGGGGTGGCCGCGGTGCTGGTGACCGCGCTCGGCCTGCGGGCGTTCGCGAGCGTGGTGGCGCCCGTGTTCCTGGCCGTGGTCCTGTCGGTCACCGTGCAGCCTCTGCGTCGTCTCCCCGCCCGGCGTGGACTGCCGACCTGGGTCGGCGCCGTGCTGAGCCTGCTGGCGGTGTACGCCATCGTCGTCGGCCTGATCGTCGTCCTGGTGATCTCCGGAGCGCAGCTGGCGGCTCTGCTGGAGGACTACGCGCCGCAGTTCGAGGCGTTCCTCGCGCGGGTCGGCGAGACCCTCTCCGCCGCCGGTGTCAGCGCGGGCCAGCTGGACGCCGTCTCCGCGGCCCTGGATCCCGGCAAGCTGATCGGCGTGGTCGCCGGCCTGCTGGGCGGTCTGGCCGGGATCTTGAGCAGCGTCGCGTTCCTGGTGCTGCTGCTCTTCTTCACGGTGACCGACGCCGGGGCCTTCGCCGCCAACCTCGCCCGGATCTCACCGGCGGGCAGGCGGCTGGCCGACGCGCTCGTGCTCTTCGCCCGCGGCAGCCGTCAGTACCTCGCGGTCGCCACCGTGTTCGGCGCCGGTGTCGCGCTGTGCGACGTGATCGCGCTGACCGTGCTGGACATCCGCTACGCCTGGCTGTGGGGACTGCTCGCCTTCATCACCAACTACATCCCCAACGTGGGCTTCCTGGTCGGACTCCTCCCGCCGACCCTGGTGGCCCTGCTGGACCACGACCCGGGCACCGCCCTGGCCGTGGTGATCATCTACTGCGCGCTCAACATCGTGCTGCAGAGCGTCGTCCAGCCCCGGGTGGTCGGCAGCACAGTGGGCCTCTCCGGCACCCTGAGCTTCTTGTCGCTGCTGGTCTGGAGCACCATCCTCGGTGGTGTCGGTGCCCTGCTGGCCATCCCGGCCACGCTGTTCGTCAAGGCGGTCTTCGTCGACGTCGACCCCGACCGCCGGTGGCTGACCCCGCTGCTGTCCAGCGCTCCCTCGGGCGCCGAGGGGGCACCACGATGACCACCGCCGGTTGGATCATCGTGGTGATCCTCGTCATCCCCGTGCTCGCCGTCCTCGCCTGGATGGTGATCAGCAGCTCGCTGGTCCGGGTGCCGTCGGGCAGCCTCGGGCTGCTGATGGTTCGGGGCCGGGCCACCGACACGGCCCTGACGCCCGGTCCGCACTTCGTCCCGGCGCTGCGGCGCAAGATGCTCGAGGTCTATCCGTCGGTGCAGCTGAGCTTCCGGGCCGGAGCGCCGACCTCGGGGGCCGCGGACACCGAGCTCGACCGCAGCGGTACCGGCCTGCCCGTCACACTGGGGGATCGGACCACCGCCGTCGTGGGCTACACCGTCCGGTTCCGACTGGTGCCGGCGAGGCTGCGCGAGGTGCACGAGAACCTCGGCCCGCACGGGGTCTTCGGCTTCGTCCGGGACGAGACGGCGGTCGCCGTCACCCGGGCGCTGCGCGACTCGGAGGTGGCGGTCGAGGATTTGGTGGGCAGCGCCCTCGAACGGTGCCAGCAGGATCTCCGCGCCGCGGTCGCCGCGGCGTTGGCCGAGAACGGTCTCGAGCTGACGGGTTTCCGGCTCGGGACGCCCGACCTGGGCCGCACGGGTGAGGTCATCCAGGCCACCTTGCGGGCCCGTCAGGAGCTGGAGCGGGAACGCGCCGAGGCGGCGACGCGGCTCGCCCGAGCGGTCAACGACGCCGAGCTGGACGCCCGGTTGTCCGGCACCGCCACCGCGGCGTGGCGCTACCGGGAGACCGACCTGTGGTCGGAGCTGGTGCAGCGGACGGAGGCGTTGCAGGTCGCCCTCCGCGCCGTCGGACCCGGTGAGTCGGTCGGACCGGAGCAGAACCGACCACCTCGGGAGCAGGATCCGACGACGGGGTTGCCGTGAGCGAGCAGACCTCGGTGGCGGGCTCGTTGCCCGCCGCCGACCGGCTGATCGAGATCGTCGCCGTGCTGCTCCTCGGTCTCACCACCATCGGCACCGCCTGGTGCGGCTACCAGGCGGCGCAGTGGAACGGACTCAGCGGTGACCATGCTCGGGCCTCGGCCGAGCAGCACGTCGACGGCGCCCGTCTCTACGGGGCGGCGACGCAGCGGGTGAGCTACGACAGCCAGATCGTGGCGCAGTACGCCGAGGCCAAGTCAGCGGGGAACACCCGCCTGCTCCGTTTCTACCGCGCGTCCTTGATGCGGCCGGACTTCCTTCCCACGCTCGACCGGTGGGAGGCTGAGGTGGACGCCGGCCGGCTACCCACCGGGTTGACCGAGGACCAGGCGTACGTGACTGCGCAGCTGGCCGACTACCGGGCGGCCGTGGCCAGTGCGTCGGCGTCCACCGCAGCCAGCCAGGAGGCCGGACAGAGCGCGGATGCGTACGTGGCCACCACGATCCTGCTGGCTGCCGCCCTGTTCTTCGCCGGTGTCACCTCCTCGTTCCGCTACCGCCCGGCGCGCGTCCTGCTGCTGCTGGCGGCCATCGGGACCGTGGCCGTGGCGGCGTCCCGCCTGGCCGGTCTGCCCCTCGGCTGAGGCGGACCCGGCCCCTTTGATCAACCCACCCGCCCCCCGGAGAGGACCCCGTCCGATGTCGGTAGCGCCCCCCACGCGGAGCAGACCGTGATCGCGTCCATCGTCGTCGCCCTGGTCGTCTTCACCCTCAACCTGATCGCGCTCGGGCTGGTGCCCGAGAGGCGACGCCCGTCGTCGGCGATGGCCTGGCTGCTGCTGATCCTGTTCCTGCCCGGGATCGGCCTGCTGCTGTTCCTGCTCATCGGCAGTCCGTACGTCCCGCAGAAGCGCCGCGAGCAGCAGCGGGTGACCGGCGCGTTGATCCGGCAGGGTCTGGCCCAGGTCCCCGCCCTGCCTGCCTCGGCGGACCGACCGGGCTGGCTCGACTCCGTCATGGTCCTCAACCGACGGCTGGGTTGGCTGCCCGGCGTCGAGCACAACGCGGCGGTCCTGTTCAGCGACTACGAGGTGTCGGTCTTGGCCAAGGCGGAGCTGGTCCGGACCGCCGAGCGCTACGTGCACGTCGAGTACTTCATGATGTGTCGGGACAGCACCAGCGAGCCCTTCTTCGCCGCCCTGCTGGACGCGGCCGCCCGTGGGGTCACCGTGCGGGTGCTCTTCGACCACCTCTCCACCTTCGGGCTGCCGGGCTACAAGCAGATGCTGGCCACGTTCGACGAAGCCGGCATCCAGTGGCGGCCGATGCTGCCCATCCAGCCACTGAAGGGGCACTGGCGTCGCCCCGACCTGCGGAACCACCGCAAGATCCTCGTGGTGGACGGCCGCTCCGCCTTCGTCGGTTCGCAGAACATGATCGACGCGAGCTACCACAACAAGAAGCACGAGGCGGCCGGACGCCGGTGGCACGAGCTGACGACCCGGGTCGAAGGACCAGTCGTGCAGTGCATCGACCTGGTCTTCGCCTCCGACTGGTTCCTGGAGTCCGCGGAGAACATCGGTCCGCAGCTGCTGCCCGCACCGGACGCCGGCGGTGACCTCACCTGTCAGATCGTGCCCAGCGGGCCCGGGTTCCCCGACGAGAACAACCTGCGTCTGTTCAACACGCTGATCTACGGAGCCCAGCAGCGTCTGGTCATCACCAGCCCCTACTTCGTCCCCGACGACTCGCTCCTCTACGCGATCACCACCGCCGCCCAGCGCGGGGTGTCCGTCGAGCTGTTCGTCAGCGCCCAGGGTGAGCAGTTCATGGTCAGCCACGCCCAGTGCTCCTACTACCGGTTCCTGCTCGAGGCCGGCGTACGGATCTTCCTCTACCCCTATCCCTACGTCCTCCACGCCAAGCACTTCTCCGTCGACGACCACACCGCCGTGATCGGCTCCAGCAACATGGACATCCGCTCGTTCAACCTCGACTTCGAGGTGTCGATGATGTGCAGCGGGCCCGGCTTCGTCAGGCAGATGCGCGAGGTCGAGGACGAGTACCGGACCGTGTCGCGCGAGCTCACGCTCGAGGAGTGGAAGCGGCGGCCGCTGACCAAGCGCTGGCTGGACAACGTGATGCGTCTGACGTCAGCCGTCCAGTGACCCCATCCCGACGCCGGCCAGTTGCTGAGTGAGCACTCACTCACTATAGTTCCGGCGTGGCTCGCGCAACCCCTCTCCCCGCCGACGAACGGCGCGCCGCGATCATGGCCGCCACCGAGCCGTTGCTGATGCAGTACGGCCGCGAGGTCAGCACCCGGCAGATCGCGGAGGCCGCCGGCATCGCCGAGGGCACGATCTTCCGGGTCTTCCCCAACAAGGACGCCCTGGTCGACGCCATCCTGGAAGACGCCTTCGAGGCCGAGCCCACGTTCCTGGCGCTCTCGCAGATCGACCCCGACCTCGACCTGGGTGTCCGGCTCGAGCACGCCATCGCGATCATGGAGGCCCGGCTGCGCCGCGTGATCAGCCTCTTCCCCGCCTTCCGCCACGATCCACCCCTGCCGAAGGGCGCCACGCACGAGGACCACCGGCGACGGCGGGAGCAGGACAACGCCCGCCTCAACGCCGCCCTGGTGGACGTCATCGGCCCGGACGCCGCCCTCCTGCGGTTGCCCGTCGACCAGGTCGCCGACCTCATCCGCGGACTGGTCTTCACCGTCACCCACCCCCTGATCGGCGCCACGTTCTCCAGCGAACCCCGCGTCATCGTCGACACCCTCTTGCACGGCATCGCGACCCCCACCTGTCAGGAGCTCCACCCATGCTGATGCGCCTGCTGCGCCAGTACCTTCGGCCGTACCGGTCGATGATCATCGCCACCATCGTGCTGGCCACCCTCGGCACCATGGGCGCGCTCTACCTGCCCAGCCTCAACGCCTCGATCATCGACGAGGGCGTGGCCACCGGGAACACCGCCTTCATCTGGCGCACCGGCGGCGTCATGCTCGCCGTCAGCGCGATCCAGATCGTCTGCTCGATCGGCTCGGTCTACTTCGGGGCCAGGACCGCGATGGCCTTCGGCCGGGATCTCCGCGCCGCCATCTTCGACCGGGTGCTGACCTTCTCCGCCAGGGAGCTGAACCGCTTCGGGGCCCCGTCGCTGATCACCCGCAACACCAACGACGTCCAGCAGGTCCAGATGCTGGTGGTGATGTCGGCGACCGTGTTGCTGTCGGCCCCGATCACCATGGTGGGCGGCATCATCATGGCCATGCGGGAGGACGTCGGTCTGTCCTGGCTGGTGGTGGTGGCGGTGCCCGTGCTGGCCGGCTCGATCTGGCTGGTGATCAGGAAGCTGCCGCCGCTGTTCCGCACCATGCAGGGCCGCATCGACACGGTGAACCGCATCCTGCGCGAGCAGATCACCGGCATCCGGGTCGTGCGGGCGTTCGTGCGCGAACCGTACGAGACCGCGCGTTTCGCCAGGGCCAGCGGCGAGCTGACCGAGAGCCAGACCCTGGTCGGGCAGCGGTTCGCCATGATGTTCCCGATCGTGATGCTGGTGCTCAACGTGAGCAGCGTCGCGGTGCTCTGGTTCGGGGGGCACCGGGTGGACGCCGGCAACATGCAGATCGGCTCCCTGACCGCCTTCCTCACCTACCTGATCCAGATCCTGATGTCGGTGATGATGGCCACCTTCTTGATGATGCTGCTGCCCCGGGCCGTCGTATGCGCCGAGCGGATCGGGGAGGTGCTGGACACCGAGTCGTCAGTGGTCACCGCCGCCGAGCCGGTCACCCGGCTGCCGCAGGCCTCGGTGGTGGAGCTGGCCGGGGCCGAGTTCACCTACCCCGGCGCCGAGTCGCCGGTCCTCCGGGACATCTCCTTCACCGCGCGTGCCGGCCAGACCACCGCCGTGGTCGGATCCACCGGTGCCGGCAAGACCACCCTGGTCTCGCTCCTTCCCCGGCTGTTCGACGCGACCGGGGGCGCTGTCGAGGTCGACGGTGTCGACGTCCGCGACATCGAACCCGAGCTGCTGTGGAGCCGGATCGGGCTGGTGCCGCAGAAGCCGTTCCTGTTCACCGGCACCGTCGCCTCGAACCTGCGCTACGGCAGGCCGGACGCAACCGACGACGAGCTGTGGCACGCGCTGCGGATCGCGCAGGCCGAGGACTTCGTCCGGGCCATGGACGGCGGGTTGGACGCCGCCATCGCCCAGGGCGGATCCAACGTCTCCGGCGGACAACGACAACGCCTGTCCATCGCCCGGGCGCTGGTGAAGCGGCCGGAGATCTACGTCTTCGACGACTCGTTCTCCGCCCTCGACGTGGCCACCGACGCCCGGTTGCGCGCGGCCCTGCGGGCCGAGACCACCGGCGCCTGCGTGATCATCGTGGCCCAGCGGGTGGCCACCATCCGGGATGCCGACAAGATCCTGGTGCTGGACGACGGCGAGCTCATCGGCAGCGGCACCCACGACGAGCTGCTGGTCACCTGTCCCACCTACGCGGAGATCGTCGACTCCCAGCTGAGCGCCGAGGAGGCGGCGGCATGAGCGAGCGCAAGTCAGACCGCGTGAGCAAGCACGACGGCCGGATCCGTCCGGACGACGAGATCCCCGATCCGCTGACCGACTCCCCCACCGCCGGCGAGACGCTGGTCCCGGCCGACGTGGTGGCGGGCTCCGAGGAGCCGGCCCCGCTGACCAAGGCCCCCGAGCGTCCCAAGTACGCCCCCCCGGCCGGGCCGCGGCCGCCCGGCTCCGCCATCGCGGTGGAGAGGTCGCTCAACTTCGGCCCCTCCCTCAAGCGGCTGCTCGGCCACCTGGTGCCGGAGCGGGCGGTGATCATCTTCTGCATCGTGCTCGCCGTCGGCGGCATCGTGCTCAGCGTCGTGGGGCCGAAGATCCTCGGCTGGGCCACCGACGTCATCTTCACCGGCTTCATCGGTCGCCAGCTGCCCGCAGGAGCCAGCAAGGAGCAGGCGGTCGCCGCGCTCCGGGCCCAGGGCAACACCACGTTCGCCGACCTGGTCTCACGCCTCGACGTGACTCCCGGCGTCGGCATCGACTTCGGTCTGCTCGGCGAGATCCTGCTGATCGCGCTGGGACTCTACGTGGTCAGCTCGCTGCTGCTGTGGTGGCAGGGCTACCTGCTGAACGCCGCCGTCCAGCGCTCCGTGTACCGGATGCGCAACGAGGTGCAGACCAAGATCAACCGGCTGCCGCTGTCCTACTTCGACCGGTCCCCGCGCGGCGAGCTGCTGAGTCGGGTGACCAACGACATCGACAACATCTCCCAGGCTCTGCAGCAGACGCTGTCTCAGCTGCTCACCTCGCTGCTGACCGTGGTCGGCGTGGTGATCATGATGTTCGTGGTCTCACCGATGCTGGCGCTGATCGCCCTGGTCACCATCCCGGTCTCGGTGCTCGTGACCGGGGTGATCGGCAAGCGGGCGCAGAAGCAGTTCGTCGCCCAGTGGCGGACCACCGGCGAGCTCAACGGGCACATCGAGGAGGCCTTCACCGGCCAGTCGCTGGTCAAGGTGTTCGGTCGTCGGACCGAGGTCGAGGAGGTCTTCCGGCAGCGCAACGAGGGTCTGTACAGCTCGTCCTTCGCCGCGCAGTTCATCTCCGGCATGATCATGCCGACGATGATGTTCATCGGGAACCTCAACTACGTGATCATCGCCGTGGTCGGCGGGCTGCGGGTGGCCAGCGGCACCATCAACCTCGGCGACGTGCAGGCCTTCATCCAGTACACGCGGATGTTCACCCAGCCGCTGACCCAGGTGGCCTCGATGGCCAACCTGCTGCAGTCCGGGGTGGCGTCGGCGGAGCGGGTGTTCGAGGTGCTGGACGCACCCGAGCACGCGCCGGACGCCACCGGCGCGCTGAACCCGGTGCGCGGGCAGGTGGACTTCGACCACGTGGCGTTCTCCTACACCTCGGACAAGCCGCTGATCACCGACCTGAACCTGCACGTGCGGCCGGGTCAGACGGTGGCGATCGTCGGCCCGACCGGTGCCGGCAAGACCACGCTGGTCAACCTGATCATGCGGTTCTACGAGCTGAACGGCGGCCGGATCCTGCTGGACGACGTGGACATCTCGGCGGTCCCGCGCGCGGCGCTGCGCAGCCAGCTCGGCATGGTGCTCCAGGACACCTGGCTGTTCCACGGCACCATCCGCGACAACATCGCCTACGGCCGACCGGACGCGTCCCCGGAGGAGATCCTGGCCGCGGCGGAGGCGACCTACGTGGACCGCTTCGTGCACTCCCTGCCCGACGGCTACGACACGATGATCGACGAGGAGGGCAGCAACATCAGCGCGGGCGAGAAGCAGCTGGTGACCATCGCCCGCGCCTTCCTCGCCGACCCGGCGCTGCTGATCCTCGACGAGGCGACCAGCTCCGTCGACACCCGGACGGAGGTGCTGGTGCAGCACGCGATGGCCGCCCTGCGCACCGACCGGACGAGCTTCGTCATCGCCCACCGCCTGTCGACGATCCGGGACGCCGACGTGATCTTGGTGATGGAGAGCGGGTCGATCGTGGAGCAGGGCAGCCACGCCGAGCTGCTGGACGCGCGCGGCGCCTACTGGGCGCTCTACAACGCCCAGTTCGCCGGCGCCATCTCCGACTCCGAGCTCGGCGACCCGGTGGGGGCGGACCGCTAGCGCCGCGGGGCGGGGGCGACGGCGGTGGACTGCCGCCGTCGCCACAGCAGCACGAAGCCCTCGGCCGCCAGCACGGTGACCAGCAGCTGCCAGAGCCAGCGGACCCGCGCGTCGGCGGTCGGGTCACCCTGCACCCGGACCCGGTCGGGGTGGTCGACGTCGTACTCCACCCAGATGTAGCCGCGGCCACGGCCGAAGTCCGGCGGGATCACGTCGCACGGCCGCGTGACGCGGGTGAGGTGCACCCCGCCGGCGTACGGGATCGCGATGTCGTAGCGGATGGCGTTCCGCCAACCCACCCCGGTCGAGCTGGGACTGCCCATCGCGCCGAGGCAGCCCAGGTCGCTGCCGGTGATCCGCGCGTCGGCCAGCACCGAGTGGTGCGCGAACCGGTCCGCTTCGTGACGCGCCGACAGCCAGAACCCGAGCACCAGCAGGGGGAGCAGCACGAAGGCGGCCGGCCACAGCCACCTCGGGCGGGTCAGAGGGCGACCGTCCCGCTGATCCCGGCAGTCACCCGGCCACCGACCCAGACGTCCTCCCCCTCGGCACTCACGTGCACCCGGCCCCGCCGACCCAGCACGGTGCCCTGCGCAGCCACGTACGCGGTCGGGAGCCGCCCGGTGGCGATCAGCCACTGAGCGAGGGAAGCGTTCAGGCTGCCGGTGACCGGGTCCTCGGCCAGACCGTCGCCGACGGCGAACAGGGCTCGCACCTCCACCGCGCACTCCGCCCCGGGCGGGTATGGTCCGATGATCCCGACGTCGCGGAAGGTGCCCGGTCCCGACGGCCGGGCGGCCAGCACCGTCGCGGCGTCACGGACCAGCACGCCGACCCAGCCCGGACCGTTGTCGACCCACTGCGCGTCGACCACGGCGTCGGCCGGCACCCCCAACCAGCGGGTCAGCTCAGCGACCTCGTCGACCGACAGCGGACCGGACCGGAGCAGAGGTGGGGCCGCGAAAGCGAGCCGGTCGTCCTCCCGGCGGACCGGCACCAGACCGACCTCGCACTGCTGCACCAGGTGGTCGGCGTCCCGGGGTTCGCCGCCGGCGGCCAGCCAGGCGGCGGCCGACCCCAGCGTGGGATGGCCCGCGAACGGCAGCTCGCCGTCGACGGTGAAGATCCGCACCCGGTAGTCGGCCGCGGGATCGGTCGGCCGCAGCAGGAAGGTGGTCTCGCTCAAGTTGGTCCAGCGCGCGAACGCCACCAGCTGCTCGTCGGTCAGGTCGTCGGCGTCGTGCACCACCGCCAGCGGGTTGCCGGTGGTGAGCCGATCGGTGAAGACGTCGACCTGGGAGAAGCGGTGCATGCGGTCAGCCTGTCATCCGACCTGCAGAGCGCGTGCCGGCAGGCCCCGGCGCCGAGAAGCGCGCACCCAAGCTGTCGGCCGGGTCGTTCCTCGTCGGCTGCCTGCGGATGCCCAGAAGTCCGCCGACGGGGTCGAGAGCGGCGCGCTCAGAACCCGTCGGCGCGGCCCGAGGCTCACGACGTGGTGCTGTCCTTGACTGTGGTGGCCGAGTGGCGGACCTGGCCCCGGCTGATGGCCGGCCGGCGGCGCCCGCTGCCAGTCGCTCGACTAGCGGTGGTCGCCGCGTGCCTCGTCGACCTGGACGCGCTCCTTGCGCACCTCGTCACTGACGGTCTCCTGATGGGTCGTCGTCTCGGTGCCCAGACGGACGCGTTCGACCGGGACCGTGTCGGTCTCGACCACGGGGCGCTCCTCGTGCAGGACGACCTCCTGCTCTTCCTCGGAGATCGACGGGCCGGAAGTCGCTGCGTGGGCGTTCGGGTCGGTGATCGGTTCGCGCTCCACCCGGACCTCCTCCCGCTGCACCGGCACGGTCTTCGTGACGTTCTCGGTGACGACGTACTTCCGCAGGCGGGCCCGCCCTGACTCCCGCCGCTCGGTGCCGACGTGCAGCTGCTCCTCCGACACCGTCATCGCGTCGTCGGTGGTCGGGCCGGAGGTGTCTCCGCCGGGCCTGGTCGAACGCTCGCCGCGGAGGTCGTGGTCACGCTGGTCCCCGTCGCTTCCCGGCGTGCGGAAGCTGTCGTCCCGTCGGCGGTCCCAGTCGCCGCTGCGGCCGTAGTAGTCATAGAGCTCGCGCTCCTGCTCGGGCGTCAGATGACCGTCCTCGCTGAGGTTCGGCGCGTCCTTGACGTGCGACTTGGTGAACGGGACGACGAGTCGGTCCTCCGAGACGGTCGCGTCGGCGAGCGGGACGAAGCTCTCGTTCAGCCCGAACAGCCCGGTCCGGACGGTCACCCACTCCGGCTCGCCGGTCTCGTCGTCGACGTACACCTGACGGGCCGCGCCGATCTTCGCGCCGTCGGAGTCGTAGACGTCGCGCTCGGCAATCGTCTCGATGTCGTTCTGGTTCAGCATCGTGGCCTCGATTCTGCGGATGTCTCCGCGATGGTGACGGACGGTTCTGGTCCTGTCGTCGGCTGCTGGTCCGCCGCGCCGCGGCTCAGCCGGGTTGATCACCCGACAGCTGCTCCGCGCGTTCTGTTTACGACGTAAACCGATCTCGACCGTAGTGACGACAGGGTGAGTGGCGCTGCACCCCCAGGGGTGGGATCTGGCCACGTGCGCGGCTTCGTCCCGCCTCTCAGTGAAGAAGACTCGCGAGGCCGTCCGCCATCACGCGAGACGCGCCGGCCGATGGGATCCGGTCACGCCACGGCCGGTCGGCGACCTTCCGTCCCAGCGCCGTCGGGCCGCGTCATGTCACGCCCCCTGGGCGACTCCCCGCGCGGGGCGGGGTGGGCACGATGATCGGGGATGCACCTGGTTCACGGCGATCGCTGCACCGTTCGGCCGGCCACATGTTCTGATCGAACCAGGTCCAGAACTCGCAGGCATCCTCGATGCCGGCGCCGCCCTCGATCGCTTCCTCAGTGAGGTAGGCGTCCCGCACCAGTCGGGTGAGGAACGTGCCGAGGGCACGTGCGTCGATGTCCATCCGCGCAGCGATCTCGGTCCTACATGACTCAGCGAGCTGCGTGGCAGCCGCGGATCGACGTCCGATCGCCTCATCCCTGCTGTACAGCAGGAGCAAGGCGTTCACGAGCGCTTGGTCTTCCATGACCCCCCCGGTCAGCGAGCAGAACCGGTCACGTCGCCGACGGCGAGTCCGCCGACTGTGGTGCGCCGGTCGGTGCGGGACGCCCAGTGGACGCCCTGTCGGACAGACCATCCAGCTGATCGAGGAATCCGTAGGTGGGATCGGGGTCGCACGCGACGACGGCGGCGGCTAGGCGTTGAGGCAGCCGGTAGAGGCGACTGAGTCCGGTGCGAGGTGAACGCACGGAGTCGGCTCTGCTCCCGCCAGCTGATCGTGCGCTGCGCGTGCGTGGAGGTCCAGCGGCCGTTGTCATCGCTCGCTGATGTCGCCCTGGATGATGCTGGTGGCGCCGGCGGCCCGGAGCTGGGGATCGTCGAGGTGCTGGCGGATCCCGTCGACGAGCTCGGCGTCACCGAGGGGGACGCTGGCGGTCAGACGATCGGCGTGATCGTTGACCACCGTGTCGTGGATGGCGTCTGCCATGCGCTGGCGAGCGCCTGCGGGGAGATGACCCGAGGCCACGGCGACTGCGACTCGGACTTCTCCGTTGTCATCCGGCGTCGAGATCGTCGCCTCGGCGAGGACGTCGCCGCCGGCGGCGATCCTCACGTGTCGGTTCTCGGCCATCATGGTCTCCAATCGTTGAGGGGTGGACGCCGGACGGGCCGTGGTCAGGCCCAGGCGGGCGGCCCGTCCCAGCGGTTCTCCTGGACGTATCGGGTCGTGATCGCTGCGCGTTCATCATCAGTCCGCGCACGCTGGCGAATCTCAGGTCAGCTGCATGATGACCACCACGAGCACCACGATGACGAGAATCCCGATGATCGTGCCGATGAGTCCTCGGTTCATGACGGGGGTCCTTTCGTCGGGCACGCAGGTGGACTGCAGGCACGGTGGCGTCGAAGAGGTCGTGTGGATCCTCCGAGGTGGAAACGGTGCGACGGGCAGGGCATGACGCGAACATCCGCCCGCGGTCCTGGGTGCGTGGCTGGGAGCCGTGGCATCCCGCGCCCAGGACGAGCCGCACGCCGGCAGTGGCGACCGTGAGCCCGCGTCATGTCCTGCCGGCGGAGGATTCCCATCGTCAGGAGCGCTATGACGAGACCTAGATCGCAGGCCCACACCACGAAGGGCGGCCCACCTCAGCAGGTTGTCGGACCACAGCCGCCGGACCCTCCGGAGCAACCGCAGGACGGATTCGGTGCCGTCGCGGTGGCCGCCGACATCGAGCTGCACGGGTGCTCGATGGACACGTACGAGATGCTCCTGGCCTGCCTGGAGCTGACGTCGAGTGGTCGGGCACTCCCCTCGTGCCTGTTCCACTGGGTGGAGGACTCCGCGGACGGTGTGGTCCTCCACGAGGTGTGGGCCGACCGCGCGGTCTGGGATCAGGTGCTCATCGAGTTCCTGTTGCCGGCGACGTCCATCTTGGGCTTGCCTCTCCCGACGGTGCGAACTCGGGCCGTTGCCGGCTACCTGATCGGCGAGGGCGACCCGATTCGTCATCACGCACCTCGTCGATGGTTTCGTGAGGATGCCCCGAGTTAGCAGCGTCAGCCGGCGCCACCGCCCCCCCGCCCGCCGGCAGTCGGCGGTCCAGATGTCCTGGCCACGCGCCGGTCGATCTCGTCCCGAGGACGAACCGGGTGGACTGAGTCTGCTGGTCCTGACGACAACGGCATGTCTGGTGCTGATGCTGCTGGCGGCGGTTCTGGCCGGCGGGGAGGCCCGGCCCACTCACCCGAGCGACGAGCCGGCCGCTGCACCCGCCGGCCGCACCAGCGGCGACACGATCACGCCACGCCGGGTCGGGGTCGGGGTCTCATCCGTCGCCGCCCCTCGGTCCTAGGCCTCTGAGGTGACTTCACTTCGCGTTCCGCTCCGACGCCAACCGATCCGTCCGCCACCGCCGTCATGCTTACACCCCAAGGGGTGGTTGCCACGAACAGTCGTTCGTGGTTTGGTCAGGGTTGGATGGACATCCACGAACGAGCGCTCGCCCGACCTCGGGCAGGCTCACAGGTGCGGGGGCATGATCGCTGAGGCGGAGGACGGGACAGCCAGCCAGGCCGATGTCGCGGCCTTGCTGACGGTCGTTCGTCGCGTCGTCGCCGGCCGGGTCAACGACAGGGTGGCCGCCGAGGATCTCGTGCAGGAGACGCTGGTGCGCGTCCTCGGCGTCAGCCACCGGCTCGAGCCGGCGATGCTCAAGCCCTACGCCATCACCACCGCCCGCAACCTGGTCGCGTCGATGTGGAAGTCGCAGGACCTCGAGCGGCGGCACCGCCACCGCGTCGTCGAGCTCGATGCCGGTGACGAGCCGATCGACGGCTTCTTGCGGCAACAGGACCGCGAGACCGTCGCGGCCGCGCTGTCCCGGCTGTCCGAACGTGACCAGTCGGCGCTGCTGGCTCACGAGGTGGGGGGCCGGGACATGCAGTCACTGGCCGCCGAGCTGGGCGTCTCGTCCGGAGCGGTCGCGGCCCAGCTCAACCGCGCCCGCGCCCGGCTGCGCGTGGAGTACCTGCTCACCGGCCGGGACGAACCGCCGACCGAACGGTGCCGAGCAGTTCTGCTGGCCATCTCCGGCGGCGACCGTCGGCGACAGCGTGAGGTCGACGCAGCAGCGCACCTGCTGGAGTGTGACTTCTGCGTCGAGTTGTCCGAGCCGCTGGTCCAACGCGCTCAGAGTCAACAGCGAGACGTCCGGGTGCCGATCCGGGTCGACGCCGACATCGTGACGGCCCGCCGGGAGGTGCGTCGGCTGGCGACGGAATCAGGGTTCAACCGGACCGACGGGGTGGTGTTGGCCACGGCTGTGTCGGAGGTCGCCCGCAACATCGTCCGCTTCGCCGGCTCCGGGGTCATGCTGATCCAGGTTCTCGAGGAGCCGCGCGTCGGCATCCGGGTGCTGGCGCGGGACAACGGACCCGGCATCGCCGACGTGGATCAAGCCCTGGCGGACGGCTACAGCACCTACCGAGGCCTCGGCCTCGGCTTGCCTGGAGCTCGACGGCTGACTGACGAGTTCAGCATCGTGTCCGAGCTCGATCACGGAACGACCGTGATCATGACCAAGTGGCGAAGAGAAGGATGATCAGATGACCGACGATCCAGTACCGGTCGGCTCCTATGCCGACGACCAGCTGCTGCCGCAGCTGGTGGCGCACCTGAGGGAGAAGCGCGGCCGGCTGCGTCAGGAGTGGGCTGCCCGCATCCAAGGGGCTCACCTGCTGCAGGCGATGACGCCGCAGGAGATGGCCACGGAGACGACCTCGGTCTACGACAACTACGTCGAGGTCCTCGAGACGGGCAGCGTCGAGGCGCTGCAGCACTACGCCCGGGACCTGTCCGAGCGGATCATCCCGCGCGGGGTCGAGACCAACGAAGTGGTCGGCATCGTGCTGCTGCTCCGTGACGTCCTGGCCCGGTCGCTGTTCGAGAAGTACCAGCAGGACATGCCCACCCTCTACCGGGTGCTCGACGCCTACGAGCCGGCGGCGAACCGGATCGCCAACACCGTGGCCGTGAGCTTCGTGGAGGAACGGGAACGGGTCATCCGGCAGCAGCAGGACTCCATCCGCGAGCTGTCGACACCGGTCCTGCCGGTGCGCGAGCGGCTGCTCATCCTGCCCATCATCGGCGTGCTCGACACCGAGCGCGCCCGCCAGCTGACCGAACAGCTGCTCCGGGGTATCCGCACCCACCGGGCCCGGGTCGTGGTCATCGACATCACCGGAGCTCCCGCGGTCGACGCCGCGGTGGCCAACCACCTGGTGCGTACGGTGGATGCGTCACGACTGATGGGAGCGAGCGTGATCATCACCGGACTGTCACCGGAGATCGCCCAGACGCTGGTCACCATCGGAGTCGATCTGAGCAAGATGAACACGATCGGCGACCTCCAAGGCGGGCTGGAAGAAGCCGAGCGGCTGCTCGGCTTCGTCGTCACTCGCCAGGAGGGAGCGACCAGCTAGTGGACACCGGGCCGGCGCTGGTTTCGATCCTGCGGCAGGGAGGGCACCTGATCGCATCGGTGCACACTGCCCTCGACGACTCCCAGATGGACCGGTTCCAGTCCGACCTGATCCGCGAGATCGGTCAGTACCGCGCATCCGGGGTGATCATCGACGTCGCCGCCCTGGACGTCCTCGACTCCTTCGCGTCGCGAACCCTGCAGACGATCGCGGAGATGGCGCGGCTGCGTGGCGCCGAGACCGTGATCGTGGGCATCCAGCCCGAAGTCGCCTACGCGATGGTGGAGCTGGGCATGAACTCGGAAGCGCTGACGACGGCTCTCGACCTCGAGGAGGGCCTGGTGTACCTGCAGCGTCACGGCCGACATCCTCCCCGGGCCCGAGGGCCGGGCGGATGACCGTCAACGACCTGGACCAGCTCCGCCGCAGCTACCGCGCAGCGTTCCTGCACTGCCTCACTGCCACCGACGAGCGCGCTCTGCTCACCGGATACGACATCGGTCGAGCGGCCGTGGTCGCACGCCTCAGCCTGCTCGACGTCGCTCAAACCCACCACCAGCTCCTGGCCGAGGTGCTCCGGACCTCACCCACGAACGAGGTCGAGAAGATCACCCAGTCGGCCTCCGACTTCTTCGTCGAGGTGCTGGCCGCGTTCGACATGGCTCAACGCGTGCTGCCGCTCACCCCGGGTGACCCCCAGCGGGAGCGGTGACCCGGTGCGGGCGGTCACCTTCGCCCGCGGCGGCAACGAGGCGACGACGATGACCCCGAGATCCTGCAGATCCCCGTGCGGAGGAGACACGAGCGCCCGTCACCGTCGCCCCCACGCCGGGGTGCGCTAGAGCAGGAACCGGAACATCGGGCTGTCGGCGGCGATCTGCTCGCACTTGGCCGGGGCGGCGGTCATCCGCTCCAGCAGACCGGCCAGGTCGGCGGCCCGGGCCAGCTCGATACCCACGATGGCCGGACCCGTCTCCCGGTTGCTGCGCTTCACGTACTCGAACAGCGTGACGTCGTCCTCGGGGCCCAGCACCTCGTCCAGGAAGCGACGAAGAGCACCCGGCTCCTGCGGGAACTCGACCAGGAAGTAGTGCTTCCGGCCCTCGTGGACCAGCGCCCGCTCCACCACCTCGGCGTACCGGCTGACGTCGTTGTTCCCCCCGGACAGGATGCAGACCACTGTCGACCCGGGCACCAGCTGCCCACGGCGGGCGAGCTCGTCCAGTCCCGCGGTCGACAGGGCACCGGCCGGTTCCAGCACGATGCCGTCGCTGGCGTAGAAGTCGAGCATCTCCACGCACACCTGGCCCTCCGGGGCGGTGATCATCTCGATGTCGGCGGCGGCGATCACCGGCAGCGTCACGGCTCCGGCCCGGCGGACCGCGGCTCCGTCCACGAAGGTGTCCAGATCGGGCAGGTCCACCGGCCGTCCGGCGGCCAGACCGGCGGCCACGTCGGCGGCCCCGGACGGCTCCACCCCGACGATCCGTACGCCGGGGTGTCGCTGCCGCAGCCAGGCGGCGCAGCCCGCGACCAGTCCGCCACCACCCACGGGGACGACGAGCACGTCAGGGACCCGCCCGAGCTGCTCGACGATCTCGATGGCCACCGTGCCCTGACCGGCGATCGTGTACGGGTCGTCGAAGGCCGGCACGACGGTGGCCCCGGTGCGCTGCGCGTCGGCCAGCGCCGCGGCGTTGGCGTCGTCGTAGGTGTCGCCGACGACGATGACCTCGACGTTGTCGCCCCCGATGGCGGCGATCCGGAGCCGCTTCTGCCGGGGGGTGTTGCGAGGCAGGAACACCCGCCCCCGGACGCCGAGCGCCGCACACGCGTACGCGAGCCCCTGCCCGTGGTTGCCGGCGCTGGCACAGACCACACCCCGCGCACGGGCCCGCGGGTCGAGCCGGTCGATCACGGTGTAGGCGCCGCGCACCTTGTAGGAGCGGACGACCTGCAGGTCCTCACGCTTGACCAGCACCTCGACCCCGAACCGCTGCGACAGCCGGGGACTCGGCTCCAGCGCGGTGCGCGTGACCACCCGGTTCAGTGCGGCTGCCGCCGCCTCGATCATCCGCGCATCGACAGTCGGCTCCACCGACCGCGCCCCGGGTCCCGTCTCGACCGCCACGCCCCCGATCATCGCGCACCGCTCAGCCGCTTTGTGTCCCTTGCCCACAGCCAGCAAGATTGTCGGGTGCAACAGGTGAGCTCGATCCGGCTGGGGAGGATCGCCGGCGGGGTCGCCGGGCTGGTCGGCCTCGCCGTGGCCGAGCTCGGCGCCGGGCTGATCGCACGCGACGGCTCCCCCGTCTCCGATCTCGCCGAAGTCGTCACCGCCGTGCTGCCGGCGGCCTGGATCAGCGACTCGACCGGGGCTTTCGGCGCCGGCGCGCGGATCGCGCTGCTGGCGGCGGTCGTGGTCGTGACCCTCGTCCTCGCGGTCGTCTCCGGTCAGCTGGAGCTCAAGCGCAAGCAGCTCAGCCTGGCTGTCTACCTCCCGGCCGGGGTGGTCACGCTGCTCGCCGTCAGCACCCAGGTGGGCCCGGGTGCCCTCGGCTACGTGCCCGCGGTGCTCGGCCTGTCCGCCGGCTACCTCACCCTCCGGCTGCTGATCGCCGAGCTGCGGCGACCGCCGGGGGCGCTGGAGCCCATCGCCGCTGAGCGACGCAACTTCCTCAAGACGGCCGGTCTGGTCGCCCTGGGCGGCATCGTGGTGGCCGGTGTCGGCCGGATGCTGGTCCAGGCGTCCAACAGGGTCGCCGAGGTGCGAACCAAGATCGTGCTGCCGCCGGCGGCGAACCCGGCCCCGACGGTGCCGGTGGGCACCGACCTGGACGTCGCGGGGCTGACGCGGTACATCACCCCGAACGCCTCCTTCTACCGCATCGACACCGCCCTGCAGCTGCCGGTGATCGACCCGGAGACCTGGACGCTGAAGGTGACGGGCCTGGTCTCCACGCCGGTCACCCTGACCTACGCCGAGCTGCTCGCCCGGCCGTTGACCGAGCACCTGACCACGTTGACCTGCATGTCCAACCAGGTCGGAGGTGACCTGGCCGGCAACGCGGTCTGGCTGGGGCTCCCGGTGCACCAGGTGCTGGCCGAGGCGGGACCCCAGGCCGGAGCGGACATGGTGCTGTCGGTGAGCCAGGACGGCTGGTCCGCCGCGACCCCGCTGAGCACCCTGACCGACCCGGACGTCTCCGCCCTGCTGGCCGTCGGGATGAACGGCGAGCCGCTGTCCCCCGAGCACGGGTTCCCGGTGCGGATGGTCGTCCCCGGTCTGTACGGCGACGTGTCCGCCACCAAGTGGGTCACCGAGCTGAAGGTGACGACCTTCGACGACGACTCCGGCTACTGGGCGCAGAAGGGCTGGTCGGAGCGCGGACCGATCAAGATCGCCTCCCGGATCGACATCCCGACCCGTTCGGTGGTGGAGCCGGGCACCGTGATCGTGGCCGGGGTCGCCTGGGCGCAGACCACCGGCATCTCGAAGGTCGAGGTGCAGGTCGACGACGGACCGTGGCAGGACACCGAGCTGGCCGACACGGTCGGCCCGGACACCTGGCGGCAGTGGGCGTACGACTGGACGGCCGAGCCCGGCGACTACGAGATCCGCGTCCGCGCCACCGACGCCGACGGGCGGGTGCAGACCGACAAGGACGTTCCTCCGTTCCCCAGTGCGGCCAGCGGGCTGCACACGGTGCCGGTGAAAGTCCGCCCGGCCTGAGCGCCTGCCTGGCAGGCACTCGGTCCAAGTGGTCCACAGAACGTGCGAGCGGATCGGGCACAGGCCCCCGCCAGGGTGTCGGCGAAGGGGTGGGTGCGGGCCCGTGCACTAGGTTCGGGGCGTGCGGATTGCGGTCGCTCGGGAGACCGAGCCGGGTGAGACCAGGGTCGCCCTGGTGCCGGAGCTGGTCGGTCGGTTGACCGGTGCCGGCTACGAGGTGGCGGTCGAGCCGGGGGCCGGACGCGGTGCGCTGATCGACGACCAGGCGTACGTCGCCGCCGGTGCCACCGTCAACGAGAACGCCCTGCACGGCGCCGGTCTGGTGCTGAGCGTGCAACCGGTCGGACTCGAGGCCCTGCGCTTCTGCGCTCCGCGGGCGGCCACCGTGTCCTTCCTGTTCGCCGGTCAGCGGGCCGGTGACGTCGCCGCGCGGCAGGCCGCCGGCATCACCACCTTCGCCATGGAGCAGGTGCCGCGGATCTCGCGGGCGCAGTCGATGGACGCGCTGAGCTCGCAGTCCCTGGTCTCGGGTTACCGCTGCGCGATCGTCGCCGCCGGCCGGTTGCGCGAGTTCTTCCCACTCAGCATGACCGCCGCCGGCACGGTCCGGCCCGCCCAGGTCCTCGTGCTCGGGGCCGGGGTGGCCGGGCTGCAGGCCATCGCCACCTGCCGCCGCCTCGGTGCCGTGGTGAAGGGGTACGACGTCCGCGCCGCGGCAGCCGAGGAGATCGCCTCGCTCGGCGCCACCCCGATCGACCTCGACCTGCCCACTCTGGACGGGGCCGGCGGCTACGCACGGGAGATGAGCGAGGACCGCGCCGCGTTGCAGCGGGAGCGCCTCGCCCCGCACATCGCCGCCGCCCACGCCGTCATCACCACCGCCGCCGTGCCAGGCCGGCAGGCCCCGGTGCTGGTCACCGCCGCCATGGTGGCCGGGATGCGCCCGGGCTCGGTGGTGGTCGACCTGGCCGCCGACTCCGGCGGCAACGTGGAGGGCGTCACCGCCGGCGGCGTGGTCAACGTGCCCACCGCCGACGGTCTGGGCAGCGTCCAGCTGTGGGGCGGGTCGAACGTGCCCAGCCAGATGCCCGGTCCGGCGAGCCGGCTCTACGCGCAGAACGTGGTGAACGTGGTGCAGCTGATGACCCGCGACGGCCGATTCGATCCCGACCCTGCCGACGAGATCGTGACCGGCATGCTGGTCACCCACCCGAGCCTGACGACCGAGGCACCCGCCGTCGACCCGGAGGTCACCCCATGAGCGAGGCCATCACCTGGCTGACCATCTTCGTGCTGGCGGCCTTCGTCGGCATCGAGGTGATCTCCAAGGTGTCCTCGACCCTGCACACCCCGCTGATGTCGGGCGCGAACGCGATCCACGGCATCATCCTGGTCGGGGCGATCCTGGTCGCCGGGCACGCGGACAGCACCCCGATCCTGGCGCTCAGCCTGGTCGCGGTGGGTCTGGCCGCGATCAACCTGGCCGGCGGCTTCGTGGTCACCGACCGGATGCTGCAGATGTTCGTCCGCAAGCGCCCCGTCCCCGGGACCGGCACCCGCCCGGAGGTCGAGCAGTGAGTGCCCCACCGATCTGGGCGCAGCTGGTCTACCTGGTCGCCGCCGTCTGCTTCGTCCTCGCCCTCAAGGGACTCTCCTCCCCCCGGACGGCCCGCCGCGGCAACCTGATCGGCGCCGCCGGCGCGGCCCTGGCCACCGTCACGGTGCTGGTCTCCGGCGACCTCGACCACCTGCTGCCGATCGGCATCGCCCTCGTGGTGGGCGTCGCCCTCGGCGCCCTCGGGGCGTACCGGGTGCAGATGACCCAGATGCCCCAGCTGGTGGCCCTGTTCAACGGTGTCGGCGGCGGCGCCGCGGCCATCGTGGCCCTGGTCGAGCTGAACGAGATCGCCACCACCGGCGGCTCCTCGACGTTCCAGCTGATCGCGACGGCGTTCACCATCGTCATCGGCTCGGTCAGCTTCACCGGCTCGATCGTCACCTTCCTCAAGCTGCAGGAGCTGATGACGACGCGGCCGGTGACGTTCGCCGGCTACCCGATCCTGTACGGGCTCGCGCTGCTGTCGGCCATCGGCTTCGGGGTGTTCCTGGCGCTCTTCCCGACCATGGTCGCCGGCATCGCCCTGGCGGTCATCGGCGCCGGGGTCGGCGTGCTGCTGGTCCTGCCGGTCGGCGGGGCGGACGTGCCGATCGTCATCTCCCTGCTCAACGCGTTCACCGGGCTGAGCGTGGCGGCCAGCGGCTACGTGCTGGACAACCCGCTGCTGCTGGTGGCCGGCACCCTGGTCGGCGCGGCGGGCACCCTGCTGACCAAGCTGATGGCCACGGCGATGGGCCGCTCGTTGGGCAGCACGCTGTTCGGGGCCCTCAAGGGCGGCTCGACGTTGGGCGGGGGCGAGGCCAGCGACCGACCGGTCAAGGCCACCGGTCCGGCCGACGTGGCCATCCTGCTGGCGTACGCGAGCCGGGTGATCATCGTCCCCGGCTACGGGCTGGCGGTGGCGCAGGCGCAGCACACGCTCCGTCAGCTGGTCGACCTGCTGACCGAGCGCGGCGTCGTGGTGGACTACGCGATCCACCCGGTCGCGGGCCGGATGCCGGGACACATGAACGTGCTGCTGGCCGAGGCCCAGGTGCCGTACGGGCAGCTGCGGGAGGCCGACGACGTCGACCCGGAGTTCCGCAACGCCGATGTCGCCCTGGTCGTCGGGGCCAACGACGTGGTCAACCCGGCCGCGGAGACGACCCCGGGCGCGCCCATCTACGGGATGCCCATCCTGCACGCCATCCAGGCCCGCCAGGTCGTCTTCCTCAAGCGCTCGATGCGCCCCGGTTTCGCCGGCATCGAGAACGAGCTGCTGCACGAGCCGCACACCACCCTGCTGTTCGGCGACGCCAAGGACACGCTGGCCAAGGTGCTGGCGGAGGTCAAGGCGCTGTAGCGCCCGCCGACGAGGTCGAGGGGAACCCTCAGCGTGAGGGCTCGCGCAGTCGGTGGCTCCCGGCATGCACACGCACCGGCCAGCTGTCGATCGTCGACACCGTCGCCTTGCTGTAGCTGCGCCCTGGACCGAACCGGGTGGCGAGCGTGTAGCGGCCGCTGCCCAGGTAGTCCACGACGAGTCGCTGCCAGGCGGCGTTGCGACTGCGCGGGACCGCCTGTCCGCGCGAGAGGTCGTGGGAGTGGCCGCCGAGGTCCACCACCAGATCACAGCCACGTGCGACGTTGCGGCCGACGACCCCCAGGGCGAGCAGGTTGTTCGGGTCGTCCGACGTGAGACATCCCGGGGCCGTCTGCACGGGGACGGTCAGCGCTGGGGGAACGAGGGCACCCGAGCGGATCCTCGACAGGGCCACGACGTCGAGCGTCACCGCCATCAGGGCGGCGACAGCGAGAGCCGACCGCCAGGCCGCGCGACGCGAACCCGCGGCGAGAACACCGGCGGTGACACCGACCAGCAGCGCTGCCGGCACCGCCACGATGCCCATGTAGTGGGGGTAGAAGATCGGCGCCGCCACGAGCAGCGAGACCGTCGCCACCAGGACGGGGACGACGACCCGGTACGACCTGACGCGCCAGGTGACGACGGAGCAGACGACCGATCCGGCCATCACCACGACGATCGCGACGAACGCCCCGTCCCCGGTGAGCCGGTTCATGGTCGCGATCTCCGCCGCCCGTCGCAGGAGATCGGTTCCCTGGTCGCGGCCCAGCTGGTCCAGGACGACCATCCGCCACATCTGGGTCGGTGCGGCCAGGAAGAAGGGCAGGCAGACCACCGTGCTCGCCACTACGGCACCGAGCATGATCACCAGAGCCTGCCGGAAGCCGAGCACGATGCCCACGAAGACAGCGACAGCGACCAGGGGCACGATGCCCCAGATCTTGACCGCCGTCGACAGTCCGAGCAACACACCAACGGCAGCCAGGGTCGCCCGTGAACCGTGCCGGACGACGGTGACCGGAGCAGCCCGTACGGGAACGGATCGGAGCTCTCGGATCAGTAGGGCGAGGGTCACCGCCAGGAGGAGGTTCGTGAGTCCCTCGATGAGGGTCGTGCGCTCGACCAGGACGGCGCCGGGGAAGACGGCATAGAAGCCGCCGCCGACCGCGGCGGCCGTGCGACCCATCGGCAGCAGCACCGCGACGACGACGAGGCTGGTGGCGCAGCCGAGCAGCATCCAGACCAGACGAGACGCCTCCCACCCGGCCGTCTCGCCCACCCACCGGCCCCATGCCGCCACGGGTGTCAACGCCACCAGCACACCCGGTGGGTGGAGCAGCAAGAAGTCCCGGTAGGGCAGGCGGCCGTGGACCAGGCCGACGGCCCCGGCGTAGTAGACGGCATCGTCGTAGCCGAGCACCGCCGCCAGACCTCCCCCGCGGAGCACCGGCAGCAGGCGGTTCGCCAGGGCGAGTCCGAACACGACGGCGTAGAGCGGCGCGGCACCGCGGAGCATGCCTCGCGCCGCCCCCAGCATGTGACGACCTTCGCAGGTCGGAAGGGACGACGCCATCCGTACATCTACGTACGGCCGCGGCGCGCACGTCGTCCCGCTGACGCCCGTGGCGATGAGAAAGCGGCCTGTCGACTGTCTGTCCTGGTGACTAACGTGTCGGACGACAGCGGGAGGACGAGGACATGAGCAGGCCGAAGACACCGGTGCTTGACCTGACGCGCCGGGGCGACCGCACCTTCCTGCACCTGCTCCTCAACGTGCTCATCGTGTCGGTGATGAACTTCACCGTCTGGTTCGCCATCACGTTCTGGGTGTTCATCGAGACCCGGTCGGTGCTGGCCACCGGGATGGTGGCCGGGATCTTCCTCGTCTGCACCGCCGCGTGCGGCATCTGGTTCGGCAGCCTGGTCGACCACCACCGCAAGAAGGTGTCGATGCAGGGGTCGGTGATCGCGTCGCTGGCCTTCTACGTGCTGGCTTTCGGGGTCTACGTCGTCGTCCCCGACGAGACGTTCACCAGGGCGTCCAGCGTCTGGCTGTGGGTGTTCATCGCCCTGGCCATGTTCGGGGTGATAGCCGGCAACGTGCGGATGATCGCGATGATGACCCTGGTCACCCTGCTGATCGAGCCGGACCGGCGGGACCGGGCCAACGGTCTGGTCGGCACCACCACCGGGGTGACGATGCTGGCCACCTCGATCATCAGCGGGCTGCTGGTGGCCCGGGACGGCATGTTCAGCGTGCTGATCCTGACCATGGTGCTGCTGGCCGCCGGGGCCCTGCACCTGGGTCTGCTCGAGGTCGACGAGAGCCGTGCGGTCGACCTCGCGGCACCACCGGAGGCAGGCGGCGTCGACGACGGACCACAAGTCAGCTCGATCGACCTGAAGGGGACGATCCGACAGGTCCGGCAGACCCCCGGCCTGTTCGCCCTGATCGGGTTCTCCTGCCTGAACAACTTCCTCGGCGGCGCCTTCATGGCCCTGATGGACGCGTACGGGCTGTCGATGATGTCGGTGCAGGCGTGGGGTCTGATGTGGGGGGCGCTCAGCGGCCTGTTCATCGTCGGCGGTCTGCTGGTGGCGCGCACCGGCCTCGGCGCCAGGCCGCTGCGGCTGCTCCTGCTGGTCAACCTGGTGCTCTGGTCGGTGACCGTCCTGTTCCCGTTGCAGGCCTCCATCGTGATGCTGGTCGCCGGCATGGCCGTCTACATGGTCCTGGTGCCGTACGCGGAGGCCGCCGAGCAGACCATCCTGCAGCGCGTCGTGCCGTACGAGCGGCAGGGCAGGGTGTTCGGCTTCGCCCAGAGCATCGAACAGGCCGCCTCGCCGCTGACCGCCTTTGTGATCGGCCCGCTCACCCAGCTGCTGGTCATCCCGTTCATGACCGACGGGGCCGGGGCCGACGCGATCGGTGACTGGTTCGGCACCGGGCCGGCCCGCGGCATCGCGCTGGTCTTCGTGCTGGTCGGGGTGCTGGGCGTGCTGCTCACGGTCTACGCCCTGAACAGCCGCTTCTACCACCGGCTCAGCGAGCGCTACGCCCAGTCCGACCCGCCCCCCGACGACCCGGCGGCCGACCCCGCCGACCCACCGCCGTCCGGGACGAGCGAGCAGCCGCGCGGCGGTCTGCTGCCCGATCCCTCGAGCGACACCCGCCGCTGACGGTCAGCCCCGGGCGGTGGAAGCCGCCCGACGACGTCCAGCAGTCGGCAGGACGGTGGACAGCGCGTCGACGGGCAGGGGGAGCTGGTCCAGCCGATCGGTCATCCGGCGGCGACCGCGAGCAGGTGAGCGGTCACCGCCTGCGGGTTGGCCACCGGCAGCAGGTGCCCGCCGGGCAGGACGTGGGCCTCGACACCGAGCCGTTCCCGCGCCACCCGGATCTGCAGATCTCGCGGGAAGAGCCGGTCGTCACGGCCGACCAGGACCCGGATCCCACCGTCCGGCCAGCGGTCGAAGGCGCACGGCTCGGTGAACGCGATCTCGGCCTCGTCGCGTCCGTTCGCCACCACCGCGGGGTCCAGCACCTCGGCGGGCACGTCGTGCAGGAAGGTGTCGACCAGGTCGACGTCAGCGGCGTAGCCGCCGGCGCTGGCGGCCGCCAGCCGCGCCGGCTCCGACCCGACCGCGTCGCCCCAGGTGCTTGCCGACTCGCCGGGCAGCGGGATCATCGCGTTCACCAGCACGATCGCCCGGACGGGGATCCGGGCGGCCACCATCGGGGCCGTGAACCCGCCCATCGAGTGGGCCGCCAGGACGACGTCCCGGCGCCCGGCCACCGCGGCCACCGCGGCCACCGCCAGCTCCGTGTACGCGGTCAACCCGGCCGTGGGGTCGTCCGCGGGCAGGTCCATCGCGACCACCTCGTGCCCGGCCGCCCGGAGCAGATCCGCGACCGGGGACCAGTAGAGCGCCTCGCCGCCGGCGCCCGGCAGCAGCAGGAACGTGGTCATGCCCGCACCCTGCCCCGTCAGGGACCGCCGCGCCAGTGCTCGATCCGCCGCTTGTCGGGCTGGAACCCGTGCTCGACGCCCCAGAGCACCGCCTGCGTGCGGCTCTCGACCCCGATCTTGCGGTAGATGGAGCGGATGTAGGTCTTGATGGTGTTGGGACTGAGGTAGGTCAGGTCGGCCACGTCCGCGTTGCTCATCCCCTGGGTGATCAGCGCGAGTACCTCGGCCTCGCGGTCGGTCAGCCCCTCCTCCCGGCCGGGCCACTCCGAACCGGTGACAGCCCGGACCCGCCGATCGGGCTCGCTCACCACCACCTCGCCGTTGTGCACCGCCTCGAGCGCGGTGACCAGATCGCGGGCCGGCAGCGCCTTGGACAGGTAGCCCCGGGCCCCCTGGGCGCGGGCACGCTCCACCAGCTGCGGGTGGAGGTTCCAGGTGTAGACGACCACGGCGCCGGCGACGGGGTTGGCCACCAGATCGGCGATCTCCCCGCGGTCCGACTCCGGTTGGGCGAAGGAGTCGTAGAGCACCAGGTCCACCACGTCCTCGACGGGTTTGTTGGTGTCGATCTCGGCGATCACGAGGCGCTCGTCGTAGCGCTCCAGGATGCGCGCGAGCCCGAGCACGACGACGTCGTAGTCGTTGACCAGGGCAACCCTGATCGGACCCTGAGTTTCGTCATCCTCGGCGATCATTTCCCCACCATAACCCTCCATAAGGGTGTAACAACTCACCCTCTAGGGTAGTTTACTCTGTAAGGGAGCGATCGCTCCACCCGGCTTGGGCCGGAACCTAGAGAAAGGCAACACCATGCTCGGTCTCATCATCAGCATCATCGTCGTCGGACTGATCGCGGGCGCCGTGGCGCGCCTCGTCGTCCCGGGCCGGCAGAACCTGTCGGTCCCGATGACCATCCTGCTGGGCATCATCGGCTCGTTCGTCGGCGGCTTCCTCGGCTACCTGCTGTTCGGCAACAGCTCCGGCGGTGGCGGCGGCGGCTTCCTGCAGCCGGCCGGGATCATCGGCTCCATCATCGGCGCGATCATCGTCCTGCTGCTGTGGATCCGCTTCGGCAGCGGCCGCGGCGCGCGCGCCTGATCATCGCCTGCACACACGCAGACGCCCCCTCCCGGGTGCCGCCGTCCCTCACGAGGGGGCGTCGGGTCCGGGCCGGGGGCGTCTGTGGTTCCGGCGCGGGGATCAGAACACGTACGGGTTGATCCCGGTGGCGGCGAACACGAGCCACGACGTCGCACCGACGTGCAGGTTCGGGTAGTAGCCGAAACCGAAGCCGGTCTGCAGCGGCGACGACGCGGCCACCACGCCTCCTTCGATCCGCTTCCCGTTGTAGAGCTGACCGTCGCCGAGCTCGTCCTGGGCCCAGATGGCCGCCTTGAGCAGGTCCTGCGCCGCCGCCTTGTCGCCCTTGCCGTTGCGGAGGGCCAGCGCCAGGGCCAGTTGCGCGGAGCCCTCGAACCAGACCGCCCCCGAGTCCGGCTTCGGGTTGTACTGGTCGATCTGCGCGGACGTGTCGGCCTGCAGCGAACCGCTGGCGAACGCCACCCCGGTCACCTTCTGGTTGCCCGTCAGCGCGGAGTTCAGCCGCTGCGGGGTGTCGGTGGTGGCCAGGTTGGTGGCGGCCCAGTCCAGAGCCGGCGCGTACGCCCGCTGGCGGCGCACCAGCCACGACCATGTCTGCGGGTCCAGCGGGAGCTGGCTGCCGAGCTTGTTGATGGTGGCGCCGTCGCCCTCGCTGCCGGTCCAGAAGAAGCCGTCCTCCTCGTTCCAGACCGACTCGACCATGGCCCAGGCGTGGTCGGACCGGTTCCGCCACACCCGTTGACCCGTCAGGGTCTGGATCAGGCGGAAGAACCCGGCCACGTCGATGTTGTGCTCGGTCGACTTGCGCGTCTCCAGCCCCGCCGTCGCCCCGAAGGTGTAACCGCCCAGCCCCGTGGTCGAGTAGGTGTTGTCCTGGATCCACTGCGCGATGCGCACGGCTCCTGTGCGGTAGCGCTCGATCCCGGTGGCCCGGGCCAGCTGGGCCAGCGCGATGCCCGCCCAGGCCATGTCGCCGACGGCGGTGCCGACCAGCCCGTACTCGTACGCGAAGTGCGCGTTGCCGCCGGTCAGGATGAAGTCGTCGGCGTGGTAGGCCTGCCGCAGCCGACCGTCGGTGAACGTCTCGTCGTGGGTCTGGGCGTAGAGCAGCCCGTCACCCAGGGCCTTGGCCGACGCCCCCTCACCGGCGCGCAACAGGGCGATGATGGCCAGCGCGTTGTCGTAGGTGAAGGCGACGTCGGTCAGTCCCGACTGATCCTGGTAGCTCTGGGCCAGTCGCGGGCCCGTGCTGCGGTAGGCGTTGGTGACACCCTTCAGGAACCGGACCGCGGCCCGGCTGGAGCGGCCGTTCCAGCTGGCCGCGAGCGTGCCCGGCGCGGCCTCGGCGGACGGGGCTCCGAGCGTGGTCATCCCGACCCCGAGGGCGGCCCCGCCACCGATCAGGAGCCGCCGGCTCAGTGGCCGGAGCGCGAAGTTGGAGCTGTCGGTGCTGTCCTGCGTGCCGTCGTTGGTCACGATGAGCTGCGTCCTCCCCCTAGGCGCCCGCCGCGGGTGGGAGCGCTCTCAGCCGTAACGTAGGGGCGGGCCTGCGCGGTGTCAACGGTAGGGACGGCGGGGCGGTGGGTGAGGGTGGTCAGCGCCGCCTCCCCGGGCACGGTTCGGAGACCGGCGGTGACGCCGAGGACGGAGACCGGCGCCCGGGGGTCTCGTCGACCCGGCTCGGTCCCACCTGGACCGGACCTTCCTGACCGAGACACCTAGACGGCACCTCTCTGTGTCAACTGGTGGGTCTGGGAGTGGTTATAGGGTCGGCAGCGGTGGGTCCGGGAAGTGACTGATCCGAAGAGTCGGCGGTAGGGGTTGAGCCGGCCGCGCTGGATTTCGTAGACGCCCCCGAGTGTCCTCCCGGACCCGCTGAGACTTGTCGGATGCTGTCGCGGATCAGCTGGCGATAGACCAGGTCGGACAGCCGCCTCTTCAGACAGCGCAGGGCTTCCTTGTGACCTTTCCCGCTGGCACGTTTGCGCTGGTAGTAGACCCGACCCTGTCCTGGGTGGCGGATCTGGGTGATGGCCATGGTGTGCAGACAGCAGTTGAGTTGCCGATCTCCGGCCCGGGAAAGCCGGTGGCGGACGACGTCACCGGAAGAGACCTCGATCGGCGCGGTCCCTGTGTAGGAGGCGAACGCCGCCGCTGAGCGGAACCGTCGGATGTCGCCGACGCGAGCCAGAATCTTCGCGGCGTTCAGGGTTGCGATGCCACGAAGATCGGTCAGGGTGGTCCCGCTGGCGCGCACTTCCTGGGCGATCTGGGTGTTGGCGGTGGCGATGCGTCGATCCAGGTGTCGGCTCTCGGCGATGAGGTCGACGGCGAGCCGCCGCAGGGTCTGTCGGGCGGCGTCGCGGGGCCGGATCGGGCGCAGCAGCTGGGCCGCTTTGGCTGCGTCGAGCTCGCGTGGGGCGCCGCCGGGCACGAGCCGGGTGAGCAGCACGTGCAGCCTGTTCAGGGTTTGGGTGCGGGTCTTGACCACGTCGTCGCGGTGCTCCACCAGCGCCCGCAAGACGATGACCGTCTCGTTGACGGCGACGGTCTGGAGTCTGGCCGCGGTCAGTGCGGCGATACCCACGGAGGTGGCGTCGTCGTCGTCGCTCTTACGGCCGTGACCGGTCGACAGCATCCGCACCCGGGAGGCGAGCTTGGCCGGCACATCGACGGCGACGATCCGATCGGCAGTCAGCCAGGTACTCAACGGTGCTCCCAGGCCACCGGCGCCCTCGATCGCCCACGTTGCTGCCGGCCACTGCGCCGCGAACTCGCGCAGCCGGCGGTAGCCAGCCCGGCTGACCGGAACCCGGATGGTGGCCAGCGGCTGCAACGCGGAGTTCACTGCGGCTGCTGTCCACGATGCCTTGTGGGGATCGATGCCGATCACCACCGGACCCGTGGCTGTTCTGTCGTTCACCATGTTGTTCAACACGCTCCTCCTTCAGCCGTTGCTCTCGGTGTGAGGCGAGGAGGGCAGACCAACTTTGGGCAGTGCAGACCTCTCTTGAGCCACTCTCGCCGACGGTGTTGGCCGGGTCGCAAGCCGTCTAGGAGTCAGCCCTGGAGAGGGCGACAGGTATGAAGCGAGCGAACCCGACCAACACCTGGAGATCATGGCTGCAGACCAGAACTCCTGTCGGCATTGAACAAGTTGGTATGACGTGACCGCCGGTTGAGGTGGTTGCAGGCCGGGGCCTCGTGCGCGCACATTGCGTGGGTTGCCAGACGTTTCGGTCTGGCCTATCCGACATGCGTGGTGGGAGGCCCCGGTGTTTTCAGAGCGTACGAGTGTTGGTCTGGATGTGCACGCCCGATCGGTCGCGGCGGCGGGCTTGGACACGGTCACCGGTCAGGTGTGGGAACACCGACTCCGGCCCGACTCGGCGGCCATCACGGCGTGGCTGGCGGAGCTGCCGGGCCCGGTGGCGGTCACCTATGAGGCCGGTCCGACCGGGTTCGGGCTGGCCCGGGACCTGACCGCAGCCGGGTTCCGGTGTGAGAT
>NZ_BAAAYX010000004.1:387466-537798 GCF_039536605.1 Microlunatus aurantiacus
CGCCCGGGATGCGTTGCTGTTGGCCCGGCTGCTGCGGATGGATGACCTGACCGCGGTCACGGTGCCCAGCATCGCGCAGGAGGCCGCCCGGGATCTGGTCCGGGCCCGGGAGGACTGCCGTGGTGATCTGATGCGAGCCCGGCATCGGCTGTCGAAGCTGCTGTTGCGGCACGGCTACCTGTGGGACGGATCGCAGGCATGGACCCAGGCTCATGATGGGTGGTTGCGGCGGCTGCGAGCCGGTGAGGTCTGGTCGGCGGGCACCCGGGCATCGTTCGACGCCGGCTACGAGACGGTGGTGGTCACAACCGCGCGCCGGAACCGGTTGGATGCCGAGATCGCCGCAATGGCCGCCGATAGCGAGTTCACCCCCGTCGTGCGTCGGCTGGGCTGTCTGCGAGGAGTCTCGACGTTGACCGGTTCGCGTTGGCCGTCGAGATCGGCGACTGGACCCGGTTCAGCGGCGCCAGTATCGGTGCGTTCGTCGGGTTGACACCCAGCGAGCACTCCTCTGGGGCCTCGCGGAGTCTCGGGTCGATCACCAAAGACCGGCAACGGTCACGCCCGCCGGCTGCTGGTCGAAGCCGCGTGGCATCACCGGTCCGCGTATCGGCCGGGAAAGACGATGCAGGACCGGTGGGCGCTGGCCCCAGTAGCGGCGCAGGTCCGCGGTGATGCCGGGAACCGCCGCCTGCACCACCAGTGGCTGAAGTTCATCGCCCGCAAGAAGCGCAGCACCATCGCCACCGTCGCGATCGCCCGTGAGCTGGCCGGGTGGTGCTGGTCCCTGGCCATCCTCGACGGTGACGACACCCTGACCAGATAGCCGGGAACAGATCGTCCTTGGTGATCATCCTGGTCTGACCGAGCCGCGTCAGGAGCGACCCGCGTTGCAGCTATGAGCCACCCCCACAGTGGGATGACGCTCGACTCTAGACAAGCGGACAGCTCCAGCCGAACAGCACCGTCCTGCGGTCCCAACCCGACTCTTCTATGTTTGGTCAAGTCGTTTCGAGTGTCGTGTGAAGCGCGTTCAGGGTCCTATAGAGCTGGCGGGCAAGGTAGCGCTTGAGGCAGCGGCGGATCTCCTTGGTGGTGCGCCCTTCAGCGCGACGTCGCTCAACGTAGGCGCGGGTGTCCGGATCGTGCGTCATCCGGGTGATCACGGCCATATGCAGCGCCCGGTTGAGCCGACGATCACCGCCGCGGTTGAGCCGGTGACGGACGGTGTTGCCCGACGAAGCCGGTATGGGATTGACACCCGCCAACGCAGCGAACGCCGCTTCGGAACGGACCCGGCCGGAGTGGGACCAGGCCGCAAGGACGACCGCGGCAGTGACGGGCCCGATGCCGGTCTTGTCGAGCAGGGTCGCCGCTTTGCTCGCACGGATCAGGCTGGTCAACTGGTCGTGGTTGGACCGGAGATCCTCGTCGAGGTCGGACACTCGTTTGGCGAGCCGGACGGCTTCAGCGCGAGCGATACCGGTGGCGAGGTCCTCGGCCCGGGCGCGCCACCGGAGGATCTGGCTGACCTGGTCAGCAGTTAACGGCCTGCGGGCATCGATACCCAGATCCACGACACGCACCAGCGCGATCAAGGCATTGATCGTCGCGGTGCGGTCGGTGGTCATGTGCTCGCGGGCGGTGACCAGGGTCCGCAGTGCGGCCCGGACGCCGTCGTCTCGGCGAGGGCGGCGCAGGTCAACGGCCTCGAGAGGCAAGACCGCCGCAGCGATACGGCGGGCATCAGGTGGGTCAGACTTGCCGGCGCCGCGGTGGGCTCGAGCGTTCATCCGGGCGGCCTCGACAACCTCGTAGCCAGCCTGGCCGGCCGCAGACGCCAGGCGAGCACCATAGGTGGCGACACCTTCGATCACCCACAATGTGGCGAGATCACCACCAGTGCGGCGCCCAGCCCAGGCGATAGCACGGGTCAGGCCGGAGGTGGTGGCCGGGAACTGCTCGGTGGCAAGCAGCTCGCCGGTGGCAGCGACCAAGATGGCGAAGCTGTGAGTGCGGGCGTGGGTATCGACCCCCACGACATAGGGACGGGTATGCGCGACGATGGTCACGGCGACGGACTTCCTTCCAGGACAACGGACAGGGCTCCGGCCGCCAGCGGCCGGCGCAGGCCTGGATGGAAGTCACTTCGGGGCAGCACTGTGATGAGCCACGACCCGTTAGGTGCGGGGGTCGGGCAGTCTTCTGATCAAGTCACCGAGGTGGAGCCGGGTCTGCGTCGGCCGCCCGCCCGGGCCGGACAAGTCGGGTTCAAGGCATTCAAGAAGCCATGCATATCAAGAGTCACGACCCGGGCGAGGCGACCACCGCTAACCCTGCCAGCCAGTCCCAGACCAGCTCCCCAAAGACTCACAGCGCATATCAGCCTGACAAAGCGTCGCGAACACGCCCGGCAGACCAAGATCAACAAGGCGCAAGAGAGGCGCCGCCGTGAACCCATCCCGGCGGCGCCTCACCCTGCCCACTTGACAGACAACCACTACATATCAGCTGCGGACGACGACGACCGGGCACTCCGCGTGAGCGACGACGTGGTTGGTGACCGAACCCAGCAGCATCCCGGCGAAGCCCCCGTGGCCGCGGGACCCGACCACCACCAGGTCAGCCTCCCGGGACCGCTCGATCAGCACCTTCGCGGGGTTCTTCCCTTCCTCCACGGACGTCCGTACGTCCACAGCGGGTGTGGTGGGAACCAGCTCCGCCGTGAACTGCTCGAGCAGCGCCAACGCAGCCATCCGCGGTTGGCTGCTGTAGTCGTCCGGCGGCAACGAACCGTACGGGGGCGACATGGGCAGCGACGGTGGGTGCCAGGTGGAGACCACGGTGAGGGAGGCGCCGTGGTGTGCGGCCTCGTCGTAGGCCCAGAGCAGCGCCTTTCGGCTGTGGTCGGATCCGTCGACCCCGACGACGATCTGGTTGATTCCGGTCATGGGTAGCACCTTCCTGGTCAGGACGACGAGCGACCGGAACCGGATGAGCCATCCAGCCGGGAGGCTCCGCCGGGTACCTGATCTCCAGCCATCAGCTCCTCCCCCAGCGCCGAGGTCTGGATGATGGTCACGTCGCAGTTCGCCTTCTGCACGATCTCTCGGGGCACCGACCCCAGCACCTCTCCCTCGGTCGCGCCCAGACCCCGGTTGCCCACCACGATCAAGGTGGCCGGGCTCTGGCTGGCGACCCTCAACAACGCCTCGGCCGGTCTGCCGGGCACGATGACCTGCTCGATGTCCCGAATCCGGTCGGACGTCAGCTGGACGACGGTCCGGTGCATGGCTGCTCTGGCAGCGCTCAGGCCGTACAGCAGCTTGCGACCGTCCCCTCCGTCCGGCGGGTCGACACCGGCCGACTCGCCGTCCGACTCGAAGGCAGCCACCACGACGATGCGCGCTTCGGCCGCGGCCGCGATCTCGTGGGCCCGGCTCACGGCGTACAGCGCGGAGGGCGAACCGTCGGAGCCGACCACGACGCGGTCGTAGACGGTGATCTCGCGACGTCCGCTGAGCGGCATGACCCGGGACTCCTCGTCGCCGTGCGGGGTGTTGACCCAGAGCATGGCCAGCGCGGCGCAGCCGAGCAACCCGCCGGCGAGCAGGATCGCGTTGGTGCCCTGGCTGCCGAGCGGGTTCTCGAAGATCCAACCGAACGTGAGCGTCTGGATCAGCATCGGGACGACGATCATCATGTTCAGGATGCCCATGTAGACCCCCGTGCGTTCACGGGGAACCATGCTGGCCACCATCAGGTACGGGACGCCGACCATGCTCGCCCAGCAGATGCCCAGACCGATCATCGGAACCAAGGTCAGGTACTGGTTGTCGATCTGGGACAGGACGGCGAGCGAGACGCCTGCCAGGGCGAGCGTGCCGGCGTGCACCCGCTTGCCACCGAAGCGCTGACAGAGGGGCAGCAGGAACAGCGCCGACAGCATCGTGACGAAGTTGTACGTGCCGTTCATCAGCCCCACCCAGCCTGCGGCCTGCTCGTACCCGGGGCTGTCCGGGGCGGCGTTCCAGACTGACTCGGCGATGCTGACGCTGACGAACTGCCAGTAGATGAACATCGCGTACCACTGGAACAAGAACGCCAGGCCGATCTTGTGCATGCCGATCGGCATCACCTTCACGGCCTGGGCGATCTCGCCGATCGTGGCGCGCGGGCCCTTCGACTGCGACCGGATGTGCGCCAGCTCCTCGTCGGTCGGCGTGATCTCCTTGGTCCGCAGCATGGCGAGCCCGACCGTGACGATCGCGCACACCGCGCCGAACCAGAAGACCACGAACACCCAGGTGGGAACCGCTCCCTCGGCGCTGCCGGGGAAGATCTTCTGGAAGATGAACAGCGAGATGTTCGCCAGCACCGCTCCGGCACCGGTGAACATGCTCTGGATCAGGAAGCCCTTGGGTATCTGGATCTTGCGCAGCCGGTCGGAGATCAACGCCCGGTACGGTTCCATGGCGGTGTTGTTGCCGGCATCCACCAGCCACAAGCAGATCACGGCCATCCAGAGTGCGGTCACCAGCGGGAACAGGAACAAGATGGCGATCATCACCAGGCCGCCGCCGAGGATGTACGGCTTGCGTCGACCCCAGCGGTCACTCCAGGTCTTGTCACTCATCGCGCCGATGAACGGCTGGATCAACAGGCCGGTGATCGGGCCGGCGATGTTGAGGATCGGCAGGCTGTGCGCCTCCGCGCCCAGGAACAGGAAGATCGGGTTCACCGCGCTCTGGGTCAACCCGAAGCTGAACTGCACACCGAAGAACCCGAGGTTCATCCAGGCCATGTTGCCCGTGGTCATCAGGGGACGGCGTTCGTCGTCCCTCGTGCTCTCGACCTCTGGTGCCGTGACCGCCATCGAACGCGCTCCTTCCGGTAGATCAAGCCGACTACGTGGTGTGGTTAGCAGCGTGTCCGCCGGTCGAGCCGACTGTTTCTCGAAGGCCCATCAGATGCGTGGGATGGAGTCTCGTGGTATCACTCGCCGACTGTCAAGGCCCCCGGCTTCGACGATCCCGATCATCCGGCGGCGCGCCGGTTGCTCGGCTGGGGAGGCGCCATCGACTGCTGGCTTGTCGGTCGACCACGACTGTTCGCCGGTGACCAGCCGACCTGCCCGACCTCGCTAGATCTTGCTGGCCGGGAGCTCGGGATCAGGGAAGACCACGCTCTGCCGGGTCGATCACGCCGCCATGCTGGCGGCGTGGGGTCACCCTGCGGCTGCCGTCGACCTCGACTCGTTGTACGGGGCCGTCGATCCGCGCTGGGAGCTTCCCTACAGCGACGAACGGAACGCCATGGTCCTCGATCAGGCGGTCGCGTGGGTGCGGTCTCTGGTCCAGCACGGCTGGCGCACCGTCATCGTGACCGTGAACAGCGTCAGCAGTGATCTCGACGTCGACGAGACCCTGCACGCTCTCGTCTCGCTGGTGGGCAGGGGTGCGGGACTGCTGGCGCCGTGGGCGGCAGCCCCGGATGACTCGGCGGGACTCGCCGTCGGCTTGCCCCGGGGTGCTGCGGCCACGTCCGGATCGTCGTGGGGCCCGACGCCGCATCATGGGGCCCGGGCCGCACGACACCCGGGGCTGACAGCAGGTCGCCTACGAGCGACTTTCCGGCGGCGAGGTCCGCTCGTCCAGCTCCGCGAGGAACTCGTGGGCGTCGGAGAGAGCAGGATCGGACGGGTCGGCGCGCCGCAGAGCACCCCGCAGGATCTTCGCAGCCTGCACCGGGTCGCCCTTGCTGTCGGCGAGCACGGTGGCGTTGAGCAGGCCCTCGCGTAGCGGGGACGACTCGGCGACCGGGTCCGGAGGGCCGTCGTGGAAGAAGCGTATCCAGTTCCCCGCAGGATCGATCAAGCTGAATCCGGACACGCCACCGGCGTTCTGGCGGGGCCGTGGACGGGTGATCCTGGGATGTCCCGACACCGGGAGCTTTCCGTATCGTGCCCTCAGCCCGGCTGCGAAGACTTCGAACATCGCGCCGGTGTCGGCGACCAGCACCCCACAGGTGCTGTGGGACTGTTCGGCCCGGTGCCCGTCGAGTCCGTAGTACTGGATCGGGAATCCGTGGCCTTCCAACGCGACGAACGGGTTCGGCCGGGTCTGCTTGTACATAACGGTGAAGCCGAGCGCTGTGAAGAAGTCCGCGATCTCGTCGATGTCGGCGCAGGGCAGCATCGGGATGACCCGTGGGTGACATGCCACCGAAGCCTCTCACGTCCGCGCGCCTACTGGCCGGTCCGGCCGTCCAGGCACTCGCGCAGCAGGTCGGCGTGGCCGCAGTGGCGGGCGTACTCCTCGATCAGGTGCACCAGCACGTCGCGCAGCTCGAGGTCGCCGTCGGGGTGCCGGCCGAGCACGTCGAGGCTGTCGGCCCGCTCGACCCACTCCTCCGCGTACGCCATCTCCGCCCGCCAGGTCGCGAACGCCTCGTCCACGCACTCCGACGTCCCCACCGCGCCGTCGAAGTCGGCGTCGGGGTGCTCGAGCTTGCCGTAGAGCCGGGGCAGGTCGAGCCGACGGTCCATCACCCGGCGGAACCAGGACTGCTCGACGGCGGCCAGGTGCCGGACCAGTCCCAGCAGCGACATCGTCGACGGCGGCACCGACCTGGTGGCCAGCTGCTCGGGGGTCAGTCCCTGGCACTTGAGCTCCAGCGTCAGCCGGTAGACCCGCAGGTAGTCGACCAGCGTCGCCCGTTCGCCCCGGTTGGGTCCACCGGCGTCGCGCGGGTCCACGCCGCCCTCGACCTCCCAGACGTCACTCACGGCCAGACGATCCCGACCTTGCCGGACAGACCCGCGTCGGCCAGCGCGTACGCCTCGCTCGCCTCGGCCAGACCGAACGTGTCCGACACCACCACCTCGGGGTGCAGTCCCCAGCGGTCCAGGCGCTCCAGCAGCTCGGCCATCCGTCCCGTCGACGACACCCAGGAGCCGTGCACGGTCAGCTGGCGGTGGATCAGGGCCTCGCTGACGTCCACGGTCAGCTGCCCGCCCTCGCCGACCAGCCCCACCCGACCCCAACGGCGGGTGTGCCGGATCGCCGTGGCCTGCGCGACCCCGGCACCGGAGCAGTCGACGGCCACCTCGGCACCGTCGCCCAGCAGACCGGTCAGCTCCTCGTCCGTGCCGGGGACCGCGGCATCGACCGCGCCCAGTCGCTCGGCCGCCGCGCGCCGCTCCGGGGAGGGGTCGGTGCCGACCACGAACGAGGCGCCGAGCTTCTTGGCCAACAGCCCGACGGCCAGCCCGACCGGGCCGAGCCCGGTGATCAGCAGCCGGTCGCGACCGGAAACGTCGACCCGGCACAGGGCCTCGTACGCGGTCCCGAAACCGCAGGCCACGCACGCGCCGTCGAGGTAGCTGAGCGAGTCCGGCAGCTCCAGCAGGTCCCGCTCCTCGGCCAGCAGGAGCTCGGCGTGACCACCGTCGCGCTGCCAGCCGTACGCCGCGCGCTGCGGCGAGGTGCAGGAGATCTGGTAGCCACGGCGGCACTCGTCGCACTGCCCGCACCCGCTGATGTGGTAGACCACCACCCGCGCGCCGACACCCAGCCGGTGCACGTCCGGACCGACCTCGATCACCTGACCCGCCGGTTCGTGGCCGGCGACCACGTCCTGGTACGCCTCCGGCCCCTCACCGAGGTGCTCGCGGTAGATGGCGCGCAGATCGCTGCCGCAGATCGTCGACGCCTTCATGGCCAGCAGCACCTGACCGGGGCCGGGCACGGGGCGGTCGACCTCGGCCAGCCGGACGGTGGAGTTGCCGGGCAGATAGGCGGCGAGCATGGTCCTCCTCGGACGGATGGGGGTGTCAGTCGTCGAGCCTAGGATCGCGGGGTGCGGATCGCCACCTGGAACGTGAACTCGATCGGAGCCCGGCTGCCCCGGCTGCTCGACTGGCTGACCACCCGGGAGCCGGACGCGGTCGCCCTGCAGGAGACCAAGTCGGCCGATAGCGGCTTCCCCTTCGCGGAGCTGGCCGACCTGGGCTACGAGGCGCTGCACGTCGGCGACGGTCGCTGGAACGGCGTGGCCGTGCTCTCCCGCGTCGGTCTGACGCCTGTGGCCACCGAGCTGCCCGGTCACCCGGAGCCGCGGTACGCCAGCGCCCGCTGTGGCCCGTTGACCATCACCAGCGTCTACGTGCCGAACGGCCGCTCGCTGGACGACCCGCACTACGCCTACAAGCTGGACTGGCTGGCCACCCTGCGCACGACCCTGCCGGCCACCGAGGCCCCGACCGGCCAGGTGATCATGGGCGACTTCAACGTCGCGCCGACCGATGCGGACGTGTGGGACATCGGCGCCTTCGCCGGCTCCACCCACGTCACCGAGCCGGAGCGGGCGGCGGTCCGGGCGCTGACCGACACCGGACTGGTGGACCTGCCGGCCCGGCCGGGCAAGGGTGACCGCCCGTTCACCTACTGGGACTACCGGGCGGGCATGTTCCACCAGGACAAGGGGATGCGGATCGACCTGGTGCTGGCCAGCCCGGAGCTGGAGGTCACCGACGCGTACGTGGACCGCGAGGCCCGCAAGGGGAAGGGGCCGTCGGACCACGCGCCGGTGGTCGTGGATCTCGCGCTGGACGAGTCTGCGGGATGATGTCCCGACCACGGTGAGCCGGCGCTCCGGAAGCCGCCGCGGCGACCACCCAGCAGTCGTATCCAGATGAGGCAGCACCGATGACCCGACCGGCGACCGACACCTCCTCGGCGAACCCGCTGCCCCGTGCCCTGACCATCCTGCTCGGGCTGGCCGCCGCGATGGTGATCATCCTGGGTGCGCGGGAGCTGGCCTGGCTGATCGGTCCGGTCTTCCTGGCCCTGGTCATCGTGCTGTTGGTGCATCCGCTGCACACCTGGCTGCGACGCAAGAACCTGCCGGAGGGCGTGGCCCTGGTGGGGCTGCTGCTGGCCATCTTCGGTGTGCTGGTGGTGCTCGGCTCGATCCTGGTGCTGGCCGTCGGGCGGTTGGTCACGGTGCTGCCGCAGTACGCGGCCGAGGCCGACGGCCTGGTCAGCAGTCTGCGCGAGCTGCTGATCGCCCAGGGCATCAACCGCGACACCGCGTCCGCCCTGCTGACCGACGTCAGCCTCGGCGCCGCCATCTCGGCGATCACCCCGCTGCTGAGCGGTGTGGTCGGGCTGGTGGCGAACGCCATCTTCCTGCTCAGCCTGATGCTCTTCCTGGGCGTCGACGCCACCGGTGCCCTGGGTCGGATCGCGGCGCTGAACCGGCTCCGTCCCCGGCTCGGTCAGGCGTTCGCCATCTTCGCCACGAACACGCGTCGGTTCCTGGGCGTGACCACCGTGTTCGCGGTGATCACCGGCGTCGCCGACACCTTGCTGCTGCTCTGGTTGGACATCCCGCTGGCCGTGCTCTGGGGACTGCTGGCCGCGATCTGCAACTACATCCCGTACGTCGGTTTCGTCATCGGACTGGTCCCGCCCGCCCTGCTCGCCCTGTTGATCGGCGACTGGCCCCTGATGCTGGTCGTCATCGTGGCCTTCATCGTGCTGAACTCGCTGTTCACCTCCCTGATCCAGCCCTACTTCGTCGGCGACGCGGTGGGGGTCTCGATGCCGGTCACCCTGGTGGCGTTGGTGTTCTGGGGCTGGGTGCTGGGACCGCTCGGTGCGATCCTGGCCATACCGCTCACCCTGCTGGTCAAGGCCGTGCTGGTCGACACCGACCCCACCGCCGGCTGGGCGACCGCCCTGTTCGGCTCCACCCGGGCGATGCGGCACGAGTCGGAGGTCGAGCTGGCCGACGGCCCGACCACGACCGTCGAGTCCCCGCCGACCCCGACGACCGGCCGGACAGCGGCGGTGGACACCCCGGTCGGCACCGCTGACGAGCAGCCCCGGGCCTGAGGGGTGAGGCCGTCGCCTGAGCCTCTCGCCTTCACCGATCACCCTGTACGCGCCGGGAGCCGACCCTCGTCGGCCGCGGCGCGCACGCGAGCGTAGTCGTTCTCGGTCTTGTCGGCGTAGGCCGTCGCGTAGTCCGCCATCGCGTCGTCGAACCGGGTGTTGCGACCCAGGTAGGCCGCTATCGCCACCCGGTCCCCCGAGCGGGCGTGGGCCCGTGCCAGGGTCCAGCTGCAGGCGTCGGCGTACGTCTCCAGCTGGTCGGCGTTCAGCTCGGCTGGCTCGAAGGAACCCTTCCAGTCCCGGAACTGGCGGACGTAGTAGTCGCGTGGGTAGCCCGACACCGCGGCCGTCTTCCAGCCCAGCAGGATGTCGCCGTACGCCTGCATCAGCCGCTGCCCCTCGACCACCCGCCGACCCTCGTGGGAGAACTCGTGACCGGGCACGAACGGGGCCAGCACCGACGTGGTCGCCTCCTTGGCCTGCAGGACCAGGAAGTCGTCCTCCTCCGCGCCGACCAGCAGCACCACCCAGGCCGAGGTGCCGACGCTCCCCACGCCGACCACCCGGCGGGCCATCCCGACCAGCCGGTACTGGCGCAGCAACCGGCGGATCTCCGGGGTCACCGTGTCCGCGTACGACTCCAGCAGCTCCGCCATCCCGTGCAGCAGGGTCTCCTGGTCCTGGTGCCGCGCGAGGTCGGCCAGCGGGACCAGGAAGGGCGGGTCGGCGATCCACTCGGCGTGCCCGTCGACGATCCGGATCAGCTTGCGGACCGCCTGCCGGCTGTCACGCCGCTTGGCCTTCTCCGTCACCTTGCGGGCCTGGGCCAGATCCCGCTTGCCCGGCTGCAGGGCGATCCGCTCCAGCAGCCGGGTCGACATCTCCAGGTGCGCGTACCAGACCTCGGTCGCGGTCGCCGCGGCGAACCGGCCCATCGACGTCCGGTAGAAGTGACCCACCCGGGTGGTGATCCGGCGGCGGGTGCCCGCGTCCAGACCGTTCTCCCGTCCGGCCAGCTCGAAGCTCGCGGCCAACCGCTTCACATCCCACTCGAACGGACCGGGATGGGTCTCGTCGAAGTCGTTGAGGTCGAACACCAGCCGCCGCTCGGGGGAGGCGAACAGCCCGAAGTTGGACAGGTGCGCGTCCCCGCACAGCTGCACCGTCAGCCCGGTGTGCGGCGCCTGGCCGAGGTCGGCGGCCATCAGGGCGGCCGCCCCGCGGTAGAAGGTGAACGGGGAGACCAGCATCCGCTCGTAGCGGACCGGCACCAGCTCCGCGATCCGGGTGGCGTCCTGTGCGGTGAGGACGTCGACCGGGTCGGTGGCCGCGGCGACGAGCTCGGCCAGCGCCTGCCGCGGCAGCCGGCGGCGGGCCGACCGGCCGGCTTCGATCTGGTCGGCGGTGGTCGGCAGCGCGTACGGCCAGCTCGTCGTCACGGAACTTTTGTACCGCTATCCACACCTGACGTGGTTCTTGCTCCAGAAGATCTCGCCACCGCGGGCCGGCCTTGCGCGATGAGGCAGAATCGACCCCTGTGATCGAGTACCGCACCCCCACCGAGATCGACCAGATGCGACCCGCCGGGGCGTTCGTCGCCAGCGTGCTGACGGCCCTGAAGGCGAAGGCGGCGGTCGGGGTCAACCTGCTCGAGCTGGATGCGCTGGCCCACCAGATGATCCGCGACGCCGGGGCGGAGTCCTGCTACATCGACTACCACCCCTCCTTCGGGGCCAGCCCGTTCGGCAAGGTCCTGTGCACCTCGGTCAACGACGCCGTCCTGCACGGGCTCCCGTACGACTACGTCCTCGCCGACGGTGACCTGCTCAGTGTCGACTTCGCCGCCTCCGTGAACGGCTGGGTGGCCGACTCGGCGCTGTCGGTGGTGGTGGGGACGCCGCGCGAGGACGACCTGACGCTGATCGAGACGACCGAGGTCGCCCTGGCCGCCGGCATCGAGGCCGCTCAGGCGGGCGCAAAGATCGGCGACATCTCCTTCGCCATCGCCCGGGTCGCCACCCAGGCCGGCTACAAGATCAACACCGACTTCGGCGGGCACGGCGTCGGCCGCACCATGCACGGCGACCCGCACATCCCCAACAACGGTCGCCGCGGTCGTGGTCTGCCGCTCAAGCCGGGTCTGGTGATCGCCATCGAGCCGTGGTTCCTGACCTCCACGGACAAGATCTACACCGACGCCGACGGGTGGACCCTGCGCAGCCGAGACGGCTCCCGTGGCGCCCACTCCGAGCACACCATCGCCATCACCGCCGACGGCCCCCTCATCCTGACCGCCCGCCCCTGACCACCGCTTTTTGCACCGCTATCCACGTTTGACGTGGGTTCTGCTCCTAAAGATCCGAGAGGTCGCTCCCGAGAGCTTCGGCGACTTCCCGGACGAAGCGTCCGGGATCGTCGTTCAGCACGTCCGGCCCGTACCGCAACACGGTCCAGCCGTGCCGGATCAACGTGTTCTGCCGCTCGAGATCGACTGCGTGACTCTCGGGTGACGAGTGATATCGGAACCCATCGAGCTCGATCGCCAGCTTCCGCTCCTTGAAGCCGATGTCGATCTCCATGCCTCGGCCGTTGGACAGCCGGATCTTCAGGTTGACCGTGAAGCCGGTGATGCCGGCGTCGGTCAGCAACTTCGCCCCCAGCCGTTCGAGATCGCTATGGGCCCGGTCCCCGGTCCGCTCCAGGATGTCCCGCATCGCCGTCGTACCCCAGGTGCCGCGGTTGCGTTGGAAGGCGAGCTGGAGCTCGACCGCGCCGACCGCTCTGGTCTGTTTGCACCGGTCCACAAAGCGCACGCCGTGGCGTCGGCGACCTCGTTCGAGCGTCACCGCCGCACGGAGCACCGCCAGCGGTCGGGCGATCACCGCGATCCCGCGGTGCGACGTGACATCGCCCGGATCGACCCAACGGCGCAGCACGCACACGCTCGCCTGCTGACTGCGGCGAGTCACGTTGGTGACCTGGAACTCCCAGCGCAACGGCGGCTCGGGCACCAGCTCCCACCACCAGGCCGCACCGACACCGGTGAGCACGCCGTTGTCGAGCCACAGCGCGGCAACACGCATGCCCTGCTCGGACGTCGGCGGCACCGTGGCGAGACGGTAGACGCCAGGGAGTGCTCGTATCCAGTCACCGGACTCGACACGCCACTCCACCTGCCGCAGGCTCATGCCGAGTGTGAGGGCCTGGGAGCGGGAGATCGCCCCGGACTGCTCGATGATCAGACTGCGGAAGCGCTTGATGTCCATGTCTCCACACAAAGGACATCGGCCCGAATCGTACGGGCTCACCGACGACCTGTGGATTTCTGGAGCAGAACCCACGCAGGATGTGGATAACAGTGCAAAAAACGGGGTCAGCGGTAGACGATCACCTTGTCGCCCACCCGCGCGTCGGCGAAGAGGGACTGGATGCCGGCGAGGTTGCGGACGTTGACGCACCCGTGGGAGGCGCCGTTGTAGCCGCGGGCGGCGAAGTCGGGCGAGTAGTGGACCGCCTGGCCGCCGGAGAAGAACATCGCGTACGGCATCTTGGTGTGGTAGATCGTCGAGACGTGGTCGCGGGACTTCCAGCCGACCGAGAACGCGCCCTCGCGGGTCGGTAGCTCCTGCGAGCCGAACCGGACGTCCATCCGCAGCTGCGGCTTGCCGTCGATCACCCAGACCAGCGAGTTCGTCGACTTGCTGATGCACATCGCCCGGCCGGTCAGACAGCGGGAGTCCAGCCCGGCGGCCGAGGGCTTCGGGGTGCGGTTGTGCAGCTCGTCGTTGCTCGGCGTCCGCGTCATCGCGGTCAGCCGGTCCCAGGTGCGCTGATCGACCTCGCCGGTGACCGGGATGGCCCGCTTGTCCTGGAACCCCTTGACCGCGGCGACCGTCACGGAGCCGTACGAGCCGGTGACGCTGCCGGAGAACCAGCCGATCTGCTTCAGTCGCGCCTGCAGGCCGCGGACCCGATCGCCGGAGTCGCCCTGGGAGAGGATCGCCGGCCCGGGGACGAGCCGGTTGTGCATCTCGTCGTCGGTCGGCTTGCGGGTCATCGAGGTGAGCTTGGCCCAGGTGGTCTTGTCGACCGCCCCGGTCTGGTCGAGCTTGCGCTTCTCCTGGAAGCCCTTGACCCCGGTGACCGTGCCGGAGCCGAAGGTGCCGGTGATGTTGCCGGAGTACCAGTCGAGCTGGCGCAGCCGGTGCTGGAGCTCGCGGACCTTGGTCCCCGTGTCGCCCTTCTGCAGCAGCGCCCGGACCGTGGTCGGGGTTGGCTCGCTGGTGGGCTCGGTGGTCGGGGCCGCCGTGGTCGGCGACGGCGACGGGGCCGCGGTGGTGGGTTCAGCGGAGGCGGTCGGTGACGAGGTCGCGGGGACCTGGCTGTCCGGCGCCGGGCCGGCCTGGTCGGCCGGGATCTGGCCGCACCCGGCGGCGACCAGCCCGAAGGTGACGGCGGCGGCCAGCGCGCCGGCCACCCGCAGACGTCGCCCGCCGGGGCGGGGTGCGTTCGCTGTCGGCCGTACCGTCATCTCAGTCCTCTACGTCCCACTGGTCACAGTCGCCACACCGTAACCCGGGAGCACGAGGGGATCCAGCCCGAGCAGCCGCCGCGACCGACCCGTTACCGGTCGTTCATCCTGAGGTCGAGAGATTCACGCGGCGGGACCCGTCGCCGAGTCCCGGTCGTGATCAGCGGGGACGGACGTTCTTGCTGAGCTTGCTCAGGCCGTCGCGGATCTTGGCCTGGTTCTCCGGCTTCTGCAGCTCGCGGGAGGCGATCTGGATGATCTTGGCCGCCATCGCGCCCTTGGCCAGCTTTCCCAACATGCCCATCTGAACTCCTTGCTCGTGCACCCGCAGGGGTGGGTGCTGACCTTCCACGATAAGCGAGTGATCCAAGGCAGGCTGGACTCCCGACGTCAGCCACCTCCCGGATCGGATCGCCTGTGTCCTCCCCACCCAGCTACTGGAACCACAACACGGCCTACCACCAGTGGATCCTCCGGACGCTCGGCCGGCGGTCGAACGTGCTCGACGTGGGCTGCGGGGACGGCTTGCTGCTGGAGCGCCTCGTGCCGACGGTCGACCGGGTGGTCGGACTCGAACCCGACCCCGACACGGCGGCCCGGGCCCGGGAACGGGTCGCGGACCTGCCGACGGTCGAGGTCGTGCAAGGCGGCTTCCTGGACTACCTCCCGGTCGCGCCGTTCGACGGCGTGGTCTTCGTGGCGAGCCTGCACCACCTCGGCCTGCGGCCAGGTCTGGAGCGGGCCACGGCGGTGCTCGCCCCCGGCGGGGTGCTGGTGGTGGTGGGGTTGGCCCGGGAGCACAGCGCAGCCGACTGGGTGCGTTCGGCGGCGTCGATCCCGCTCAACCGCCTGATCGGCCGGTGGCGTCACGAGCAGAACGACATCGGGGTGCCGGTGGCAGAGCCCACGGAGACGTACGCCGACCTCCGTCGGGTGGTCCGCGCGACGCTCCCCGGCGCCCGCTGGCGCCATGGCCTGCACTACCGCTACCTGCTGTCCTGGACCGCGCCGCCGAGCCACCGACCCCGGCTGACCGACGCCTAGCCTGGGCGGATGCCGCTCACTCTGTGCGTCCTGCTGTATCCGGTCGACGGACAGGAGGACCAGCTCGCCGCGTACGAGGACGAGGTGCTCGCCCTGATCCCCGAGTACGGCGGCACGGTGCTGTCCCGGGTGCGGCGGGTCGGCGGCACCACCGACCAGCCGTACGAGGTGCAGCTGATCGAGATGCCCGATCAGGCGGCGGTGGACGCCTACCAGGCGGACCCGCGCCGCAGCAGCGTGGCGGGACTACGCGATCAGGCGATCGCGCGGACCGACGTCCTCCCGGTCGCGGCGGTCACCGGGGACTGAGCGAGGAACGCATCTCGGCGATGTGACGGAGACCCGCGCCTCAACGGCGACACACCACCGCGACGCGCCGAGGTGTGGTCCGCGAGACGAAGATTCCCGTCACGAACGAATCCGAGACGCGGACTCAGCGGCGTCCGAGGGTCTTCGCCAGCGTCTTGGCCTCCTTGGCCGGGGCCCGTGACCCCCACAGGTCGCCGCCACGCAGTCTGGCGCCGGACAGCTCCTCGAGCGCATAGAGCAGGCGTGGACCGTACTCGGCCAGATCCTGCTCGGCCCGCGGCCGGAGCAGCTCGACCACCTGCTCGTTGAGGGCCCGCGCCTCCTTGCGGTCACCGCGGCCCTTCGCTTCCTGCCACCGCCGGTACGCGCTGGCGAGATCGTCTTCGACCGGCTCCGCGGGGACCGGCTCAGGAACCGGCTCCGCCTCATGGACCGGCTCGACCGGCAGCGGCTCCACGGCCACGGGCTCGGGCGTAGGCGGCGCTGGCTCCACCCGCGACGGATCCTGCGGCGCGGGTTCGACCGGCTGGTCGGCGACCGCGGCCGGCTGGATGGTCTGCGCTTCGGCCGGCTGCACCACAACCGGCTCGGCCACCTCCGGCTCGAGATCATCGGTCTCGTCCGGCCGGACCGTCTCGCGGGTCGCGTCGGTCTCCGCACGCTCCCGGGCCAGGCGCTCACCCTCCAGCCACTCCGTCTCGGCTCGGGCCGCCGCCTCCTCGCGTTCACGGTCGATCCGGTCGGCGTCCTCCTGGGCTGCTCGCGTGCGCTCGGCCTCGGCCTGCTCGGCCTCCGCGCGAGCCCGGCGTTCGCCTTCGAGCCACTCCGCCTCGACCCGCCCTTGCTCAGCCTGCTCAGCGTCGGCCAGCTCCGCCTCGGCCCGCTCTCGGTCGGCCCCCTCAGCCCGCTGCTGCTCAGCCAGCAGTGCGGCCGCACGCTCGGCCTCCGCGCGCTCCGCGGCTTCGGCCCGCTCCAGCTCGGCGAGCTCCGCCTGCAGACGTTCCAGCTCCAACCGCTCGATCTCGGCCGGGTCGGCAGCCCGACGTTCCGCTTCGCGCTGCTCGAGGGCCGCCCGCTCGGCGGCGATCCGCTCCGCCTCCAGCCGCTCGGCCTCCAGGCGGTGCTCCTCCATCCGTTCCTCGCGGCGACGTCTGCGCTCCAGCCGCTCCGCCTCCTCCTCGGCGGCCAGCCGCTCGGCCTCCACCCGCGCCGCCTCGATCCGCTCCAGCTCGCGCCGGGCCGCTGCGGCCTGCTCGGCCTGGGCCCGCTCGGTCGCCCGCCGTTCTTCCTCGGCGCGCTCGGTCTCCCGCCGCGCCGCCTCTCGACGCGCCTCGTCCAACCGCTCCTGCTCCAACCGGTGCGCTTCGCGTCGCTCCGCCGCCAGCCGATCGGCTGCGTGCTGCTGCAGCGCGGCCTCCTCGTCCGCAGTGGACCTCGTCGATGCTCCCGCGGTGGCGCCTGCGTACGCGGCGTCCGGGTCGAGCGGCTCCCACCGCACAGCCGAGGTGCCACGCGCCAGTCCCGGGGAGAGCTCGGCGGCCGCCTTGCGCTCCGGCGCGGGACGGGCCGAGAGCTCTTCGGCGACCACCTCCGCCTCCTCCGTGCGGTCGACCGCGCGCAGGTCGCGGACGAGATCGGCGAGCGAGCCCGCCAGCTGGACCCGAGCCGTCTCGTCCTTCGGGGCGATACCGGCGAGCAGGTCGATCAGCTGACGCCGGGTGACCAGCCCGAGGTCCACCTCGCCGACCGCGAGCAACCGGTCGGCCAGGTCGCGGTAGAGCACGAACAGCGGCTCGGACAACCGCTGCAACAGGGCCGGGCTCAGCCGCCCCGGCTGGGCGAGGCGCCCGTCCACGACGCTGTCGTAGGTCTCCCGGGCGACGTGGAGGTGCGTCAGGGCGGCTTCGGTCAGCCCGGCCGCCCAGCGGACGTCGGACACGAGCCGGTCGGCGTCCACCACCACGTACGCGGAGTCGGGGTCGGACCGCAGCCCGGACTCGGCGACGCGTTGACGCGCCGCGTCGGCGTACGCGTTCGCCAGGGCCACGTCACCTCCGGCCAGGGCCCCGCGCGCCGTGCAGGCCAGGGCCCAGACGACCGTGGCCGGCGCGAGCGCCTCGGCCAGCGGCAGCGATCCCAGCTGCTCGCGGAGGTCCGCGAAGGAGCGGATGGTCTCCGCCGCCGCCTCGGGCAGACCGGCCGCGGCCTGGATGACGCCCAGGTGCACGACGGCGGTGACGTAGCGGGACGCGTCGGCCACCGACGTGTACGGTCCGATCGGTCCGTTGGCGGTCAGCTGCTGCGCGGCCAGCTTGACGGCCTCCTGCGCCTCGGGTGCCGCCACGGTGTAGGCGTGGCCGAGCAGCCGGTGCTCGGTCAGCGCGACGAGGGCGTCCGCGAGCTCCGGCGTACGGCTCGGGTCCGAGCCCACCCACCCCCGCAGCCGCTGCACCGCCGAGGCGAGCTCCTTGGCCTTCTGGGCGTACGGGTCCTGCGGCTGCTTGGGCCGGTTCTGCTTGTTCTGCTGCTGGGCCATCGTGCCTTCCGGGGCTGACTGCGTCCTCGATCCTGCCAGACGACGCCCGTGCGCCCGGTCGACGAGGATCAGTCGGTCGTCACCAGGGAAGCGTCGTAGGCGTCCAGCTCGTCCTCGTCGGGCCGCTCGTAGACCCGGTCCCAGCCGTCGAGGTCGCTCCGCGAGATCGGCGGGTCGAGCTGTCCCCGCTCCTGGAGGCGGCGCCACAGCTCCTCCGTCGGGGGATCCAGGAAGACCAGCTCGACCTGGGCTCCCAGCGTACGGGCCTCGATCCGGAGCCGGTCGCGTTCCGCGCGCCCCCAGGTCCCCCACTCGATGACCACCACGTTGCCGGCGCGCAGCAGCTCGCAGGCCAGCTCCCACTGCAGCCGCTCCACCCGGTCCCGCTGGACCCCGTCCCAGAGGCTGACCTCGAGGGCCTCGAGCCAGTCGTCGGGGCACAGCCGGATCGCCGTGCGCTCGGCGGCCAGGCTGCGGGCCATCGTCGTCTTGCCCGCCCCGGGCAGCCCGCAGACCATGATCAGCACCGGTTCTGTCACGTCACCTCTTCCGTCGCGCCGGCCCGCCGTCAGAGCGAGATTCTGACGGTCCGCCCCGTCAGCGGCAACCCTCGAGGCTGGCGTCTGGACAGCCCCTGTGGGTCGACGGCGTGCGCTCAGCCGACCCCTGAGATCAGACCGCGGACCGCCGCCGCCTGCGCGGCGATCCCGGCCCAGTCCTCGGCCGCGATGGAGGCCCGGGGGGCGAGCCAGGTGCCACCGACCGCGGCCACCCCCGGCACAGCCAGGTAGTCGCGCAGGTTGTCCGGGGTCACCCCACCGGTCGGGCAGAACCGCACCTGGGGCACCGGGCCGCCGACCGCGGCCAGATAGGCCGGTCCGCCCGCGGGACCCGCCGGGAAGAACTTGAGCTCGGTCAGCCCGCGGTCCAGCGCGGTGAGCACCTCACTGACCGTCGCGACCCCCGGCAGCACCGGCACCGCGGCCGCCACCAGGCTCTCCAGCAGCGCCGGACTCGCGCCGGGACTGACCAGGAACTCCGCACCTGCGGTCAGTGCCTGGTCGACGTCGGAGGCGGTGAGGAGCGAGCCGACTCCCAGGGCGATCTCGGGCACCTCCGCCGCGATCGCGGCCACCGCGTCCAGCGCCCGCGGGGTGCGGAGGGTGACCTCGATGATCGACACACCACCCGCCACCAGGGCGCGGGCCAGCGGCACGGCATGGGCGGGATCGTCGATCACCACCACCGGGATCACCGCGGAGACGTCGAGCGGGCTGGTGGTGAGGGTCATCCGGAGATCTCCTGTGCGGTGGTTCCGTGGGCCCGCAGGTGCGCCCGGGTCCGGTCGAGGGTGGGCACGAGCCCGGTGCCGCCCCGGCCCCCGACCACCAGCGACGACGCCGCCGCCGCCAGACGCGCGGCGCCCACCAGGTCGTCGCCGAGGACGAGCCGGGCGGTCAGGGTGCCGACGTACGCGTCTCCGGCCCCGGTCTGGTCGACCACGGCAGGGGCCGGCACCGCCGGGATCCAGGTCGAGCGGTCAGCGTCGACCACCTGCACCCCGGACGCGCCACAGGTCACCGCGACCATCACCGTGCCGCGTGCCCGCAGCTGCTGGGCGGCGTCGTCCGGCGACGTCGCGCCGAGCAGAGCGGCGGTCTCGCCGGGGTGGGACGGGGTGATCAGCCAGGATTGCGGGGCCAGCTCCCGCAGCAGGTCCGCCGCGGCATCGGCATCGCTCAGCCGCGGCCGGTGGTTGGGGTCGTAGACGAAACGCTGCGCGCCGTCGGCGGCGTGCCGGACCGCCGCGCGCGCCGAGACCGAGATGGCGCCCGCGATGCCACTGGCCACGACCGCACCGGCGCGCGCCAGCGCCTCGGCCGGCAGGTGCTCCGGGGACAGCGATGAGCCGACGCTGCCGGACCGGGCGTAGCTGAACTCCCGCTCGCCCGCCGGGTCGCTGTGCACGAGGTACACGCCCTGCTGACCGGCTGCGAACCGGAGCAGGTCGGTGCCGATGCCCAGCTCCGCGACCCGGGCGGCGATGGCCCGGCCGAGGTCGTCGTCGGTGAGCACCGCGACGAGCCCCACCCGGGCGCCGGCCGCGGCCGCCGCCGCCGCGACGTTCAGGGTGTCGCCCGAGATCCCCAGCACAGCGGGGACGTCGTGGCCGAAGGGCGCGGTGGTGGCGACCTCGACCAGGACCTCGCCGAGGCAGATCACGTCGTACGCGGGGGTGCTCACCAGTCGTGGACGGAGCCGTCGAGCCGGCGGTTGACCGGCAGGTACCTCGGTTCGTACGGATAGCGGGCCGCGGCCTGCTCGTCGAACGTGACCCCGAGGCCCGGCTGGTCGCCGGGGTGCATGTAGCCGTCGGCGAAGGTGTACGCGGTGCCGAACACCTCCGCCGCTTCCGGCCGGTGACCCATGTACTCCTGGAGGCCGAAGTTCGGGATGGTCAGGTCCACGTGCAGCGCGGCGGCCATCGCGACCGGGGACAGGTCGCCGGGGCCGTGCGAGCCGGAGCGGACCCCGTACAGGTCGGCGAGGGCGAAGATCTTCTGCAGGTGGGTGATCCCGCCGGCGTGGGCCACCGAGGTGCGGATGTAGTCGATCAGCCGCTCGGTGATCAGCTGCTGGCAGTCCCAGATGCTGTTGAACACCTCGCCGACGGCGATCGGGGTGGTGGTGTGCTGACGGATCAGCCGGTACGCGCTCTGGTCCTCGGCGGGGGTCGGGTCCTCCAGCCAGAACAGCCGGTACGGCTCCAGCGCCGCCCCCAGCCGCCCGGCCTCGATCGGGGTCAGTCGGTGGTGCACGTCGTGCAGCAGGTGCAGCCCGTAGCCGAACTCGTGGCGCAGGTGGGCCATCATCTGCGGCGCGAAGTCGAGATAGGCCCCGGTCTCCCAGGTGTCCTCCTGGGGCAGGGCGCCGCTGGCCGGCTCGTAGATCCGCCCGTCGGCCTTGTCGGAGGCCTTGGCGATCCCGTACGTCTTCACCAGTCCCGGGATGGCGGCCTGGGCCCGGATCGCGAGGTAGCCCTGGTCGAGGTGGTCCTGGACGTCGCGGCTCAGCTCGTCCAACGTGGAACCGCTGGCGTGGCAGTAGACCATCGCGCCGTCGCGGGCGGCGCCACCGAGCAGCTGGTAGACCGGCAGCCCGGCCGCCTTGCCCTTGATGTCCCACAGGGCCACGTCGACCGCGGCGATCGCGGTCATGGTGACCGGTCCCCGACGCCAGTAGGCGCCCTTGTAGAGGTAGGACCAGGTGTCGGTGATCCGGCGGGCGTCGCGGCCGATCAACAGCGGGCAGACGTGGTCCCGCAGATACGAGGTGACGGCCAGCTCACGGCCGTTGAGCGTGGCGTCGCCGAGTCCGCTGACGCCGTCCTCGGTCTCGATGATCAACGTGACGTAGTTGCGGCCGGGTGAGGTGACCACCACCCGGGCGTCGGTGATCTTCATCGGTCGATCCTCTCGCACCTGTGCCGGGGTGGCCCGGTGTCCACCGTCATCGGGGTGCCGCTCGGGCCGGCCATCACCCCAGACGTACGCGGCGGAACCGGTCCGCCGCCGCCCGTGACCGTACGCTCGGTCGGATGAGGGCCTCGGTGCTGCTGGTGGCCGCGATCGCCGCGGCGTCGCTGGTCGTGGCCGGGTGCACCCCCGCACCGCCCCCGCCGACGGAGATCCCCCACACCGGACCGGACGCCCGCACCCACTGGGAGCTGCGCCACCGGCTGCTGGACACGAGGGGCCTCAGCGTCGTCGGTCAGCAGATCGACCACGGCGGGGAGAGCACCACCGTGCGGCTCACCGACGCGGCGACGAACGTCTCCGAGGACTGCTTCGTGGCGCTGTCCGTCCCGGGTCAGGGTGGCCCGGACAACAAGGTCGGCGAACGGGTTGCCACCACCTACGAAGGCCGTCCGGCGGTCCGCAGCGGAGCCGGTGCCGAGGCCGATTACCTGATGTGGCGGCTGGAGGACGACTCCTGGGTCGAGGTGTCCTGCGCGGGGCTCGACTCCCGGACCTCGATCGAGCGGGTCGCGGCCGCGGTCGACCTCGAGCCCACCCCGATCATGATCCCGTTCGACGTCGGGCTGCCCGACGGCTACGCGCCGGCCGAGATCGTGGTCGATCTCGACCGGCCGAGTGGACGCGTCTACGTGGGCCGACTGGGCCGTCGGCCCTGGTCGCCGGAGGCCGAGCTCGACCTCGCGTACGGGGCACCGGAGCTGTCGTCGGACCCGCCGGGCGAGCCGACCACGCTCGCCGGGCGCCCGGCCCGGGTCGACGACACGTCGACCAGTCCCGCGGTCTGGGTGCAGGAACAGGGCCGCTGGGTCTACGCGGGGGTCACTGCCAGCGACACGGGCCCCTACCCGAACCGGCGGAGCGAGCTGCCGGCCATCCGAGCGATCGCCGAGTCGTTCACCTTCGCCGAGGACCTGACCGATCCGAGCACCTGGCTGGCCGCGGACGGGGTCTTCGGCTAGCGCGCTAGCGTCGATCGTCGTGACCTCCGCCCGCCGTACCTTCCTGCCCGACCTGACCGGCCGGACGGTGATCGTGACCGGCGCCACCAGCGGCGTCGGTCGGGCCACCGCCGACGCTCTGGTCGGGGCCGGCGCCCGCGTGGTGCTGGCCGTGCGCAACCAGGCCAAGGGCGACGCGGTCGCGACCGAGCTGCGGGCCGGCCGGACCGGTGCGGCGGTCGAGGTCCGGGTGCTGGACCTGGCCGATCTGTCGTCGGTCCGCGCGTTCGCCGCCGCCTGGACCGAGCCGGTCGACGTGCTGCTCAACAACGCCGGGGTGATGGCGACGACGCGGGCGCAGACCGCCGACGGCTTCGAGCTGCAGCTCGGCACCAACCACCTCGGCCACTTCCTGCTCACCACCCTGCTGCTGCCGCAGGTCACCGATCGGGTGGTGACTGTGTCCTCCGACGCGCACCGGTTCGGCCACCTCGATCTGACCGATCCCCAGTGGGAACGGCGGCGCTACCGCGCCTTCGGGGCGTACGGCCAGAGCAAGCTGGCCAACCTGCTGTTCACCCTCGAGCTGGACCGGCGGCTGCGGTCGAGCGGCCGGCGGGCCCTGGCCGTGCACCCGGGCTGGGTCCGGTCCGACCTCGGTCTGGGCCAGCACGGTTCGGTGGCGGCGCGGCTCTCCCAGGGGCTGGGCTCGGTGTTCGGTCAGACCGCCGAGGACGGGGCCCGTTCCAGCCTGACCGCTGTGGTCGGCGACCTGCCCGGCGGCAGCTACGTCGGGCCGGACGGTCTGGGCGCGAACCGCGGGGTCCCCACCCTGCTGGGCCGCAGCCGCGCAGCTGCCGACGCCGCCCTGGCCACCCGGTTGTGGTCGCTGTCGGAGCAGCTGACCGGTCAGCGTACGGAGGACTGACCCGACGGGTCAGGCGTGGTGCGCGCCCTCGTGCTCGGCGTGGCCCACCGGCTCGAGCTGGAAGGTGCAGTGCCCCACGTCGAAGTGGTCGCCGAGGCACTCCCCCAGCCGGTCCAGCACCTCGCCCGCACGACCGTCGGCGATGCAGGCGTCGTCGACCACCACGTGCGCCGACAGCACCGGCACCCCGCTGGTGATGGTCCAGGCGTGCAGGTCGTGCACGTCGACCACCCCGGGCACCTCGCGGATGTGCTCGCGTACGGTCGCGAGATCCACCCCCTTGGGGGTGGCCTCCAGCAGCACGTCGACGACGTCACGGAGCAGGGACCAGGCGCGCGGCAGGATCAGCACCACGATGGCCAGCGAGGCGATGGAGTCCGCGCGGGTCCAGCCGGTCAGCAGGATGATCACCGCGGCGATGACGACAGCGGCCGAGCCCATCAGATCGCCCAGCACCTCCAGGTAGGCGCCCCGCAGGTTCAGGCTCTCGTCCTTGCCGCCGCGCAGGACGAGAAGTCCGACGGTGTTGGCCGCGGCGCCGACCAGGGCGATCACGAGCATCAGCCCGGAGTCGACCTGCTCAGGCTGACTCCACCGGTCGACGGCCTGGATGAGCACCCAGACGGCCACGCCGACCAGGAGCAGACCGTTGGTCAGGGCGGCCAGGATCTCGACCCGCTGCAGACCGAAGGTGCGGCTGGAGGTGGCCGGGCGGGCGGCCAGGGAGACGGCCACCAGGGCGATGATGAGACCGGTCGAGTCGGTGAGCATGTGGCCCGCGTCGGCGAGCAGCGCCAGCGAACCCGAGACCAGCCCACCGATCAGCTGGAGGACGAGGACGCCGGCGTTGATGCCGAGGACCAGCACCAGCCGCCGACGGTGCTTGCCGGCCGCCGTGCCCACCCCGTGGTCGTGACTGTGACCACTCACGAGCGGACCACGCCGCTCAGGTCGCGGGCTCCGGCGACCGAGGTCGGGCCGGTCGGGTTGATGGTGCCGGTTCGGTTCAGGTGGTTGGTGGTGGTGGGGTTGGTGGTGGTGGGGTCGGTGGGGTCGGTCAGGTTGGTGCGACAGAGCGCGACCGCGTCGCCGGTGGCCGCCAGCAGCTGCTCCGCAGCGCCGAGCACCCCCATCAGCTCGGTCTCGACCGCGAGGGAGTAGACCGACGAGCGCCCGACCGTGCGCACCGACACCAACCCGCAGTCCCGCAGGCAGGCGAGGTGGGCCGAGGTCGTGCTCTGGGCCAGCCCCAGGTGCGCGGTCAGATCGACGACCCGGTGCTCACCGAGGGTCAGGTGCTGCAGGATCGCCAGCCGGGCCGGGTCGGCCAGGCTGCGGAACAGCGCGACCGCCGGTCCGACGTCGGCTTCGACCGCGTCCTCGACCGGGAGCACCCCGCTTCCGTCATTCATCGTCACACGGCGATGTAATCGGAAGGTGACGTTGTTTGTCAATCGCCGGGAGACTGGAGCCATGCCCGCCCCCCCGAACCGCCGCGACTCCTCCGCCGAAGGGATCCGTCGCGACCTGGCCAAGCAGGCCCGGCTGTGGACGCTGTCGCTGGTCTGCGCGACCGTGGGAGCGATCACGATCTGGCGGACAGACCAGCTGCTGCCGGGGATCGGCGCGTTCCTGCTCACCCTGGTCGTGCTGGGCTCGATCCTGTACGCCTACGAGCGCCGCCACCGGTAGCCGCGGCGGGCCTAGCCGTAGTAGAGGCTGTTGATGGACTGGTTGAGGACGTCCAGGGTCGGCTTCGGGGTGTCGTTCGGACGGCTGGAGAAGTAGATGGCGTAGCCGCCGTCGTCCAAGGGCAGGGCCACCACCAGGACCCTGTCGTACGTGCTCGGGACCCCCGCCACCTGGTAGCCGACGTTGCCGCTGATGAGGGCGACCTGGCGACCGTCGACGTCGGTCTGCTCGGTCCGCTGGTCGGTCAGGGTGGTCTTCCGGCTGCCGAAACCCGCACCACGGAACGTGTCGAAGAAGCTCTTCGCCGTGGCTTCGGCGGTGGCGCCGGCCAGGTCGTCGGCCACGGCACCGAAACCGGCGGTGGCCGTCCAGTCCGCCGTCCCCTCGTAGTCGGGGTGGACCGGAGCGCTGCAGACGACGCCGCTGGTCAGCAGCGGGGACACCGTCTCCGGGCTGCTGGGGCACACGTACGGCAAGGTCGGCAGCCGGGCCGAGATCCCGGCGTAGTCCGCTTGGAGGGTCGAGGACCGGAAGGTGACCTCGGCGACCGGCGCCGGTGGCGGCGGCAGGGCCGGTCCGGTCGGCAACCGGTCCTCGGTGAGCGAGACGACCAGCCCGACGACCACCATCACGGCGACGACCGCGGCCACCACCACGCCGATGGCGGCCGGCACGGCGACACCGTGGCTCGGCGGCTGGGTGGCGGGGGCGGACACGGGGTCAGGATAGGCAATCGGGGGCCGAGCAGGGCCGGCACGGCGGCGCTACGGTGGGGACGAGACCGCCGAGCTCACCCCGCAGTCGACCGGGCTGACGTGCTCGCGCCGACGAGTCAGGAGCGCCGATGCCGAAGACCGTCCCCACCGACGCCAGCGTGGACGACTTCCTGGCTTCCCTCCCCGCTCCGCGTCGACGCGACGCCCAGACCGTCCGTGACCTGATGACCCGGGTGACCGGCGCTCCCGCCGTGCTCTGGGGCACCAGCATCGTCGGCTTCGGGGAGCGGACCCTGACCCCGGCCAGCGGGGCGTCCTACCCCTGGATGGAGGTCGGCTTCAGCCCCCGCACGGCGGCCACGGTGGTCTACCTGATCGACGGGTTCGAACAACGTGCCGATCTGCTGGGCCGGCTCGGTCCGCACACCGTAGGCCGGTCCTGCCTCAACCTGAAGCGGGTCGACGACGTGGACCTCGCGGTGCTGGAGGAACTGGTCTCGGCCTCGGTGCGGGACGCTCGGGACGGCTGACCCCAGGCCGGCGAGGCGACGGTCAGCGAGAGGTCGGTCGGCGAGAGGTCGCCAGGCTCGACGACCTGGCGCGAGCCGTGTGGCAACCGAAGCCAGGTCCCTCAGTCCCATGGATCACGCCGTCAGCGCCATGGATCACGCCGTCGGTCCCACAGATCACGCCGTCGGTCCCACAGGTCACGCCAACCGGGCCCGCACCCGCCCTTCCATCATCTGCTGGAGCACGTCGACGGTCTCCGGTCGCAGATCGACCTCCAGCGTGCGGGCGTGGGCCGCGAGCTGCAGCGTCAGGCGCTCCACCTCCGGGTGGTTGCCCGCACGGTGCTCGGTCCTGATCCGGGCCACGAGCAACAGCTCGTCCCCCGGGGCCGCTGCCAGGGCACGGGCTGCGGCCCACCGGGCCAGCTCGATGTCGGAGTCGTCCAGAGCGCGCTGGGCCAGCTCCACCCCGATGTCGCGGATCACCGAGATCATGTCGGTGCGCAGCCCCTCGGCCCAGTGCCACTGGCCCGGCGCCGCATCCGCCAACGGAGCCCCGCGGACGAGCTGCAGGGCCGTTTCGAGACCGCTGGAGCTCGTCTGGTTGACTCCCCGTCCGGTGAGGATCTGCAGCCGCTGCCAGTCCGAGCTCACCGAGGCGTGCAGCATGATCCGACCGCTGTAGGCGTCGGGCAGGTAGGGCTGGTCCAGGTCGTCGGCTCCGAGCCAGCTCCGCAACCGGCTCATGTTGGAGCGCCGAGTGCCCTCCGCCACCGCCAACGCGGCACCCATCGCCTGCGCGGTGGTGCCCGGGTGCTCCAGCAGCCAGGCGCAGTACTCCAGGCACTGCTTCGCGGCCCGCGACGGCACAGCGCCCGCCGCGCCGTCGAGCTCGACGGGACCGAGCAGCTGGAGCAGGGGGTGGTGACCGACCGACGTCGGCGTGCTCTGCTGCTGGTCCATCGCCCCTCCTCCCTGCTCGTCGTCGGTGTCCTCGTGTCGGCTGCCCGCCCATCCCCCGAACCGTCGGCCGAGGTAGGTCACGTTGTCGGGCGGATCCGGCTCCGCAGCCCACGCACCGTCGAACCACCACGGGGCAGGGGTCGTGTCAGTCCTGCCGGTGGCTTCGACCAGCTCGATGATCGCGTCGGCCGCCGGACCCCCGAGCAGCTGCGGAGTGATGACCTGGCCGCTTGGCTCGACCCGCGCGACGACCGCATCCGCAGATCCGGAGACCGCGATCCTCATGGGCGCCTCGGTCAGGTTCGCAGCCACGGCCGCGATGCTCACCGGCGGTTCGGCGAGCACCACCTCTCGGAGCAACAGCTGCTCCTCAGCGGACAGCCGACGGCTGATCACCACGATCGTCGGCACCCAGGGGTCGGCCAGATCCGGATCGACCCGGTGGGCGGCGACCGACGAGCCGGTGAACTGACTGCGCTGCAGGCGGGCCCGGCGGGCCAGACGATCCAGCACCGGGGTCAGCTCGTCTGCCCGGGTCACCGTGTGCCGGCCGAGGGCGGCGGGCAGCTGCTCGCAGGTCCCGATCACGACCAGCTCGAGCTCTTCGGCCCACGGAGAACACGACAGCTCGACGGCGATGGCGGCGAGCAGCGCGCCAGCGAGGTCGCCCTCCACCGCGTCCACCGAGGTGAGTCTCAGCTGCTCGAGGTCGGCGACCACCTGCTCGCCGTCCGCCCCCACCCCGAGGGTCACCAGCGCCGGGTAGGGCCGGACGGCGTCCGACAGACCCGGGATGGCGCGCAGTCGATCGACGTCGACCTCGGCCAGCGTCCAACGACGGCCGTCGACGCGGAACCCGTTCGGCGCGCTGTCGCACGGCTCCGCCAGGACGAGCTCGAGCCGGTCAGGGTGGACGGCCGCCGTGACCAGGGCCGGAAGCTCGTCTCCCGTGCGGTGACAGTGGGCGGCGATCGCCCGGGTCGCCAGGTCGAGGGTGCGCAGACCCATCGGCTGCTGACGACGGCCCAGGTGGGCCTCAGCCATCTGGGCCGCCGGCGACGGTGCCCAGATCCGTCGTCCGACGGGTCTGACCTGCAGCTGCGCACGCCGTCGCAGCGCCACCCCCGAGACCACAGCGGCGGCCAGCAACCCGCCCACCCCGGCCAGACCTGCCACCAGGGGGGCGAGGGAGGCGGAGCTCTCGGTCACCGGTGCCGACGTCGGAGCGTCTGCGGACGTGTCCGCCGAGGTGTCTGAAGAGGTGGCCGACGGAGCCGCGGCCGGGGGAGGGGCCGGCCGCGCCGCCCCGGTGGTGGAGGCGGGCTCGGCCTGAGTGGTGGGGCCGGGCTCAGCCTGAGTGGTGGGCTGGTGCGGTCGGGGCAGGGCGTCGGGTTCCCGGCCGGTCGAGGGCTCGGCGTCGGCCTCGTCGGTGGCCGAGCCGGCCTCGGAACCGCCGTCCGCCGGCGCTCGAGTGCCCGTCCGCGACGTCGGACCGGACTCAGCCAGCTCGCGACCATCGGGCTGGCCCTTCGGCAGGGTGAGACGCAGACCCACCGCCAGGTCGTCGGGGTCGGCGAGCTGGAACCTGTTCGCCTCGTACAGCTCAGGCCACCGCTCAGGGTCGGACCACAGCCGTTCGGCGATGGACGACAGCGTCTCCCCGCGCGCGACCACGACCGTCCCTTCCGTCGGTGAGCGATCGACGTCAGGGATGACCAGTCGCCAGCCCGGCGCCAGCCGGTCCGGGCCGCCGGTCAGGCGATCGGGGTTGGCGGCAGCGATCTTCCGCCAGTCCCGGCCCTGACCGTAGTAGCGCTCCGCCAGTGACCACAGATCGTCGCCACGCTGCACGACGTGGCGGACCCCCGACGGCGGCGGGGACGCCGACGGAGGCTCGGCCGTGTCGTCGTCCCCGTCGTGCATCAGCACAGGGCCGACTGCCGGCTCGACCACGAGGGGGGCAGCCACGTCGTCGTGGACGGTCGCCGGGGCGGCGGGGACGGGGGTCGCACCGGCAGGGGTCGCTTGCGACAGCTGCGGCGTGACGACGACGAGTGACACCACCGCCACCAGCAGACCGGAAGCGAGGCGCTGCGACGGGCCCAGGCCGGGCAGCCGGAGCCGGATCCGCTGCCGGGACAGCAGGGCCACGAGCTCCGTCAGCACCGAGACGGCGAAGACCGCCCACGCGATCCACGCGACGACGGCGATCAGACCCACCAGGATCGAGCCGTCGTCGGGACGGGTGAGGCCGGCGACGACCCGCTCCCAGCTCAGTCGAGCCGGCAACGGGTTGCCGACCGCAGTCACCACGAAGACCGGCACGGCGCCCAGCGCGACGACCAGCGCCACCAGCGCCGCGAGCCCCCTGATCACCCGCATGATCGGGCGCTCTGCTCGGGCGTCATGCCACGTCCTCTCCGCCGACGACTCCAGGGGCTTCCACTGTGCTGGAGGACGGGCGGTGGTAGGTGGTCGCAGTGTTGTCCATCCGAGATCGGTGTTGTCCGTTCACGATCACACCTCGAACAGCAGGGTGAGCATGGCGGCGCCGAGGAAGATCATCCCGAAGATCAGCGCCGGAATGGTCATGAAGATCGTCATCCCCTCGGCGGCCGCTCCGGCTGCGATCTGCTCCCGGGTGAGATGGGCGTTCCGCAGCTCCTTCACCCGGGCCCGCAGGGTCCCCGACAGCGCTGCCCCGCTCTCGTCGAGCTGCATGATGTCGGCCACGTCCGTGAGCTCAGGGAGCTCGAGCTCCTCGGCCAACCGACGCAGCTCGCCGTACGGCGACTGCTGCTCGAGCCGGGCCCGCTCCAGGGCTGTCCGGATCTGGACGAAGAGCGGGACGTCGCTCAGCGCCGCCGCCGACTGCAGCGCCTCGGTCGCCGAGGCGTTCGCGAGTCGCTCCAGGGTGACCAGGTCGATGAACACCAGCAGCGACTCGACGGCGCGGGACTGGGTCGCGCGACCTGACCGTCGCAGCAGCAGGTCCGGGACGAAGAAGCCGACCAGCACCCCCAGCACGGCCAGCCCGGCGGGCCACCACGACGGGGCGCCGGTCATCCACCCCCAACCGAGGCCCACCAGCGCCGGGAGGACGGCGCCCACCGCCGCCATCACGGCCTTGTCCGCGTAGAACTCTGCGATCGACTTGTCCTGCAGGCGGAGGAGCTGGCGCTGGCGTGGGGTCAACGCGATCGGCGACCGGCGGTAGAGCAGGACACCGAGCCGCTCCGACGGCGACGCCGCGGACACCTCGAGGCGGCGCCGTCCGGCGACCGTCGAGTCCGCACCGAAGCGCTCGAGCGCGGGCCGCAGGCCGGGAGGGGCCGGCACCAGCGCAGCGACCACCGCCACCAACCCGCCGAGCGTGAGCATGCCGGCGAGCAGGATCAACCCGGTCGTCACGTCCGCACCCCCACCCGGACGAGGACGCGGTCACGCGGCGGCTGCTGCGCGCGGCGCCGGAGCAGCACCAGCGAGCTGATGTAGGCCACGATCAGCACCGACAGCACCACCTGGCCCACCGGCGTCCGGTAGGCGGCGAAGAAGCCGGGTGACAGAGCGAAGATCCCCACCAGGGTGACCAGCGTGATGACCGTGACCTGTCGGACCACCACGTACGGCTTGCTGCGCTCGGTCTCGATCAACCGACGTCCCTTGAGCTGGTCCTGGATCGACTCGGCCAGCTCACGCAACGTGGTGGACGCCCCCACCGCCCCGCGGTTGCTGGCCAGGATCAGTGCCGCGACCACCGGGTCGGCGTCGGCGGAGTCCAGGTCGTCGGCGAACCGCTGCAGCGCCTCGTGGGTGTCCCACCGGTTGTCCAACCGGGTGACCAGCATCCCCACCTCGGCCGCGATCGCCGGCGGCGCGGTCCGTCGGGACAGTCGGATCGAGTCGGCGACCGAACGTCCCGTGCTCAACGTCGCAGCCAGTCCCCGCACCCAGCGGTCCAGCGCCTCCAGCAGCTCGATGTCACGGGCCTGCGGCAGCGAGAGCAGGTACGGCAGGCCCAGGGTCAGCAACGGCGCGACCACCACCGCGACCACCCAGCCACTCAGCGCGGCCACCGCCACGCCCGCCACCGTGCTGACCAGCAGCAGCAGATCGCGGCGACGGCCCTGCGGACCCGGGGGACGACGCGTCAACCGTACCCAGGCGGACTGCTGGTCCTTGCGGGGACGGACGGCCGCGGGCGCCCAGACCCGGAGCGCACCGGCGACCACCAGCACCAGACCGCCGACGACCAGCAGCCCGGCGACGGCCGCGATCTCGCCGGTCATCCCGGCCGCCGGCTGGGCTCGAGATCCCGGTGGAACGGCAGCAGCTCGGCCTCGAAGTCGGCGTCGGGAAGGAAACCGGCGGGCCGGCCCGGGGTGCCGCTGGCGTGGTACACGAGGTGGGTCACGGGGCGTCCGTTCTCGATGGCCCTGGTCACCTGACGGATCTCGGAGACGAACCGACGCCGCACCCCGCCCTTCCACGTGTCGTCTTCGAGCCGGACGAAGACGAACAGGGCGATGTTGTGGGCGATCTGGCGGTAGGCCTCGTCCACGGTGAGCACGCCGCCCTGGGCCACCCGGGAGGCGAGCCGGTCGATCGTCGAGGCGGCCGAGTGGGAGTGGGTCGTGGACATGGTCCCGGTGCCGGCCTGCATGGCCTCGAACATGGCCGCCGCCTCCGAGCCGCGCACCTCCCCCACCACGAGCCGGGAGAGGTTCTGGCGCAGCGCCTCCGGCATCAGGTCCGCCACGGTGAAGTCCCCGACCGCCGTGCCGCCGTTGGTCTCCCCGTGACCCACCCGTGCCTGCAGGGCCAGGATGTTCTCGCGTCCCGGCTGCAGGTGCGTCATCAGCTCGTAGTCGGTCTCGATCGTGCCGAAGCGCTCGTTCGCCGGGATCGCGTTGATCAGCGCCCGGAGCAGCGTGGTCTTGCCCGCGCCCTGGTCACCGGAGATGACCATCGACTTGCGGGCCAGCACCGCGGCGTCCAGGAACCGGGCGACCTCCACCGGCATCAGCCCGCCGGCGGACAGATCCGCCAACGTCACGTCGGTGAGGATGTGCTGGCGGATCACCACACTCGGTCGGTGAGAGAGGCCGAAGCCGATCGCGTGCAACCGGAAGCGGTCGCCCAGGGCCAGGGTCATCGTCGGGTGGATGTCGTCGAACGGCCGCGACGGCTGGTTGTTCTGACCGAGAAAGCGGATCGCCTCCACCAGCTCCTCGTCGCTGTCGGCGATCGGGGGCATCTTCTCCCGCCGCCCGTCGCCGTACTGCACCACCACCGAGCTCCAGCCGTGGATCTCGATGTTCTCCACGTCGGGCAGGTCGAGCAGCACCTGGAGCCGGCCGTAACCGAAGACCGCGTTCTCCACCGCCTGCACGTACGCCAGCTCGCGCTCGGTCGACCAGAGGTCCGCTCCGTCGCGGTGGAGCGCTCGCACGTGGTCGGCCACGATCCGACGGATCAGGGAACGACCCAGCAGCAGCCGGTCGTCGGCCGTCAGGGTCCGCCCGGTGCGCCGGACCTCGGCCTCGGACGCGTCGGTGATCGCCTCGGAGGCCCGCCGACGCAGCTCGACGACCTGCGACCACTCGATCAGGTCGCCGGCCAGCCGGTCGGCGAGCCCGTCGGCCTGGGTCCGGGCGAACACCCCGAACCCGTGGACCGGACCGGCCGCCACCGTCCGGCGTCGCCTGCCCTTGTCCGGTGTCGGCTCGAGATCGGCGAGCACCGGGACGTCGGCGAGCCGCCGGGGTGCCCTGGTCGTGTCGTCCATCCTCAGCCCCTGACCAGCTCGGCTGAGCGCTCGAACCGCGTCGCGAGCTGAGTCGCCGTGGTGTGCAACGACCGGGCCAGGGCGGAGCTGTCGAACTTGCGGCTTCGGGCCGCCCCGTCGGAGAGGTGCCGAGCCGTCGGCGGATCGTCGGCGATCTGGGCCATCACCGGGACGCCGAGGGACTTCCCGATCTCGCGGGCGCTGTACGGCTGACCACCTCCGACCAGGGCCAGCCCGAGGCTGCGGGCGCTGGCCTGCAGGCGGGGGTGCTCCCGCAGCGCCAGCAGGTGCACACGGGCGGACACGATCGAGCGGAGGTCGCTGCGCAGCACGAGGGCGGTGAGGGCGGCGCGCTCGACCAAGGGGGTCGGCAGGCCGCTGTGGCTGAGTCGCCCGGCGTCGACGATGACGTCGAAGCCCTGGTCGTCCAGACCGGCCAGGGCCTCGGTCAGATCGGACCAGACACCCGCGAAGAGGCCGGCGCTGCTCGGCCGAGCGAAACCGGGGAGGAACAGCCGGCTGGCGCCGTCGTCGGTGGTCAAGGGCACCGCCTGGTCGATCACCACCTCGCGGAGGCCGCGCCGGTCACGGTGGGCTTCGGCGACCCGGAGCAGCCCCTTGCCGTCGGCGCTGGTGCCGGCCAGGTAACCGGCGAGAACCGCCTGGTGAGCACCGGGGTCGGCGTCGACCAACAGCACCGACCGGGGCCAGCACAGGGCCAGTCCGACCCCGAGGGTGGTCACCCCGGGAGCCCCGGAGGCCGAGGTCAGCAGCAGGATCGCCACGCCCTCTCACCGCCCCGCATCGCGCACGACGGAGAGGCGCTCCTGCGCCGCGAGCATCGCGATGGTCGGCGCCTGGTTGGCGGGCACGTCTACGTCGACGAACAGCGACCCGGCATCCGGTCCGGGCACGGAGGAGACGGTGCGAGCCGCGAACGTCTTGCCCGCGTACGGGTCCCTTGCTCCTGGTTGGGCATCCACCGGTGGCAGGGCGACGAGTCGGACGGGGGCACCCGGCACCAGGAAGTCCGCCGGAGCCCGACCGCCGGCCAGCTTCATCCCCACCACCGCCCGTTGGGCGGCCGGAACCGCGGCCGCGGTGACCGCCGTCGGTGCCACCAACGAGCCGCCGACCAGGTCGTACGCGGCGCGCTGACCCACCAGCGTCGGCGCGAGGTCGGCCGCGATGGTCGGCACACGGGGATCGCCGCTGAGCGTCACCGACGTGAGGTCGCCTGCGTCGATCACCTCGCCCCGGTAGACCGTGCTCGTCATCGCCACCACCGCGCTCTCGGTGGCCACCCGGGCGTAGATCACGTAGGAGAGGAGGCCGCCGAGGCAGACCGCGACGACCCCGAGCGCGATCCACTTCGGGTTCCGACGCGAGGGCAGGCGGGGTGGCTCCGGCGTGACGGGTACGGCATCGGCGCCACCCGGCTTCGGACGGGAACGCGCGGGTCGACGTGCGACTCGGGGCGGGGTGTCGATGCTCATGAGCTTCCTGGGGTCGAGGTCTAGCGGGTCGCGTCGGGACCGACGGCGTTGGCTCGGGCGGTGCCCGTGGCCGACACGGAGTCGATCCCGATCAGGGAGAGGAAGAGCGTGCGCTCGCTCGCTCGGGTCCGGACGGTGACCACGCCGTTGCTCACCGAGGCCGACCCGGTGACCCCGGGTTGACCGGAGAGGAAGGCACGAGCCGCCCGCAGCGACGCGTCCGCGGGCGAGGCTCCCGCCAGAGACTGGGTGACGCCGGCGTTCGTGGCGGCGCGAGCCGCACCGGCCGCGGCGGTCTCGGCGCGACTCGCCGCCGCGACCTTCTGCCCGCCGTCGATGACGAGACCGGCGGTCATGATCAACGCGGCGAACACGACGATGACGAAGACACTCACCGACTGGCCGCGCTCGTCACGGACGCGGCCGGTCACGAGCGGGCCCGGTAGGTGTCGAGGGCGGCTCCGCCGGCACTGCGCACGGTGATGCTGCCGGGCATGCCGGGGATGGCGAGGTCGGCGAACGGCACCCGACAGGTGACGGTGGACCGCACGGTGGCAGGCGTACCGGCCGGCACCCCGAAGGCCCCGACGTCGAGCACGACGGAGACTCCGGCGCAGCGCAGTCCCTCGGTGTCGAGGACGCGATGACCGGCTCGCTGACCGGCGTCCCGGGCCTCACCCGCGGACCGGGCCAGGCTCGCGGCCCGGGCGGCCGACTCCGACGCCTCCACCACCGTCGCCCGGGCGAACCACAGACGTCCGCCTGCGACGAGCAGCCCGAGCACGAGCACCAGCGCCGGCACCAGGACGACGAGCTCGACCGAGGCCGATCCCCGGTCCGTCCGTCGAGTCCCGCGTCTGGTGGGTCTGGCGGTCATGGTCGGGTCACCCGCTCCACCGGCGCTGATGCGGTCTCCTGGATCCGACCGAGAGGGAGGTCCAGCAGCGTCGGCGCGTTGCCGGTCACGGTGACGTCGACGGTCGCCGCCCCGCCCGACACCCGCACGTCCACCTCGGTCAGACCACCGCTGCGCGCGATGCCGGCCGCGATCTCACGGGCCTCGGCGGCACTTCCGTAGCTTCCGGACGCTGCGTCCACCGCCGCGTTGGCGGCACGGTTGGCCACGTTGTGCCCGTGCACCCAGATGCCCGCCTGGATGATGCCGAGACTCACCAGGAGCAGCATCGGCCAGATCAGGGCGAACTGCGCCGACCCCGTGATGCCGCGCTCGGCGCGACTGCGACGCCCCGCGGTTGGCGTACGCATGTCTCAGCTGGGAAGTCGACTGAGCACGAAAGCGCGGATGGCGGCCACGATGGCCACGGCGATGGCCACGGCACCGGCTATCAGGATCGCGTTCTCGGCCGACTGGCTGAGGCCCCGCTCGTCACGCTGGCGCGGGCTCTTGATCAGCACCAGCAGGCCGACGACCGCGTGGGTCAGACGAGTGATCGTCATCGAGGACTCCTCTCCACCGGCGCCCACGACTCTGGCTGAGAGTTGCCCGAGCGCGCCTGTGCCATCTCTGGGGTAAGCGGCCGAAGATACAAGTCGACGATGTGGTAGGGCGAATGCCGTCGGACGCGACCACGCCTGACTCGCTCGCAAAAGGTGTCCAGGATCACACGACTCGTCGGCGTGTTGCGTGATCCCGATCCTGAGTGGGAACTGAATCCGACGGTTGTCACGCCAGACTCGCCAGCTCGAGCGAGTGGTCGGCCAGTCGGCGCACCGCCACCCGGCAGCGCTGTCGCACCGCCTGGGGTGTGGTCAGCAACCGCCGCGACGTCTCCCGACTCGACAGCCCGTCCCCGTAGACCGCACCCAACAGCTCGCCCGCGGCCGCGTCGATCAGCTCGAGCTGAAGTGCCGCCCGGATGACCTCGCCCGCGGTCACCAGCGAGGTGTCCTGACCGTGGTCGCCTTCGTTCCGCACCCGCTCGCGGTCCGCCAGCTCGGTGAAGGCCGTCCCCGGCGGCCACGGAGTGACGCGGAGGTCCCACCCGGACTCGCGCCGCGCGAGCTTGCGGGTGTCCAGTGCCAGGTTCCCCGCGATGTGGACCGGTCTGCGATCGAGCGGGTACGTGCGGATGCGCTCCCACATCGCCGCCACGTACGCGTCGGTGCCGACAGTCGAGTCGTGACGTGCCATCAACACCACCTTGCCGAGCATGGCCTGCAGCACAGTCCGAGCTGCGAGCGCGGATCCGGCCTCGGACTCCCGCAGGAGTGCGCCGAGGGTCGCATCCGGATCGGCGGGGATGGCCGCCAGGACACCCGCCAGGTCGTGGCAGGCTCCCAGCGCCCGGTGTCGGCTCGCCCAGCCGACCACCTCGCCCGCGTCGGCGAGGGCGCCCCACTCGGTGTTCAGGTCGGCCACGATCCGATCCGGCCGGTGGGCGCCCTGCTCGCCACCCCTACGCGTCATGCCCTGCTCCTCCGCTCGTTGTGAGCTCCACGATGTCGAGGCGGTGTTGGCAGGGGTGTTGACCACCACCCCCTCGGTGTTGTCCGTCGTCCGCGCGTGTTGTCCGCTGCCCTCCGATCGGCAGTCGAGATATCTGGGAATTACTTGCCTATCTGGAAAGTACTTGTCATAGTCGTGTCATGACAGAGACCTCCGCAGAAGACCTGCTGACCAGCGGCGAGCGACTGGCGCAGCGATCGCGCCGAGCCGCCCGCTGGTACGCCCGCTATCTGCTGCTCTACGCCGTCGGCACCGTCGGCCTGGCCCTGGTGATCGGGATCGCTCCCGGGCCCCTAGGCGTCAGCATCGGCATGGGGGTCTGGCTGATCCTCCTCGCCGGGCTCACCGTCTACCAGCGCAAGCAGCAGGCCCTGATCAAGAAGTTCGCCGCTCTGCACACCATCGTGATCATGACCTGGGCCTCGCTGTGGGTCATCACGGTGCTCGTGGGCACCTTCTCCTTCGTCGGCGATCTCTCGTGGTGGGTCCCGGCCGGCGTCGTGACCGCCCTCCCGGCCCTGATCGGCAGCCTGATCGTCTTCCGCCAGACCCGCTGATGAGCGGCGCGCACCCCCGGCACCAGCTGGACGAGCTGATCCAGGCCCCGGTCCGGTTCTCCATCATGGCGGCGCTCTCCGGGATCGGTGAGGCCGAGTTCGCCTTCGTCCGCGACACCGTCGAGGTCAGCGACTCCACCCTGTCCAAGCAGGTCGCCGTGCTGGAGGGCGCCGGCTACGTCCGGGTGAAGAAGGGGTACGTGGGAAAGCGGCCGCGGACCTGGCTGTCGATGACGCCGACGGGACGCGAGCGGTTCGCCGACCACCTGGCCACCCTGCGGGAGATCGCTGACCGGGCCGTGGTCACCGACTGACCTCCTCCGGTCCCGGCCCCGGCCCCGATCCCGGCCACGGCGGGGCCGGCAGTTCGAGGGCGCGAGCGAGACGGGACAGGTAGTCGGCCCGATCGATCTCGACCACCCCGAGGGTGGCGAGGTGGTCGGTCCGCCACTGGACGTCCAGGAGCCGGTCCGTTCCCCCGGCGGCCCGTAGCCGCTCGACCAGGGCCACCAGCGCCACCTTGGAGGCGTCCCGCCCGACCACCGGGTCGTGGAACATCGACTCGCCTGCGAACAACCCGCCGAGGCTGACGCCGTACAGGCCGCCGGCGAGCACCCCGTCGGGGGTCCAGGCCTCCACCGAGTGCACCACCCCCCGCTGGTGCAGACCGGTGTAGATGTCGCGGATCCGGGCGTCGATCCAGCTGCCCGGGCGCTTCGGGTTGGCGCAGCGGGCGAGCACCTGGGCGAAGTCGGTGTCGACGCGGATCTCGTACCGGCCGAGCACCTTGCGCAGCGAACGCGTCACCCGCAGCCCGTCCAGGGGGAGGACGCCGCGGTCCAGCGGTGACCACCACCCCATCAGGCGCCGTCGCACCGGCATCGGGAACACCCCGCTCCGGTAGGCCTCCAGCACCATCTCGGCGTCGACGTCCCGCGACACCGCGATCAGGTCGTCATCGCGCCACTGCCGCGGCGAGCCGAACGGGGAGGGCTGCACCGGCCCAGTCTGACCCGCCGACCCCGGTCGGGTCACCCGCGCGCCGTCTCACCCGCTTCAGGTCACCCGCGTCAGGTCACCCGCGTCAGGTCACCCGCGTCAGGGTCAGGGGGCGGCCAGGGGAAGACCGGGGCCGGTGGGCGGGAGGCGCACGTACGCTGGGGAGCACGCCGAGCCCGGGAGGTCCCATGCCGTCTGCCCAAGATGTCGGCAGGTTGTTCGCTCGTGGCCTGCCGGTCGCGAGCCGGATGACCCCGCAGGTCGCCGGCGGCGCTCTGCGACACGTTCTCGAGATCGCGATCGACGGCACGGCCAAGCTGCCCGGCGCCAAGGCTCACGCCTCCCGCCAGCTGCAGCGCCACGGCGGCGCCACCGACGGAGCGGTCGACGGCATCATCGACTTCCACGTCAAGATGGCCGGCGCCCAGGGCTTCGTGACCAACCTCGGTGGCCTGGCCGCGCTGCCGGTCACCATGCCGGCCAACCTGGCCGGGGTCGCGATCGTGCAGGTCCGGATGGTCGCGGCCCTGGCCCACATCCGCGGCTACGACCTCGACGACAACCGCGTGCGTACGGCCCTGATCATGTGCCTGCTCGGCGGCGAGCAGGTGGCCAAGAAGATCCTCAGCGGGCGCCTGCCCACCTCGCCGCTCGCCGTGGCCACCGCGCCGGTGTTCGACCCGCACCTCGACCAGCGCGTGGCCGAGGAGGTGCTGTCCGACCTGATCCAGCGGGTGGGCGGCAAGAACCTCGCCCTGACCGTCACCCGGCGGGTGCCGATCCTCGGCGGCGGTGTCGGCGCGGTGATGGACGGGATCGCCACCCACCAGATCGGCAAGTACGCCAAGAGCGAGCTCGTGGTCCGGCGGTCCCTCGGCTCCTGAGGACTCCCCTCGCGGCAGCGAAGGAGGACGACCCCTCGCGAGGGAGGACGCCACTGTTCACTGAGTCACATCGGCTTGCCGATCCCGGGCACCCGGACTTACGTTAGGACAGGCTCACCTAGCGAGCCGCGGACCAGCCGACGCCACCGGGGCTCTCGACACCGCTGAGCACCGAGGATCGTCCATGCTGGCCAACTACCTCATCGGCCTGCGCGAAGGTCTCGAGGCCGCCCTGGTGGTCAGCATCCTGGTGGCCTACCTGGTCAAGTCCGACCGCCGCCACCTGCTGCCCCGGATCTGGCTCGGCGTCGGCATCGCCGTCGGCGTCTCCCTGCTGTTCGGCGCCGTGCTCACCTTCGGCCCGAAGGGCCTCACCTTCGAGGCCCAGGAGGCGATCGGCGGCGCCCTGTCCATCGTGGCGGTCGGCTTCGTCACCTGGATGATCTTCTGGATGGCCAACGCCGCACGGACCATGTCCGGTGAGCTCAAGGCCCAGGTCGACCGGGCGGCGGACGCGAAGCCGTGGTCGCTGATGGTCGTGGCCATGCTGGCCGTCGGTCGCGAGGGCCTGGAGACGGCCCTGTTCATGTGGGCGGCCACCCAGGCCAGCACCCGTGGCGCCGGCAGCAGCGCGGTGCCGCTGCTCGGCGCGCTGCTGGGTCTGCTGACCGCCGTGCTGCTCGGCTACCTCTTCTACTCCGGCGCCGTCCGGATCAACCTGACCAAGTTCTTCACCTGGACTGGGGCCTTCCTGATCATCGTGGCCGGCGGCGTGCTGGCGTACGGGATCCACGACCTGCAGGAGGCGGGCATCCTGCCGGGGCTGGGCAACCTGGCCTTCGACGTCAGCCACGTCATCCCGCCCACCTCGGTCCTGGGCACCCTGCTCAAGGGCATCTTCAACTTCTCCCCCGCCACCACCTGGCTCGAGGCCACCGCCTGGGTCCTCTACGTGGTGCCGACCATGACCCTCTTCCTGCGGCGCATCCGTCGCCGCAGCCAGCCCGCCAAGCCGGCCCCCGTGGCCGTCCCTGCGTCAGGAACCACCCGATGACCTCGTCCCGCTCGCGCCGCCTCGGCTCCCGTACGGTCACTGCCGCCGCCGCGCTCGCCTTCGGGCTGCCCCTGCTGGCCGCCTGCACCGACAACGTGACCGCCGGTGGCGAGGCCTCGGCCGATCCGCGGGCGCTGACGGTCACCGCCACGGACACGGCCTGCGACGTCTCCGCCACCACCGCCCCGTCGGGCAACCTGCGGTTCAGCGTGAGCAACACCGGCAGCAAGGTCAACGAGTTCTACCTGCTGGCCGAGGACGGTCTGCGGATCATCGGCGAGGTGGAGAACATCGGCCCGGGTCTGACCCGCGACCTGGTCCTCCAGGCCGCCCCCGGGACGTACTTCACCGCCTGCAAGCCCGGCATGGTCGGCGACGGCATCCGCGCCGAGTTCACCGTCAGCGACTCCGGCGAGACGCTGGCCCCGAACGCGGACGAGAAGGCGCTGGTCGACCAGGCCAACACCCTCTACGCCGCGTACGTACGGGATCAGACCGACCAGCTGCTGGCCAAGACGCAGGAGTTCACCACCGCGTTCGCCGCCGGCGACGCCGACCGGGCCCGCGAGCTCTACGCGCCGGCCCGCGTGCACTGGGAGCGGATCGAGACCGTGGCGGAGTCGTTCGGCGACCTCGACCCGGAGATGGACGCCCGGGAGGCCGATCTCGAGCCCGGCCAGAAGTGGACCGGCTGGCACCGGATCGAGAAGGACCTGTGGCCGGAGCGGGCCGAGAACTACACCCCGATGACGGAGGCCGAGCGGTCCGAGGCCGCCGACAACCTGCTGGCCAACACCGAGACCCTCTACAAGCGGACCCGGGACATGTCCTTCACCGCCGACCAGATCGCCAACGGCGCCAAGGGTCTGCTGGACGAGGTGGCCACCGGCAAGGTGACCGGCGAGGAGGAGTACTGGTCGCGCACCGACCTGTGGGACTTCCAGGCCAACGTGGACGGCGCCCGGGTCGCCTTCGACGGGCTCAAGCCGCTGCTGCAGGCGCGGGAGGAGACGAAGCTGATGGACCAGATCCAGACCCGGTTCACCGCTCTGCAGGCTCTGCTGGACGAGCACAAGGAAGGCGACGGCTTCGTCACCTACGACACGCTCAGCCCCGACCAGGTCAAGCAGCTCTCCGACGCGGTGAACGCCTTGTCCGAGCCGCTGTCCAAGCTCACCGCCGCGGTGATCTGAGCAGTCGCACCGAGATGACCCCGCAGCCGCCCCCGGACGAGAGCGCCCCCGACACCCAGCTGTCGGAGGCGACTCCGTCGACCCGCGACCCGGAGCCTGTCGACGGCTCGGGGACCGCGCGCGGAGTGTCCCGGCGGGGGCTGCTCGGCGCGGCGGGAGCCGGCGTGGCCGGCCTCGGACTCGGGGCGGCCGGGATGGCCTACCAGGACCGGCAGTCGGCGGGCGCGGCACCGGCCCCCCACCCGGTGGACCGGGCGTACCCGTTCTATGGCGACCACCAGGCCGGCATCGTCACCCCGGCCCAGGACCGGCTGCACTTCGCCGCGTTCGACGTGATCACCACCGACCGCGACGAGCTGATCTCCCTGCTGCGGGACTGGACCGCAGCCGCGGCGCGGATGACGCAGGGCCGGGACGCGGGCGAGCTGGGGGCCACCTCCGGCTCCTACGACGCACCGCCCGACGACACCGGCGAGGCCATCGGGCTGCCGCCGTCCGGCCTGACCCTGACCTTCGGCTTCGGGCCAGGCTTGTTCCGGCAGGACGGCAAGGACCGCTTCGGCCTCGCCGACCGACAGCCCAAGGCGCTGCGCCGGCTGCCGCACTTCCCCGCCGACAAGCTCGACCCGGCCCGGTCCGACGGCGACCTCTGCGTCCAGGCCTGCGCCGACGACCCGCAGGTCGCGGTGCACGCCATCCGCAACCTGGCGCGGATCGCCTTCGGCCGGGCGTCGGTGCGCTGGTCCCAGCTCGGCTTCGGGCGGACGTCGTCGACCTCGACCGCCCAGGCCACCCCGCGCAACCTGTTCGGCTTCAAGGACGGCACCGCCAACCTCAAGGCCGAGGAGCCCGCCACCGTCGACGAGCACGTGTGGGTGCCGACCGGCGCCGACCCCGCGGCGGACTGGCTGGCCGGGGGCAGCTACCTGGTGGCGCGGCGGATCAACATGACCATCGAGACCTGGGACCGCCAGTCGCTGCGCGAGCAGGAGGCGGTGATCGGTCGCAGCAAGGCCGAGGGGGCCCCGCTCTCCGGAGGCTCGGAGTTCAGTGAGCCGGACTTCGCCCTGCTGGGCCGCGGCGACCTGCCGCTCATCGCCAAGAACTCCCACGTCGCCCTGGTCCATCCCGACGCCAACGACGGGGCCCGGATGCTGCGCCGGGGCTACAACTTCGTCGACGGCTCCACCGGGCTCGGTCGCCTCGACGCCGGCCTGTTCTTCCTGGCGTACGTGGTCGACCCCCGCACCCACTTCATCCCGATCCAGACCAAGATCGGGGTCGGCGACGCGCTCAGTGAGTACCTCCAGCACACCGGCTCGGCCCTGTTCGCGGTCCCGCCGGGGGTCAAGCTGGGCGAGTACGTGGGTCAGTCGCTCTTCGCCTGAGTCCGGTCGCGGACCGGCACGGACTGTCAGCGGCCGGTTCTACGGTGAGGTCATGACGACATTCACTGATCGGCCGCACACCGCGCTGCTGGTGGTCGACGTGCAGAAGGGCGTGGTCGCGCAGGCGCACGAGCGCGACGCCGTGATCGCCAACATCGCCGCGCTGGTGGACCGGGCCCGGGGCGAGGAGGTCCCGGTGGTCTGGGTCCAGCACTCGGCCGACGACCTGCCGCAGGGCAGTGCGGAGTGGGCGTACGTCGACGAGCTCGTCCCGGCCGACGGTGAGCCGCTCATCCACAAGCGCTACGGCGACTCGTTCGAGGACACCGAGCTCGAGACCGTCCTGGCCGGGCTCGGCGTCGGCCGACTGGTGGTCGCCGGTGCGCAGTCCGACGCCTGCATCCGCTCGACGCTGCACGGCGCGATCACCCGCGGCTACGACGCCACGCTGGTCGCCGACGCCCACACCACTGAGGACCTGTCGGCCTACGGGGCACCGACGCCGGACCTGGTGATCGCCCACACCAACCTCTACTGGCAGCATCACGAGGCCCCGGGTCGGACCGCCGGCACCACGACGACCGCCGAGGCGAGCCTGACCTCGACCTGACCGGACCGGACCGGGGCCTGACCGGGGCCTGACCGGGGCCTGACCGGGCCCTGAGCGGGTCAGCGCCAGCCGAGCTCCGGAGCCAGGTGGTTGATCACGCTCTCCAGCACGTGGGCGTTGTAGTCCACCCCGAGCTGGTTGGGCACGGTGAGCAGCAGCGTGTCCGCCGCCGCGATGGCCTCGTCCTCTGCCAGCTCAGCGATCAGCTTGTCCGGCTCGCCGGCGTAGGTCTTGCCGAACCGCGCGTTGCCCCCGTCCAGCCACCCGACCTGGTCACTGCTGTGCGTCTCCCGCCAGAACAGCTTCCGGTCGAGGTCGCTGACGATCGGGAAGATGCTGCGGCTCACCGAGACCCGCGGTTCGCGCTGGTGACCGGCGGTGGCCCAGGCGTCACGGAACATCTGGATCTGCTCGGCCTGCAGCTGGTGGAACGGCACCCCGGTGTCCTCGGTGAGCAGGGTCGAGCTCATCAGGTTCATCCCCTGCTCGGCGGTCCAGACCGCTGTCGCCCGGTTGCCCGCGCCCCACCAGATCCGGTCGCGCAGACCGGGGGCGTACGGCTCGATCCGGAGCAGCCCCGGCGGGTTGGGGAACATCGGTCGCGGGTTCGGCTGCGCGAACCCCTCGCCGGACAGCACCTCCAGGAACCGCCGGGTGTGCTCGCGGGCCATGTCCGCGTCGGTGGTCCCCTCGGCCGGCTCGTAGCCGAAGTGGCGGTAGCCGTCGATCACCTGCTCGGGCGATCCCCGGCTCACGCCGAGCTGGAGTCGGCCGCCCGAGATCAGGTCGGCGGCGCCGGCGTCCTCGGCCATGTAGAGCGGGTTCTCGTAGCGCATGTCGATGACAGCGGTGCCGAGCTCGATCCGACTGGTCTTCGCCCCGGCGGCCGCGAGCAGCGGGAACGGCGAGGCGAGCTGCTGGGCGAAGTGGTGCACCCGGTAGTACGCACCGTCGGCACCCACCTCTTCGGCGGCCACGGCCAGCTCGATGGACTGCAGCAGGGTGTCGGCAGCGGACTGCACCATCGAGTGCTGGCCCGGGGACCAGTGCCCGAAGGACAGGAAGCCAATGTTCTTCATGTTTCAACTAACTCCTGACCCTTGACCAGCATTCCCAGGCCGAAGATGCCGTCGGTTGACGGAATGTTCGACATTCAGCGGCGCTCCGGTTGGAACTCTCCGTCAGGTGACGGAAAGTTCGGGATCCGCGCCGGACGCCGTCCCACGAGGAAGGCGCCCTTGGCCGTCACTGTCATGATCGGCCGGGTGACCTCCGCAGGCGACCACCGCACCGGCCCGCGCGAGACCCTCGGTGAGTACGGGGCCGCCGCCCTCGTGGCCGGGTCCTCGGCGGCTGTCCTGGTCGTCGAGCTCACCTCCCTGCGTCTGCTCGCGCCCTATCTCGGACTCACCCTGGAGACCAGCACCATCGTCATCGGCACCGCCCTGGCGGCCATCGCGATGGGGTCCTGGTCCGGCGGGCAGCTCGCCGACCGGATCCCGCCGCTGCGGGCGATCGGCCCGTTGCTGGCGGTCTCGGGAGCGGCGGTGGCCCTGACGCCCTTCGCCGTGAGGGGTGCCGGTGCCCTACCGGGTGGCTGGGAGCTGGTGCTCGTCCTGACCTCGGCCCTGAGCATCATCGTCCCCGGGGCCCTGCTCTCGGCGGTGACGCCGATGGTCACCAAGCTGAGGCTGACCAGCCTGACCGAGACCGGCACCGTGGTCGGTCGGCTGTCCGGCATCGGCACCGCGGGCGCCATCGCCGGCACCGTCATCACCGGCTTCATCCTGATCTCACGAGTCCCGGTCAGCGGCATCCTGGTCGGGCTGGGGGCGCTGCTGGTGCTCACCGCCGCCGCCTTCGAGTGGCGCACCCGCGGTCCGCGGGCGGCGGCCGTCCCGGCGGCCCTGGTCCTGGTCGGCGGTCTGACCGCCGCGGTCGCCCCCGGGGGGTGCGACGCCGAGACGACGTACCACTGCGCGGTGGTGGTGGCCGATCCGCAGCGGCCCTCGGGCCGCACGCTCGAGCTCGACGGGCTGCGCCACTCGTACGTCGACCTCGACGACCCGCGCCACCTCGAGTTCCCCTACGTCCGCGCGGTCGTGGCGAGCATCGACACCACCTACCCGGGCGCCCAGCCCTTGCGCGCCTATCACCTGGGGGGCGGCGGCCTGACGGTGCCGCGCTACCTGGCCGAGACCCGTCCCGGCACCCGCAGCGTGGTGTCCGAGATCGATCCCGGGGTGGTCCGCGTCGACGAGCAGCTGCTCGGCTTCCGCCCCGACGGACGCGTCGAGGTCCGGGTCGAGGACGGCCGGCTCGGTCTGCGCCGGCTGGCCGACGACAGCCGGGACCTGGTCGTCGGTGACGCCTTCGGCGGGGTCAGCGTGCCCTGGCACCTCACCACCACCGAGGCGATCGGTGACGTCGACCGGGTGCTCACCCCGGACGGCATCTACGTCCTCAACCTGCTCGACTCGGGCCCGCTCGGCTTCGCCCGGGCCGAGGTGGCCACGTTGCGGCGGCAGTTCGCCCACGTCGCCCTCACCGCGGAGGCCGGCACCCTCGACGACCCCCGCAACGACGGCGGCAACCTGGTGGTGGTCGCCTCTCAGCAGCCGATCGACGAGGCCCGGCTCCGGACGGACCTGGCGACGGCGGTGCCGGGCTGGCAGGTGGTGGCCGGGGACGACCTGGCCAGCTGGACCGGTGATGCCCCGATCCTCACCGACGACTTCGCCCCCGTCGACCAGCTGCTCACCCCCGGCTGACTCAGCGACCGAAGGCGTCGGCCTGCTCGGACCCGTCGGACCGCGGCACGACGGTCGGGACCGGCCGCTTCGCCTCCACCCCGTCGCCGTGCGGGACCCCGATGAGGCCGCGGCCCAGCCACGGACCCAGGTAGCGGCGGACCCAGTCCACGTCGGAGCCCAGCTGCTCCCGCAGTCGTCGCCGGGCGGGCTCGTCGTCCAGGGGTTCGGCCCACGCCTCGTCCGCCCCGTCGACACCGAGCCGCCAGGCCAGCGCGGCCGCCGTCCGCTGGTGGCCGAGCGCGTTGCCGTGCAGCCGGTCCTCGAACCACAGCCGCGGGTCCTCGGTGATCGGGTAGTGCTGGAAGTCCATCACCAGGACGCCGTAACGCTCCGCTTCCGCGCGGACGATGTCGTTGAAGCGGAACATCCGGTCGCGGACCCGCTTGCCCAGCGGGTTGATCGAGCTGGGGTCCGGGAAGGTGAAGGTCAGCACCGTGCAGTCGTGGGCGCGGGCCTCGCCGTACATGGCTGCCAGGTCGGCCCGCATCTCGTCGAGATCCCAGCCGATGCCGATCAGGTCGTTGCCCCCGCCGAAGATGGTCATCAGGTCCGGCCGCAGGGCCAGGGCGTCGTCGAACTGGCGGTTGCGGATCTCGTTCAGGCGCAGGCTGCGGACCGCCAGGTTGGCGTACTCCAGCGGCGCGTCCTGGGCATCGGCGATCAGCTGCGCCAGCCGGTCGGCCCAACCCCGGTAACCGCCCGCCCCGTCGGGGTCGACCAGACCCTCGGTGCTGGAGTCGCCGATGGCGACGTAGCGGTGGAAGGTGAGCACGGTCCGATTGTCGCGCAGCGCGGGTCTGCCGAGCCGGCGCTCCTAGCCACCGCGGTTCGGCGGCGCCGGCCTCTCGGACCCCGGCGTACGATCGCGACAGCACGAGGAGGTGGCGATGGACGAGGAACCGTCCCGGACCAGCCGGTTCGAGCTGGTCGACGGCCCCCTGCCGCCCCCGCTGGACCGCCCCACGCCACCGCCGCCCGACCGTCAGCACCGGCTCCCCCGGAGCCCGTCGGCGCTGATCGTGCTGGTCAGTGCAGCGGTCCTCGTCCTGGTGGCCGCCGTCGTCCTCCCGCACGGCTCGCCGGGCGCGCCCCTCCCGTCGGACCCCCCACGACCGGGTCCGGCCCTGAGCAGCTCGGCCCCACCCGACGCCGGGTGCGACCTGGCGCTGGAGGCCTGCCGGGTGGTGGCCGCGGCCCGCTGGCGCGCCCGTACGGCCGCGATCGTGCGCGAGCGACTGGATCCGGAGAACGCGTACTTCAGCGGCTTCAGCTACTCGGTCGACCCGCTCTACGACGCGGGAAGCCGACTCGACGCCCTCGGGCTCGACGTCTACCGGCTGAACGGCGGGGGGACCGAGGTGTTCATCCAGATCGCCAAGACCCGCTCCGCCGCCGTGCGCTGCGGGCAGATCACCCGCCACCGATGCACGGGACAGCGGTTCATGGACGGCAACCGCTTCTCCATGACCACCACCCCGGGTGTCGCGCAGGGGATCGAGGTCCAGCACAGCCCCGCCGGGACGTACGTGATCACGGTCGCCGCCCGGAACACCACAGGTGGACGACCGCTCCCGCTGCACAACGGGGATCTCATCGCGGTGGTCCAGGATCCGCGGCTGGAACCCCCGCCGAGCTGAGTCCGCCGAGGACGGAAGGGAGGGTGCTGCGATGACCGAACAGGTGGCCGGGCAGATCGGCCGGGCCCACCACGTGATCTACGACTGCCCCGACCCCGAGGCGTTGGCGGCGTTCTACGCCCGGCTGCTCGGCCTGCCGATCACCTTCCGCTCGCCCGACTTCGTCGTCGTGTCCCGGGACGAGCAGACGTCAGGATTCGGGTTCCAGCTCGCGCCCGACCACCGCCCGCCGGCCTGGCCGGATCCGGCCAGGCCGCAACAGGTCCACCTGGACGTGATGGTCGACGATCCGGCCGTGGCCGACGAGCGTGTGCGGGCACTGGGGGCGCGCCCACTGGGGGCCGGCTCCGGTGTGTACGCGGACCCGGCTGGTCATCCGTTCTGCCTGATCGCCCGGCCCGCCTCGGCGCCGCCGATCAGTCGGTGAGCCGGGGCCTCCGGCTCGACGGGGTCAGTGCCGGAGCGAGTGGTGATGCACCTTGACGGGGCTCGGGGTGTCGGTGCTGCGGTCGTGGCGCCGATGGCTGCCGGGGAGCTCGGACAGCGTCGGAACGATCGCCAGCAGCGCCACGACGAGCATGCCCAGGGCCACGGCCCCGGAGATCGCGAGCTGAGTGATGTCCATGGATCAAGAGTGCGTCGGAATCCGGTGGAATCGATCACCTGTGCCTTTGAATTGGCTGTGGACTTCGGGTGACGGAGACCTGCTGCTCGCGAGGCGGCACCGCCGCGACGCGCCGAAGGTCCGGGCGCGAGCGACAGATTCCCGTCACGAACGATTCGGGGACAGCGTGATCAGTCGGCGGTAGACGGCGACAGGTGAGCCGGTCAGTCGGTCAGCCGGTCCGCCATCGTGGCGATCTCGGCGGGAGCGACCCGGCAGCAGCCGCCGACCAGTCGGGCGCCGTCGGCGACCCAGCCGGGCACCCGGTCGGCCAGACCCGCACCGGTGCCGGACCAGGTCCGGCTCGTGGCGTCCCACTCCTCCCCGCTGTTGGGGTAGACCACCACCGGCTTGCCGGACTCCTGTGCGGCGAGGGCGACGAGCTGACCGGCATCGTGCGGGTCCAGGCAGTTGACCCCCACGGCGATCACCTCGGCCACCTCGCGGGCCATCGCGAACGCCTCGGCGACCGGCTCCCCGGCCCGGGTCGTGGTCGGGGACGCGCAGGTCACCGACAGCCAGGCGGGGATCCCGGTGCCCGCCACCTCGGCCAGCAGCGCCTCGACCTCGGCCAGGCACGGGATCGTCTCCAGGGCCAGCAGATCGGCGCCGGCGTCACCCAGCACGGCGAGGCGTGGGCGGTGCCAGTCCCGCAGCTCGGCGACGGTCAGGCCGTAGTCACCGCGGTACTCCGAGCCGTCGGCCAGGGTCGCACCGTACGGCCCGACGGACGCCGCGACCCAGCACCGGTACGGCTCCGGGGTCGTGGCCCGGGCGAGGGCCGCCACCTCCACGCTGCGGCGGAGCAGCACCTCGGCTCCCGCCCGGTCCACGCCGAGCGCGGCCAGCCCCGCGAACGACAGCTGGTAGGACGCCGTGGTCGCCACCCGCGCCCCGGCGGCGAAGAAGCGGGCGTGCGCGGCCGTCACCGCCTCGGGTGCGTCGAGCAGCAACCGGCCGGACCAGAGGGTGCCGGAGAGGTCGTGGCCGGCCGCTTCCAGCTCGGTGGCCAGGCCGCCGTCGAGCAGCAGCGGTCCCTGGTCCAGCACCACGGCGAGGTCCACCGCGGCCGGGTCCGGACGCGGTGCCGCCGGGCTCATCTCAGGACGCCGCCGGGGCGGCGCCCTCGTCGACGGCCGTCGCCTCGTCCTTCGTCGGGAGCACGAGCTTCGGCTTCTTCTTCCTGCCCCCGGTGCCGGGCGGTGGTCCGCTGGAGAACAGGGCGCGGACCCACCGGTGCTGCGGCTGGGAGTCCACGAAGAGGGCCCGGATCAACAGGGTCATCGGGATGGCCAGGATGGCGCCCAGACCGCCGAGCAGGAACGTCCAGATGATCAGGGCGAGGAACGTCAGCGTCGTGTTGAGCTGGACCCGGTCACCGACCACCTTGGGCTGGATCAGCGTCTGCACGACCACGTTGAGGACCGAGTAGCCGACCGCGATGATCACCGCGGTCTGCCAGTCGATGGTCAACCAGGCGATCAGGGCCGGTGGCACCAGACCCAGGACGAAGCCGATGTTGGGGATGAAGTTGGTGACGAAGGCCAACAGGGCCCACAGCCAGGCGTACTCGACGTCGAGGACCAGCAGCAGGATCCAGTCCAGGACGGCGACGATGGCACCGAACGTGGCCGCGACGGCGAAGTAGCTGCGCGTCGACACGCCGAGGTCGCGGAGCGCCTTGCCGGTGGCCGGGCGGAGGCGGACGACCATGGCCAGCCGACCCGAGAAGTCCGCGGCGTCCAGAGCCATGAAGAAGACCAGCGCGGCCAGGAAGGCCAACGCCGTCAGCACCGACGCGGACACCGAGATCACCGTGCTGGCCAGGTTCACCAGGCGGGCCGGGGAGATCAGCGTGAAGATCTGCTGCACGTTCGTGGGATCGACACCGAACTGCTGCGCCACCCCGCCGACCCAGCGGGCCAGCTCCGCGAACTTGGCGCCGTTGTCGGCCACGATGATCGCGAACCGGGCCAGCGCCAGGTAGACGCAGAGCCCGAGGAAGACGATCACGCCGTAGACGAGGACGATGCTCAACGGGATGGTCACCCCGCGCGGGACCCGCCGCCGCTCCAGGGCTGCCATCAGCGGGCGGAAGATCATCATCAGGAAGAACGCGAGCAGCACCGGCGCGATGATCGACGCCGTGGTCTTGATCGCCGCACAGACGATCACCGCGCCGGCCAGGGTCAAGATCACCGTCGACACCGAGGTCGAGGACCGCTCGTCGGCCTCGTAGTGCGGGTGGCTGGACGACGTACTCATGGCACGACCTTTCCGGAGTAGTCGCGTGCTTCGGCCGTCATTCTGTCAGCCGGGAGCGACGCCTCCGCGGGACGACACCGGCCCGGCGGTGGCCGGGTGCTACAAAGCACCATGCAACGGTTCGACTGTGCCCGCTGTGGCGCGCTGATCAGCTTCGAGGACGCCGGGTGCGCGTCCTGCGGCGACCGCCTCGCCTACCGCCCGGACCTGAGGACGATGGTCAACGCCTCGACCGACGACGGCGCCGGCTTCGTGGGCTGGCACGCGTGCGCGGAACGGTCGTGGGGCTGCAACTGGCTGGTGCGTGACGGCGACGACCAGGCCCGCTGCCCGGCGTGCCGGCTGAACCGCAGGACCCCGCCGCGGGACGACACGATCGGCTGGGAGCAGCTGTCCCGGGCGGCGGTGGCGAAGCGCCGCCTGGTCCACCAGCTGACCGACCTGGGACTACCGATCACCAGCTACCACGAGCGTCCGGACGGCGGTCTGGCCTTCGACCTGCTGTCCTCCGCGACCAGCGGTCAGCGGGTGGTCATCGGGCACGCCAACGGGGTCATCTCGGTCGACCTGGCCGAGTCCACCGACGCCCACCGCGAGTCCGTCCGGGTGTGGCTGGACGAGGCGTACCGGACGATGCTCGGCCACTTCCGGCACGAGATCGGTCACTACTACTGGCAGGTGCTGATCCCCGGCACCCGGTGGGAGGAGCCGTTCCGCGCGCTGTTCGGCGACGAGCGCGCCTCCTACAGCGAGGCGCTCCAGCGGCACTACCGTCGTGATCCCGGCAGCCCGCCGGCCCCGGAGTTCATCACCCCGTACGCGTCGTCACACCCGTGGGAGGACTTCGCCGAGATCTGGGCGCACTACCTGCACATCACCGACACCCTGCAGACGGCGGTGCAGCACTCGCTGTTCCCCGACCCGCGACGGGCTGAGTTCCACGGCCGGCCGCAGCTCGACTTCGACGTCGCCGACCTGGCCGACCTGATCGCGGTGTGGGCGGGGTTCGCCGGGTCCTTCAACGAGCTCAGCCGGTCGATGGGGAAACCCGACCCCTACCCCTTCACCTTGTCGCCGCAGGTGGTGGAGAAGCTCGGGTTCGTGCACACGCTGGTGCAGGACACCCGCCTGCCCTCAGACTCCGGGGCGTGACCGGCGGGAGTCAGGTCAGCCGGGTGACGTCGGGGATGCCGGTGAGCAGCTCCTGGGGGTCGACCACCTCCAGCGTGCGGCCGTCCACCAGGTAGCGGCGCGACATCTCCGCGAGCAGCTCGCCGGCGTGGGCGCTGACCCGGTCGGTGGCGCCGAGGTCGACGACGACCCGTCGGGTGCTCGGGGGCTCACTGGTCAGCTGCCACAGCACGGACTCCGTGCCCGCCACATCGAGGTCGCCCTGCAGGGCGTAGCGCACAGTGCCCGGATCGTCGACGTCGGTGGTGCGGTGCCGCACGGTGTGCAGCCGGCCCAGCCTCGGCTCGAAGAGGTGGGAGCCGTAGTGCTCCGACAGCGAGCGGAAGGCGGCCACCCCGCGCACGCTGTTGCCGTGCTCGTTGAGGGGCGGGGCGAAACTCGCCACCCCGAACTGGCTGGGCAGCACGGCCAGGATGCCGCCGCTGACCCCGCTCTTGGCCGGCAACCCGACCTCGGTCAGCCAGTGCCCGGCCCCGTCGTACATGCCGCAGCCCGCCATCACGCTCAGCACCCGGCGGAGCACGGCCCGAGAGACCAGCAGCTTCCCGGTCGTCGGCTGCACCCCGCCGTTGGCCAGGGTGGCGGCCATCAGCGCGAGGTCGCGGGCGGTCACCTGGACGGAGCACTGGCGGAAGTAGACGTCGACCGCGGCCATCGGGTCGGTCCGGAGCACATCCACGCTGCGCAGCAGGTACGCGATGGCCCGGTTCCGGTGTCCGGTCGACGCCTCCGAGGCGTACACGCGGTCGTCGACGGTCAGCGGGTGGTCGACGAACCCGGCGAGGTAGTCCAGCAGGGCGGTCACCTGCTGCTCGGGACCGTCCCCCGGCAGCAGCGAGCTCGCCGTGATCGCGCCGGCGTTGATCATCGGGTTGCGCGGTCGGTGCGTCCGGGCGTCCAGGCTCAGCTCGTTGAACGCCTCGCCCGACGGCTCCACGTCGATCAGCTCGTCGACCGTCTCGAACCCATGGGTCTCCAGGGCGAGGGCGTACGCGAACACCTTGGAGATCGACTGGACGGTGAACGGCACGTCGACCGCCCCGTACGCGTAGCTGTGGCCCTCGACCGACATGACGCACAGCCCGTGGGCGGTCGGGTCGGCCGCCGCGAGCTCGGGGATGTAGGTCGCGACCTCGCCCTCGACGATGCCGGAGCACTGGTCGAAGATCTGCCGGATCTCGTCGTCGATGGGCGAGCGCACGCGGGCAGGCTAGTCCGTGCCCACGCTGACGCGCTCCCCCCGCCTGGCAGAGTCGGCGCCATGAGTTCCCGACGAGCGGTCCTGGCCGGCGCCTCCGGTTTCATCGGGCAGCGGCTGGCCCGCGAGCTGACCGACGACGGCTATCAAGTCTCCCTGGTGGGTCGGTCCGGACCGGACGCGCGCTGGGGTGAGCCGGACCGGATCGCCGCTCTCGTCGACGGCGCGGACCTGCTGATCAACCTGGCCGGGCGCAGCGTCGGCTGCCGCTACACCGACGCGAACCGCGACGAGATCTACCGCTCGCGGATCGACACCACCACCGAGCTGCACCGGGCGGTCGAGACGGCGAGCAACCCGCCGCCCGTCTGGCTCAACGCGAGCACCGGCACCATCTACCGGTACGCGATGGACCGACCGCAGAGCGAGACCGACGGCGAGCTGGGCAGCGGGTTCTCCGTCGACGTCGCGCGCGACTGGGAGCAGGCGCTGTTCACCGGCGACCTGCCCGGCACCCGCCGGATCGCCCTGCGGATGGCCATCGTGCTGGGCGACGGGCCCGCACTGCAGATGCTGCTTCGGGCGGCCCGGCTCGGGGCCGGCGGACCGCAGCACGACGGCTGGTGGTTCTCGCATCGGCGCTACCGCGGGATCGGCCCCACCCCGACGCAACCGGCCACCACCGGGCACCGCAGCCACGGCGACCAGCGGTTCAGCTGGATCCACCTGGACGACCTGGTCGCCGCGGTCCGGTTCGTGGTCGACCGGCCCGAGCTGGAGGGTACGGTCAACCTGGCCGCCCCGGGCACCAGCACCAACCGGCTGCTGATGGCCGAGCTGCGACGCGCGACCCACCGACCGTTCGGGTTGCCGGCGTACCGGTGGATGCTCGAGCCGGGGATGCTCGTGCTGCGCCAGGAGTCCGAGCTGCTGCTGAAGAGCCGCTGGGTGGAGCCGCAGAAGCTGATGGACGCGGGCTTCACCTTCGCCTGGCCGGAGCTGGGTCCGGCGATCGCCGACCTCACCACCCGCTGACGCACCCTTTCGCTGCCTCACGCCCCGCTGCAGAGGGGGCGTCAGCGAGTGAAAGGGGGCGTCAGCGGTGGGTGGTCGGCAGCTCGACGTCGTTCACGGCTGACTGGGTGGTGGTGAAGATCTTGACCGCCACCGTGGTCAGCCGGTCCGGGGCGAGGACGGTGAGGATGTGGTGGCCGGGCGGGGGCAGCCGCAACCGGTAGCTGCCGTCGGCCGCGCTGGAGGTCGTGGCCCGCACCTCGCCGGTGGTGGCGCTGAGGGTCAGCAGCGCCCCGCCCACCGGCTCGGAACCCTGCCGTACGGTTCCGGTCAGCATCAGCGGTCCACCCAGCCGGACCACCGGGGCCAGACCTGGGGTGGCGAAGTCGGTGACCTGGGAGCGGGGGGTCCAGCCGTCGGCGTTGGCGATCACCAGGTAGCGGTCCCGGCCCGGGAGCGCCAGCGAGAACGCGCCGGTGTTGTCGGCCCGGCTCCAGTCCAGCGGCTCGCCGGTCAGCCGGACGGCGGTGACCACCGCGTGCGGGTGCGGGCTGTCGTCGGGGCGCAGCACCCGGCCGCGGACGACGATCTCCGCTCCCCCACCGGCCTGGCTGACCGAGGCCGCCGGCTCGACCTCCGACACCGGCGCGGCCTCCACCGACCGGCGCGGCACCAGCCAGACGATCCCGCAGGCCAGCAGGGACACCGCCCCGGCGAGCCAGTAGGTGATGGTGAACGCGGCCGGGCTGGTCACCGTGGCGCCGTCGACGGTGATCGTCACAGCGGTCAGCAGGCCGGCGATCACGGCGCTCGCGGTGGAGGTCCCCAGGGCGCGCAGCAGGGCGTTCAGACCGTTGGCCGAGGCGGTCTCGGTGATCGGGACGTTGGCCATGATCAGACTGGGCATGGCCGCGTACGCGATCGCCGACCCGACGCTGACCACGGCCGAGCCGATCACGATGGACAGCAGCGAGTGGTCGAGGAAGACCCGACCCACGTACGCGACACCCATGATCGCGCAACCGGTGATCAAGGTGATCCGCCCACCCAGGACGTTGATCATCTTCCCCGAGACCGGCGAGAAGACCACCATGGCCAGGCCGCCGGGCACCATCGCCAGACCCGCCTGCAGGGCGCCGAGACCGTAGCCGCCGGCCTCCGGGGGCAGCTGCAGCTGCTGGGTGCTGACCAGGATGTTGGCCATCAGGGCGAACCCGACCAGGATCGAGGCCAGGTTGGTGAACAGCACCGGACGCCGGGCCGAGGTCCGCAGATCCACCAGGGGCTGGCTGACCTTCAGCGAGTACGGGAACCAGACCGCCAGCAGCACGGCGGTGGCGGTCAGCAGCAGGGCGATGGACTCGCCACCCCAGCGAGCGCCCTTGGAGATCACCAGCAGCAGGCAGGTGAGGGCGGCCGACAGGAGCACGGCTCCGAGCAGGTCGAACCGACCGCGGGTCTTCACGCCCGACTCCGGCACCACCAGCAGCACGGCGACCCCGATCGCCAGCCCGACCACCACCGACAGCCAGAACACCGACGACCAGCCGAACTGCCCGAACAGCAGCCCGCCCAGCGGCAGCCCCAGCGCCCCACCGATCCCGAGGGTCGCGCTCATCAAGGCGATGGCCGAGGACACCTTCTCCTTGGGCAGCTCGTCGCGCATGATCGAGATCCCCACCGGGATGAGCGCGGAGGAGAAGCCCTGCAGCGCCCGCCCGAGGATCAACAGGGCGAAGCTGCCGGCACTGAGCGCCGCGACCAGGGACCCGCTGGCCATCAGCAGGATGCAGATGATCATCATCAGCCGCTTGCCGTACATGTCGGCCAGCCGGGCGACGACCGGCGTGGCCACGGCGGAGGTGAGCAGCGTCGCGGTGATCAACCAGGAGGCGTCGTCCGCGGAGATCGAGAGCAGCTCCGCGAAGCTGGGCAGCAGGGCCACCACCAGGGTCTGCTGCAGGGAGACGGTGGTGCCGGCCAGGCACAGCACCGCGATCACCGCGCCGGTCGAGGACGGGCGACGACCGGTCGAGGGCATGCGCGCATCCTAAGGGGGCACATCAGTCAGTCCTTGATCGAGACTGGCGATCGCGCCGCCGTCTGGGGGAGCACTGTCGCAACCTCAGGTGAGGTGTCCTCGTGTCCGCACCCGACGTCTCGCCGATCCCTCCACCAGCAGGCCCAGCCGGCGCTGACGGTCTCACCGGGTGCCCCTGCCCACTACGACGGATACCGCGCCCGAGGCACCACACATCACCAAGCGCTTCGAGCGCCAGCGAACGGACCTGTCAGGGTGCTAGGGCTGCCTCAGCCCCCGTCGGCCCGGACTCACATCACGCCCAGATCTCGGCCAGGGCGGCCCAGTGGTCGTCCGTCATCAGCGTGTACGGCGTGACGCTGACCGCCCGGATGTCGTGCTGCTCCGCCGCGGCCGCCGCCTCACCGAGGGTTCGGGGCGCCAGGCGCCCGGGCGGTTCTCCCGACTCCGAACCCGACCAGAGCCCCACCGAGACGATCAGCCGGGACATGTCCAGGCCGGCCGACTGCAGGGTGCCGGTGAGGTCGGTGATGTCCGACACCGTCCGTTCAGGCCCGGTGGGTGAGCCGAGGTAGGCCCACAGCTGCAGCTTGTCGACCACACCGAGCAGAATGGCGTAGTCCTGACCGCTGAACGGTCGCCCGGCCGCCGGATCCTCCCAGTCCACTCGGACGTCCATGATCAAGTCGATGTCGCTGCCCCTCCCGTCGCGGACGCCGTCCAGGGCACTGCGCATCCGACCCAAAAGGTGGGCGAGCACCTGGGATCGCCACGTGCCGATGGTGGGGTCGTCCTCGAAGATCGAGCCGTCGGTGTTGCGCGGCCAGTCGGTCGCGCCGGTCATCTGCCGGTAGAGCACGAGATCTTCGGCACCGAACGTGTAGCGACTCAAGAACAGCTCGGTGAGCTCGATGGCACTCGGGTCGTAGCGCTCGCCGAGCGCCGCGACGTACTCCACCAGACGGTCGCCGACGACACCGGAGTGGAGCTGCGAGGCCGACGCCGTGTACGGCCCTCGCTGTCCCGCGGCGCCGACACCACCGACCGAGGGGTCGGACTTGATCCACTCGGGGATGAAGGCGTCGACCACCAAGGTGATCTGCCGCTCCTGCCCATCGGTGCCGACCCGGAGCTGGCGGGCGGCCACGGCCAGGTGGTCGGTGCCGGACTCAGCCGCGACCTCGGGGTGGGCCGGCCAGTCGAAGGCGGTGAACTCGACCCGGCCGGCGTTGAGCGCGACGCCGGTCGCCTGTACCTGATCGAGCCGGCGCGCGACGCCGGGCCAGGACGTCCCGGGGTCGACGACGAGTCCGAAGTCGATGCTGACCGATCGGACCCGGTCCGGAGCGGTGGACGGTCGCAGGGGCACCGGTGGTTCGTCGGCCTTCCAGCGCTGGACCGCCGGCACGGCGACCACCAGGAGCACGATCACGACGGACAGGACGATCACGAGGACCGCGGACGGACGCAATCGTCGGTCGGGATCTCGCCCGACCGGTCTCGTACCCTCCATCGGGTCACTCCTCGCCGCCGCGCGCCCGGGGTCCGGACAGACCGTCGCCGCACCGACATGCCCCCAGTCAAGCAGGCCACCTGCCAGCGGGCGCGCAGCGTCGACGCAGCCCACCCGACGCGGCGTCGCGCCCTGACCGCGTTACGTTTGGTGTCCGCCCGAATTCAGCGGCCCCCGATCCGATGACGCACGGAGGACTGTCATGTTCACCATCCCCTTCCGGGTCCTCGTGATCGAGGATGATGCCGACTCGGCGTTGTTGAGCCAGACGACCCTGCGACAGCTCGCCGGGATGGACGTCGAGATCTGCGCCGACGCCCAGGAGGCGCTCAGCGCGCTGGCCGACCGGTCCTTCGACATCATCATCACCGACATCGAGATGCCGGGTCGTTCAGGTCTGGAGATCCTGCCCCAGATCCGCGAGCTGCAGCCCGGAGTGCCCGTGCTGGTCCTGACCGCCCACGGCAGTCTGACGTATGCCGTCGAGGCTCTGCGGCAGGCCGCCGACGACTTCCTGGTGAAGCCGATCCGGCCCGCCGAGCTCGCGAGCCGGGCGAGCGAGCTGGCTGATCTCGGACGGACCCGGCGGGCGCGGAACCGGCTGGCCGTACTGGCGATCGGCGCGCACCCCGACGACGTCGAGATCGGCGTGGGCGGAACCCTGGCCGCCCATCAGGCTGCGGGCGACCGCCTGGCCATCCTCACGCTGTCCGGCGGGGCGATCGGCGGTGAGGCGAGCGTCCGGCAGGAGAAGGCGATGCAGGCGGCGGGATCGGTGGGTGCGGAACTGGTCCACCTCGACTTCGAGGACACGCTGCTCGATCCGGCCAAGGGCGTGATCAGCGCCGTCGAGAAGGTCATCTCCCAGGTCCAACCCGATCTGATCTACACCCACAGTCCCCACGACCGGCACCAGGACCATCGAGCCGTCAACGAGTCCGTGCAGATCGCCGCCCGCCAGGTAGCCGGTCTGTGGTGCTTCCAGAGCCCCTCGTGCACCGTCGACTTCAAGCCCAACCGATTCGTCGACATCACCGGGTTCGTGGACCGCAAGCTGGAGATGCTGGCCGCTTACGCGTCCCAGACGCACCGTGACTACATGCAGCCGGACATGGTGCGTGCCACGGCTCGCTACTGGTCACGCTTCAGCCAGGCCATCGACGTCGAGCCGCTCGAGACGATCCGTGCCGCGGTCACCGTCGGCCCCCCGGCCCCGGTCGGGCGAGCGGGCCAGGCCTCGTAGCCGCAACGCTCAGGATCCGCCCGGCGACTGCTCGTCGTCCACCAGACCGCCGATGGAGACCGTGCCGGTCCGTTCCAGCTTGTTCCAGCGGTTCTCTGCCCGCGAGATCTCCTGCCAGACGGCCTTGAGCATGACCAGCGTCATGAAGCTGGAGTAGAGCGGCCAGATCGGCAGCGTCCAGGCGTGCCGGAGGTCGCCCGGAGACCGGTCGAGCAGGACCGAGATCAGCAGCAGCAGGATCGACAGGGGCAGTCCGACGAGGATCAGCACCTGCCACAGACCCGCCGGCGTGCTCGGCACCCGCCCGGCCAGCGCGAGCCCGCTGACGAGCAGCACAGCCAGCACCTGCAGGAACGGCACCACGATCTGCGTCAGCGAGTTGTAGGCGAGGAAGAGCCCGAACATCCCGTACCGAGGGTTGCCGACCATCCGCTTGTGCAGCCGGGTCACCTGCAGCAGACCGCGAGCCCAGCGCACCCGCTGACGCCACAGCGCCCGCGGGGTGGACGGCGATTCGGCGTAGAGCAGGGCGTGCGGGGCGAAGGCGATCCGGCGCCCGACGGCGTACACCCGCCAGGTGAGCTCGAGATCCTCGCCGACGGTGTCCTCGCGCAACGGGCCGGTGGCCTCGAGGACGTCGCGGCGAAAGGCACCGATGTTGCCGGAGACCACCGGGAGACAGTGCAGCTCGCTCATCGAACGCCGCATCAGCCCGGTACCCAGATGGGAGATGAGGGCCATGAACCGAGTCTGGATGCGGTCCAGGTTCACCGGCCGGTCGTTGCCGCAGACGGCGCCGACACCCTCGTCGGAGAACCCACGCAGCATCCGGGTGATGGTGTGAGGACCGAACAGGCCGTCGGCGTCGACCAGCATCACCACGCTGCCGTTGGCCAGGGCCAGACCGGTGTTGAGCGCTGCCCCCTTACCGGCGTTCTCCTGACGTACGGCCGTGATCTGGTCGAACTCCGCGGCCAGTACCTGCATCCGGGTGAAGGTGTCGTCGTTCGAACCGTCGTCGACCGCGATCACCTCGTAGCGGTCGTAGTGGCTGCGGACGATCGAGCGGAGACAGTTCTCGATGACGACACCCTCGTTGTACGCCGGTACGACCACCGTGACCAGCGGCGGCTCGGAGAAGATCGTGTGGGTGGTCACGGGCGCATCGTCCGCGCGGTGCCCCCGATGCCGGATCTCGAAGGCGACCGCGAAGGGCACCAAGGCCAACCGGATGAGACCGGCGACGACCATGGTGATCGCGATGACGGCGGCCAGGCTGCCGAGGACGTCGCTCATCGCGGGTCGGTCATCGGGGCAGGTGGTCCTCGAGCACACCCGCGAGGAGCTCGGGCGCCAGCGCCGACAGCGCTCCGAACCTCCCGTTCACCTCGAGCACCAGTGGTCGGCCGGCGTCATCCAGCCGTATGTCCATGTCCACCGGCCCGACCAGTCCGAGCGCCTCCACGGTGGCGACAGCCAGCTGCGCTATCTCGGGTCGCGAGCCGTCCGGGACCCGGATGGCATCCGCGGCGTTGCCGACCCGGCCCTGCTTCAGCACGGTCTTCTCCAGCACGTAGGACCTGACGGTGCCATCGACAGCCCGGTAGGTCTGAGGCGCGTACTCCGTGCCACCGGCGAAGCTCTGCACCACGTGAGCAGGGCCGACGGTCGACCAATCGACGTCTGCAGGCTCCTCCACCAGGACCACTCCGCGACCGCCCCGGGAGACGCGCGGTTTGACCACGACGGGACCGCCGGCCCAGGCGATGGCGTCCGCCGCTGAGGCGAAGGCGTTCGCCGGCGCGTGCACGGGCACCGGCACACCGACCGCAGCCAGTGCCCACATGGTGAGCAGCTTGTCCGCGGCGATCGCCGAGGGGACCGCTCCGGCGGTGACCACCCGGGCCGGGGTCTTGTCGGCGCGGCCCAGGGTTGCCGCCCGCCCCAAGATGTCGGCGAGCACCGCGATCTGTGGCAGCTCATCCTGCACGGTGGGGATGATCACGTCCGGTGCCACGGCCGCGACCACATCCCGCATCGCCGGGCCGTAGCCGAGGTCACCGGCAGGCGGCACCGCCAGCACCCGGTCGTAACCAATGGCCTCCAGCGGCGTCAGATCAACGCCCACGACGTGCACAGACAGACCGTCAGCGATCCGCTCGGCCAGCTGTCGACCCAGAGACCGTCCCGCTGGGCCGCCAGCGCCGGTGATCAGCAGAGTTCGTTCGGGCCTCGGCACCAGGTCAGTCTGGCACAGCGGCAGAGACCGGTCGGTGGCCGACGGCCTGCTTCACCGCACAGGGAGGATGAGTGCGTCGGCAGGGCGTATCGAGTCCCCGCGACCATTTCGGCGCACTCAGACAACGCTTCCACGGAACGCAAAAGGCCCCGGGTTCCGAAGATCCCGGGGCCTGTCGGTGCGCGAGGGGGGACTTGAACCCCCACGTCCTTGCGGACACTGGCACCTGAAGCCAGCGCGTCTGCCATTCCGCCACTCGCGCGTCAGCGACCCCTGGTGGGGCAACCGCCGGGAAAGGCTAGCACGGTGTCCGGGAGGGCACGAATCCGTTGACGACCGCCCGGTGACCCCTCGACGGGCCGGGACACGCCGGGAGCTCGCACCCGGATCGAAGCCTTCCAGGCGTTACCCGACGGTGACCGCGCAACCGTCAGGTGAGCGGGGAGAACCGTCCCGACGTGACCGAACCGTGCTCTCACCGGCCGGCGGAACCGGGGTCGGGCACGATCTGCTGGATACGATCTAGGCTGATCCACCGTGCCGAGGCTGTGGTCCCGGTGCGCCGCGGGCGCGTACGGTCGCTCCGGTCTGTCCAGCACGACGTACGGAACGACGACGGCGACGATCCAGGGAGGAGGCGACGTGAGCATCTTCGGCAAGTTCGAGAAGAAGGTCGAGAGCGCGGTCAACGGCGTGTTCGCCCGCGCCTTCAAGGGTGACGTCCAGCCGGTCGAGATCGCGGCCCGGCTGCAGAAGGAGCTGGACGCCGAGGCCAAGCTGATGTCGCGGGACAAGCGACTGGTGCCGAACGAGTTCTCGGTCGGTCTCTCCGAGCACGACTACGCCAAGCTCACCCCGTACAGCAAGACCCTGATCGCCGAGCTGGCCGCGGAGCTGAAGACCCACGCCCGCGACATGGGCTACGTGTTCAACGGCCCGATCCGGATCCACTTCGACCAGGACACCGCCCTGCCGACCGGCCGGTTCACCGTCGCCTCGGAGGCCGTCGCCGGCATGACCCCGGCGGGAGAAGCCCGGCCCGCCGCCCCGTCGGGCCGGTTCGGACGCTCCGGCACGTCTCCTCAGTCGGGTCCCCCGGCCCCGTCGGCGCCGTCAGCCCCCTCGGCGCAGTCAGCTTCCTCGGCGTGGTCAGCTCCGTCGGCCCAGAGTGCCGCGTCCGGGCTCAGCGGGGGGTCGGCCTTCTCGGCCCGGTCCGCCGAGAGCGCGCCGGACGATCTCTACCGACCCACCACCAACCGCACCGCGCTGGTGCTCGAGGTGAACGGGCTGCGGCACCCGCTCACCCCGCCCGGGTTCGTGATCGGCCGAGGCACCGACGCCGACCTGCGGATCGACGATCCCGGCATCTCCCGGCTGCACGCCGAGGTGAAGGTGCACCCCGCGAGCGGGGCGACCGAGATCCTCGACCTCGGCTCCACCAACGGCATCACCGTCAACGGTCACAAGGTGCAACGGGCCGCGCTGACCGAGGGCACGCGGATCGAGATCGGTTCCACCCGGATGCTGGTGCACGCGCCTGCCGGGCGCTGAAGGCACCTGGCAACCATGTCCGAGCTCGCTGTCACCGCCATCAAGGTGCTCTATCTCGCGCTGCTGTGGCTGTTCATCCTGTCGGTGGTCTCGGTCATCCGCAGCGACCTGTTCGGTCGGACGGTGCCCACGCCCTCCCCGGTGGACGACCCCCAACCGCAGCCGCTGGAGGAACCGGCCCCGGCGAAGAAGTCGCGTCGGGGCAAGAAGGGCCGCCCGCACAAGCTGACCATCGTGCAGGGACCGCAGTCCGGCCTGACCGCGGGTCTCGCCGACGGGGTGGTGCTGATCGGCCGCGGGTCGGACTGCCAGCTGATCCTGGACGACGACTACGTCTCCACCCGGCACGCCCGCGTCGTGGCCGCTGACCAGGGTCCGTACGTGGAGGACCTCGGCTCGACCAACGGCACCTACGTCAACGGCCAGCGCATCACGGCGCCCACCAGCGTGTCCCTGGTCGACACCATCCGGATCGGCAAGACGGTCCTGAAGCTGGAGGTCTGAGCGGATGACCCTCCAGCTCCGCGTCGTCTCCCACTCCGAGGTCGGACTGGTCCGCAAGAACAACCAGGACTCCGGCTACGCCAGCCCGCACCTGCTCGTCGTCGCCGACGGGATGGGCGGAGCAGCCGCCGGCGACCTGGCCTCGGCGGTGGCCATCGACGAGATCAAGCGGCTCGACACACCGGACCTGCTCGCCACCACGGCGCCGGCCGGAACCCCGGACACGGCCACGCCCTCGCTCGACCACGATGAGCCCGCGTCGAGAACGTCCGGCGACGAGGACCCGGTGCAGACCCCGGGCCCCGGCGGGTCCACGGGGTCCGAGTCGGGGTCGGCGGGTGGTGACGAGAACACGGTGATCGTGCCGCTCACACTGGTCGACCAGGAGCCGGGGGCGGCCGGACTCAACCCGCTGCTCGCCCGGCTGGCCGCCTCGATCGCGGACGCCAACACCCGGATCGCCGACCTGGTGGCCGCCGACTACAGCCTCGAGGGGATGGGGACCACCGTCACCGGAGCGGTCTTCGACGGTTCTCGGCTCGGTCTGGCCCACATCGGCGACAGCCGGGCCTACCTGCTCCGCGACGGCCGGCTGGAGCGCCTGACCCACGACCACAGCTGGGTGCAGTCGCTGATCGACGACGGCAAGATCTCCCCCGACGAGGCGGCCTACCACCCGCACCGTTCGCTGCTGCTGAAGGTCCTGAACGGCCAACCGGCCAACGACCCGGACCTCACCACGGTGGAGCTGCGGGCGGGCGACCGGTTGCTGTTCTGCAGCGACGGGCTCTGCGGTCTGGTCGACGACCCCCGGATCGGCCAGCTCCTCGGACAGGCCGACCTCGACACAGCGGTCGCCGACCTGGTCGACGAGGCTCTGGCCGCCGGCGGCATCGACAACATCACCGTGATCGCGGCCGAGGCCGTCGAGCTGACGAGCACGGTCGTGCCGGAGGAGGACGACACGGCGGTCCGGCCGGTGGTGGGAGCCGCTGTGGTGCTCGGCGCTGCCGCCGAGCGCGAGATCCCCGCGGCGCCGACCCGGGGCTCGCTGGTGCCGGGCTTCGACAAGGTCGACGACAACCTCGACGAGGACCCGGCGACGGATCCGGACGCCGGGACGACGACGCCCCCTCCGCCGGCTCGGAGCACCCAGGACGACGAGTCCCGCTACTCCCCGGGCCCGCCGGTCAAGCGGCGTCTCGTCCGCACGCTGCTGGTCGGGCTCGCGGTCCTGCTGGTGGCGGGCGCCGGCCTCGGGGCCGGGTACGCCTGGACCCGCACCCAGTTCTTCGTCGGTGCCGCCGGTGACCAGGTCGCCATCTACCAGGGTCTGCCGGACGGCATCCCCGGGTTGCGGCTCTCGACGGTCTACGAGGTGCAGGACCTGCCGGTGCGGAGCCTGCCGCCGTACTACCAGGCGGAGGTGACCGCCGGCATCGAGGTGGCGAGTGTCGAGGCGGCCCGGGTCACCATCGAGCAGCTGCGCGAGATGGCCCTCCGGTGCGCGACCAAGCCGTCCGCCTCGCCGACCCCGAGGCCGACCGGCGCCTCCGCCGGCACCCCCAGCAGTCCGATCCCGCGCAGCTCGAGCACCCCCGGGGCGTCGGGCACGCCGAGGACGGCACCCACCCCGTCGGGGGCCAGCAGCTCCCTCACCTCCACCCAGCCCACCGCCGCCCCCCGCGCGACGACCCCGAGCACGCCCGCGCCGACCCCGCTGCCCGGTGAGGGCTGCTAGTGGTGACGAGAGCACGGCGAGCCGGCCGATGAGCGCCGACTCCGCGATGACCGTCGTCCCCCGCAAGCGCCGGGGGGCGGAGCTCTTCGGGCTGCTGTTCGCCCTGGTCCTGGTGCTGGGCGCGTACGCGCAGGTCGATCTCAACGTCGACGGCGAGCTCTCGGCCCGGTTCACCACCCTCGCCATCGCGTCCACGGTCGCGGTGGTCGCCGCCCACATCGCGGTGCGCTGGCGGCTGCCGTACGCCGACCCGGTGCTGCTGCCCTGCGTGGTGCTGCTCAACGGGTTGGGCATCGCCATGATCCACCGGATCGACCTGATCAACTCGCCGCCCCTGGACGGGGCCCGCACCCAGCTGATCTGGACGACCATCGGTGTCGTCATGTTCATCCTGGTGGCCGTGGTGCTCCGCGACCACCGGCCGCTGCAGGGCTACACGTACACGCTCGGGCTGCTCGGTCTGGTCCTGCTGCTGCTGCCGCTCGTGCCGGGGCTCGGCACCGAGAAGTTCGGCGCGCAGATCTGGATCCAGGTCGGTCCCTACAGCTTCCAACCGGCCGAGGCGGCCAAGGTCGTGCTGGCCGTCGCCTTCGCCTCCTACCTGGTGGAGAAGCGGGACGTGCTCGCCCTGGCCGGTTGGCGGGTGCTGGGGCTGGACCTGCCGCGGGCCCGCGACCTCGGTCCGATCCTGTGCGTGTGGGCGATGAGCCTGCTGATCCTGATCTCCCAGCGCGACCTCGGCACCTCGCTGCTGTTCTTCGGGATGTTCGTGATGATGCTGTACGTCGCCACCGAGCGTCCCGGCTGGGTGGTGCTGGGCACCACGCTGTTCGCGGGTGGTGCGTACCTGGCGTTCCTGCTCTTCGACCACGTGAAGATCCGGGTCGGCGCCTGGCTGGATCCTTTCGGCGACTACGACCGTTACTACCAGGTGATCAACGCCCAGTTCGGCATGGCCTGGGGCGGTCTGCTCGGGCGCGGACTCGGCGAGGGCCGACCCGGACTGACCCCGCTGGCCCGCTCCGACTTCATCGCCGCCGCCATCGGCGAGGAGCTGGGCGCCACCGGTCTGATGGCCGTCATCGTGATTTACGGCCTGATCGTCTTCCGGGGCCTGCGCACCGCCCTGCAGTGCCGGGACCCGTTCGGCAAGCTGCTGGCGGCCGGTCTCGCGTTCGGTCTCGCGCTGCAGGTCTTCACCATCATCGGAGGGGTGACCCGGCTGCTGCCGCTGACCGGTCTGACCACCCCCTTCATGTCGCAGGGCGGCTCGTCGCTGATCTGCAACTGGATCGTCATCGGGCTGCTGATGGTCATCTCCCACCACGCCCGCAAGCCGATCGCCACCACGATGGAGATCGACCCCGACGGCGAGACGACCCAGCTGATGGCGAGACCGGTGTGAACAAGCCCATCCGCCGGGTCGCGTTCGTGGCCATGGTGATGTTCGCCCTGCTGCTGGGCAACGTCACGTACTCCGTGCTGTTCCGCCAGGCAGGTCTGGAGGCCGACAGCCAGAACCGTCGTACGCGGGACGCCGAGTTCGCCCAGGACCGGGGTGCCATCCTGGCCACCGGCAAGGTGCCGATGGCCGAGACCGAGGCGTCCGACGACCGGTTCCGCTTCCAGCGCGTCTACCCCGACGACGACCTCTACTCGGTGGTCACCGGCTACTACTCCTACGACCATGGCCGGACGGGGCTGGAGAACTCCTACAACACCCAGCTGGCCGGCACCGACGACTCGCTGTTCGTCCGCCGCCTGGTCGACCTGGTCACCGACAGCCCGCAGAAGGGCGCCAGCGTCCAGACCACGATCGTGCCGCGGGTGCAGAAGGCGGCGGCCGAGGCGCTCGGCAACCAGAAGGGCGCCGTGGTCGCCCTCGACCCCAGGACGGGTGCCGTGCTGGCCATGGTGACCAGCCCCGGCTACGACCCCAACACCGTCGCCAGCCACGACATCGAGGCGGCCAACAAGAGCTGGAGCGCCCTGGCCAAGGACAAGACCCGGCCGCTGGCCAACCGGGCCGCGCGCGAGATCTACCCGCCCGGGTCGACGTTCAAGCTGGTGACGGCGGCGGCCGCGCTGGAGGACGGCATGTCCGCCGACAGCAAGGTGGCCTCGCCGGACCGGCTGAAGCTGCCCAACACCGAGACCTACCTGCCGAACTCCACCAACTGCGGCGGCTCGGAGACCACCATCGGCAACGCCCTGCGGGTCTCCTGCAACACCGCCTTCGCCAACCTCGGGCTGGAGGTCGGGCAGGACAAGCTGCGGGAGCAGGCGCAGAAGTTCGGCTTCAACGCCCGGCACCTGGCCGACCTCAACGGCGTGGCCAGCCAGTTCCCCGACGAGATGGACCAGGCTCAGCTCGCCCTGAGCTCGATCGGCCAGTACGACGTGGCGGCCAGCCCGCTGCAGATGGCCATGGTCACCGCGGGCATCGCCAACGACGGGGCGGTGATGGATCCGTACGTGGTCAGCATGGTCCAGGGACCGGACCTCAAGCCGATCTCCACCACCAACCCCACCAAGCTGAGCCAGGCGATGAGCCCGGCGAACGCCAAGGAGCTGCAGGAGATGATGCGGGTCGTCGTGGCCGAGGGGACCGGGTCGTCGGCGCAGATCTCCGGCGTCGACGTGGCCGGCAAGACCGGCACCGCCCAGTCCGACCCGACGCGGAAGCCCTTCGCCTGGTTCACGTCGTTCGCCCCCGTGGACGACCCCAAGGTCGCGGTCGCGGTGATCGTGGAGGACGCCGACATCCCGCGGCAGGACATCGCCGGGGGGCGGGTGGCCGCACCGATCGCCCGCGCCACGATGCAGGCGGCCCTGTCGTGAGGGCTCGACCCGGTCAGGCAGGCACCCCGGCGGGTCGGGCCGGCACCAGAGCAGGTGAGGCTGGCACCCGAGCGGGTCGGGCCAGCACCCGGGCGGGCAGCCGGAACACCCCTCGCCGCCCGGTCGTCGGGCAACCCGCACCCCTCGGGGTGGTCGTGCGACCTGCCGTGGTCGTGGGAGGGTCGACGAGCGTGGCCGCGGTGTCGGCGGGAGTGCCGAGGATGAGAGGACTGAGGAGATGACGAGCCAGCCCAAGCTGGTCGGGGGACGCTACGAGCTGAGCGGGCTGCTCGGCCGCGGCGGGATGGCCGAGGTCCACCGGGCGCTCGACCTCCGACTGGGGCGACCCGTGGCGGTCAAGGAGCTGCGCGCCGATCTGGCGACCGACCCGACCTTCCAGGCCCGGTTCCGTCGTGAGGCGCAGTCCGCCGCCGGTCTCAACCACCCGACCATCGTCGCCGTCTACGACACCGGGGAGGAGACGAACCCGGTCACCGGGACCTCGATCCCGTACATCGTGATGGAGCTCGTCGAGGGCCAGACGCTGCGGGACGTGCTCCGCGAGGGCCGCAAGCTGCTGCCCGAACGGGCGCTGGAGCTGACAGTCGGTGTGCTGGACGCACTGAGCTACAGCCACAAGGCCGGCATCGTGCACCGCGACATCAAGCCGGCCAACGTGATGCTGACCCCCACCGGTCAGGTCAAGGTGATGGACTTCGGCATCGCCCGGGCGGTCGCCGACACCTCGGCGACGATGACCCAGACGGCGGCGGTGATCGGCACGGCCCAGTACCTGTCGCCCGAGCAGGCCCGCGGCGAGACCGTGGACGCCCGCAGCGACATCTACTCGGCGGGCTGCCTGCTCTACGAGCTGCTGGTCGGACGGCCGCCCTTCGTCGGCGACTCGCCGGTGAGCGTGGCCTACCAGCACGTCCGCGAGCAACCCGTCCCGCCCAGCCGGCTCGACCCCGAGATCACCCCCGACATCGACGCCATCACGCTCAAGGCGCTGGCCAAGGACGCCGACGACCGCTACCAGTCGGCCCGGGAGTTCAAGAACGACATCACCCGGGTGCTGGCGGGACAGCAGGCGACCGCCGTGGTCCCCCGACCGCTGCCCGAGTCGGACGTGCCGACTCGCGTCGCCACCCGCCCGGTGCCCACGCCGCCGCCCCCGGTGGACGACGACATCGACGAGGAGCCGAAGAAGCGCGGCGGACTCATCGCCCTCGTCGTCGTCCTCGCCGTCCTGCTGCTGGGCGGAGTGGCCTGGGGCGTCTACCGGTGGACGCAGCCGAACGAACCACCACCGCCCGCCCTCGTCGCGGTGCCGAACGTGCTCACCTACACCGCCGACCAGGCGACCGCGCGCCTCGAGGGGGTCGGTCTCAAGGCCACGGTGCGCGAGGTGAACGGACCGGCTGACACCAAGGGCCAGGTGACTCAGCAGGACCCGATCGCGGAGACCCAGGTCGAGGTCGACAGCTCGGTCACGATCACCGTCAACCAGGGTCCGGAGACCGCTGCCATCCCCGACGGGCTGGTCGGTCGGGACCGCAAGGCGGCCGAGGACCGGCTGAACGAGGCCGGCTTCGACTCCGTGGACGCCAAGGCGGCCACGTCGGAGCCGAACGACGCCAAGGCCGGTCAGGTGCTCACGGTGAGTCCCAAGGAGGGCGCGACGGTCCCGCTCTCGACCAAGGTCACGCTCACCTACGCCACCGGGGAGTCGACCGTTCCCAACCTCGTCGGCGTGAACCGGGAACGGGCCGAGACCGACGCCAAGGCGGCCGGCTTCAAGGTCCGCTTCACCGAGCAGCCGACCGACGAGCAGCCCGCCGGACTGGTCGTCTCCCAGGACCCGGCCTCCGGCTCGACGCTGGCCCGCGGGGAGACGATCTCGCTCGTGGTCGCCGCGACTCCCCCGCCGTCGCCGTCCCCGACCCCGACTCCCCCGCCCACCTCGGCCCCACCGAGCACCCCCACCACCCCGGAGCCGTCCGACACCCCGAGCTGAGCTCCGGAGCGGGCACGGGGCGGGCGGGGCTGGCGGGCGGGGCCGGCGGGCGGGGCTGGCGGGCGGGGCCGGCGGGCGGAGCCAGGCGTCCGTTCTCCGACCACTGTCGGCGTACGCGCCCGTGCTGTCGGCAGGAGCGTGCGCTCTCCGACCATGGTCGCCAGGTCGCCGCGTACGGACGGCGGGAGCGGGCGGCGGAGACGGGTGGCGGGGGCGGGTGGCGGGGGCGGGCGTTTCCGACCACTGTCGACTTCTGCGCTCCGTCCGCTCGGCGGGAGCCTGCGCCTCCCGCCCGCGGCGAACGCTGCGGTTCGCCTAATAGAACACGGGATCGAATAGGGGTACACTCGGCGCATGTCCGTGATGACCGCACTGCAGGGGTCCCTGTTCGAGCTCGACGCGGCGCCCGGGTTGGGCCCGCTGGCCGATCTCGTCGTCCGGCACCGGCTCGGCCGGGGCGCGTGGGTGGATCTGCTGCCCGGGTGGCTGGGTTGCGCCGATGAGGTGTACGACCGGTTGCTCGACGTCGACTGGCAGGCCGAGCGACGTCAGATGTACGAGCGGGTGGTCGACGTGCCCCGGCTGCTGCGGTTCTACGGCGAGGGCGAGGAGCTTCCCCACCCGACGCTGACCACGGCGCGGCAGGCCCTCAACCAGCACTACGGCCCCGAGCTGGGCGAGCCGTTCACCACCGCCGGGATGTGTCTCTACCGGGACGGCCGCGACTCGGTGGCCTGGCACGGCGACACGATCGGCCGGGGCCGGAGCGAGGACACCATGGTCGCCATCCTCTCGCTGGGATCGGCGCGGGAGTTCCTGCTCCGCCCGCGGGGCGGCGGCGCGACCATCCGGCATCGACTGGGACACGGCGACCTCATCGTGATGGGCGGGTCCTGCCAGCGCACCTGGGAGCATGCGGTCCCCAAGACCTCCCGCCCCGTCGGGCCGCGGATGAGCGTGCAGTTCCGACCCCGCGGGGTGCGCTGACCGCAGGATCCGGGCGGACGACCCGCGCCCGGTCGGATCGCGGTGGCCCGACGGAAGCGAGAGCAGGAGCACGGGAGCGGGATCCGGTGGGTGCCGCGGGAACGAGAATGTGCGGCAGGATCGGGACGTGACCGACTACGGCCAGGATCTCCAGTTCGGTACGTTCCTCACCCCCGACGCGAGCCGGCCCGATCAGGTCGTCGAGCTGGGGCTGCTGACGGAGGCGGCCGGTCTCGACCTGGCCACCGTCCAGGACCACCCGTACCAGGCCCGGTTCCTGGACAGCTGGGCGCTGATCGGCACCATCGCGGCGCGGACCAGCACGCTGCGACTGACCACCAACGTGACCAACCTGCCGCTGCGGCCGCCGTTCGTGCTGGCCAAGACCGTGGCCAGTCTCGACCTCCTCAGCCGCGGGAGGATCGAGCTGGGGATCGGAGCCGGCGCGTTCTGGGACGCCGTGGTGGCGGCCGGTGGTCCCCGGCGGACGCCGAAGGAGGCCGTCGCCGCGCTGGCCGAGGGCATCGAGATCATCCGGGCCACATGGGACGCCGCCCGGCGCTCCGTCCGGGTCTACGGGACGCACTACCGGGTCGTCGGCGCGCATCCCGGTCCCGCGCCGGCCCACGCCATGGAGATCTGGGTCGGGGCCATCGGACCCAAGATGCTGGCGCTGACCGGCCGGTCGGCCGATGGCTGGCTGCCGTCGCAGGCGTACGTGCCGCCGGACCAGCTGGCCGAGAAGAACGCGCGGATCGACGAGGCAGCGCTGGCGGCCGGGCGGGACCCCGGGCAGATCCGCCGGCTCTACAACGTGAACCCGTCCACCGATCCGGCCTGGGCCGAGCAGCTCGCCGAGCTCGCCCTCGTCCACGGCGCCAGCACCTTCATCGTCGCCGGCGATGACGCGCAGGTGATCCAGCGCTTCGGGAGCGAGATCGCCCCGGCGGTCCGCGACCTGGTGACCGCCGAACGCACGGGCGGCTCGAGAGACCCCGACCGGCTCGACTCGGAGACCCACGCCACCGCCACCGACCCGTCCGCCACCGGTGCCGACGGGGACGCCGAGCTGTCGGCGGAGCCCCCGCGCTCCCGGTCGGAGGCGGGACCGGACGTCCCGCGGGGACGCCGGCTGGGCGACGGACCCCGCCCGACCCCGGACGACGGCGTACGCCGCAGCGACCGCCGTCCGTGGGACGACGCCACCCGACCCACGTACGCCCCGTCCTCGGCCCCGCTCACCTGGACCGCGCACGAGCGGGCGTCCGGCCAGCACCTGATCGACGTCCACGACCACCTGCGGACAGAGCTGCGGCAGCTGTTCGACCTGATCGACCAGGTGGCGGCGGGTGCCGTCGACGCCGGCCGGGCCCGGTCGCTGATCAATGCGATGACGATGCGGCAGAACGACTGGACACTCGGGGCCTACTGCCAGTCCTACTGCAGGCTGGTCACCACCCACCACTCCCTCGAGGACGCCAGCTTGTTCCCCCACCTGCGATCCGCGGATGTCGCCCTGTCCCCGGTGATCGACCGGCTGGAGGCGGAGCACCACGTGATCGCGGGGGTGCTCGACGAGGTCGACCGGGCCCTGGTCGCGGTCGTCTCCGGGCCCGACGGGCTGCCCGAGCTGCGCCGGGCCGTCGACCTGCTCAGCGACACCATGACCTCGCACCTGTCGTACGAGGAGCACGAGCTGGTCGAGCCGCTGGCCCGGTTCGGCTTCTCCTGAGCGTCCCGGGCGGGTTGGATTACTTCGTGACGGGAATCTGCTTCTCGTCAGCCGTTCTCCGGCGTTTTGCCGGGTCCTGCGCCTCCGAGGTGATCGTTCCCGTCACCTCCGGCCCAGCACTCAGCGGGCGCTCATCAGCGGAGCGAAGTCCTTGGCCCGCTCGGGTGCCTCCGGGTCACCGCAGATCGCCAGCCAGTTGGCCAGCATCTGGTAGCCGCCCTCGGTGAGCACCGACTCGGGGTGGAACTGCACGGCCTCCACCGGCAGGCTGCGGTGGCGGACGGCCATGATGACCCCGCCCTCCGTCGCCGCGGTGACCTCGAGGACGGCCGGCATGGTGTCCGGCTCGATCGCCAGCGAGTGGTAGCGGGTGGCGGTGAACGGCTCCGGTAGACCGGCCAGCACGCCGAGCCCCTCGTGGTGCACCGACGAGGTCTTGCCGTGCAGCAGCTCGGGCGCCCGGTCGACCACCCCGCCGTACGCGACCCCGATCGCCTGCAGACCCAGGCAGACACCGAAGATCGGCACCTCGCCCGCCTTGCGGTGGATCACGTCGATGCAGACACCGGCTTCCTCGGGAGTGCCGGGTCCGGGCGAGAGCAGGATCCCGTCGAAGCCGGCGGTGAAGGAGTCGTCGGCGAACCTCGGGTCGTCGTTGCGCCACACCTCGACCTCGGCGCCGATCTGCGCCAGGTACTGGACGAGGTTGTAGACGAACGAGTCGTAGTTGTCGACCACGAGGATCTTCGTACGCGGCATGGGCCCATTCTCGCGCACGGGCCACGACGTGTCGGCCACCCGCGGATCTCGGGGACGACCCGCGATCAGCGGGGAGTCTCCAGCGGGGTCGCGTACTGCAGGTCGATCGAGCCCTGGTAGCCCGGGAAGTCCGCGCGCGACGAGGAGGTCACCTCGTACCCCAGCCGGTAGGCGTCGACGTACTGCTGGTAGATCCGGATGAACTCCGAGCCGGCCAGGGCGGCCTGCAGCTTCGCCGGGTCACCGATGGCGCTGATCCGGTACGGCGGCGCGTAGGGGATGCCGTGCAGCACGACGGTGTTCCCCACGCACTTGATGCCGGTGGTGGCGATCACCCGCTGGCCCTGGATGGTCATCGCCTCGGCGCCACCGCGCCACAGCTCGTTGGCCACGGCCTGGATGTCCTGCTGGTGGACGACCAGCAGGTCCTGGTCGACCCCGTCGCCGGCCACCGAGCTCGGTGCGTCGGTGAGGGTGACGGTCACGCTCGGCCCCGAGACCGGGGTCAGCCCGACCAGCGCGGACCGCTCGGCCAGCTCCTCGGAGAGGTCGGTGCTGCCGGCGTCCCCCTGGGCCGCCGCGAGCGTGTCGACCTCGGACCGCAACCGGGTGAGCTGCGCGGCCAGCGCGGTGTTGCGGCGCGACTCCGACTGGACCAGGCTGACCAGATCGGTGTTGCGACCCGGCCGCAGGTCGATCCCGCGGGCGTTCGAGGCGCTCACCACCACCAGCAGCCCGGCGACCACCAGCACCGCCGCCGTGGCCAGCCGTCCGGCCCGGGTGCGTTGGCTGTCGCGCCGCCGCTGGGCCGAGCGGGCCCGGACCAGGGACCGACGCAGGCGACGCCAGACGGACTGCACCGGTCGGCCCGATCCCTCCACGGCCCCTCCGTCCCTCGTCCCCGTCGTCGGCAGCGGCGGTTCCACGGCCAAGTGAACTACGCTAACGGCTCGACACCCGAGGAGTTATCAGCGTGCCCGAGTCCAGAGTCCGTAAGTCGACCGAGAGCAAGAAGAAGCACAAGGCGGCAGCCGAGGCGACACCGAAGAAGGTCAAGGCGCCGTCCAGCCGACGTTGGGTGCCGCCGACCTTCATCACGGTCGGTCTGCTCGGGGTGGCCTGGCTGATCGTCTTCTACATCGCCGGCTACCAGATCCCGTTCATGGCGGCGCTGGGCAACTGGAACATCCTGATCGGCATGGGCGGCATGGCCGCCGCGTTCGGGATCGCCACGCTCTGGCGCTGACGGCACGACCGTGCACCCTTGGCCCGGTGGTCGACTGCTAATGACACGCGTGTAACTCGTCCACACTGGGGACAACTCCTGTGGACAACGAGTCGCCCGCCCCCTGCATCCACCCCGCCCCTCGTCCACCCCGCCCCGTCGTCCACGACGACCGTCCGACCCGAGGCCGTGATGCCTGCCCGACCCAGCCGGAGCCGCGTGCCCGGGGAGAACCGCCGCTTCGGTGCCCTCGACCGCGAGATCTTCGCGCTCGCGCTGCCCACCTTCGCCACCCTGGTCACCGAGCCGCTGCTGCTGATCGCCGACTCCGCCTTCATCGGCCACCTCGGCACCGACCAGCTGGCCGGTCTCGGGATCGCCGCCAACCTGATCGGCATCGTGGTCGGGCTGTGCATCTTCCTCGCGTACGGGACCACGAGCACGGTGGCGCGTCGGCTCGGCGCGGGTGACCGACGGGCGGCGCTGTCCGGCGGGATCGACGGGCTCGTCCTGGCCGTGCTGATCGGCGTGGGGCTGGTGGTCGTCCTGCAGCTGCTGCTGCCGACCATCGTCGGCGCGTACGGTCCCTCGGCCCCGGTCCGCGAGGCGGCGCTGGCCTATCTGCGGGTGGCCGTCTGCGGGCTGCCGTCCGTCCTGGTGCTGCTGGCCGGCACCGGGGTGCTCCGCGGTCTGCAGGACACCACCACCCCGCTCAAGGTCGCGGTCGCCACCAACCTGGCCAACATCGCCCTGAACGCGACCCTGGTCTACGGGGTGGGACTCGGCATCCGCGGCTCGGCCATCGGCACCCTGATCGCGCAGACCGGGGCGGCTGCCGTGATCGCGGTCATCGTGATCCGGGGTGCGCGCCGCTCGGACGTGCCGCTGGGGTTCCACCCCCGCGGTGTCCTCGCCGCCGCCCGGACCGGGGTCTGGCTGATCGCCCGCACCGCCACCCTGCAGGCCGCCATCACGCTGACCACCGTGGTGGCCGCGGCCGGAGGCACCGTCGTGCTGGCCGCCCACCAGGTGGTCAACTCGATCTGGGTGCTGCTGGCCTTCGCGCTGGACGCCATCGCCATCGCCGGCCAGGCGATCATCGGCCGCCTGCTGGGAGCCGGCGACGTCGCCCTGGGGCGGGCCATGACCACCCGGATGATCGGCTGGGGCGTGGTCTGCGGCGTGGGTTTCGGGCTGGTCGTGGCGATCGGTGGGCAGTTCGTGGCGGCGGTCTTCACCCCCGACCCGGAGGTGCAGCGACTGGTCGGGCGGGTGCTGGTGGCCGTGGCCGTGCTCACACCGATCTCCGGCATCGTCTACGTGCTGGACGGGGTGCTGATCGGGGCCGGGGACGGCCGCTACCTCGCCCTGGCCGGTCTGCTCTCCCTGCTGGCCTACATCCCGCTGGCCCTCACGGTGCGCTGGCTGGACGCGGGCCTGGTCTGGCTGTGGGTCGCGTACGGCGGCTTCATGCTGGCCCGGATGCTCACCCTGGTGCTCCGCGCCCGCTCCGACGCCTGGATCCGTACGGGCGCGGACCTGACCTGAGCGGCCGGCTCAGACGGCCAGCGCGACCCCTGCGGCCAGGTCGGCGATCGTGATCCGGTCGAGCTCGGCCCGGACGGCCCGGCGGGCGCGCGCGTCGATGTCGACCAGGGACTGCTGGATCGACCGCCCGACCGGGCAGGCCGGGTTCGGACCGTGCAGCCCGAGCACGGCGTCATCCCCCTGGACCAGGTCCCAGACCTCGGCCGCGGTGATGTCGGTGGACGGGCGGCCGAGACCCCAGCCGCCCCGCGGCCCCGGGCGGGAGGAGACCAGACCGGCGTCCCGCAGCGGACCGAGCACCCGGCGTACGTGGACGGGGTTCGCGTTCACGCTCCGGGCGAGCTCGTCGGAGCTCACCGCGCGCGCCTCCGCCATGACGCTGGCCAGATACGTGAGGACGTGCACGGCCACCGCGAACTGGGTGCTCGTCGGTCTCGCCATGCGTCCATTCTCCCAGATCGCCGTCAGACTGGCTACAGTTATTCGTCATCAGACTGAGACAGTCTTTGTTCACCCTCAAGGAGCTCACCCATGACCATCGCCCTCACCGGTGCCGCCGGCAACCTCGGCCGCCTCGTCGCCGAGCAGCTGCTCGCCCTCACCGACCCCGCCGACGTCGTCCTGATCACCCGGCGGCCCGAGGCCGTCGCGGACCTGGTCGCTCGCGGGGCCTCCGTGCGGTCGGCCGACTTCGCCGACGCCGACACGCTGCCCGCGGCCTTCGCCGGGGTCGACCGGTTGCTGATCATCTCGACCGACGTGGTGGGTGACCGCCTGGAGGGTCAGCTCGCCGCCGTCGCCGCGGCCAGGACCGCCGGCGTGGGGCACGTCTTCTACACCTCGGTCTCGGAGCCGACCGCCGACAACCCCGCCGGGGTGGTGCCGGATCACCGGGCCACCGAGGAGGCGCTGGCCGCCAGCGGGCTGCCCTGGACCGCGCTCCGCAACAACCTGTACTCCGAGTTCCAGCTGCCGACGCTGCAGCAGGCCGCCGCCAGCGGACAGCTGGTCACCAACGCCGGCGCCGGTCTGACCGCGTACGTCACCCGGACCGACTGCGCGGCCGCGGCCGCGGCGGCGTTGCTGCTGCCCGAACCGGCCCAGGTCTACGACATCACCGGCCCCACCGCCGTCTCCACGGCCGACCTGGCCGAGCTGGCCGGTCAGATCGGTGGCCAGCCGGTCGAGGTGGTCGACGTCACCGACGAGGCCTACGTCGCCGGGCTGGTGTCGGCCGGCCTCCCGCAGCCGGTGGCCGAGCTGCTCGCCTCCTTCGGGACGGCCACCCGCGAGGGCTTCATGGGGGCCACGAGCGACGCTGTCGCGGATCTCACCGGTCGCCCGGCGACCCCCCTGAGCGCGCTCGTCTCCTAGGAAGCTGCGTCGAACTCAGCTCGACCTGGCCGGAACGGCCGCGACACGCCGGTGGAGCCGCCAGTCGGGCTGAGTTCGACGCACCGACACCGTGCGCCTGGACGCCTCGTTCACTATTCGGTGTTGCTAGCTACCGGTACTTGGTGTTACGGTCTACCAGTAGTCAGCGACAGAGAGTAGCGAGGTGGGTCCGTGGGCAACCAGATGACGGAGATGCTCAAGGGCACCCTCGAGGGGATCGTGCTGGCGATCCTGGCCCGCCGCCCCGCGTACGGCTACGAGATCACCGCAAGCCTGCGGGAGCAGGGTTTCACCGACCTGGTCGAGGGCACCGTCTACGCCCTGCTGATCCGGATCGAGCGACGCGGCCTCGTGGACGTGGAGAAGGTCCCCTCGGAGAAGGGGCCGCCGCGCAAGGTGTACTCGCTCAACGCCGACGGACGCGACCAGCTGGACGAGTTCTGGAGGACCTGGAGCTTCCTCACCGAACGCCTGGAACAGCTCCACGGAGGAGGACGATCGTGAGCATCAAGTGGCTCGAGCTGGTCACCGGCCCGCTGGAGCAGAAGAAGGGATACCGGCGGCAGAAGAGGAGGATCGAGGCGCTGCCCGAGCCGTACCGCGCCTCCGCCAAGGCGTTCCAGCGCTATTTCCTCTACTACGCCGGTCTGGTGGACGGGGACTCCGTCCTGACGATGCTCGAGGACTTCGCCGACCTCTGGGAGCGGGCCGCGGCGGACGGGACCCCGGTCCGCGCGATCGTCGGCGACGACCCCGTCGGGTTCGCCGAGACGTTCTGCCAGTCCTACACCGGCACGCACTGGATCGACAAGGAACGTGCCCGGCTGACCAGAGCCGTCGAGGACACCGAACAGGGACACCAGCCGTGAGCGCCACGACCGCCATTCGGGTGCAGGGGATCGAGAAGTCGTTCGCGGACCTCCCCGTGCTGCGCGGCGTCGACTTCGAGGTGGACGCCGGCAGCATCTTCGCCCTGCTCGGCTCCAACGGCGCCGGCAAGACGACCCTGGTGAAGATCCTCTCGACCCTGCTCACCGCCGACGCCGGCCACGCCGTCGTCCACGGTGTCGACGTCACCGAGCACCCTGCCGAGGTGCGTCGGGCGATCAGTCTCACGGGCCAGTTCGCGGCCGTCGACGGCGTGCTCACCGGTCGCGAGAACCTGGTGCTGGTGGCCCGGCTGCGCCACCTCCCCGACCCGGGGAGCGTCGCCGACGACCTGCTGATCCGCTTCGGGCTCGCCGACGCCGCTCAGCGCCGGGTGGCGACCTACTCGGGTGGGATGCGACGTCGGTTGGACATCGCGATGAGCCTCATCGGCGACCCACCGATCATCTTCCTCGACGAGCCGACCACCGGTCTCGACCCGCAGGCGAGGAACGAGGTCTGGCAGACCGTGCAGGATCTCGCGAGGGGCGGCACCACGGTGCTGCTCACCACCCAGTACCTGGACGAGGCCGAGCACCTCGCCGACCGGATCGCGATCCTGCACCGCGGCACGATCATCCAGAACGGCACGCTGGCCGAGCTCAAGCAGCTGCTCCCGCCCGGCGAGGTGACCTACGTCGAGAAGCAGCCCTCGCTCGAGGACGTCTTCCTCGCTCTCGTCGGCCCCACGGCACCGGACGAAGGGGACCACCGATGACCACGCACGTGCTGAGCGACACCGGTGTCCTCACCGGTCGCTCCCTCCGCCACATCGTCCGCAGCCCCGACACGATCATCACCACCGCTGTCACCCCGGTCGCGCTGATGCTGTTGTTCACGTACGTGTTCGGCGGCGCGATCGACATCGGCTCCGGAGAGTCGTACGTCAGCTACCTGCTGCCCGGGATCTTGTTGATCACCATCGCGTCCGGGGTGGCCTACACCTCCTACCGGCTGTTCCTCGACCTGCAGGGCGGCATCGTCGAGCGGTTCCGGTCGATGCCGATCGCCCGCTCCAGCGTGCTGTGGGCGCACGTGCTGACGTCCCTGGTCGCCAACCTCGCCGCCGTGGTCATCGTCATCGGGGTCGCGTTGGTCATGGGGTTCCGGACCGGCGCCTCCGTGGCCGCCTGGCTCGCGGTCGTCGGCATCCTCGTCCTGTTCACCCTGGCCCTGACCTGGATCGCGGTGATCGCGGGCCTGTCGGCGAAGACCGTCGACGGCGCCAGCGGCTTCAGCTATCCCCTGATCTTCCTGCCGTTCATCAGCTCCGCCTTCGTGCCGACCGACACGATGCCCGGTCCGGTGGCCTGGTTCGCCGAGCACCAGCCGGTCACCTCGGTGGTCGATACCGTACGGGCGCTGTTCGCCCAGCAGCCGGTGGGCGACGACATCTGGGTCGCCCTCGGCTGGCTGGTCGCCATCGGTCTGGCGGCGTACCTGGGCGCCGGAGCGATCTACCGGCGCAAGGTCCGCTGACCGGACGCCGTTAGGGTCGAGGGGTGACCGCCACCCGACGCCCCGCCCCCGTCAAAGCCGTCCACAGCTGGGCGTTGCACCGCACCCTCGGATCCTTCGTCGCCGCCGGGGCCATGCCGATGGGCGGGCTGCCGGCCGGCGGGGGCGGCGGACTCGCCCTGCTCGACCTTCCCGCTGAGCTGGCTCGGCGCGGGTACGGAGCGTTCCAGCTGGCGCACTTCTACCTGCCGAGCACCGACCCCGGCTACCTCGCCGAGCTGCGCGCGGCCCTGACCGCCGCTGACGTCCAGCTGGAGTGCTTCCTGATCGACGACGGGGACCCCAGCGACACGATCGGCGCCGCCCCCGGCGAGGACTGGATCAGCGGCTGGCTCGACATCGCCGTCGCCCTGGGCGCGCCCCGGGCCCGGGTGGTCGCGGGCAAGTCCGAGCCCACCCCCCTGCGACTGGACGCCAGCGCGCGGGTGCTGCGGCGCCTGGCCGACCGGCACCCGGAGCTCCGGGTGGTGACGGAGAACTGGCACGCCCTGCTGCCGAACGCGGACGCGGTGATCGCGCTGCTGGAGCGGACCGAGGACCGGGTCGGGTTCCTGGCCGATCTGGGCAACTGGCGCGGGCCGGGGAAGTACGACGAGCTCGCCCGGGTCGCCCACCTGGCGGAGACCTGCCAGGCCAAGGTGCGGATGGCGGACACCGGCCTGGACGTCGAGGACTACCGGCGGTCGCTGGGCGTGCTGCGGGACGCCGGCTACGCCGGTCCCCTGGCCATGGTCTACGACGGCCCCGACCCCGACGAGTGGGGACACCTCGACCAGGCGTACGCGGTGGTCACCGAGGTGTTCGGCTGAGGTCACGCGCCGTCCCGGCTCCGGTCGGGCTCGCGCCCGGTGCGGTCCCGCCGGGTTCACGACTCCGGGGAAGCATCCGGGGGCCGGCGCCGGACGGCTCGCCGACCGGCGTTCAGCAGCAGCCTGACCACCAGGCCGAGGACCACCAGGTTCAACAGCATCTGCACGCTGACCAGGACCTTGGCGGCCGGGGTCTGGGCCACGATGTCGCCGAAGCCCACGGTGGCGAACACGGTGATCGTGAAGTAGAGAGCGGTCGTCCGATCCAGCGGCTGGCTGAAGGCGGCGTGGTCGCCGGCATCGGCCGACAGGTAGAGGCGCGCGAACAGGGTCAGGAAGATCATGATGCTGAGCGTCATGGCCTCGATCGCGCGCAGCTCGGGATGGCGGGACCGACCGATCAACGGCAGCTGGGCCCCGACCAGCGCGGCGAACAGCACCACGTCCAGCAGCAGCCACGGGACGTCGGAGACCCCGTCGTCCAACCGCACCGGCAGCAGGTAGTAGATCGCCATCACCGCCACCAGTGACCCCAGCATCCGGGCCGCGGTCACGAGTGCGGCGCGCACCGTTCCCTTGGCCAGACCCTGACCGGAGAGGACGCTCACCCGGCGAACTCTTCCGTGCCGAGGGGGCCGGCGGGTCAGGGCGCGCCGACCGGGTGCCCGGCAGCTGGTCGGAACGGTCGGCCCTCCGCCGAGCGCGATCGGCCCCGCCCGGCTCGGGTCTGCGCGGTGACCCCGGCTACGGGAGCGCCCCAGGATCCGCCTCTGGACAGCGCCAGGGTGCAGACCAGCAGGGCGCCGGCGGATCGTCCCTCATGATCACCCCGTTGCTCTCACGTCGTGTCGGTCGGACGGTGGTGCGGCGGGTGGTCGTCGTGCTGGCCGGACCGGCGGGCGGGGTCACAGAACGCTGGGCCGGGCGTGTTCGACCGAGCCGGGTCGGTGTCGACTCGGCGGTGGTGACGGCTGTCGGTCAGTCCGGGCAGCCGCAGGACTGCCGTATCACCGCCTCGGTGGCCAGGACGTGCTGACCCACCGGCCCCGCGGACCCGCCGACCCGTCGGTGGAGCAGCTCCGCGGCGCGGCCGCCCATCTCCCGGACGGGCTGGCGGGCGGTGGTGAGACCGGGTCTGACGTAGCGTGCGGCGGTCACGTCGTCCCAGCCGGTCAGGGAGAGATCGGCACCGGGGACGATCGACCGTCGGCGGAGCCCCGCTCCCAGGGCGAGTGCGACCTCGTCGTTGGCGCAGACCAGGGCGTCCGGCCGCGACGGGAGGCCGAGCACGAGCGCGACAGCGGCGTCCCCGCCCTGCTCGGTGTAGGGCACGCGCAGCGGTTCCGCAACGGGGTCCAGACCGCTCTCGGTCAGGGCGGCCTGGAAACCCGCGTGCCGGGCCGCCACGTCGCTGGACTGGTCGGGGTCCCCGACGAAGACCAGTCGACGGCGCCCGTGGACGTCGATGAGATGACGGGTCAGGGCGTTCGCGGTGTCGGTGCTCTCACTGATCACGACGTCGCAGCCCTCGAGCCGCGTGCGCCCGACGACCACCACCGGGATGAGCGCGGCCAGCGCCGCGATCTCCTCGGCCGGGATGTCCATCTGGGCGATCATGACGCCGTCCACCCGGGCCCGCAGGTCGGCCAGCGTGCGGGCCCGTCGCGGCAGGTCGGCCACCACCAGCAGCAGCTCCTGGTCGTGACGGGCCGCCACCTCCTCGTACCCCATCAACAGCTCGGAGTAGTAGGGACCGTCCAGCGAGCCGATCACCACCGCGTGGGTCTGGTAGCGCGCCGACGCCAGGCTCTTCGCCGAGTTCTGCGGCACGTACGCCAGCTCGTGCGCGGCCTTCAGCACCCGTTCGGTCGCCTCCGGGGAGGTGACGGCGGTGCCACTGAGCACCCGCGAGACGGTGGCGATGGAGACCCCGGCCCGCTCCGCGACGGAGTAGATGGTGGCGCGACCCGACGTCGGTGACCTGCGCGCTCGTGGTCGGCCGCGGTCCGTCGACACCTCGTCCCCCTCCCGTCTCCTGCTCGGTCACGTGACGCAGGGTGGCAGAGATGCCGTCGTCGCCGCCCGTGGCTCCGTAAGCGCTTACAGTACCGAAGGGGTCCGCGGCTGGCAACCCACTGCGAGCTACGCCGACTCGTCCCGCCGGCGATTCCCTGGTCAGCCGCCGGTTCTCGGCCTCCACGACGCCCCCTTTCGCTCGGTGACGCCCCGTCTGCAGTGGGGGCGTCAGACAGCGAAAGGGGGCGTCAGCGGGGGTCGGAGGCCGGTGGCCACCACGGACCCCGATCCAGCTCGTCGAGCAGACCGTCGTACGCGATCCGGTCGTCGTCGGTGCCGGTGTGCGGGGCCGCGAACCAGTGGGCGTACGCGACGATCTCGGCCAACCGCCACTCCAGGTCGAACAGCTCGACCATCTCCGGGTCGGCGTCCACCCGTGCGCCGTAGCCCGCCTGCACCAGCGTGGCGAGATCCCGCTCGCGCGGCGCCAGCTTCAGCGACTCCCAGTCGACGAAGCGGATGCCGTCGCGGGTCATCAGCTGGTTGCGGGTGTGGGTCTCGCCGTGCGTGACCACCCACCGCCGATCGGCGGCGGCCTCGGCGAGCGCCAGGTAGCGGCGGGCCCACGTCGCGATCGCGGGCAGTCGCCCGGCGACCGCCCGTCGAGCCCGTTCCCCGTACGGACCCGTGGTCCACGGGTTCGCCACCAGACCGGCCAGCCGGTCCCCGGTGTCGGGCTCCACCACGGGCGCCCAGCCGGGCAGACCGGCGGGAGGGTCGGCGGCGTGCAGCCGGGCGAGGTCGGCGATGTTCGCGACGGCCACGTCGGCGTCGTCGACGGTGCCCTCCCCCACCACGGCGGCGTCGACCCAGGGCGTGCAGCTCAGCGCCCCCTGCGCCACGGGCACCAGCACCCCACCCGACCGGGTGCGCAACGGAGCGAGCACGAACTCCAGACCCGCGTCGGCCAACCGGATCGCGCCCGCGTACGCCGACGTCAGGGAGTCGACGGTGTGCCTCGTACCGAAGCGGTCGTACGTGGCGAACAGGCTCGGCCCGGCGGGCCCGTCGACCCGCCAGTGGTGGGCACCGAACCCCACGGCCAGGTGCTCGACGCCCGTCGCCGTGTCGTCCCAGGCGGCCCGGACGAGGCGGAGCACCTCGAGGTCGGTCAGCTCGGTCGGCGGTCCCAGCACCCGCGTCACGCTAGACGATCGAACGCCGGCGGGTGTCGCATTTGTCCAAGCCCACCTGCGGCCGCGGGAGGAGAGTGGGGTCCATGAGTGAGACGACGACGGTGGCCCTCGCGATGGTCACGCTGGACTGCGCCGACCCCCGGGTGGAGGCGACCTTCTGGTCGGAGCTGCTGGGCTGGGACGTCCTCGCGGTGGAGGACGAGTACGCGATGCTCAAGGGACCGGACTCCGCGGCCCTCGGGTTCGGCAAGGTGCCCGACTACGTGCCGCCGGCCTGGCCGAACGACCGGGGCAGCAAGCAGTTCCACTTCGACCTGAAGGCCGGCGACATCGCGGCGGCCGAGCGGCGGTGTGTCGAGCTCGGCGCGACCGTGCCCGACGACCAGCCCGGGGAGACCTGGCGGGTGCTGCTCGACCCGGCGGGACACCCGTTCTGCCTGACCGACGCGGCCAACTGGGGCTGATCGGCCCCCAGCCGTGGTCCCCGGCCCTGCTACCCCGCGGGTGGTCGGGGGTCAGGTCCGTGCGTAGGTGGCGATGATCACTCCGGTGCCGGTGACCACGGACCGGGTCAGGGTGAACTCGGTCAGCGGCGACGTGTCGTCGAACAGGCGGGTGCCCTGCCCCAGCACCAGCGGGTGGATCAACAGCGTGTAGGTGTCGACCAGACCGGCGGCGTGGAGCGAGCGGACCAGAGCGGCGCTGCCGATGACACCCAGATCCGGTCCGTCGGTGGCCTTGAGCTCGGCCACGGTCCGGGCCGCGTCCCCGGGCAGCAGCACCGAGTTCTGCCAGGCGTCCGCGTCGGTCATGGTCGTGGACGCGACGTACTTGCGCGCTCCGTTCAGGTGGGCCGTGAAGGGGTTGCCGTCCTCGGCATCGGCCCAGGCGTGGCGGAAGTCGACCCAGGTCCGCCGACCGAAGAGCATGTCGCCCGGGGCGCTCATGCCCTTGCCCATCTCGGCCATCATCACGTCGTCGGTGTAGCGCGGGCCCCAGCCGCCGTGGTCGAAGCCACCCCGCGTGTCTTCATCGGGTCGGCCCAGTCCCTGGACGACCCCGTCCAGGGTCGTGCTCATGGTCACGCTGAGGGTGCGCATCGTCCTCCGTCGGATCGGCAATCGTCAGGCGTGTGGACTCCGCGCGACGCCGCGACTCATCGCCGGTTCACCAGCGGTCGTGGATGGCGGCTCGGAAGTGCCGGTCGTAGATGTCCTCCACGGCGGCGAGGAACGCGTCGTCCAGGGCCGGCAGCTCGCCGGCGGCCGCGTTCGCGTGCGCCTGGTCGACCGAGCGGGCCCCCGGGATGACGGTGGTCACGCCAGGCTGCTGCACCACCCAGGCCAGCGCCACCTGGGCCGGCGTAGCGTCGATCCCGGCGCCGGCCACCAGCTCGGAGAACTCGCGCGCCGCCTCGACCCCGGTGGCGAAGTCGACACCGGAGAAGGTCTCGCCGACGTCGAACGCCTCGCCCTGCCGGTTGTAGGTGCGGTGGTCGTCGGCGGCGAACGTGGTGTCGGCGGTGTAGCGGCCGCTCAGCAGTCCGCTGGCCAGCGGCACCCGGGCGATGACCCCGACCCCGTTCGCCGCGGCCGCGGCGAGGACGTCGTCCAGCGGCTTGCGCCGGAACGCGTTCAGGATGATCTGGACCGTGGCGGTGCCCCGCCGCGACATCGCCGTCAACGCCTCGTCGCAGGTCTCCACGCTCACCCCGTACGCCGCGATGACGTGCTCGGAGACCAGGGTGTCCAGGTCGTCGTAGACCTGGTCGGCGGACAGGACCGACGCCGGCGGGCAGTGCAGCTGCACCAGGTCGAGCTGGTCGGTGCCGAGGTTGCGGCGGGAACGATCGACCCACGCGCGGAAGTTGGCCAGGCTGTAGTTCTCGGGCACCTGCTCCGCCCGGCGCCCCATCTTGGTGGCCACGGTCACGGGCGTGTCGGCGTGCTCGACCAGGAAGCGGCCGATCAGCTGCTCGCTGCGTCCGTCGCCGTACACGTCGGCGGTGTCGAGGAACGTGACCCCGCCCTCCACCGCGGCGGCCAGCACGTCCAGCGCGTCCGTCTCCGACACCGACCCCCAGTCCGCTCCGAGCTGCCAGGTGCCCAGGCCCACCACCGAGACGGGACGTTCCGTACGACCGAGAATGCGTTGCTCCATGGTCGTCAGACTAGGAGCGAGGTGGGAACCCCGGCTGACCCCCGTCCCGGCGGGACCGACGCGGCCGGCGTCCGACTCGTATCGTGAGTCCGTGATCCACACGCTGACCTACGTGAGCACGCTGCGAGACTCCCTCTCGCCGGCCGAGATCGAGGAGCTGCTGGCCACGAGCCGGGACCGCAACGCGGCCCAGCAGGTCACCGGCGTCCTGCTCGTACGAGATCGCCACGTGATGCAGATCCTGGAAGGGCCGGACCGGTCCGTCCGGGATCTCTACCGACAGATCGAGGGCGACTCGCGCCACTTCGACGTGACCACGGTCTGGACCAGCACCAGCGCGGAACGACGCTTCCCCGACTGGTCCATGGGCTTCGAGGATCTCGACGAGGTGGCCGACGACTCCGCAGCCGACGACCTGGCCCTTTCCGCGGCGGTCCGGCAGACGCCGGACCCCGAGCAGGAGGTCTTCATCCGTCAGCGGACGACGCTGCTCCGGCGCGCCCTGGCCAGTGGCGACCGGCTGATCGGAGCGCTGGCCATCATCCTGCACGCCCACGACACGACGAGCGTGCTGGCCGGCGGACGGGTCGTGCTCCAGTGTCGGGAGTGCCGCGCCGACGGTTCCGGCGGTCCGTACCCGTGTTCCACCGCCGCCAACGCGCTCTGGGCCCTCGACGCCGTCCGGTGACCGCTCGGCTCAGTGCGCGAGGCGGCTGCCGGTGAGGACCAGACCGCGCGGCTCGAACTCCTCGAAGGTGGGCGGAGCCGACGGCTCCGGACCGAAGAGCTCGGCGGCCAGCGGCCAGATGATCTCGCGGTTGCAGCGGTCGAACTGCTCCTTGGTCTCCCAGACCTCGATGACCTGGAACCCCTCGTCGGTCTCCCGCCCGACGTGCAGCAGCATGCCGGTGAGGTCGTCACCGGTGCGTTCCATCAGCGCCGCGTGCAGCCGGTCGTAGCTGGTGATGCTCTCGCCCACGCTGGTGATCACGCCGTAGTACATGGTGGTGGTCCTCTCTAGGTCGCGCTGACAGTGGGTGCCGGGGCGGTGCGCCGCCGGACGGCCTCGGCTCCGGGACCGTGCAGGTCGCCGCCGACGCTCCGGCCGGTCATCTCCGCCAGGAGCTGCGCGGTGCTGCCCCGGACCTCGGGTCCCTGACCCGCGGACCAGTCGCAGTCCTCCGCCCGCACCGTGACGCCGGCGAACCTGCGTCGGGCGTGGAAGGGCCACCCCAGCGACCAGATCCGGCTGAGGGCCACTCGCCCGGCCGCCGGCGGGACCGCCCGGTCGATGCCCAGCGGGACGGCGATGTCCTGACCGTGGATGACCAGGTCCGGGAGGATGTTCTCGGCCTGGACGAAGACCGACTTCCTCCGCGACGCCGCGTCCCGCCGCAACCCGGCGACCAGATCCTCCGGACGAGCGGCCGCATACGCCACGGCCACGTCACGAACGGCCGGCCACAACCGGCCCCTGGTGGTCACCAGCGCCCGCAGCATCGTCGCCACCGGAGGGGCACCGGTCGGTGTCATGGCCAGGTGCGCGGCCACGTCCCGCACCCGCCACTCCGAGCACAGGGACGTGACCTCCCACTGGTCAGGGGTCAGACCCTCGAGCAGATCCGCCATGGTCCTGCGCTCGTTCGCAATGAGCTGCCAGGTCGTGTCGTCCACGCTCGCCTCCTCAACTAGTAATAGACTTTTACTAGTGTGGACCGATCGGACGACGCTGGCAAGGGGTACGCGATGGTGACGCCCGACCGGACGGAACCGAACCTGGGGGTGCTGCTGTTCCTGCCGTACCGGCACATGGAGCAACGAATCCTCGAAGCCGTCACGGCGGCCGGGTACGCGATCACGCTCCCGCAGGCCCGGCTCTTCCAGCGGGTCGATCGGCAGGGGTCGCGACTCACCCAGCTGGCCGAGGCCGCCCAGGTGACCAAGCAGGCGGCGAAGTTCCTGGTCGACCAGCTGGAGAGCGGCGGCTACGTCGAGCGGGTGCCCGATCCCACCGACGGACGCGCCCGTCTGGTTCGGGCCACCCGCCGGGGGCAGGACGTGATCGCGCTGGCCGGCACGGTGGAGCGCGCGATCGAGCAGGAGTGGCGGGATCATCTCGGTGAGCCCGCGACCGCCGAGCTGGAACGGGCTCTGGTGCTGTTGCGCGAGATCACCGACCCCTTCGCCTGACCCCGCCGACGGCGCGGCAGCACGCGGGGACGAGGTGCTCGCCGACCGCCGGCTCCGCCGGCGCTACTGCAGCTCGGGCTTGGTGACGTACCAGCTGCGGTCGATCCGCTCGCGGGAGCGTCGGCCGACCACGATCAGCGCGATCCCCGCGAGCAGGGCCGGGAGCCAGGCCCAGCCGAGCAGGGCCGGGGCGCCCGACGAGGCGATCAGGGACCACCCGGTCAGGGCGATCGGTGCGCTCGCCGCCAGCACCCAACCCGATGCCACCGCGATCCGGTAGATCCACCGGTTGATGTCCTCGGTGGCCAGCACCCAGAACGAGGCGGATCCCGCCACCAGGCTGAGCTGGTGCAGCCCGATGCCCAGGTAGCCGACGTTGATGCCCAGACCCAGCAGCACCGGGTCGTACGGCCCGACCGCGGCCGCCTGCACCTGGGAGAACAGCAGTCCGGCGGGGATGAGGGAGCGGCCGATCCCCTGACCGGCGATGCCGATGTGTGGCGCCACCAGGCTGACGGCCATCAGCACGCCGATGACCACGACGACGGCGACCCGGGCGCGAGGAGACACGCTGCTCACCGTCCCGGCCGGGCAGACGCCGACGGCCGGCCCCGGGGGATCCCGGGACCGGCCGTCGGTGCGAACGCTGCAGCGGTCACGTCGTGGCTGTGCTCAGGCTCAGGCCTGGGCGTTCACCGCGACAGCGACGTGGGCGGTCACGGCTTCGTGCAGCTTGACACCCACTGTGTGCTTGCCGGTGGACCTGATCGGCTTGCCGATCTCGATGGACCGCTTGTCCACCAGAGGACCACCCGACTTCTTGATGGCCGACGCGACGTCGGCCGGGGTGATCGCACCGAAGAGCTTGCCGCTCTCACCGGCACGGGCATCCAGCTGGATGGTCAGACCCTCGAGCTGGGTCCGCACCTCCTGCGCGTGGTCGAGGCTGCGGATCTCGCGGGCGTCGCGGCTGCGCTTGATGCCCTCGATCTGCTTCTCGCCACCCTTGGTCCACCGCAGGGCGTAGCCGCGCGGCACGAGGTAGTTCCGGCCGTAGCCGTCCTTGACCTCGACGATGTCGCCGGCCAGACCCAGGTTGTCGACGGCGGCCGTCAGAATGAGCTTCATCTCTGCGTCCTCTCGACTCAGCGGGCCGTCGAGGCGTACGGCAACAGCGCAACCTCGCGGGCGTTCTTGATGGCGATGGCGACACGGCGCTGCTCCTGGACGGAGAGACCGGTCACCCGGCGAGCGCGGATCTTGCCACGCTCGGAGATGAACTTCCGCAGCGTGGCGGTGTCCTTGTAGTCGATGTGCTGGCCCGCGCGGAGCGGGTTGGCCTTCTTCTTCACCTTGCGAGGAGGTGGGGGCGTGCTGGCCATTGTGGTGCTCTCCTTTCGAAAGCCCGGCGTACGGAGCCGGAATGTGCCGAACTGCTGTTACTGGATGACGAGCCGTGTGCTGATCGGGTGACCAGCCTGCGATCGCAGGATCAGAACTCTGATGCCTGGATCAGAACGGGGGCTCGTCGCTGGGCGGGGCTCCCCACGGGTCGCCACCGCCTTGGTTGCCCTGACCGCCGGAGTTGCCACCGCCGGAGTTGCCTCCGCCGGAGCCACCACCGGTGGCCCACGGGTCGTTGCCGACGCCGCCCGGGCGACCGCCACCCTGACCGCCGCCCTGACCGCCGGAGCCGCCACCGGAGTAGCCGCTCCCGCCGCCGGAGCCGCCGCCACCGGAGTAGCCACCGCCGCCGCCTCCACCGGAGGAGCGGGTGACCTTGGCCGTGGCGTACTTCAGCGCAGGGCCGATCTCGTCCACGTCGACCTCGAAGACGGTCCGGCGCTCGCCCTCACGAGTCTCGTACGAGCGCGACTTCAGCCGCCCCTGCACGATGACCCGCATCCCCTTCTGCAACGACTCGGCCACGTTCTCCGCCGCCTGCCGCCACACGGCGCAGCTGAGGAACATCGCGTCGCCGTCCTTCCACTCGCCGGTCTGGCGGTCGAAGGTGCGGGGCGTGGAGGCGACGGTGAAGTTGGCCACCGGTGCCCCCGACGGGGTGAAGCGCAGCTCGGGATCGGCAGTCAGGTTGCCGACCAGGGTGATGACGGTCTCGCCAGCCATGGTGTGTCTCCGTTGGACTCAGTCTGTGTGGTGTGCGGTGCCAGCCTGTCAGTGGCCACTGACAGGACGGGCCTGCCGGTGCCCCGACAGGTCGACCAGCTGACCAGTCGTGCCGTCAGCGTGCCGACCCGTGGCGGGCGACGACCTCAGCGGGTGTCGGGCCGGATGACCTTGGTCCGCATGATCGACTCGTTGATCCGGAACTGACGATCCATTTCCTTCACGTCGTCCGGCTCAGCGGTCAAGGTGATGACGGCGTAGATCCCCTCGGACTTCTTCTGGATCTCGTACGCCAGACGGCGACGACCCCAGATGTCCAGGTTGTCCACGGTGCCGCCACCCTTGGTGATGACGGTGAGGTACTGCTCGAGCGTCGGCTGAACCGACCGCTCATCGGTCTCGGGGTCGAAGATGACCATGACCTCGTATGGGCGCATGCGCGAACTCCTCCTCCTCTGGTCTCAGCGGCCATGGGACGTCCCCATGGCAGGAGGGCGATGCCTGGAGCCCGGCCTCGGATGGTCGGGCGCCAACGGAGAAGACTACCGGCTGGGTCCGCGCAGCAGCAAAACCAGCGCCCCCCAACCCGCCGACGCCCCCTTTCGCTCCCTGACGCCCCCTCCGCAGCGGGGGCGTGATGCAGTGAAAGGGGGCGTCAGCAGGGGGTCGGGGACGGGGTCGGGTCGGGGACGGGATCGGGGTCGGGTCCGTCGGGGTCGGGCTGGCCGGCGGCGCCCGGGAACGCCTTCACTCGTAGACGTACAGGCTCTCGCCGGGGAAGATCCAGCAGAGACCGTCCCGGAGCCGGTCGCGCCAGGACTCCCAGCTGTGCCCGTCGCGGGACTCCACGTAGTTGACCGTCATGCCGGTCTCGGTGAACACCGGCACCATCGAGCGGTTGAACACGATCAGCGGCTCGTAGACCCCGCACGACTGGAACATCCGGTCGACCATCCGGAGGGGCTTGGTCCGGTAGCGGTTCATGAACTTCACCACCGGGGCGAACGCCGGGTCCTCCCCCCGCAGGTCACCGATGTCGGTGAAGACGAACGAGCCGGACTGGAGCAGCAGCGACCCGTACGTCTGCGGGTAGCGGACCGCCGTGGTGAGCGAGGCGATCGCCCCGAAGCTGGACCCCATCAGGGCCCGACCGGACGGGTGGGCGATCAGCGGGAACTGCTCCTCGAGCTGGCCGAGGAGCTCCTTGGTGATCCAGCGCGCGTGCGGGCCCGAGTTCGGGTACTCGCGCAGCCGGTCGCCCGGGTAGGTGAAGGCGACCACGGTCTCGGCCATGTCCAGACGGTGGATCAGGTTGTCCAGCACGGTCTTCATCGAGGCGTACTCCAGGAAGTCGCCGCCGTCGTGCACCACCAGGAGCGGGTAGCGCCTGGTGGTCCGGAACCGTGCCGGCAGGTAGAGGGTGACCCGGTTGTCCCGTCGCTGGGCCTGGCTCCTGATCATCAGCTCGACCAGCTCACCCGGCCGTGCCTCGGGGTCGTGCCGGGCCCAGTCCGGGACCTCGTAGCCGAGGCCGTAGCAGACCGACGAGTCACCCACCGGGCTCCGCGCGGTCCGCGGGTTCAGCGGGTCGTTGAACCGCTCCCAGTGATCACCGCGGCGGACCTCGAGCTGGTACTCCACCCGGGAGTCCCGCGGGATCTCCAGCACCACGTACCAGAGGTCGGTGCCCTCGATCCGGCGGAGCGGCAGCTGATCGGGGATGCCGACGACCCGGTGCCGCAGGAACACCTGATCGGCCTGCTGCCAGGCCACGAAGGTCGCCTGGGTGCCCTCCATGATCGGGAAGTCGTGCTTCTCGACGAAGCTCTCGAGCTCCTGCTGGTCCAGGACCTTTGACTCCCGCAGCCGGTTGATCGCGAGCTTCTCGCGGCGGGCCACTAGCCCTCCCTCCCGAGACGCCCGGCAGACGGCGCATCGACCATGATCGTCATGCGGTCCGCGCCGTGACCACGTCGGCGTCGATCGGACGGCGGGCCGGGTGACCGCTCTCGTCGAACGGCACCCCGGCACGCTCCTCGACGATGTGGTCCTCGGTGCGCGCCCACACCGCGCCGTCCCGGGTGAGCCACCGGGCGCCGACCGGGGGCGGCCAGCTGCCGGTCAGGTCGACCCGGGCGCCGTCGTCGAACAGCAGGCAGGACCAGCTCTTGAACCGGCGGGCCAGCAGGGCGAGCTGGTACGGGTCGTGCATGGGCAGCCGGTGCCGCGGGTGCGGGAAGACCAGCGCACCCGGGAAGACGCCGAGTCCCTCCGCCCACACCTCCGGCAGTCGCCGGCCGGCCGGTCGGTGCGTGCCGAACAGCACCACCCGGTCCGAGAGGGCCATCGCCCCCGCGGACCAGGTGATCACCGGTTCCTTGATCATCGTCACGAGCCCGAAGACGTGCAGCAGGTGGAGCAGCACCCCGACGTGTCCGCCCGCGATCACCAGACCGGCGCTGTCGTGGACCAGCTCGGCCAGCTCCAGGCGGTGCCGCCGAACGCTCTCCCGGTCACCGATCGAAGTCTCCGCGTAGAACCGGTGCCGCGAGGACGCCACCTCGGCCAGGTGCCAGGTGTCCAGCGCCCTCAGCGCCCGGATCCCGTCGGCCACCGCGGCCGCCCGGACGGTCGACATCTTGTCCCGCCGGTTGACCTCCTCGATCGCGGCCACCGCGTGGAACAGGCGCTGCGCGTAGACCGTCTGCTGCTCCTCGAGCAGCTCGGTCAACCCGCGCTCCGCGGCGGCGTAGTCGGGATCCTCGTTGACCAGCTCCTGCCAGCGCTGGTAGAGCCGGAGGTTGACCATCCGGCCGCCCAGCACCTCGCCGAGCTCGGTGTCGGCCGACTCGCGCTCCCGCCAACCGGCGTTGACGGTGGCCACGGACCCCGTCGGGATCAGCTCGGCGACGGCGGTCCGGGTCGCGGTGGTGCGACGCTGGGGTCCGAGAACGGTGACGTCCATGTGAGGCCAGTACCCCGCGTCAGCCGGCGTGAACCGTGATCGTCTCGCCCACGTCGTTGAGCATCCCGCGCAGCACGTCGAAGTCCGGGTGCTTCAGCCGGACGTACGCGTTGGCCATGTAGCCGGCCTCGACCGCCTGGGTCGGGGTGCCGGCCGGGGGGAGGTGGGCGTCGAACACCCACTCGCCGTACTGCTGCTGCATCTCCTCGACCCCGGAGTAGCCGTGGATCTGCCCGTCGGCGGTCGGCCGCAACGCGATCATGCCGGCCGCGTACCGGCGACTCAGCGGAGCGTGGACGTCGCCGTGCACCACCGCCCGGGCCCACTCGGTGTAGAGGTCGACGTCGTTGCCGGCGACGTACAGGTCCCAGGCGCCGACCCCGGAGGGGCGGCAGCCGATCTCGGAGAAGCGCAGTCCCTTGGGGCCGGAGAACCACTCCATGTGGGTGGCCGAGGTGCCGATGCCGAGCACCTCGTTGACCCGGTGCCCCATCTCCTTGAGCTCGCCGTAGCCGTCGGCGGCGTCGACCCGGTTGGTGGAGACGAACTGCGGGGAGATCCACCGCGTCCGCATCGCCTCCAGCACGTTCGGGTAGTAGTGACAGACGAAGTCGTACGCCGCGTGCCCGTTGATCGACAACGTGTCGTAGAAGCCCTCGTGGCCCTCGACGAACTCCTCCAGGGCCACGGAGCCGACCCCCTCGGCCCCGAACTGCGCGAGCGCCGCGTCGAGCTGGGTGTCGTTGTCCACCCGGCTGGTGCCCGAAGCACCGGCCGCGGCCCGGGGCTTGATGATCAAGGGATAGCCGACGGCCGCCGCGAACGCGTGGGCCTCGTCGGAGGAGTCGACGGCCGCCGACGCCGCGGTCGGCACGCCGGCGGACCGCAGCGCTTCCTTCATGGCCGGCTTGTCCCGGCACAACCACGCCGTACGCCGGCTGGTGCCCGGGATCCCGCACGCCTCCCGCACCTCGGCCGCGGGCAGGATGTGCGCCTCGATCGTCGCCTCCAGCCGGTCCACCCAGAGCTTGTCCTGCACCCAGCGGACGGCGTCGTGGAGCGCACCGACGTCGGTGACCGAGCCGATCTGGTGGTAGTGGTGCAGCCAGCCCCGGAGCTCGTCGTCGAGCCACTCGCCGGGCCGCTCGCCGATCCCGATCACCGTGGCCCCGACGGCGTGCAGCCCGCGGACGAACTGACGCTGGTAGGCGGGGAACGCAGGCTCGACGAAGATCACGTTCATGGTCGCCGAGCCTACGGCGGTTCGGGGCGCTTTGTCCTGCGCGCGAGCCCCTCGGTCGCTAGGCTGACGCCATCCAGACGCAGGACGACAGAGAGAGAGTTCGGACATGTCCTACGACCAGGCCCCCCCGCCCCCCGGCGGCGGCACCCCTTACGGAGCTCCCCAGTACGGCGGCCCGCCCGCCCAGGACCCCGGTCGCACGATGGGCATCGTCGGTCTGGTGCTGGCGATCTTCTGCAACCTCATCGGTCTCGTGGTCAGCATCATCGCCTTCAACAAGTCCAAGCAGGCGGGCTTCAAGAACAACATCGCGCTGGCCGGCATCATCGTCGGTGCCGTGCTGTTCGTGATCGGTCTGATCTACAACCTCACGGTGGGTCTGCCGATGCTGCAGAACATGGGCGGCTAGGCACCGCACGCGCCTGACAGGGGCGGTCATCCCGGACGGGGTGGCCGCCCCTGCGCACGTCTGCGCCGGAGATCCGGCCGGCACCACGGGGCGACGGTCCCGGCTCGAGCCACCGACCCGGCGGCCGAACCAGCACGCGCCTACATTGCCTGCATGACACAGTCGTCTCGCTGGGCCGTCGGTGGCGGACGGATCCGGTTCCCCGACCTCAGCTCACGCGCGTACGAGCACCCGGCCGACCGTGGCGCCCTGGTGGCCCTGCGGGCCGTTCCCGGCTTCGACGCGGTCCTCAAGGCCGTCTCGGCCGCGATCGGTGAACGCAGCGTCCGGCTGCTCTACCTGGCCTCGGCCATCCGCGTCTCGCCCCGCCAGTACCCCTTGCTGCACCAGATGCTGAACGAGTGCGCCACCGCCCTGGACGTGCAGCCGGTGCCCGAGCTCTACGTCCAGCAGAGTCCGCTGCCGACCGCCATGACCGTCGGGCTGGACCGGCCGCTGATCGTGATCAGCACGGCGATGCTCGACCTGGTGGACGACGACGGCCTGCGGTTCGTGATCGGGCACGAGATGGGGCACGTCCTGTCCGGGCACGCCGTCTACCGCACGATGCTGCTGCAGCTCATCAACATCGCCACGTCGATCCAGTGGATGCCGATCGGCTACTGGGGCATCCGGGCGATCATCCAGGGCCTCAACGAGTGGTACCGCAAGTCCGAGCTCTCCTGTGATCGCGCCGGGCTGCTCTGTGGTCAGGACCCGAAGGCCGCCCTGCGGGTGCACGCCACCCTCGCCGGGGCGCAGAACCCCGACGAGATGGACGTGGCCGGGTTCCTCGACCAGGCCACGGAGTACACGACCACCGGCGACGTCCGGGACAGCCTGCTCAAGATCGTCCAGATCAGCTCCCAGACCCACCCGCTGGCCGCGCTCCGCGCCGCCGAGCTGCAGCAGTGGGCGGCGGGTCCGGAGTACCGGGCCATCCTGTCCGGGGAGTACCCCCGCCGCTCCGAGGACGCGGCCGCCCCGATGGGCGAGGACGTCAAGGCCGCCGCCGCCTCGTACGCGAACGCCTTCCGCACGTCGTCGGACCCGCTGTTCCGCGTGGTCGGCACCGTGGGCACCGTCGTCGGCGGGGTCGGCAACGCCGCCGCCGGACGGGTCAGGGGCTGGTGGACGGCCGGGCGCGACGGCGACCAGGACGACGGCGACCGGAGCGACGGCCGCCCCTGAGGCTGCGATGATCGGTCCGTGAGCGAGAGCACCGGTCCCGCAGAGCCGACACGCACCCCGGTCAAGCCCCAGGACGGCGCCACGCCCGCCGCCGCACCGACGAGTCCGAAGCCGGCGAAGGCCAAGCGGCCCCGGACCCCGGAGCAGCTGGAGCGCCGAGCCGCGGTCATCCGGTTCACGGTGTTCGTGGTGGTCGGAGCGGTGCTGACGGTGCTGCTCTACTTCCTGCTGTCCGCGTTCATCCCGCGCTGGTGGTCCCAGTCCGTCGGTCGCCAGGTGGGCGGGCGGATCGGCGCGGGCGTCGTGCTGGGTCTGCTCTACGGCTCCGTGTTCACCTTCCTGCCGCTGATCGTGCTGGCCCAGGCCCGGCACCGCGCCTTCCGCTGGCCGACGAAGGTGATCATCGCGCTGGTCGCCGCCGCACTGACCGCGCCCAACCTGATGACGCTCGGCATCGCCGTCGGCACCGGTGCGGCCGCCCGGGCCGGCAACCGCACCCTGGACGTGCTGGCCCCGGGCTTCCGGCAGGCCACGTTGTGGGGGGTGGTGCTCGGCGCGGTGGCCGCGATCGCGGTCGTGCTGCTGGCGGTGCTCTGGGACCGACGGACGCGTGAGCTGAAGCTGCTGCGGGCTCAGGTGGACCAGCTCCAGAAGGACCTCCCACCGGCCCTGCCGACCTCCGCCGACCCGCCCAGGCCCTGACCGCGCCTCACCCCCGACCCCCGCCCCTCTCCCTCGGGGCACCTGCCGTCCGACCACAGCCGACCTGGCCCGCTCACCCCTCGCTGGGCCACGTCTGGGGGTGGGGGTGGCTAGGGTCGGTTGCATGAGCGACGTCCGGATCGGTGGCCACGGCGAGCAGGACGACCCGATCGCCGAGGCGCAGGCCCGCGGGGCCGACCTGGCCCAGTTCTTCCTGGGCGACCCGCAGGGCTGGAAGGGGCCGGAGTTCGCGTACGCCGGTGGGGCCGCCGCCCTCAAGCAGGCGGCCCGGGACGCCGACATCGCGCTCTACGTGCACGCGCCGTACGTGCTGAACGTGGCCACCACCAACAACCGGATCCGGATCCCGAGTCGCAAGTTCCTCCAGCAGTACCTGCACGCCGCCGCCGAGATCGGCGCGGCCGGGGTGATCGTGCACGGCGGTCACGTGCTGAAGGACGACGACCCGGCCAAGGGCTTCGACAACTGGCGCAAGTGCATCGACGGGCTGGAGATGCCGGTGCCGCTGCTGATCGAGAACACCGCCGGCGGGGACCAGGCGATGGCGCGCCGGATGGAGCGGATCGAACGCCTGTGGGACGCCGTCACCTCGGCCTCGGGCGGCGACACCGTCGGCTTCTGCCTGGACACCTGCCACGCCCACGCCGGTGGCATCGTGCTGGCCGAGGCCGTCGAGCGGGTCCTGGAGATCACCGGCCGGATCGACCTGGTGCACTGCAACGACTCGCGCGACTCCTTCGACTCCGGCGCCGACCGACACGCCAACCTCGACGACGGCGAGATCGGGGCGGAGGGGCTGCTGACCGTGGTGCGGGCGGCCGGGGCACCGATCGTGGTCGAGACCCCCGGGGGCCGGGAGGGCCAGGCGGCTGACATCGCCTGGCTGCGCCGGCACCTCGATTGAGGGTCCGGCACCGACGATGGCGTCCGTTCCCGTGGCCCCGCTCGACCTCGGCCCGCTCGCCGCGGCCACGGAAGGCCTGACCACCCCGTACGCCGCTGTCGACCTGGACGCCTTCGACGCCAACGTGACCGACATGACCGCGCGCGCGCACGGGCTGCCGATCCGGCTGGCCTCGAAGTCGTTGCGCTGCCGGACGCTGATGGACCGGGCGTTGACCGGCGCCGGGGGCGCGTCGGGCCCAGGCTTCCGAGGGGTGCTCGCCTACTCGGTCGTCGAGGCGCTCTGGCTGGCCCGGCACAGCCACGGCGACGTCGTCGTCGGCTACCCCACCATCGACCTGGACGCCCTCACCGAGCTGGGACAGGATCCTGCGCTGGCCGCCGCGGTCACGGTGATGGTCGACTCCCGCGCCCACCTGGACCTGATCGACCGGGCCGCGCCGGTGCACCCGATCCGGGTGGCCATCGACATCGACGCGTCGTTGCGCCTCGGACCGCTGCACCTCGGGGTCCGCCGCTCCCCCGTCCACACCCCGACCCAGGCCGCGGACCTGGCGCGTCAGATCTCCCGCCGCGACAGCGCCCGGCTGGTCGGGCTGATGCTCTACGACGCGCAGATCGCCGGGCTCCCGGACGCGTCCGCCGCCGTCCGGCTGGTGAAGCGCGCCTCGGAGGCCGAGCTCGCCCGCCGACGGGCGGCGGTGGTGGCGGCCGTGCAGCCGTACGCCGACCTGGAGCTGGTCAACGGCGGCGGCACCGGCAGCCTGCACCTGACGTCCGGCGACGGGCAGCTCACCGAGCTGGCCGGCGGGTCCGGGCTCTACGGACCCACCCTGTTCGACGGCTACCGGGCGTTCACCCCGCGGCCCGCCATGGTCTTCGCCACCTCGGTGGTCCGACGGCCCTCGCCCGGCCACGCGACCGTCTACTCCGGCGGCTACGTGGCGTCCGGCCCACCCGGTCGGTCACGGGTCCCGACACCGGTCTGGCCGCGGCGGCTGGAGCTGCTCGGTTCCGAGGCAGCGGGCGAGGTGCAGACGCCGTTGGCCGGACCGGGAGCAGCAGGGCTGCAGATCGGCGACCGGGTGTTCTTCCGGCACGCCAAGGCCGGCGAGGCGTGCGAGCGGTTCGACCGGATCCACCTGGTCCGCGGCGGCGAGCTGGTCGACACGGTCCCGACCTACCGGGGTGAGGGGATGAACTTCGGATGAGCCGGCGTCCGGGGGCTGACACGGGCTGGACCAACTGGAGCCGTACGGTCACCAGCCGGCCCACCGCCGTCCTGACGCCGACCGATGTCGGTCAGGTCCGACGGCTGGTCACCGAGGCGGCCGACCGGCGGAGGCCGGTCAAGGCCGTCGGCGCCGGCCACTCCTTCTCCCCCATCGCCGTCACCGACGGGGTGCAGCTGCGGCTGGACGCCCTGTCGGGACTTCGGTCCGTCGACCGCGGGGCAGGGCTGGTGACCGTCGGCGGCGGCACCCGCCTCGCGGACCTCGACCTGGCCCTGGCCTCGTACGGTCTGGCGCTGCCCAACCTGGGTGACATCGACCGGCAGACCATCGCCGGCGCGATCTCCACCGGCACCCACGGCAGCGGCGACCGGCTCGGGGGACTGGCCACCCAGGTCCGCGGACTGACCGTGGTCACCGGCGACGGCTCGGTGCTGCGGTGCTCGGCGGACGAGAACGCTGACCTGCTGGCCGCGGTGGCCGTCGGTCTGGGCGCGCTCGGCATCGTCGTCGAGGTGACCCTGCAGTGCGTACCCACCTTCTTCCTGCGGGCCGAGGAGGGCTCCGCCAGCCTGGACGAGGTGCTGGAGGAGTGGCCGAGCTGGACCGCCGGGAACGACCACGTCGACCTGCACTGGTTCCCGCACACGGAGTGGGTGCTGACCAAGCGCAACAACCGGGTCGACGGGCCGCCGGCCCCGTTGTCGGGCTGGCGCCGACTGGTCGACGACGAGCTGCTGGCCAACGGCGCACTCGCTCTGATGAACGAGCTCGGCACCCGCCGGCCGGACTGGCAGCCCCGGATCAACGAGATCGCCGGACAGACCCTGAGTCCGCGCACCTTCACCGACCACTCCGCCGCGGTGTTCGTGTCCCCACGCCGGGTGCGGTTCGTGGAGTGCGAGTACGCCGTCCCGCGGGCGTCGCTGGTGCCGGTGGTCTCCGCGCTGCGCCGCTGGATCGACACGAGCGACGAGCGGATCGGCATCCCGATTGAGATCCGCTCCGCCGCCGCCGACGACCTCTGGCTCTCCACCGGCTTCGGGCGCGAGAACGCCTACGTCGCGGTCCACCACTACTGGCGCCGGGATCCGCGGCGCTTCTTCGCCGCCTTCGAGGCCATCGTCGCCGAGCACGGCGGTCGTCCGCACTGGGGCAAGCAGCACTCCCTCTCCGCCGACGACCTCCGCCCGCTCTACCCGAGGTTCGACGAGTTCGTCGGGCTGCGGGATCGACTCGACCCTCGCCGGGTGTTCACCAACCAGTACCTGGACCGGGTGCTCGGGGCCTGACGGCCGAGCCGGCGCAGCGTCGCGGCGTCCTTGCTGCGCGATCGCGCCGCCCCGGGGAGCTCGGGACCTGCCGACGATCGATGATGGGCTCCTGGAGTTCCATCGATCGGAGGCGCCGTGCCCGAAGACCCCGACTACCCGATGACCGAATCCGAACGGTGGACCCGTCAGCGGTGGGAGGAGCCGTCGACGCTGAAAGCCCACACGACGCTGAGTGGGAAGGTGATGAATCCCGACACGCTCGACGTGACGGTGGAAGCGGTCGGCCGACACGTCACGTCGCTGCTGCGCGAACGCGTACGGGCCTTCGCCTGGCTCGAGCTGCTGGACCGCCGGACCGCGCCGCTGCCCGACCAGCTCGACCGCCTGGAGCGCGGCGTCATCGAGATCCAGCGTGCCCTCGCGGCGCAGACCGAGATGTTGTCGGCCATGGCGGCCGGCCTGGGGCTGGTCGCGGTTCCGGCCTGGCTGAGCCTCGCCGAGATCGAGTCCGGGGACTCGATGGGTGGGCTCGAGCGGCCGAGTGCCACCGCCCTGGGTCTGGTCGTCGCGTACGACCATCAACGCCAGCTGCCGGGTCGCGAGCACGAGGAGCTGCTCGGCATCCAGCCGGCTCCGGGGACGCTGGTCCAGCGCGGTTCGACGGTCACGGTGTCGATCAACCTCAACGGCTGAGTCCGGGGACCACCCGATCGGTCTGGTCAACCGCCCGGATCTGGGCCTACCCTCGGATGAGACGTCCGGTCGGGTCGGCCGGAGCCGCTCTTCCGGTAAAACGGGAGCAGAAGAGGGGCTGGTCCGGTGCACCGGGCCAGCCCTTCGTCGTCGCAGCCCGCACCCGCACCGCCCTCTCGTTGCTGCACCCTCCCGCCGCCGGTGCACCCGCTGTAGCCGGTGCAGGGCCGGGTAAGGGGTGCACGGAGCAGGACGGGCGGGCGCAACGGCCGGCAGCCGCGGGTCAACCCAGGTCGATCTCGGTCCACAGGCCGTCGGCGGCCCGACGGACCTCGCCCACCCCGGCGGCCCCACCGGCGGGGAGATCCTCGTCGGGGCGCAGCAGGGTGCGACCGGGGGTGCGCAGAGCAGCGACCAGGTCGGTCTGCGGTATCGCCGTCCACCGCTCCATGCTGCGGAACGACATCATCGAGGTGACGTGGTCGGGAAGTACGTCGTGCACCAGCGACTTCGGGGAGCCGTTGTGGCTGCCGTGGTGGCTGACCTTGTAGAGGGTGGCCCGCTCCAGCAGCGCCCGGGCGTCGGTGTTGGCCAGGATCTCGCGCCAGACCCCCCACTGCGCGTCGCCGGGGAAGACGATGCGCACGTCCTCGATCTCCACCACGAACACCAGGCTGGTGTTGTTCAGGCAGCGATCCAGCCACGAGGCGGCGGCGAGCGCGTCGTCGGGGTCGAGGACCGGGTGGTCGAGCAGGTCGTCGTCGGTGTCCAGGTGCGGGAACCGCTGCCGGAAGAGGTCGCGGTCGGCGATCCCGTACGCGGGTCCGAACGGCCCGAGCGACTCCGAGCCCGACAGTCCTGGGCCCGAACCGGCCGCCGGCGCTGCGCCCAGCGCCAACCAGCGCTCCAGCTCGGGCGGGTCCATCGCCTTGATCGCCTCCTCGGAGCGGGCCGGACCGAGCAGGTGGATGCGGGCATCGGGCAGTCCGGGGAGCTCGGTCCGCACCGGAGCGGTGGCGCTCTGGAAGCGGCGGACCGGCGCCCCGGCGAAACCGTCGCGCAAGGTCGTCATGGCCCGTTCGTTGGACAGTGAGTTGAGGGCGATCGCGGCGATCTCGGGGCCGTCCACGGCGAACCGCTGGTGCAGGGTCCGGGCCGCCCCGTCGAGCCGGGTCCGCAGTCGCTGCGCCTCGGTGTCGGTCGGGTCCTCACACCACGGCAGCCAGACCTCGCCCACGGTCACCTCCTCCCACCGGGCGTCGGTGAAGCCGGCGATGTGGTCCTGGTGCCCGTGGCTGGCCACCACCAGGTCGATGACCGGCTTCCCGCCGGCCCCGGCGCCCCCACCCGCCCCACCGTCCCCGTCGCGGCAGGTCTCGAGCACGTCGGTGATCACCGTGCCGAGTGAGTGCTCGCTGCGTCCCATCCCGTGCACGCCGCAGTCGACCAGCATCCGCCAGGGCCGATCGCCGAACCGCGGGACGGTGAGCAGGAAGCAGTCGCCGAAGCCGACGGCGTACATCCGCAGGGTCGCGGTCACCACGGCCGGCCCCGATCGAGGCGACCCAGGGTGAGCGAGGCGGCGATCCGGCGTTCCCGCCCGCGCCGGTGGGCCAGCGAGGGCCAGGTGGCGGTCGGGTCGTCGATCCGCCACGGCCCCGGCAGGTCGACGTCGTCGAACTGGTCGACGAAGGCCCCCAGCGCCTCGAACCGGGCCGCGCCACCCGGGTTCCCGACCGGATCGAGGCCCGGGGTCGGTCGGGAGACGACCGCCCGGACCTCGCCGTCCACGTCGGCGACCAGGGTCACCCCGCCGCGGAGCTCGATCCCGCCGACGTCACGCGCCCGGGCGACCTCCGGCGGCGCGGTCTGGACGATCTGGACGATCACGTTCACCTGGAGCAGTCCGCTGCTGGCCTGCCGGAACACCGCGTGGAAGCTGCGCACCTGGATCTTCAGTCGCCGGTCGAGACCAAGGGCTCCCGCGTGCCGACGGGCGTACGCGCTCAGTGCCTTGGCCACGCCCTGACGGCGCTCCTTCCGCTCGGGGGTGTCCTCGGCGGCCGACCGCCGGCTGCGGAACCCGAGCGCGGTCTCGGCGACCAGGGGCTCCACGACCGCCACCACGTCCAGCGGCGGCAGCCCCAGCTCCGCGGCCGCGGGCCACGCGACGGCCTCGTCGGCCAGGCCGCTGACGCCGTCGGGGTAGATGCCCCGCTTCCGGAAGCCCTCCACCAACGCGGCCCGCAACCCGAGACCATCCGCCGGGAACAGGTCGCAGTCCGCGGTGACCGCTGAGCGCAGGAAGTCACCGAAGGTGACGTCGACCGGGGGGAGGTACTGGAAGGCGCGGATGCACATCATCAGCACCCGCTGCGCCATCGCCCGCGCCTCCCCGGCCACGCGGGCGACCAGGTCGGGGTGCAGCGCCCCCGGCGGCAGCTGGCCGGAGCCGGCGGTGGCGATCCGGATCAGATCGGCGATCGCCGCCTGGTAGGTGGTGAAGAAGGCGTCGAACACCGCCGAGACGAAGATCGACCCGCGGGCGTGCGGTTCCAGGGTCCGGCTCAGCCGGGTCGGGTCCGGCTCCTCGCCCAGCGCGTCCCGCAGCGCCCGGCCGCGGCCGGTGCTCTCACCGAACTGCTGGGCCAGCTCGACCAGCGGCGACCGGGCGGTCAGGTCGGCCCGGTTCGACTGGATGTAGCGGGCCAGCAGGTCGGGCAGCGCGAAGTGCTGGAACAGCGCGACCACGTCGGCGAAGCCCTCGTGGAAGGCGTACACGTCGATGTTGGTCGCCTCCTTGTAGAGGGGGCGGAGGCGGTCGACCAGGGCGTGCGTGGCCTCGTGCACGACGATGTCGTGGGACAGGCAGCTGAACACCCACTGTCCGGGCAGGTTGCGGCCGGCGTCGCGAGGGTCGGTACGGAAGTAGCCGAACCGCAACGACCCACCCTCGCCGTCGTCGAAGACGGCGTTCTCCCCCTGGAACCCGTGCGGGAAGATCCGCAGCCGCTCGTTGCCCCGCCACCGGAACCGGCGACCCAGACCGCGTTCGAAGTTCTCCAGCAGCGAGCTCGTCACCGCGTACACCATCTGCTGGTGGAAGCGCGGGTCCCGCTCGCTGGGCGCGAGCCCGTCCTGGGCCAGCAGGACGGGAGAGTCGAGGTCGACCGGGGTGTAGAACTGCCGGGTGCTGGCGTCGTAGTCGATCACCTGCACCAGGTCGCCGCTGGGTCCGGGCAGCAACGGCTCGTACGGCACCGTGATGGTGACCACCTCGTTGCCGGACAGCCGGGCGATCATCGGGTCCACCGCGTAGATCTGCAGCGACCGGCGCCGGGGCTCCGGGTAGGCGAGAGCCGCCGCGGCGCTCGCGTCGGCGGCCGACCCGCCGCCGGTCACGGTGGTCGCCATCTCACGACCCCCCGTCGGGGGGCGGCACCAGCCGCAGGACGGGCGGCTGCTGGGGTCGGTTCGCGGTGAAGGCGTCGGCCGGGTCGGCAGCCCAGCCGACGACCTCGGCCTGCAGCCCGCGCGTCCGGGCGCGGATCGCGTCGAGCTTGTCGCCGGAGACCCGGTAGCAGGGTTGGGAGTCGGGGTCGGACAGCAACGCGTCGTAGAACGGGGGCTGTTGGTTGGTGTAGCCCTTCGTGAACGCCGCCAGCCAGTCGCTCAGGGCGGCGGTCGAGGTGCGGTAGCGGATCCAGCGGTGGTTGGCCCAGCCGGGCTCACCCGGTCCGAAGCGGTCGACCAGCCGGGCGGCGGCGAACCGCCCGCGTTGGCTCAGGGCGGTGACCAGCTCCGGCGGCATGGCCAGGTTGATGCCGCCCTCCGCGCCGTCCTGGTAGACGGTGACCACCCGGTCGCGGTAGCCCGGCATGGTGAGCGACGCCTGGTCCACCCAGGTGCGTGCGGTCTCGACCAGAGACAGCCCGAAGGAGAACAGAGCCGACAACGGCTTGGGCGCCCACCGTGCCGTACGCCGGTGGCCGCCGCCCTGGTTGACCGACGGCAGGTAGCTGTTGTCCCGCTCGTCGGGGCTGCGGGGGTGGTCGTCACTGAACGGGGCCAGGTCGATGGCGAAGGTCGGGCGGGTCGGCAGCACGGAGTCGAAGAACTGCACCGGCAGGTTGGCGGTCAGCCCGCCGTCGGAGAACCAGTTGACGTCGAACACGGGCCGCTCGGCGACGGCCTCGGCGAGCCCGGCCGCCGTCGCGTCCGGACGCTCCTTGCGGCGGGCCCGCAGCGCCTCGTGGTAGGCGACGGTGGCGTTCGACTCGTTGTCGACGGCGTACAGCGGGATCGCCGAGATGAGCAGCGGGAAGCTGAGACTCATCCGGGTGGCCACGATGATCGGCAGGTCGTCGGCCCGCGGGAACGGACGCTTGCTGCCCGCGTGCCGCAGCAGCACCTCCCGGGTCAGGGCCGCGACCGGTCCCGACGGCAGGGGTGGGGGGTGCTCGACCATCGCCCGGACCACCACCGGCCCGAACAGGGCCTCGAACTCGGCGGGCTCGAAGAAGTACACGTCGTCGTTCCAGGGCATCGGCATCGGCTGCGCGCGCGAGAGGTTGGTCGTCATCATCTTCAGCTCGAGCTCGTCGGGCCGGAGGTCGCCGAAGGTGAGCGGACGCTCGTACGGCCGCCCGGCCAGCTCCTGGAGCCGCCGGTACAGCCACGGGGTGAGAGCCAGCGCGGTGTCGTCGGCGCCACGTCCCGAGCTCATCCCGAACCCCACCGACGGCAGCCGGCCGAGATCGGCAAGCACACCGCTGAGCAGCGCCAGGGCCAACCCGACCACGCAGGCGACCAGGCCGACGACGACGGCGAGCACCAACGCCACGATGACCACCGGGCCGGCGGTGTCGGGGCGGAGCGTCAGCCCGATCACGCCCAGGACGGCCAGGGCCAGTCCGAGCAGGACCCCGAGCAGGGACCGGATCGGCGCCTTGGTGGTGGCGTGCGCGACGACGGCGATCACCGCCCGGAGCCGCCGGAGGCGCGACGGCTCGGCCGGCATCGCGGTCTTCTGCTCGAGCACGGCCGACAGGAGCCCGAAGAGCCGACGTGCCTGGGGCTGGGGTCGGAACAGGTGGAACAACAGGGAGCGCCCGTCGCTCTGGGTCTGGGTGAGCAGGGCCGGGAATCGGGCGAGCCCGAGGAAGCCGGGCGGCAGGGCGTCAGCACCGGGTCCCGGGCCGCGGAAGGACGCGGCGACGGCCTGGACCGGCGTCGGGGCTGGCGGCGCCGTCGAGCCTGTCGGAGACGTTGCGGTCGTCGGAGTCGTCGCAGTCGTCGCAGTCGTCGAGGCCGTCGCGGTCGTCGAGGCCGTCGCGGTCGTCGAGGCCGTCGCGGTCGTCGAGGCCGTCGCGGTCGTCGGGACCGGCAGGGTCGAGCGCCGGCCCAGCTCGGCGGCCACCGCGGCGGCGGCGGCGATCGCTCCGGCGGAGGCGCCGCCGACCGAGCGCAGCCGGAAGGTGGTGGCCAGCTCGCAGACCGCCAGCGGGTAGACCACCCCGCTGGTGATGCCACCCTTCATCACGATGTCGCACTGCAGCCCCGGTTCGACCGGGAAGTCGTCCGCGGTGAAGTCGGGGGAGCTGCTCGGGTCGGGCGGCCGCTGCGTGCCGGCCCGGGCCGCGGTCACCGCCGCCCCCGCCCGGGTGGCGACGCGGTGGACCCGGATGGCGGCGCGAGGAGACAAGCCCCGCACCGAGGACGACTGAGCACGCGCATCGACGGTTCCTCTCCGACGACGTCAGGAGGACCGCCGCTCCGACCGTGATACACCGGCGGACGGGACCGCGACCAGAGACGATCGGGCAGACTCTGCGGCGTTCTCAACGCGACCTGGCCGCCCGCACGGCGTGTCGCGCCCGCCGACACCAAGTCGAGCTGCGAACGACGCAGGGCCGGCCGGAGAGTGACTCCGACCGGCCCTGCGCTGCTTCACCTCCCGGGCGGGGTCAGTTCACCGTGATCCGGTTCAGCGGCGGCGGGGCGATCGGGCTGCTGGCCTCGAAGTAGTCGACCAGGGCGTCCAGGTCGATCGGTCCCCCCGCCAGGTCCGTGCCCTCGGCGAAGACGCTGAACCCGTCCCCACCCCCGGCGAGGAAGTTGTTGATCGACACCCGGTAGGTCCCGGTCGGCGTGATCGGCACACCGTCCAACCGCAGGTCGGAGACCCGGGCCCCGATCGGGTCGGTCGGGCTGCTGGTGTAGCTGAACCCGTTCGAGATCTGCAGGATCGCCGTGCGTCCGCCGCTGAGCCACTGCTGCTCCAGCACCGCGTCCAGCTGGGCGCCGGTCAGGGTGACCGTCTGCATGATGTTGCCGAACGGCTGGACGGTGAACGCCTCGCCGTAGGTGACCACGCCGCCGCCCTCGCCGACCGGGCTGGAGGCGTAGACCAGGTCAGCGCGGATCCCCCCGGGGTTGGTGATGGCGATCTGGGCGCCGTTGGCCCGGGTGCCGGCCAGCTGGGCGTCGGCGATCACGTCGCCCAGCGTGCTCTCCCCCGACGGCGCCTGAGCGCGCAGGAGATCGGCGGTGATGGTGCCGATCTGCCGGTTGGCCAGCGGAGCCGCCTTGGCCTTGGCCTCGTCCACGATGGCCTGGACGGCCGGGTCCGGGGTGACCGTACGCGTGACGACCTCGTTCTCGGCGATCGTGTTGGACCGGATGACGTCCTTGGTGCGGCGGTCGATCTGCAGGTCGACCACCGAGAGCAGGCGGCCGAACGACAGGCCCTGGATGACGGCCCGGGGTTTGCCCGACGGGTCGTTGACCACGCAGTTGTACTGCTGGTGGCTGTGGGCCAGGAAGACCGCGTCGACGCTCGCGGAGACGTTCTTCGCGATCGTGAAACCGGGGCCGCTGGTCACGCCGCAGCCGTTCGGCGGGTTGCCCGCGAGCGGCGAGTCGCCCTGGTGGACGAGCACGACCTGGCTCTTCACCCCGAGCCGGTCCAGGACCTTGGCGGTGCGGTTGATGGCCGACACCTCGTCACCGAACCTCAGGTCCTTGATGCCGTCGGCCACGACCACGTCGGGCAGGTCCTTCAGCGTGGCGCCGATGATGGCGACCGGCATCCCGCCGGAACGGACGATGCGGAACGGCAGCAGCGCCGGCCGGCCGGAGCGCTTCAGGTAGACGTTGGCCCCGAGGACCGGGAAGTCGGTGCCCTCGAAGGTGTCGCGGAACTGGCAGCCGTCGACCGGGTGGCAACCGCCGCGCTGCAGGCGCAGCAGCTCGTCGTAGCCCTCGTCCAGCTCGTGGTTGCCGAGCGCCATCGCCTTCACCCCCAGCGCGTTGAGCACCTCGACCGTGGGCTCGTCGTGGAACAGGGCCGAGGCCAGCGGCGACGCACCGATGCTGTCACCGGTCGACACCACCACCGAGTTCTTGACCTCAGCCTCGAGCTGCTTCACGTGGGTGGCGAGGTAGGCGGCACCGCCGGCGTCGACGGTGGTGCCGTCGGCCAGCACCACCCGACCCGACGACCCGCTGGGTGGTTCGAGGTTGCCGTGCAGGTCGTTGAAGCTGATCACCCGCACCTGGACGGACGCGGGCGACGGTTTGGGGTGCTTGCCCCCGTGGGCCTCGGCCCCGGTCGCGCTCAGCGACCCGAGCGCCAGCGCGGTCGCCGCGACCAGCGCCGCCCGCCGCCACCAGGTCCGTCTCGAAAGCAACCCCATGCGACAACTCCTCCACTTCAGACGGCAGTACCCGCGAAGTCTCATCGAGATCGGCGCCGGTGACCAGACCCCGCATGTGAACAACGCGATACTTCGGCCCCGGTAGGAGCTCTCGGTCCGACGCCGGCTCCCGCGTCATCACCGGTGAGCGGGAGGGCTCGTGGCAGACTGTGGTCCGCCCACCGAGGGCGGGGTCCTGCCGAGGACGGGCAGGCCCGGCTCCCACGACACGACCGGCGTCAGATCCGCCTGCACGGTTCAGAAGAGGTGACATGACAGCGCCGACCCGCGCTCACCACGGTGAGCGAGACGACTTCGAGCCCGTCTACCACCAGTACGGACCGCACCGCGCCGGGCTGCCACCCCTGGTCCCGTACTTCCGTGAGCTGTGGGCCCGCCGGGAGTTCGCCGCGGAGATGAGCAAGGCCACGCTGCGGGGCGCCGACGTCAACACCGTGTTCGGGCAGATGTGGCTGATCCTCAACCCGCTGCTGCTGGCCGGGGTGTACTACCTGCTCGTCACCATCATCCGGCAGCGCCATGACCCGGCGCTGTTCACCCACCTGACCCTGGCCCTGTTCGCCATGACCATGGTCCAAGCCGCCGCGTCGTCCGGGGCCACCTCGGTCACGGGATCGGGCCGACTGCTCATCAACACCGCGTTCCCGCGGCTGCTGATCCCGCTGTCGGCCGTCCGGACCGCGTTCTGGCGGTTCCTGCCGACGATCCCGGTCTACCTGCTGTTCCACGCCGTCTTCGGTCTGGCCTGGCACCCGCGGATGCTGGTCTCGCTCTACTTCCTGCTGACCATGATCGTGTTCAGCATGGGTCTGGCCGCCTTCTTCGCGACCTGCCAGGTCTACTTCCGTGACACGTCCAACTTCTTGCCGTACGGCCTCCGGTTGTGGATGTACCTGTCCCCGGTGCTGTGGATGCCGGACATGCTGTCGCACATGGGTCGGGCGACGAAGCTGATCGTCGAGCTCAACCCGATGTACCCGATGCTCACCGGCTACGCCCACCTGCTGCAGGGCGAGGCGTTCCCCCCGCTGTGGATGTGGGTGGCCTCGGCCGCGTGGGCGATCGGCTCGGTCATCATCGGTTTCCTGTTCTTCATCTCGAGGGAGCGTGAGTTCGCTGTCCGGCTCACCTGACGAGCAGCAGACCGGTCTGGCCGTCAAGGTCGACAACCTGTCGATCACGTACCGGACCACCTTCGAGCGCAAGCCCACTCTTCGCCAGGCGCTGATCCGCTTCGGGCGGGGTCAGCGCTCGGTCCGCGAGGTGCACGCGCTCCAGGACCTGACGTTCACCGTGCCGGTCGGCACCGCGATGGGGATCGTCGGCGCCAACGGCGCCGGCAAGTCCACGTTGATGCGGGCGGTGGCCGGCATCCTGCCCCCGACCCAGGGCTCGATCGAGGTCTGGGGCAAGGCCAGCACGCTTCTCGCCCTGGGGGTCGGCTTCAACAAGGAGCTGTCCGGCCGGGAGAACATCATCCTCGGCGGGCTGGCCGCCGGCCTGTCCCGCAAGGAGGTGGAGGAGCGGGCCGACGAGGTCGCGGAGTGGACCGAGATCGGTGACTTCATCGAGATGCCGATGCGGACCTACTCCTCCGGCATGTCGGCGCGGGTCGCGTTCTCGGTCGCCGTGCACATGAAGCCCGACATCTTGATGGTGGACGAGGCCCTGTCCACCGGCGACGCCCGCTTCCGGGCCAAGGCCAACGACAAGATGGCCGAGCTCCGGTCGTCGGCCCGGGCCATGTTCCTGGTCAGCCACGGGCTGAACAGCATCAAGGAGATGTGCACCGCCGCGATCTGGCTCGACAAGGGCCGGTTGATGATGGAGGGCGATCCCGAGTCGGTGGTCGAGGAGTACAAGAAGTTCACCAAGGTCAAGAAGTCGGCGGCGACCGAGGACGACGTCTAGCTCGATCCCGGCGCGGGCGGTCCCGACGTGGTGTCGTCGGTGGCGGCGAGCTCGTCGGCCAGCTTCTTCGGGGCCACGGCCAGCCAGGCGCTCGTGACGACCTCCTCCAGCAGGTCCTCGCCGATCCGGTCCAGCCGGACCAGCACCGCCGGGTAGCCGTTGAAGTGCGGCGTGGTGAAGACCGCCTCCGGGTGCTCGGCCAGCACCGCCTCCTTCTCGGCCAGGTCCTCGACCCGGGCGGCCAGGATCACCTCGTCCGGGGGCACCTCGATCTCGCCGGCCGCGGTGAGCTGCTGCCGGTCCTTCTTGCTCAGCGGGCGCTCCCAGACGAAGCCCTTGCTCTTCGCCTTGCCGCGGCTCCTCACCGCCCAGGAGACGTTGCCGTACGACGTCGTCTCCTCGGTCTCGGGCAGCGCCAGCGCGAGGCGCGCCACGTCCTCGAACGTCGCCATGACGGCATCGTAGGGCGGTGAGGTGCGTCGACGTCAGCCCTGGGCCAGCCGCCGGGTCAGGAACTCCGACAGATCGCCGGTCTCACCGTCCCGGCCACCCTTGCCCACGATCAGCGGCGGCGGCGACGGGCGGAGCTGCACCCCGCGCAGGCGCTCCTTCAACCCGCCCGGCACGGTCAGGATGTAGTAGCAGCCGTCCTCGCCGACCGCGACCGACCGGTTCTTGCGGAGGTACCAGCCCCGCTTGTCGGTCTTGACGCTCTGGCCCGAGTAGAGGGTCGCGCGCAGCGGCTCCGGTCGCAGGCCCGCGGCCGTCGCCTCGGTGAGGAAGACGTCGATGAGCTCCTGGGCCTTGGCCGACTCCATCCGCTCCGCACCGGCGGCCAGCTCGGCCCGCACGGCGGCCTCGTCGGCCCGCGACGACCCCTGCTTGTCCTCGGCCATGGTCATGGCCCGACCCTACTGCCGTCGGGTCGGCCGCACGGTCCCGTGCGGCCCGACGCGGTTCCGCGCAAACCCCCGCTGACCAGCGCAGGTGCCTACACTCGAAGAGTTGCCCACAGTCGATCTGCCCACCCGGCCCGTCGACACGCCGAGTCCGAGGTAGAGATGTCCGACACCACGACGACGCCGGAGACGCCGGCCAGCCCGCCCCGCCGCCGACGCCGGTGGCTGAGGATCCTGCTCGTCGCGGTGGCCGTGGTGGTGGTCGGCGCGGTCGTCGCCGGCGCAGCGTACGTCTACACCCTCGACCGGAGCGTCACCTCCAAGATCAAGCGGGAGGACGTGCTGCCCGGTGAGGGCTCGGGTGCCTCGGCGCGGCCGAGTGCCGACCCGGCGGCAACCGGTGCCCTGAACTTCGTGCTCCTCGGCTCCGACTCCCGGGACCCCGACGACTCCGGCGCCGGTCGCAGCGACTCGATCATGGTGGTGCACCTCAACAAGGCGCACGACCAGGCGTTCATCACCTCGTTCCCCCGGGACATGTGGGTCGACATCCCCGGTCACGGCAAGGGCAAGATCAACGCCGCGTTCGCCTACGGCGGCACCCAGCTGATGGTGCAGACGCTGGAGAAGCTGCTCGGCACCCGGATGGACCACGTCGTGATGGTCGACTTCGAGGGCTTCATCAAGCTCACCGAGTCCCTGGGCGGGGTGACGGTCAAGAACAAGACCGCCTTCTCCTCGCACGGTTTCGACTACCCCAAGGGCGAGATCACCATCGCCGGCGAGGAGGCGCTGTGGTTCGTCCGCGAGCGCAAGAGCCTGCCCGGAGGAGACCTCGACCGGGCCGAGAACCAACGGAACGTGATCAAGGCCATCGTGGCCAAGGGCCTCAGCCCGGAGGTGGTCGCCAACCCGGCGGCCTTCACCAGCTTCGTCGGTGGCGTGGCCGAGCACGTCACCGTCGACTCCAGCCTGACCGACCAGATCATCCGGGACCTCGCCCTGTCGCTGCGGCTGACCGCCAAGGACATCACCTTGCTGCAGGCCCCGCTGTCCGGTTTCGGCACCTCGCCCGACGGCCAGTCGATCGACCTCGTCGACGAGGCCCAGCTGGCCGCCCTGGGCAAGGCGATGAAGTCCGACACCATGGCGGCGTACGTGGCGAAGTACGGCGAGCAGTAGCGGCCGCGCCTAACCTCGACGGGTGGAGTTCGTCCGAAGCCTGCGCCAGCTGGTCCGGCACCGGCTGTTCCGTCGGCTGCTGTCGGTCCGGGTCGCGACCCAGACCGCCGACGGCGTGCTGCAGGTCGCCCTGGCCTCGTTCGTGCTGTTCTCCCCGCAGCGGCAGCCCGACGCCGCCTCGGTGGCCACGGTCCTGGCCGTCACCCTGCTGCCCTTCTCGATCCTGGGACCGTTCGTCGGGGTGGTGCTGGACCGCTGGTCCCGCCGACAGATCCTGGTGGTGCTCGACCTCGCCCGCGCCGTGCTGGCCGTGGGTCTGGCCGCACTGGTGGGATCGGGGCTCCGGACGGGCTGGTCCGACGCCGCGTTCTACGCCGGCGTGCTGCTGGCCATGAGCCTCAACCGGTTCCTGCTGGCCGCTCTGTCGGCCGCGCTGCCGCACACCATCGACGCCGGCGAGTACATGGTGGCCAACTCGGTGATGCCGACCATCGGCCCGCTCGGCACCGTGGTCGGGGTCGGCCTGGGCACCACCCTGCGGGTCGTGCTGGGCAACCAGATGGCCGACTACCAGGCGAACGGCGTCCTGTTCTGCCTGGCCGCCGGTGGCTGGCTGATCAGCACGGCGCTCGCCCTGCGGATCCCCCGGGACGCCCTGGGTCCGGACCGGCCGGACCCGGCCCTGGCCCGTGACGTGGTCCGCGGTCTGGTCGAGGCGCTGGCCCACCTGAAGCAGCGCCGCCCCGCCGGCCTGGGCCTGATCACCATCGGCCTGCACCGGGTGGCGTACGGCGTGGTCACCGTCGCGATGATCCTGGTCTTCCGCAACTACCTGAACGCACCCACCGACGTGAACCCGGCCCTGGCCGACCTCGGGCTGTTGGCCGTCATCACCGCGGCGGGCTTCGTGGCCGCGGCCGCCGTCACCCCTCCGCTGAGTGTGCGCTGGGGCGTCCGGCGGCTGGTCGTCGTCGCCTTCCTGGCGTCGGCGGTCTTCCAGCTGCTGCCGGGGGCGATCTTCGCGAAGGTGCCGCTGCTGGTCGCGGGCTTCCTGCTGGGGATCACGGCCCAGAGCATCAAGCTGTGCGTGGACACGCTGGTCCAGGCCCACGTCGACGACGAGTTCAAGGGCCGGGTCTTCGTCCTCTACGACATGATCTTCAACGTCGCCCTGGTCGTGGCCGCCGGGATCGGCGCGGTCATCCTGCCGGCGAACGGGGTGTCGGTGCCGATCATCGTCGGGCTCGCGGTGGCGTACGCGCTGCTCGGGCTCGGGTTCGCCCTGGTCACCCGCCGGCTGTCGATGGACGAGGGCACCGAGTCACTCCGGGGCGAGACCGCCGAGCCGGTGGCCGGCGCCTGAGCCGGCCTGCCGACGCCGGCGGAGCAGGCGGACGCGCACGTTCGTCGGCACGGGCAGTGGGACGGGGGTCAGCGCGGGGTGGCCGTGTCCCGGGCGGCCCACCAGGCACGCAGCGCCTCCGCAGCGCGCTCAGGACCGAGCGGGCCCTCCTCGATCCGCAGCTCGAGCAGGAACCGGTACGCCTCCCCCACCTCGCGGCCGGGGCCGATGCCGAGGATCGCCATGATCTGGGTGCCGTCCAGGTCCGGCCGCAGCGAGGCGAGCTCCTCCTCGGCGGCCAGCTCGTCGATCCGGGCCTCCAGGTTGTCGTACGCGCGTCGGAGCCGGTCGGCCTTGCCCTTGTTGCGGGTGGTGCAGTCGGCCCGGGTCAGCACGTGCAGCCGCTCCAGCTGGTCGCCGGCGTCACGGACGTAGCGCCGGACGGCGGAGTCGGTCCAGTGGCCGTCCCCGTACCCGTGGAAGCGCAGGTGCAGCTCGATCAGCTCCGACACCGCCGCCACCTGGTCGGCGCTGTAGCGCAGCGCCGTCAGCCGCTTCCGGGCGAGCTTGGCTCCGACCACGTCGTGGTGGTGGAACGACACCTTGCCGGCCGCCTCGAAGCGACGGGTGGCCGGCTTGCCGATGTCGTGCAGCAGGGCGGCCAGCCGACTGACCAGGTCGGGCTGCTCCGACAGCCGCGACTCCAGGTCGATCGCCTGCTCCAGCACCGTCAGACTGTGCTCGTAGACGTCCTTGTGACGGTGGTGCTCGTCGCGCTCCAGGCGCAGCGCCGGCAGCTCGGGCAGCACCCGCTCGGCCAGCCCGGTGTGCACCAGCAGGCCCAGCCCGGCCCGCGGCCGGTCGGTGAGCACGAGCTTGGACAGCTCGTCGCGCACCCGCTCGGCCGACACGATGGCGATCCGCTCGGCCATCGCCGACATCGCCGCGATCACCCGCGGGGCGGGGGTGAACATCAGCTGGGAGGTGAACCGGGCCGCCCGCATCATCCGCAGCGGGTCGTCGTTGAACGACTGCTCCGGTGTCCCCGGGGTGTCGATCACCTCGGCGGCGAGGTGCGCCAGCCCGCCGTACGGGTCCACGAACCGGTGACCGGGCAGCTCGACGGCCATCGCGTTGACGGTGAAGTCGCGCCGGACCAGGTCGCCCTCGAGGGTGTCGCCGAAGCGGACCTGCGGCTTGCGGCTGTCGGAGACGTACACGTCGGAGCGGAAGGTGGTCACCTCGATCACCCAGCTGACGACCGCGCCGTTCGCCTCCGGGCCGCCGCCCGCCGGCTCGTCGACCCGGCAGCCGACGGTGCCGAACTCCTTGCCGATGGTCCAGACCGCAGGCGTCACCGACCGCAGGATCGCCTCGATGTCGTCGGGTCGGGCGTCGGTGGTGAAATCGAGGTCGTGACCGAGCTCGCCGCGCAACGCGTCCCGGACGCTGCCCCCCACCAGGAAGAGGCGGTGCCCCGCGGCGGCGAACAGCTCACCCAGGCGGTCGGCGACGGGGGCGATCCGCAACAGCTCGGCCACCGCGTTCGCCTGCGCACGGTTCAACCGATCGGCTCCAGACACGGGGGTCGATGCTAGCCGCTCCACGGGGGCCCGCCGGACCGTCTTCGGTCCGGCGCCGGGCAGGCCTGTCGCGAAAGGACGGATCCCCCGGGCCCGATCACTACAATCCACCTGGTGACGTGGGGAAGCAGGTGAGGGCCGTACGGGCGCTGCTGGCGACCCTGCTGGTCACGGTGATCGGCCTCCCCGTGCTCGTGGCCGCCCCGCTGCTGACCGCGACGACCGCCCACGCGGCGGAGCCGGAGGCGTGGGCCCGGGTCAGCATCGACCAGGTGAGCCCGGCCCTGCCCTCGCGGGACCAGCCCGACGAGAAGGTGACGCTCTCCGGTCGGGTCACCAACACCTCCGACGTCGAGCTGTCCAACCTGCAGGTGGCGTTCTGGCGCTCGCTGGACCCGATCGAGACGGCCGAGGGGATGACCGCCGCGCTCGCCTCCGCGGCGAACGACCCGCTGGGGGCCCGGGCCCTGGGCGGGTCCCTCTTCGTCAACGTGCCGTCGGAGGACGACCGGACGCTCGAGCCCGACGAGTCCACCTCCTTCACCATCACGGCGACCCTGGCCCAGCTGGAGCTGCCCGACATCGACGGGATCTACCTGATCGGGGTGCACCTGCGGGGCCGCACCGACAGCGTGGGACCCGACATCACCGTCGGTCGGGGCCGGACCTTCCTGCCGGTCGTGTCCGAGACGCCGAAGGAGAAGGTCCGCCAGACCTCGGTCGTGGTGCTCTCCAGCCGCCCGAGCCTGGTCCGGACCGGCTACTTCGCTGACGACCACCTGGTCGACGAGCTCAGCGGCGACGGCCGGTTGACCCGGCTGCTGGAGGCCGCTGGTGCCCAGGGGACCAGCTTCGCCATCGACCCCGCCCTGGTCCAGGAGGTCCAAGCCATGGTGGCGGGCTACCGGGTCCTCTCCGACGACGGCACCAGCCGCGAGGGCACCGGCGCCGCGGCGGCGCAGACCTGGCTCAGCCGGCTGGCGGGCCTGATCACCTCCGGCGACGGCTACCGGCTCCCGTACGGCAACCCCGACGTGACCGCCCTGGTGCACGACGGCGACACCGGACGGTTGCGGGAGGCCGTCCGGATCGGCGCCCAGGTGCCCGCCACAGCCGGTCTGCGGCTCCTCGTCCTGCCCGGCAACGGGACGGCCGACGAGGAGACGGTGCAGGCGGTGGCCGCGCTCGACCCCGCCGTCATCCTGCTGTCCGACGCGACCATCAGGACGGCGACCGCGATCGACTCCCCGGTGCTGCGGGGCCCGGCCGGCTCGACCCTGGTCCGCTACACCGCCGGCGCCTCCGGTGGTGGCCCCGGCCCGGCTCCGCGGAGCACTCCGGCGAAGGTGCAGCAGCGGATGCTGGCCGACACCTGGATCGCGGCCCGGTCCGCGCCCGAGGGCTCCCCGGCGGGACGCGTACGGGTGGTCACCGACCCCAACCAGACGGCCGGTCGCGACAACGAGGTGGCTGCGCCGTGGCTCGCCGGCGCCACCTTGACCCAGCTGCTGACCGCGACCCCGGCCGCCTGGTCCGGGGAGTACCGCTACACCGCCGGCGCCCGCGACGCGGAGCTGACGGCCGCCCAGCTGGCCGCGGCGCGGGGGCTGAGCGAGCAGTTCGGCACCTACACCGACCTGCTGGTGGAACCCCGGGTCGCCCAGGCCGACGCCGCCATCGCCCTGCCCCGCAGCGTGAGCCTGAGCTGGCGCGACGACGAGACCCGTTCGCAGCGCTACACCTCGACGGTCGAGGACTACCTGGACGACGTGCTCTACGAGCGGATCTCGCTCGGTGTCATCCCCCGGGTCAGCACCACGGGCCGGCTGGGCACCTTCCCGATCACCGTCCGCAACGACCTCCCGGCCGGAGCCGACCCCGACACCAACGCCATCAAGGTGCGGATCGTCTTCGGCTCCAGCGCCAGCCAGCGCCTGACGGTCGCGCCGATCGACATCGCCCGGGTCGACGCCGGCCAGACCGTCACGGTCGATGCGCAGGTGCAGGCCGAGACCAACGGCAGCGTCAGGGTGCGTGCCCAGCTCCAGTCCCCGGACGGGATCTCGGTCGGTCGCTCCAAGCCGGTCGAGGTGACCGCCACCCAGGCCGGGACCATCGGCTGGCTGATCGCCATCGCGGCCGGGATAGTGCTGGTCGGCACCACCGTGCTGCGGATCCGGCAGGTCGGTCGCGAACGGGCGGCGGAGGAGCACGAGCCGGAGCCGCTGGCCGTGTCACGACCCCCGGACCGGGCCGACGCCCCCGACGGCTCGAAGGACACCCTCGATGTCTGACCAGGTGCCCCGGTCCGAACCAACCGGGTCGTCCGAACCGACGGGCTCGTCCGAACCGACGGGCTCGTCCGAACCGACCGGGTCGACTCCCGCCGGGGACTCCTCGTCCCGACAGACCGACCGACAGGCCCGCTCCCGGCTGATCTCCTCGGGTGCGCTGATGGCCGCCGGGACCGCCGTCTCCCGGGTGCTCGGCTTCGGCCGCTTCGTGCTGCTGGTCATCCTGTTCGGCAACGGCACCCGGCAGGCCGACATGTTCACGCTGGCCAACACGGTGCCGAACAGCATGTACATCCTGCTGGCGGGCGGGGTGCTGAACACCGTCCTGGTGCCGCAGATCGTCCGGGCGGTGAAGAAGGACGCCGACCGGGGCGAGGCCTACACCAACCGGATCATGACGCTGGGGCTGATCGCCCTGTTCGTCATCACCCTGGTGCTCACCCTGGCCGCACCGGCCATCATCGCGCTCTACTCCGCCGGTGGCTGGAAGGACCCGAGCGTCGCCGCCCAGTACCAGTCGATGGTGGCGCTGGCGTACTACTGCATGCCCCAGGTCTTCTTCTACGGCGCCTTCGTGCTGGCCGGTCAGGTGCTCAACTCCCGGGACCGGTTCGGTCCGATGATGTGGGCCCCGATCGCCAACAACGTCGTCTCCATCGGTGTGCTGCTGCTGTTCCTGGTCACCTTCGGCCAGACGTCCACCGGTGCCGCCTTCACCCCCGGCCAGGAGGCCCTGCTGGGTGTGGGCTCCACCGTCGGGGTGGCCGCGCAGGCGGCGATCCTGCTGCCCTACCTGCGCTCGTCGGGCTACCACTTCCAGCCGCGCTTCGACTTCCGCCGGACCGGGCTCGGCCACACCCTGCGGCTGGCCAAGTGGGTGCTGGGCTACGTCCTGGTCACCCAGCTCGCACTGGTCGTGGTCAACAAGCTGGCCACCGCCGCCACCATCCGGCAGGACGGTGGCGGGCTCGCGGCGTACGGCTACGCGTACGCGATCTGGATCCTGCCGCACTCGCTGATCACCGTCTCGCTGGCCACCGCGATGCTCCCCAGCGCCTCCCGGCTCGCCGCCGCCGGTGACCTGAAGGGAGTCGCCGAGGAGGCGACCCGCACCATGCGGCTCGCGCTGTCGGTGCTCGTGCCGACCTCGGTGGCGTTCGTGGTGCTCGGGCTGCCGATCGCCCAGCTGGTGTTCGGCTTCGGCCGCGGGGCCCAGGACTGGCAGTTCACCGGCTACGCCCTGATGGCCCTCGGCGTGGGTCTGGTCCCCTTCACCCTGCAGTACGTCTGCCTCCGAGCGTTCTACGCGCTGGAGGACACCAAGACGCCCTTCGGGATCCAGGTGGTCATCGCCGCCGCCAACGTGGTGCTGGGCGCCGGACTGGTGATCGCCCTCGACTCGCCCCCGCTGGTGGCCGCCGCGCTGGCCCTCGGCTACTCGCTGGCGTACGTGGTCGGCGTCTCGCTGTCCTACCGGCGGCTGCAGAAGTCCCTGCCCGACCTGGCCCTGCGGCCGGTCCTCGCGCTGATCGGTCGGACCTTGGCGGCGACCGCCCCCGCGGCCGCGATCGCCTGGCTGGTCCAGCGCCTGATGGCCACGGACAGCCAGCTGTCCCGGGCCCTCGCCCTGGCCGTCGCCGGCCTCATCGCCGTCGTCAGCTACGCCGCCCTGGCCCGGGTGCTGAGGATCGCCGAGGTGACCGACATCGTGGACACGGTCCTGCGCCGCCGTCGGGGCGCACCGGCGTCGGCCGCCCCCACGGACGAGGGCAACCCCACCGCCGCGGTCGCGGAGGAGGCCCTCGGGGCGGACGGGGCCACCGGGACGGGAGTGACCCCGGGGACCGCTGGGACCGGATCCGGGCCGACGAGTCCGCACGATCGGGACGACTTCGGCGATTCCACCATCCTCCGGCCGGTCCTCTCGCCTAGCATCGGGACATCCGCCGATGCCACTCCCGTGGCCGGCCCGACCGAGAACGCGGATCACATGGTGACCTTTGCCGGCGCGAACCGGATGACCGGCCCGGCATCGGCCCCGCCCTCGGCACCAGGCCCGACCGACGTCCTCGGCGGGGTGCCGGCCACCCCCGAACCGCTCGACCCGGCCGGGGACGACGGTGCCGGCGGAGCCAGCGGCGACAGCCTCACCCCCGACGCCTCCCCGAGCACCCTGCCCGCGATCGTGACCAGTGCCGGCACGGTGCTGGGCTACCGCTACCGGATGGAGGAGCTGCTCGCCGAGTCGCCGCGCTCGGTCACCTGGCGTGCGTTCGACCTGGTGCTGTCCCGCTCCGTGGTGGTCCACCTGCTGGCCCCGTTGGACCCCGAGGCCGCCGACATCCTCGAGACGGCCCGCCGCGCCGCGCTGGCGGTCGACTCCCGCTTCCTGCGCGTCCTCGACGCCGTGCACAGCGACGATCCCGAGCTGGGCTCGTACGTGGTCTGCGAGTACGCGGTCGGCCGGTCGCTGGAGGTGCTGCTCAGCCACGGCCCGCTGTCGGGGCTGGAGTCGGCCTGGGTCGTCCGCGAGGTCGCCGACGCCCTGTCCGGGGTGCACGGACTGGGTCTGCACCACCAGCGGATCAACCCCGACACCGTCATCCTCACCCCCGACGGTCACGTCAAGATCGTCGGGCTGCTGATCGAGGCGGCACTGCGACCGGCGCCGGGCAACGCGCTGCCGCGGGCCCCCCACCTCGGTCCGGAGCAGGCCGACGTCGTCGACCTGGGCCGCCTGCTCTACGCCTGCCTGGTCTCCCGCTGGCCCGGTGGACCGGCCTTCAGCCTGCCCGCCGCCCCTGTGGCCGGCCGGCACCTGATGAGTCCCCGCCAAGTGCGCGCCGGGGTCTCCCCTGCGCTCGACGTGGTCTGCGACCAGATCCTGGGTGACCCGCCGCGGCATCGCGCCGCGCGCCTCGGCTCGGCCAACGACGTGGTCAACGCGCTGACCAAGGTGCTGGGTTCGGCCGACGCCTCCGCCGACCTCGAGCGCCGGCTGCGGCAGCCCATCCCCAAGGTCACGTCCACCCCGCCGATCACCATCCCGTTGCACGCCCGGTCGGCCGGGTCGATCACCTCACCGGTCACCCGCTCGGCTCTGAGCCCGGCGCACGGGCCGAACGAGGACTCGGTCCGGGTCACCCTGATCCGGCAGCCGACCCCGCCACCCCCCACCCGGTCGCTGCGCAAGCCGGCGAACGAGGGGCCCCGACCGCGCCGCTGGCTGGCGCTGGTGGCGGCCATGGGGTTGCTGCTGCTCGCCACCGGCATCGGGTCGGCGGTCGTCCTCAACCAGCGGGATGGCGGCGCCCAGCCCGGTCAGCCGACCACGACCGGCCAACCCAGTGCCGGCCCCACCGCCGGGCCACTGCCGGTCGCCGCCGTCCGCACCTTCGACCCGCAGGGCGACCCGCCGAACGACGAGAACAACGGTGAGGCGAAGCTCGCGGTCGACGGCAACCCGGAGACGCGGTGGCGGACCGTGAAGTACCTGGGTAACCCCGATCTCGGTGGGCTCAAGCGTGGCGTCGGCCTCGTCGTCGACCTCGGCAAGCCCGTCGACGTCACCGGCGTGAACCTGCGGCTGAGCGGCAACGGCACGGACGTGGAGGTCCGGGTGCCCAAGACCGACCCCGCGACGGTGGGCAAACCGCCGCTCGGATCCGACGGCCAGTGGCGTACCGTGGGGAAGCAGGCCAAGGCCAAGTCGGCGGCGGCGATCGAGCTGAAGGACCCGGTGACCACGCGGTTCGTCCTGGTCTACCTGACCTCCTTGCCGAAGGAGGGCAGCGGCTACCGGGGCGGGATCTACGAGGTCGAGGTGGTGTAGTTGGTGCGGGGTGGCGCCGGTGCTCCGACGAGCCCTCCGGATGTCGCCCGGTCGGCCACTGTCCTGCCCGTAGCCACCACTGCCCCGGCCGACCTGCCTGACGGAGACGCCGCCCTGCTCGCCGCCCACGTGGCGGGCGACCCGAACGCCTTCGCCACCCTGGTCCACCGCCACCAGAACCGGCTGTGGGCCGTGGCCCTGCGGATGATGCGCAATCCCCACGACGCGGCCGACGCCCTCCAGGACGCCTACCTGGCCGCCTTCCGGCGGGCGAACGGCTTCCGGGGCGAGTCCCAGGTGAGCACCTGGTTGCACCGGATCGTGGTCAACGCCTGCCTGGACCGACTGCGCAAGCAGCAACGACGGCAGTCGGAGCAGCCGCTGCCCACCGATCCCGACCGCACCGCCGAGCTGGTGGCCGAGACGGTCCCCGACCCGGTCGAGCAGCAGGAGCTGCACGATCACCTGGCGTCCGCCCTCGCGCAGCTCAACGACGACCAGCGCGCCGCCCTGGTCCTCGTGGACGTCGAGGGCTACCCGGTCGAGGAGGCGGCGGCCCTGCTGGGTGTGCCGGCCGGCACCGTGAAGAGCCGCTGCGCCCGCGGGCGGGCCCGGTTGGCCGTGCTGCTCCGGCGGCGGGCGACCGCCGACGACGTCGGCGACGTCGCTGATCGAGAACGCATCCGGGATCGCGTCCGGAACGACGGTCGGGGGGTGCGCTGATGGCGGCGCCGCTGGAGCTGTCCTACAACTGGCGGGCACCCCTGGTGTTCGCCACCGTCGCACTGGTCGCCTGCCTCGGCATCCTCGCGCGCGGCCAGGCGGCCGGCTGGGTCTCCGCCGGGGTGGTGCTGGTGCTGGGCTGGGCTCTCTACTGCTGTGTGGTCTGGTTGCGCACGCGCTCGTACCTGCTGGTCGAGGGTCGGGTGCTGACCACCCGGCGGTGGCGCGACTTCCAGCGCGTCGAGGCGTCCCAGCTCTGTGCGGTCAGGGAGCTGCCCACACCGGCCGGACCCTCGTACCGGCTGGAGGTCGAGCGCGACGGGGAACGTGATCGGGTGACGGTGCCGACGGCCCTGCTGCTGCGCGGACCCTCGACCCTGTTCACGTGGATACTGGCGCAGGCGCCGCACGCGACCTTGGACAAGCGGTCGCGTCGTACGCTCGAGCTGCTGCAGACCCGAGGGCTGGTCGAATGACCACCCCACCACTTCCCCCCGACGAGCCCCTCGTCCCGCCCACCGCGGAGCCCGGGCCGCCGCCCGACCAGGAAAACCCGATGCCCGACCATCTCGCGCTCGACCATCCCACGATGGACGATCTCGCCGACCTCGCCGTCGGTGAGCTGCCGGGCGACGCCGTGGCCGCGACCGAGCAGCATCTGGCCGGCTGTGCGGCGTGCCGCACGGAGCTGGCCGAGCTGACCGCGGAGCTGGACCTGATCTCGGGTGACCTCGCCGCACTGCCGCCGCTGACCATGCCGGTCACCGTGGCCGCGCGGTTGGATCGGGTGCTGTCGGGCGAGACCTCGACGGTCACCCCGTTCCGCCGGCCGGCGCCGCTCAAGGCCGGCGCGACGGCCACCTACGTGAAGCAGACGGGGGTGATCCGACTGATGCTGGCGGCCGCCGTGGCCGCCGCCGTCGTCGGGTTCGGGGGCTACGTGGTGAGCGCCTCGGCCGGACTGAACGAGCCCTCGGCGGTCTCCCCGGCCCAGGTGCACCCCGAGGCGCTGGCCGAGCAGGCCAGGACCCTGGCCGAGGACCGCGACCTCGACCCGCACCTGTTCTCCGCCGCGTGGCGGTGCGCCCGGGAGGTCACCAACGGCCGGATCACCGGCATCACCCCGGTGTACGTCGCCGGTGAGCAGAACTACCTCGTCTACACCCGGGTGAGCGGGCGGACGTACGCGACGCTGGTCACCGGCTGCGGAGAGAACCCCTCCGCCGGTGAGCGGGTGGCGCTCTCGGAGTAGGAACCCCCGCGGGCCGTTGTCCGGTCAGCGGATCTGCACCGGGAGGGTGGCCGACAGCGCCGTGAGGGTGCCTGCTCCGACCTGACGAGTCGTCGAGGTTTGCCGGGTGAGCCGACGGGTACTCGAGAGAAGCTCGAGTGCTTCAGAGGAGACGGACATGACCAAGAAGATCGTTGACGTGCAGGCCGATCCGGATCCGATGCCGGTAGCAGGGCAGCGTCCAGGACCTCCGTTCTTCGCGGTTCTGGTCGTCGCCGGCGCGATCGTCATCGGTGCCGGGCTCCAGTCGGCGGCCAGCATCGTTGCACCACTGTTCTTGGTGATCACCCTGGTGATCACGGTGGCGCCGCTGCGACACCTGCTCGTCGCGCGACGCTGGCCGTCGTGGCTCGCCAGCGCGGTGACCTTGCTGGCCATCTACCTGCTGATCGGGCTCATCCTGGGGTCCGTCGTGTTCGCCGTGGTACGGCTGGTGGACACGCTGCCTCAGTACGCGCCGGCATTTCAGCAGATCCTCGCGTCGGCGCTCGGCGTCGCTGGGCAGCTGGGCATCGGGCAACGCCAGATCGAGCAGCTGGCCTCGTCGGTGCAGCCCAGCAGCCTCGCGGGCCCGGCGCAGGCTCTCCTCAGTGGCGTGAGCGGCGGGCTGTCGCTGCTGGTGCTGATCGTGACCGTGGTGATCTTCCTGGCCTTCGAGTCGGGGACGATGTCGGACCGGCTCGCCGTCATCCGTGGGACCCGTCCCCACATCGCCGAGGGTTTCGTCAACTTCGGTCAGCGCGTCCGGAAGTACTGGATCGTCACCACGATCTTCGGCCTCATCGTCGCTGTCCTGGACGTGATCGGTCTGCTCATCATCGGAGTTCCGCTGTACCTCACGTGGGGTGTGCTGGCGTTCGTCACCAACTACATCCCGAACATCGGCTTCATCCTGGGTGTCATCCCCCCGGCGCTCATCGCCTTGTTGGACGGCGGCGTCGGCCCGGCGATCGCGGTCGTCATCGTCTACACGGTGATCAACATCGTGGTCCAGACGATCATCCAACCCCGGTTCACCGGCGACGCCGTCGGAATCAGCGCAGCTGTGGCGTTCTTGTCCCTCGTCGTGTGGGCCTACCTGCTCGGGACGCTCGGCGCCCTGCTCGCCATCCCCGCCACCTTGTTCGTGAAGTCGCTGCTGCTGGACAACTCGGTTCCCGCCAGCTGGGTGAACGCCCTGGTCACGTCGTCGCCGAAGAAGGACAGACCGGCGGGAGTCCGACGGACCGGACGGAGCACCGTCGGCACCGGCTGACCTGACTCCGAGCTCAGCGTCGCTGAGTGCCGCACCGTCCCAGCACCCCGCCCGCTGTCCTGCGGGTCATGCCGCTGAGGCCGGTGGCAGACCCGGACGCGCGGTGGCGTGGTCCGAGCCACGACCGCCGTGGGCTGCCGATGCCCTCGTCGCCGCGGGTGTGGAACGAGCCCCGCCATCCCGGGGTGACGACCCCGGCGTGGTGGCCGGCACGGGCTCTGTCGCGAGGAGCTCCCGCAGACGGGTCAGGGTCCGGCTGAGCAACCGGGAGGCCTGCATCTGGCTCACGCCGAGCTCGTGCGCGATCTCCGCCTGCGTACGGTCCTCCCAGAACCTCCACGTCATGAGCCGCTGCTCAGACAGCTCGAGCTGAGGGAGGAGTCGCTCGACGACCATTCTCGACTCGCACTGCGGGAAGCCGCGGTCCGCGTACCCGACCTCACGCAGGGGGCGGCGCTCGTCGTCGAGTGAGCTGACGCGGTAAACCTGGCTGGCGTGGAGGGCGCGGTCGATCTGGATGACGGGATGCCCGAGACGAGCGGCGAAGTCCTCGCGTCGGGGCTCGCGGCCGGAATCCTGCGCAGCGGCGGACCAATCCGCGCCGATCTGCACGGACAGCTGCTGCAGGCTCCGAGGGGGCCGAACACTCCAGCCGTGGTCGCGGAAGTGCCGCTTCAACACGCCCGTGATGGTCGTGCTGGCGAACGGGCCGAACGCACCGATCGACGGGTCGAAGCGGTGGGACGCCTCTACCAAGCCACACCGGGCCACCTGCTGGAGGTCGTCGGCTTCGACGCCACGACCGCGATACCGACCAGCCAGGGCATCCGCCAGCCACAGGTGCTCGAGAACCAGCTGGGTCCTGTTCTCCTCACCGGCACCACCGTCGACGCCGCCGGGAGGAAGATGGCTTTCGCGGACTTCGTGCACAGCAGAGCGCCCCTTCGGAACAGTGGCACGCTGCTGAACCACGGGATCGTGTACGACTCAGATTTACGTTGTAAGCCTTGCAGGCCTCAACCTTAGATCCGCCCCGGGGCGGCTGCTACACCCTTACGGGTGGTAGAGCATCAGGCAGCTCTTCAGGGTGACGAACGAGGGGCCGTCGTAGGAGGAACCGCTGAGCGAGAGGGTCCGATGACCCGCGGGCCGCCCGCGATGAGGCCCGGTGACCGGACCCCGTCCGGCGCCGCTGTCGAGGACGACCCGGGGTCCCGGCCGCTGCCGGAATAGCCTGCGCCCGCTCCACGTTGGGCGGGCTGTAGGACGCACGCCCGCTGTAGGGTTCCACCACCGACACGGCGGACCGCGTACGAGGCAGTCTGAACGACGAGATCCGAGAGCAGGACCGATGACCCACACCCCCACCGAAGTCCGCGACGTCATCATCGTGGGCAGCGGACCGGCCGGTTACACCGCAGCCGTGTACGCGGCCCGGGCCGACCTGAAGCCGCTCGTCTTCGAGGGCTCCATCACCGCCGGCGGCGCGTTGATGAACACCACCGACGTCGAGAACTTCCCCGGCTTCGTCGACGGCATCATGGGCCCGGAGCTGATGGAGAACATGCGGGCCCAGGCGGAGCGCTTCGGCGCCGAGCTGGTGACCGAGGACATCACCGAGATGGACCTGACCGGACCGATCAAGACCGTCACGGACGCGTACGGCAAGACCTTCGCCGCGCGCACGGTGGTCCTGGCGACCGGCTCGGCCTACCGCAAGCTCGGCATCGCCGACGAGGACCGGCTGTCCGGCCATGGCGTCTCCTGGTGCGCGACCTGCGACGGCTTCTTCTTCCGCGACAAGGACATCGCCGTGGTCGGGGGTGGCGACTCCGCGATGGAGGAGGCCACCTTCCTCAGCCGGTTCGCCCGGTCGGTGACGATCATCCACCGTCGCGACCACCTGCGGGCCAGCAAGATCATGGCCGCCCGGGCTGAGAACGACCCGAAGATCTCGTTCGCCTGGAACAGCGCGGTCACCGAGCTGCACGGCCAGAAGTCGCTGGAGTCGGTCACCCTGCGCGACACCGAGACGGGCGAGGAGCGCGAGCTCGCGGTCCAGGGTCTGTTCATCGCCATCGGCCACGACCCCCGTTCGGAGCTGATCCGCCACCAGGTCGACACCGACAGCGAGGGCTACGTGCTCACCGACGCCAAGAGCACCCGGACCAACCTGACCGGTGTCTTCGCCTGCGGCGACCTGGTCGACCACACCTACCGTCAGGCCATCACCGCGGCCGGGTCCGGCTGTGCGGCCGCCCTGGACGCCGAGAAGTACCTGGCGGACCTGCACGACACCGCTGACTACGTCGCCGCCCTGGCCGACACGGTCACCGTCTGACGCCGATCCGAGGTCGCGACGCTGTCAGCGTCGTCGGGCAGGATCGAGCACATCACCACCTCACCATCAGCCGAAGCAGCCGTAGGAGCATCCATGGGATCTGTCAACGAGGTCACCGACGCCACCTTCGAGGACGTCGTCCTCAAGTCCGACAAGCCGGTCCTGGTCGACTACTGGGCCGACTGGTGCGGCCCCTGCAAGCAGGTCGCCCCCATCATCGAGGAGCTCGCCACCACCCACGGTGACAAGGTGACCTTCGTCAAGATGGACACCAACACCAACCCGGTGACGCCGGCCAACAACCACGTGCTCGGGCTGCCGACCATCCAGGTCTACGTGGGTGGCGAGCTGGTCAAGGCGTTCAAGGGCGCCAAGCCGAAGTCGGTGCTGCTGAAGGCGATCGAGGAGTACCTCTGATCGACAGCGGCCACCTCCACCGCTAGTCCGGAGGCCCCGCGAGGGGCGTAGATTCGGTCGACATGGCGGTGGACGACCGGGACGACGGCTCGACCGGGGACGGCGGCCCGGCTCAGGACGGCGGCCCCGCTCAGGGCGGCGGCCCCGCTCAGGGCGGCGGCCCCGCTCAGGGCGGCGGGGAGCGCTGGACGGCACCGCTGTCGGCGTTCGGCCGCGCGGACGTGTCCGCCGCCGGTGGCAAGGCGGCCAACCTGGGAGAGCTCGTCCGGGCCGGACTGCCGGTGCCGGACGGTTTCGTCGTCACCACCGCGGCGTACGACGACGCCATCGAGGCGCTCGGTCTGCGCAGCCGCATCCTGGCCCTGGTGCCGGCCACGGCGCCGGCCGCGACCGACGACGACCGGGACAGCGCCTACGCCACCGCCGCGCAGGCGATCGCCGAGCTGGTCACCACGCCACCCGTGCCCGTCGAGGTGGCCGCGCGGATCGCCGCCGCCTACCGGGACCTGGGCGAGGGACCCGTGGCCGTCCGCTCGTCGGCGACGGCGGAGGACCTGGTGGGTGCCAGCTTCGCCGGCCAGCAGGACACCTACCTCAACGTCACCGGGACCGCGGCCGTCCTCGACGCCGTACGCCGGTGCTGGGCGTCGCTGTGGACGGCGCGGGCGATGGCCTACCGCGCTCGGCAGGGCATCGACCCCGCCGACGTGCAGCTGGCCGTGGTGGTGCAGCACCTGGTCGACGCCTCCGCCGCGGGGGTGATGTTCACCGCCGACCCGAGCACCGGGCGCCGTGACACCGTGCTGATCAGCGCCGCCTGGGGACTGGGCGAGGCGGTGGTCGGCGGGTCGGTGGACACCGACCAGCTCACCCTGACCGGGCCGGAGCTCACCCTCACCCAGCGGCAGACCGCTGACAAGGCCGTGCAGACCGTCCGGACTGCCGATGGCACCACCGAGGCTCCGGTGCCGGGCGAGCGACGTCGGGCCGAGGTGCTGGACGACCGGTCCGCCCGGGAGCTGGCCGGTCTCGGCCGGCGGATCGCCGACCACTTCGGTGCGCCCCAGGACATCGAGTGGGCGCGGGACGCGGCGGGTGCGTTCACGATCCTGCAGTCCCGACCGGTCACCGCGCTGCCCGACCCGGTCGGCCCGGTGCCGACGGCGTGGCCGGTGCCGGAGCCCGGCTGGTACTTCCGCGTCAGCATCGTCGAGCAGCTGCCGGACCCCTTGACCCCGCTGTTCGCGGAGCTGATCGATCCAGCGGTGACCTCCTCCCTCACGTCCCTGGTGACGCAGGTGCTGGGTCCGGACGCGATCCGGCCCGGCGACATCGGCCTGCCGACGGTCAACGGGTACGCCTACTACCGCTACTCCTCCTCCGGCATGCTGCGGATGCTGCGGAGCACACCGCGAGCCCTGCGGGGGGCGTACGGAAGGCACGGGGTCGGCGGCCGGGAACGCTGGGAGACGGTGGCCCGGCCGGCGTACCAGGCGATCGTCGACGCCTGGGTGGCGCACGACCTGACCCAGCTGTCGGCCGACGAGCTGCTGGCCGGGGTGGCCGAGCTGGTCGAGGCCGGGGCGACCTACTACACGGCCGTCCAGACCATCGTGCCGATCGCCGCGACCGCCGAGATCGCCCTGACCCGGTACTACGACGCCTTCGTCCGGCGCGACGGCGACCCACCCGCCTCCGGTCTGCTGGTCGGCTTCGACAGCGAACCGATCCGGGCCGAGCGCTCGCTGTGGGACGTGGCCCGCTGGGCGCGGGACCAGCCCGAGCTCGCCGCCTGGCTGACCGCGACGCCGTCGGCCGAGGTGGTGGCCGGACTCGCCCTCGGCCGGCCGGGCCCCCTGACCACGGCGGTGCTGACCCCCGGCGCCGAGGAGTTCGCCCAGCGGTTCCAGCAGCACCTCGACACCTACGGGCACGCCGTCTACAACCTCGACGTGGCCAACCCGGTGCCCGCGGACGACCCCGCCCCCCTGGTCGACAGCGTCCGGCTCTGGCTCGACGCCGGGGCGACCGACCCGTACGAGCGGCAGCGCCGGCTGCAGCAGAAGCGGGATGCCGCCACCGTGGTGATCCGGCGCCGGATCGACCCGCTCCGCCGCAGCACCTTCGACACCCTGCTCCGCCACGCCCAGGCGATCGCCCCGGTCCGGGAGGACGCTCTGGCCGATGTGGGGCTGGCCTGGCCGCAGCTGCGCCGGATGCTGGCCGAGCTCGGGGCCCGGTTGGTGGCCGCCGACGCCGTCGAGGAGATGGACGACGTCTACTGGTGCCGGCGGGCCGAGATCGCCGCGGTCCTGGCGGCGTCGGGGGCGTGGTCGGAGTCCGGCCCGGGACCGTCGGCCGACGAGCGGGCCGACCTGCTCCCGGTGGTGGCGGACCGGCGGGAGCGCTGGCGCGGTCAGCGCCGGGCGACGCCACCGCAGCTGCTGCCCCAGGGCACCTGGATGGACCGGCTCGGCGCCTGGATGCCGGCGACCACCGCGGACCAGACCGGCGACGTGCTCACCGGGATCGGGGCCAGCAGCGGCCGGGTCACCGCGACCGCCCGGGTGCTCACCGGCCCGGCCGATTTCGCGCAGCTCCGGCCGGGCGAGGTGCTGGTGGCCGCCATCACCACGCCGGCCTGGACCTCGTTGTTCGCCCGAGCCGGCGCCGTGGTCACCGACATCGGAGGGCCGCTGAGCCACAGCTCGATCGTGGCCCGCGAGTACGGCATCCCCGCCGTCCTCGGCACCGCCGTCGGCACCCGCCGGATCACCAGCGGTCAGCAGATCACCGTCGACGGGGACCAGGGCCGGGTCTACCTGGCTGACCCCGGTGCGGCGGTCTCCCCGGTCGGGCACCGCCGCCTCAACCGCTGGCTGATCACCGGAGGCGTCGCGGCCGCCGCGGCGGGAGCCCTGGCGGTGGCGGTTGCCCGGGGTCGCCGGACCACCTGACCGACGAGGAGACCTGCCGTCGGTCCGGCCCGCCCGCCCTCGCCGTCGGCCCGCCTGCCCTCGCCGTCGGTCCGCCCGCCCCGCCGGCGGGCCGGTGAGTTCGCGGGTCGCCGGCAGTCCTACCCGTATGACGAAGACGACGAGGGTCCTCAGTGTGTCCATTCCCGTGGCCGACCAGGATGCGGCCAAGGCGTTCTACCTCGACGTGCTCGGGTGCGAGCTGCGGTACGACGTCGAGGTGTCGCCGGGCGCACGCATGGTGGAGGTGGTGCCGCCGGGGTCCGAGGTGGGCCTGGTGCTGCTGCCGCCGGACACCCCGCTGCCCATGGCCGTCCGCCTCGGCACCACCGACGCCGATGAGGCGTACGCACGGCTGGTCGACGCCGACGAGGTGGTGCTGCACAACCCGGAGGTGCTGCGCTGGGAGGGCGTGCCCGCGATGTTCCACTTCAGCGACCCGGACGGCAACGGACTCGTCTACCTCGAGGACGCCGACAGCACCTGAGCCGACCCGACGACGCGCCACCGGACCGGTGGCACCGGTCGGGTCCGCTCAGAAGTCGTCCGGGCAGTACGGCTGCTGGGGCCAGTCGAAGGCCATCGTCATCGCCGCCACCGCGCCGGGCGTCCGCTCGCTGACCCGACCCGCCCGGTGCAACGCGGTCAGCGAGGTGCCACCCAGGTAGATCGAGCCGAGCTCACGGATGCCCAGGCTGAGGTCGGGACGGCGCCGGCCGGCTCGGGTGACCCGGGCCTGCGCGCCCGCCGCGGCCTGGAGGCGGTAGGTGCCGTCGTTGTGCGCGAGAAGCGGATCCGACACCTGCACCACCACGTCCAGGTCGGCACCGTAGCGGCGACCGGCCAGCGCCTTCGGCAGGTCGACGATCCGGACGTAGGTGCTGTCGGTGAGCGTGGTGATCAGGATCCGGGGGTTGGCCAGCAGGTAGCGGAGCGGCTCGTCGACCGCCAGCCCGTGACACCGGAAGCGGCGCACCAGGTCGAGATCGAACAGGAACCGCCACAGCCCCGCCCGCGCCGTCACATCCGCCGCGTCGATTTCGACGATCTCCACCTCGGCGTCGGGCAGGTCACCGGTCCACGGTGACGTCACCTTGAACCGTGCGTAGCCGTCGAGCTGCCCGGAGACGTCGAAGTGCAGGGCGTACCGGACCGGTGGCGCTCCCTTGCGGCTCTCCGGACGATCCGTCAGATCGCGTTCCCAGAAGACGGCGGACCGGTCCAGGGCGCCGGGACGGTCGGGCAGCAGGCGCGCGTGCAGGTCCGGGACCACGGCGCCGTACTCCTCGGCGGACACCTCCTCGACCCAGCCGCCACCGAGGTCGACGCCGGGCAGGAACGCGGTGTCAGTGGTTCGTCCGGTGACCACGAGTCTCGGCACCGCGCTGCCGTAGCCGAACCGTCCGTAGATGGCCGACTCGGAGGCCCACAACAGCGCCACCGGCTCCTTGCGCCGGTGGATGTCGGCGAGCTGGTGCCGCATCATCGCACTGAGCAGGCCCTGACGCCGGTGCGTCGGAGCGACGGTGACGATGGTGACGGCGCCGATCGGCACCGAACCGCCGGGAGTCGTCATCGTCCGGGTGAAGGCCCCGCAGGACGCCACCCACCGGTCGCCGGCGGTGAACCCGAAGCAGCGACCGGGCTCGAACAGGCGTCGGTCGAGATCCCAGCTCTGACCGTCGTACTCGCCGTGGAACCCGCGCATCACCGCCTTGAGGTAGTCCTGGCTGGTCGCCTCGGTGACGTCGGTCAGCACTGGTTGCGGACGAGGACGGGATGCGGTGGCCACCCGTCCAGTCAACCGTGTTCGTCCGGCCACCACCACTGCCGACCGACGTCGAGTCCTCCGGGCTGAGGCCGTCAGTCCGCGGGGCCGTCGGGCTCGGGGGTGGCGGACGGTCCCGCCACGCGCTCGCCGCGCAGCGAGCTGGTCACGGGGGTGCCGACCTCGACCGTACGGGTGACGGTGCAGAGCCGGTCGTGGGACGCCGTGATGGCCCGCTCGAGGACCGACTCGGCGGCGCGGCCCCCGTCGGTGTCGGGGAAGCGGACCCGGAAGTCGACGGCCAGCTCGACCAGGCGGTTGCCCTCCTGGTCACGGATCTTGACCCCGGAGGCGTCGACGACGAACTCGTCCGGGGCACTGCGCTTGCCGGTGATCAGGTCGACGTCGATGGCCGAGCACCCGGCGATGGCCACCAGCAGCAGCTCGACCGGGGTGAAGTCGCTGTCCTCCCCCATCCCGATGGCCATGGTGGCCCCGCGCTCGTTGCGGGCCAGCAGGCGGCCCCGGCTGGTGCGCTCCAGACGCACCCGACGAACGGCGTCACTCATGAGCCCGACCCCGCGCCACGCAGTGCCCCCAGCGGATCCGCCCCATGCCGGATCCCGACCGACACCGCCGATCCGCCCTCACCGACGAGACCGCCCGGTCCGTGCCGGTGTGCGGGCTCCGGACCGGGGGCCGGTTGGGGCATCAGGCCGGTGAGCCGGTTCCAGGCCGCCCCCAGGTCAGGGAGCCAGCGGGCCGTCGACTGGAGATCCATCCGCAACCGCGGGGTGACCGGATGGGGGCGGACCACGGTGAAGCCGACCCGCTCCAGGAAGCCGGCCGGAGCGAGGCACGACGGCCCCTCCCGCGAGCTGGCGACCGCTTCGATCGCGCGGATGTCACGGCGCACCATCAACCCGGCCGCCGACTGCAGCAGCTGGCGGCCCAGTCCCCGCCCCCGGTGCGGCTCCTCGACCCGGACGCTCAGCAGCACCGCGGCGTCGGGGTTGATCGGCGTGACGGTCAGCGCCCCGAGCCGGGGCACCAGGCCGGCGGGGGCCAGCGTGGCGTAGCCGAGGAGCTCGTCGCCGTCGGCGGCGATCACCCCGCAGTAGCCCCAGCGACGCGCCACCGCCTCCGCCCACTCGCGCTTGACCTCCGTCCGGTCGCGGTGCAGGTCGGGGGCGGTGAGGTCGTGCAGGCTCACCTCCCAGAAGGTGCACCGGGAGCACGGGTCGGGGAGCAGGGCCAGATCGGCCACGGCCATCGGGCGGAGTCGCCGGGTCATCGCCGTCAGCCGTCCTCGGCCGGTGGCGCCGACGTCGTCGGGCGGGCCGGCTCGGCGACCGGCGCGGGCTCCGCCGCGGAGACGGGGACCCCCGACCAGTGATCGGGCTGGCGCGGCCGGGCCAGGCCGGCGAGGAACCCGAGCACCACGCTGCCGGCCAGGGCGGCGAGCAGCCAGAGCAGCCAGACCACCGGCCGGGGCAACCGGGCAGCCGGGGAGCCAGCTGCAGGATCAGACAACGAGGGGACCGCGCTCGCACGCATGCGCACATCGTAGGTCGGCCGCCCTGCGGTCACCACATGCACCTCCTGCGACGATGAGGCACCCTTGGGGGGTGACTGACCACGAGCCCGCGCTGAGTCGCGAAGGAGCCACGTCCACCGACGCGAGCGGGCTCCAGCGCGCCGCCGGCGAGCTCGGTCCCGAGACCGCCGGGGAACCCACCGCGGTCTACGCGGCGGGGTTGGAGCGTCTACAGCGACGCGACACGCGCCTGGACAGCTACGTGGACCGCTACGCCGCCCGGACGCACGGGATGACCGCCTCGGTCATCCGCGCGCTGTTCTCGGTGGCCAACCGGCCCGAGGTGGTCTCGCTGGCCGGCGGGATGCCCAACATCTCCGACCTGCCGCTCGACGTCGTCGGCGGAGCGCTGCACGACCTCGTGGTCTCCGACGGCCGCCGCGCCATGCAGTACGGCTCGGGTCAGGGCGAGCCGGTGCTGCGGGAGGCGATCTGCGAGGTGATGAAGCTCGAGGGGATCAGCGCTCACCCCGACGACGTCACCGTCACCGTCGGCTCCCAGCAGGGACTGGACCTGGTCACCCGGTTGTTCTGCGATCCGGGCGACGTCGTGCTGTGCGAGGCCCCCAGCTACGTCGGTGCGCTCGGGGTGTTCCGGGCGTACCAGTGCGAGGTCGTGCACGTCGCGATGGACGAGCACGGGTTGGACCCGGTGGCCCTGGGCGAGGCCGTCGCCGCGCTGAAGGCGGCCGGCAAGAAGGCGAAGTTCCTGTACACGATCCCCAACTTCCACAACCCGGCCGGTGTCTCGCAGACCCTGGAGCGGCGGACCCGGGTGCTGGAGATCGCCCAGCAGGCCGATCTGCTGGTGGTGGAGGACAACCCGTACGGGCTGCTCGGGTTCGACGGCGACCCGCTGCCGGCGATGCGGTCGATGGACGCCGAGCGGGTGGTCTACCTGGGCTCGTTCTCCAAGACGTTCGCCCCCGGCTTCCGGGTCGGCTGGGTGCTCGCGCCGCACGCCGTCCGGGAGAAGCTGGTGCTGGCCCAGGAGTCGGCCACCCTCTGTCCGCCGACCTTCTCCCAGTACGCCGTGGCGTCGTACCTGCACAACCACGACTGGCGGGGTCAGATCAAGATCTTCCGCGAGATGTACCGCGAGCGGCGCGACGCGATGCTGGCCGGTCTGGCCGACCACATGCCGGTCGGCACCTCCTGGACCGTGCCCGCCGGGGGCTTCTTCGTCTGGCTCACCCTGCCGCCGGGCCTGGACAGCCACGCCATGCTGCCGCGGGCGGTGACCGCCCGGGTGGCGTACGTGCCCGGGACGGGCTTCTACGCCGACGGCTTCGGCAGCCGGCACCTGCGGCTCTCGTACTGCTTCCCCACCCCGGAACGCATCATCGAGGGCACCCGCCGGCTGGGCGAGGTGATGCAGTACGAGGCCGATGTCCTGGCCACCTTCGGCACCGCCGTCGAGGGACCCGGTCCGCGGGGTGACCGGCTGTACGACTCGCCGGGAGCGAACCAGCGATGAGTGATCCCGTTCCCCCGTCAGGAGAGTCGTACCCCGTGAGCGTCACCCCGACCACCCCCGAGACGGTCGTGGTGCTGTCCGGCGGTCTCTCCCACGAACGCGACGTGTCACTGCGCTCCGGCCGTCGGGTCGCGCTGGCCCTGCGGTCCCGGGGGATCGAGGTGGTCGAGTCCGACGTCGACTCGTCGTTGGTCCCGCTGCTGGCCTCGCTGCCGGGGGCGGTGGTGTTCCCGGTGCTGCACGGGGAGGCCGGGGAGGACGGGGCTCTGCGCGAGGTGCTGTCGCTGCTGGGGGTCCCGTTCGTCGGCTCCATCGGCTCGGCCTGCCGGATCGCGTTCGACAAGGCCATCGCCACCACGGTGGTCGCCGAGGCGGGGATCGCCACGCCCACCCAGGTGGCCCTGCCGCACGAGATCTTCCGCGAGCTCGGGGCGCAGACGCTGATGGCCTCGCTCGCCGACCAGATCGGCTTCCCGATGATGGTCAAGCCCTCCCGCGGCGGCTCGGCCCTGGGGGCCAGCAAGGTCAACGGGCCGGATGAGCTGCCCTCGGCGATGGTCGGCGCGTACGCGTACGGGTCGGTCGCGGTGATCGAGGAGTTCGTCGCCGGCACCGAGGTGACCGTGACCGTGGCCGACCGGGGGGACGGTCCCGCCGCGCTGCCGGCGGTGGAGATCCGACCGGAGTCGGGGGTCTACGACTACACCTCCCGCTACACCGCGGGGGCGACCCGCTTCCTCTGCCCGGCCGAGATCGAGGAGTCGGTGGCACAGGCGTGCGCGGAGCTGGCCCTGACCGTGCACGACGTGCTGGGGCTCCGGGACCTGTCGCGCACCGACCTGATCATCACCCCCGACGGTCGACCGACCTTCCTGGAGGTGAACGTGGCCCCGGGGATGACCGAGACGTCGGCGGTCCCGCTGGCGGTCGAGGCCGGCGGCTGGAGCCTGGGCCGGATGTGTGCGGACCTGGTCCGGGTGGCCGCCCGCCGCGGCGGCCGGGTGCCGGCCGGGCCCGTCGCATGAGCACGGAGCCACCCGGCGGACGACCGGCCCGACGAACCCCGGCCCGACAAACCCCGGGCCGATGACCCCCGGACCGATGACTCTGCTCCAGCAGATCGGCATCATCACCCTCGGCTGCGTGCTCGCCGGCGGGATGGCCCTGCTCGGCGTCTGGCAGCTCCAGGTGTACGCCCGGCAGGGCGCCGAAGCGTCGGCCAGCCGGGCCAGCCAGCCGCCCGTGCCGCTGGCCGACGTGGCCCCGGCCGCCTCCCGGGTGACCGACGGCTACGGGTTGTCGGTGCAGACCCGCGGCCGCTACGACCCCACGCTGCAGGTCCTGGTGCCGGCCGAGAGCAACGGACCGGCCGACACGCTCGGCCGGCTGCGGGTCGTGACCGGGCTGCGACAGGCCGACGGTTCGACGGTGGCCGTGGTCCGGGGCCTGGTGCCCGGGGGGACCACAGCCGCCCCGGCACCACCCACCGGCGAGGTGACCCAGACCGGGGTGCTGCTGCCGTCGGAGGAGGCCGCCGACGGGCTGCCGACGACCGGCGGCGGGACCGTCCTCCCGTCGGTGCGGGTCCCGCTGCTCGCCCAGACGTGGCCCGGGCCGATGGTCGACGGGTTCATCGTGCTGTCGGCCGCGGACGCCCGGGCCGGCGGCCTCGAGCCCGCTCCCCTGCTGCTGCCCGAGGGTCAGGGGCGGCTCCGGAACGGGGCGTACGCGGCGCAGTGGTGGATCTTCGGCCTGTTCGCCGTGGTGATGAGCGCCCGGATCGCCCGTGACCTCGGTCGCCGGTCGGAGCTCGACACCCCGCTCACCCTGATCCGCTGACCGGTGAGCCACCCTGCACCGGGTGACCCGCCGGCGGCCGCGTGCCGCATCCGGGGTCGTACGGGTCGGGGAACTGCCTCGACACCCGGTCGTGAAGGAGCAGCATGGGAGACGTCTACACCGGCATCCAGGACGAGCGCGTCCAGGACCTGAACGACGGGGAACCCGGCGACGGACGCTATGTCCTCTACTGGATGCAGCAGTCGCAGCGGGCCGAGCTCAACCACGCCCTCGAGTACGCCGTGCACCGGGCCAACGAGCTCGGACTGCCGCTGCTGGTCGCCTTCGGGCTGATGGACGACTACCCCGAGGCCAGTGCCCGGCACTACCACTTCATGCTCCAGGGTCTCGCCGACGTCGAGCGGGCTCTCGACGAGCGGGGCATCGCCTTCGTGGTGCAACGGGGCCACCCCGCCGAGGTGGCTCTCGCCCTGGCCGACGACGCCGCGCTGCTGGTCTGCGACCGCGGTTACCTCCGGCACCAGCGCCAGTGGCGCGCCACCGTCGCCGAGCAGGCCCCGTGCCCGGTGGTGCAGGTGGAGAGCGACGTCGTCGTGCCGGTCGAGCTGGTCTCGGACAAGAAGGAGTTCGCCGCGCGGACCATCCGACCCAAGATCACCCGACACCTCGACCGGTTCCTGGTCGGGCTGCGTGCCACGCCGCTGAAGAACCGCACCCGGCCGAAGGTCAGCGGCGAGGACCTGTCCGATGTCGACGCCCTGCTCGGTCGGCTGAAGGTCGACACCTCGGTCCCGCCCGTGCCGCTGTTCACCGGCGGCACGACCGCCGCGAAGAAGGTGCTGACCGCGTTCCTCGCCGACTCCTTCGGCACGTACTCCGAGAACCGCAACCAGCCGCAGACCTCGGACGTCTCGCACATGAGCAAGTACCTGCACTACGGCCAGCTCTCCCCGGTCCACATCGCCCTGGAGGCGAAGAAGAAGCACGGCGGCGTCAACCTGGACGACTTCCTGGAGGAGCTGATCATCCGGCGTGAGCTGCCGATGAACTACGTCTACTACGAACCCCACTACGACACCTACGCCGCGCTCCCCGACTTCGCCAGGAAGACGTTGGCCGAGCACGCCGACGACCAGCGCGACCCGACCTACACCCGGGGCGAGCTGGAGAAGGCCGACACCCACGACGAGTACTGGAACGCCGCCATGCGCGAGCTCGTGCACACCGGCTACATGCACAACTACATGCGGATGTACTGGGGCAAGAAGATCCTGGAGTGGTCGACCTCCCCCGAGGCTGCGTACCGGACCACCCTGTATTTCAACAACAAGTACTTCCTCGACGGTCGGGACGCGAACTCGTACGCCAACGTGGCCTGGATCTTCGGTCAGCACGATCGCGGGTGGACCGAGCGCCCCGTCTTCGGCAAGGTGCGTTACATGTCCGCCGGTGGGCTGGAGCGCAAGGCCGACCCGAAGGCCTACATCGAGAAGGTCGACGCGCTGGTGGCCGAGGTCGAGGGCTGACCCCTGATCGTCTTGGCTAACGTGTCGCCATGGATCTCGCTGAGCGCCCCGAGCCGCCCCATCCCGCCGGGTGGGTGATCGCTGAGTTCACCGACGACGGGCGGCTGCTGGGCCACCTGCACGACGGCGGGCGGGTCTGGGACGACGAGGTCGAGGCCGCAGCGGTGGTCGAACGCGGTGACCGCGCCGACCGTCCGCTGGTGCTCTACGCCCTGGTCCCCGCCTGGGGGCCGGTGGAGGACCCGACGGCCACAGTGGTCGAGCCGGACTGAGCGCTGGCTGCGGAGTGGAGGGAGTTGTCACCGATGTCGGTGACAACGTCATCCGATCCGTGCCGTCGTTCCTGCCGGCCGGCGTGGAAGGCGCCCTCCCAGCGTTTCACCGCGGCGACCAGGACGAAGCTGAGCGTGACCAGCAACGCCCACGAACCCCACTTGCCGACGTGCACGAGCTGCCAGATCGCTGCCTGGTCCGGGTAGCGCCAGGCGCCCAGCAGGGTGGCGGCGTTCTCGGCCACCCACAAGAAGAAGCCGATCAGCACGAACGACAGGCTCAGCGGCATGGCGTAGCGGTGCCGGCCCACGGTGAACCAGACCCGGCTCCGCCACAGCACGACCACGAAACCGACGGCGATCAGCCAGCGCAGATCGGGCAGCCAGTGGTGGGTGAAGAAGTTCGCGTACGCCGCCAGGGCCAGCAGCACCGCCGGAACCCAGCGGAAGCGGCTGATCCGCAGGTCGAAGCGCCGGAACGCCTGGCAGAGGTAGGACCCGACGGCGGCGTACATGAAGCCGGAGTAGAGCGGCACCCCGGCGACCTTCGACCAGGCGTCCTCCGGGTAGGCCCAGGAGCCGATTGCCACCTTGAACAGCTCCAGCGCCAGCCCGATCAGGTGGAACGCGAAGATCACGGCCACCTCCCGTGCTGTCTCCAGCCGGAGCACGAAGAAGACCACGGTGATGCCGACGCCGTACGCGAGCAGGGCGTCGTAACGCGGGACCGGCAGCGGCACCACCCGGGTCAGGGCCAGCCCGACGAAGACGGCGGTCGCGAACAGGCAGCACTGGACCTCGATCCAGCCGAACCGCACGAGCTGGGCCAGACCGTGGCGCACCCGCTCAGTCCTCGACCCACTCGAGCAGGTCGCCCGGTTGGCAGTCCAGCACCCGGCACATCGCCTCCAGGGTGCTGAACCGCACCGCCTTGGCCCGTCCGTTCTTCAGCACGGCGACGTTGGCCGGGGTCAACCCGACCCGGTCGGCGAACTCCCCCACACTCAGCTTCTGTCGGGCCAGCTGGACGTCGATGCGCACCACGATCGGCATCAGATGACCCCTTCCATCTCGGAACGCAGGGCGGTGGCCTGACGCAGCAGGGCCCGCATCACGAACATCAACAGCACCACCGTGCCGCCGGCCAGCACCATCGCGATCAGCAGCAGCGGTGTGCCGGGATCGTCGAAGAGCACCAGGCTGAGGACGACTGTGGTGCCGGCCAACAGGGCCCAGGCGGTGGTCAGCGCCGCCAGGATCGCGTTGACCCAGACGAAGGCCGCCTCGCTGAAGATCCGGTCGGCCATCACCATGCTCAGCAGCCGCCAGGTGCAGACGATCACCACCTGCCCGCACAGCATGCCGAGGACCGCGACCGCCAGCAGCGGCCACCGCAGCGGAGCGAACACCGCGGACTCCCGAGCCATGAACGCCAGCTGGCCCGGGATCGAGAACGTCTGGCCCAGCAGCAACCCGACGAACAGCACTACCAACAGGATCCGCAGCACCACCACGGCTCGGGAGGTCATCGTCATGCATCGACTATCGGTGGTCATCTATCGAAAGTCAATAGAAGACGATCGCTCGTCGAGGGACTACGTCGTGCGGGCGGTGCGCAGCCGCTCGGCCAGGGCGTGGTGACCGCTGTGCTCGGCCCAGTCGGCCGGCGTACCGGCGAAGTCGCGGTCCCGTACGCCCGGGTCGGCGCCGTGGTCGAGCAGCCACTCAACGAGACCCGCCGCACCGCGCAGCGCCGCCTCGTGCAGAGCCGTGCGTCCGTCGGGACCGGCCACGTCGACGCCGTAGCCGAGGTCGAGCAGACCCGCGATGCTCTCGGCCCCGTGCAGCTCTCCGGCCAGGCGGAGCGCATCCGGCCGCCGCGTGCGGAGGGTGTCCGCGTGGTCCCGCCACCGCGCGATGCCCTCCCCGTCAGCGGCGAGCACCGCGGAGAGCAGCAGGTCAGGACCGTCGAGCCGGTCGCTGCGTCCGCCCGCCGCGGCCAGCAGCTCGGCCGCGTCGCGGTGCCCGTTCCGGATCGCGAGCTCGTACGCGGTCTGGTCGCCGAGCACGGGGTGGTAGCCGCGGGTGTTCGGGTCGACACCGTGCGCCAGCAGCAGCTCGACCCGCCCGGTGAAACCCTGCGCGCCGGCGGTGCGCAGGTGCTCGCCGACCATCTCCTCCGGCGAGGGGTAGGTCGAGCCGAGCCGCCGGCGCCAGGGCGAGGGGTGGGCGCGGCCGGCCCCGTGGTCCAGCAGCGGCGGCAGGTGGCTGTCGTCGGAGCGGAACTGCCGGTTGTAGAAGGCCTGGTTGTCGTTCGGGTCCGCCCCCGCGTCCAGCAGCCGGGTGACGAGCTCGACCGCCTGCGGGTGGGCGGGCTCGCCACGTTCGCCGCCGCCGAGCACGCCGGTGACAGCGGTGAACGCCGAGCTCAGCCGTTGCCAGAGGAAGCCGGCGTCCGGGTCGGCGCCGGCCTCCAGGAGCACCCGCAGCGTGGCCACCGGGTCGCCGACCCCGATCCGGGCGTAACAGAGGTACAGCAGGGGCGGCCAGGCGTGCGGTCCGGAAGTGGTGGTCACCGCCGCCGGGTGCCGCTCCAGCAGCGTGCGCAACGCCGCCGCCTCGCCGCACGCGGCCATCGTCGCCGCGGTGGCCGTGGACAGCGTCGCGTCGGCGCGAAGCAGGGCCAGCGCTTCCCCTGCGCGGGACGGTTCGGTGTAGCTGAGACAGGCCACTCGCAGGAACGCGTCCACCGGTCCGTCGGCCGGACCGGTCGCGTCCATGTCCCGGCCCCAGACCTCGAGCACGTCGAGGTGCTCCCTGAGCTTGGACCAGCCGGCGAAGCCGTAGGCGCGGGCCAAGACCCGTTGGGCCCGAGCCAGGGTGATCGGCCCGCCCCCCGCGTCGTAGCGCTCGACCAGCTCGACGGCTTCGGCGTCGGCGGTGAGGGCCCGTCGGCGCAGCTGCTTGGCCTGTCGACGCAGGTGGTTCAGGTGGGGCCGGTCGGGGAGCCGCCAGCAGGCGCGTGGGACGGCGCCGGACGGAACGGGATCGGGCGGGGACGCAGTGGGCACGAGGCCTCCTTCGCTGGCTCCCGATGTCCGCGCCGTCGGGGGGCGAAAGAGGTGAAGGGCACCAGCAACGTCCGGCTCAGGTGGGCTGTGCCCTGTCCGCGGACCGGTGGCGCCCTGCGCGCCACCACGACGGTAGCCCCGGTTCCCGACGACGGCAACAGCCGGCTCGGTCCTGCGTGGGTGTGATCGAGGCCGCACGGTCGGCGGACGACCACCGCCGCCGGCGGGACGTAGGCTCGCCACCGTGAAGGGTGCCTTGCTCCGCTACCGCGTGATGGCGTACGTGGTCGGTTGTCTGCTCGTGGTGCTGGTGTGCGTCGGAGTCCCGCTGAAGTACCTCGGTGACAACGACACGGTCGTGACCTGGACCGGCATCCCCCACGGCTGGCTCTACATGATCTTGATCATCACCGCGTTCGACCTCGGTCGCCGGGCCCGGTGGGGGTGGGGCCGGCTGATCCTGATCGCCCTCGCCGGCACCGTGCCGTTCCTGTCCTTCGTGGCCGAGCACTACGCCACCCGGGACGTGCGAGCCAAGCTGGCCGCCTTCCCCGAGCACGCCGACCAGGGTTCGCTGCCACCGGAGGCGGCCGCCGTGCACGCGACCAGGACGTCTTCCGCAGCGGATCCGGTGCCCACTCGAGAAATGCCCGCCGACTAGGCGCGTCGCTCACGACGGCCGCGACGCCACCGGATCCGACAGGCCTGCTCTCAGTGGCCCCGGAAGGCTTCTTGCAGCCACCACGAGCCACCGTCGTCGGCGATCTTCGCGTCGACGACCAGCGGACGGTCGCGCGGACCGGCGAGCCACGTCTCGACCGCCGCCAGGTCGCCGACAGCGCGGACGGTGACCCCCTCGGCCCCGAAGCCACGGGCGAGGGCGGCGAGGTCGGTGTCGGGGAAGCGGACGGTGGAGAGGTCGGCGCCGGCCGGTCCGAAGTGGTGGATCTCGGCCCCGTAGCCGGCGTCGTCGTAGACCACCACCAACAGCCCGAGACCCAGGCGGACGGCGGTCTCGAGCTCGGCCACGCCCATCAGGAAGCCGCCGTCGCCGGTGCCGAGGACCGGCACCCGGTCGGGGGCCGCCAGCGCGGCACCGATCGCGGTGGCCAGACCCAGGCCGATGGACTGGAAGGCCTGGGTGAAGCAGAAGGCGCCCGGCGCCGGGACGGTGAGGTAGCCCGCCGGATAGCCCATGAAGTTGCCCGAGTCCACCGCGAGCTGGCGGTGCACGGGCAGGATCGCGTCGAGCCGGGTGCTCAGGGTGCGGGGGTCGATCGTGTGCGGGGTCGACAGGTCGGTGTACGGCACCTGTGGCCAGCGTCCCCCTGATGCCAGCCGCTCAGCGACATCGGGACGCCGGTAGCCGGTCGTCACCGGTGACGCGGCCAGCCGCTCGGCGACCGCCGCCACGGTGAGCCCCACGTCGCCGAGCACTCCGAGATCCACCGCCTGACGGGCGCCGAGAGCGAGCGGGTCGTCGTCGACCTGGACCACCCGGGTCTGCGGTCCGACGAGGCGCCCGTGCCGGGTCGTCCACATGGTCAGGCTGCACCCCCACGCCACCAGCAGATCGGCATCCCGGACCAGCTCCGCGGCCAGCGGCGTGGCGAAACCACCGCAGATGCCCAGGTCGTACGCCTCGTCGGCGAAGGTGCCGGCGGCCACGGCCGACGACGTCATCAGCGCCCCGGTGTGGTCGGCCAGGGCGGCGAGCTCGCGCCCGTACGGGAGCGCCCCCCGCCCGGCCAGGAAGACCGGACGCTCGGCGTGCCGGAGCAGGTCCGCCAACGCGTCGGCGAGGTCGGGCTCCGGCGCCGCTCGGGGCGCGGGAGGCAGCCGCCGGGCGGGCCCCGGGTCGGCGATCTCCTCCCCCTGGACGTCCAGGGGGAGGTTGAGCACCACGGTGCGACGCTGGTGGACGGCCGTGCGGAAGGCCCGGGTCACGTCGGCCGATGCGGACGCCGCGCTGTGGACACGCTCCGGGACGGCGCCGACACTGCGGACCAGGCTGTCCTGGTCGATCCGGAAGTTCGATCCCACCGCGGCGCCCGCCACGTCGGCCGCCAGCACCAGCAGCGGAGTCCGACTCTTCGCCGCCTCCGCGATCCCGGTCATCGCGTTGGTCAGGCCACAGCCCTGGTGGACCGTGAGGAGGGCCGGGCGCCCGCTGGTTCTGGCGTAGGCGTCCGCCATGGTGGCGGCGCCGCCCTCGTGCCGCGCCGCCACGAACGGGACACCGGCGGCCACCAGCGCGTTGGTGACAGCGAGGTTGCCGCTGCCCACGACGCCGAACGTGTGGGCGGCCCCCAGGTCGGCGACCCGGCGCCCGACCAGCTCGGCGACCGTGATCGGGTCGACCACGGCGATCAGGACCGTTCGAGCAGGGCGAGCACCCGGGCCGGGCTGCCGGTGCCGCCGACCAGACGGAGCGGCTGCACCAGCAGCACCGCACCGGTGGCCGGCAGTCTCTCGAGCTGCTGGAGCTGGGTCAGACCGAGCTTCCCGGCACCGAGGAGGTGGTGATGGGCCGGGAACACGGGGTCCGTGCCGCCGGCACCCCCCGCGTCGATCCCCACCGTCTCCACCCCGAAGCCGGTGATCGCCCGTTCCTCGGCGAGCCACCTCGCCCCGGCCACCGAGGGCCCCGGGGTGTGCGGACCCGACGCATCGGCATTGAGGAAGTCGGTCTGGGAACCTCCCCGACTGGACCAACCGGTACGCAGCAGCACCCAGGCGTTGTCCGGGATGCTCCCGTGCACGTCCTCCCAGGCGAGCAGGTGCTCGGGTTGGAGCAGGAAGTCCGGGTCCTCTCTCACCAGGGACGACACGTCCACCACGACCGCCGGGCCGATCAGACGATCCGCCGGGATCTGGTCCACCGTCCAGCCGTCCCGGCCGCTCGCCCAGTGGGCCGGAGCGTCCACGTGGGTGCCGGTGTGCTCACCGGTGTGGATGTTGTGCCACTTCCACAACGGACCGTCGTCGTCGAACGCGCTCACGGTCTCCAGGCTCATCGGGATCGTGTTCGCGAACGGCGGTGGCAGCTGGAGAACCGGCGTCGTCGGCGAGAGTGGCGCGGTGAGATCGATGATCTCGACCTGCCCGGACGCCAGGGCGGCGAGCAGGGCGTCCAGCACACGGGTCTGATTCACGTGAAACCATCGCTTTCCCTCTAAAGTTACTTGTCGACAAAACCATAAATCGTTAAGTCAATAAGACGGTAGCTATCCGCTCGAGATCCTCGGCGGAGGCGAACTCGATCGTCAGTCGACCCTTGCTCTTGCCGCTGTCGACCCTGACCCGGGTGTCCAGCCGGTCCGCCAGCTGGGCTGCGATCTCCCCGGCCCGCGGATGCGGCTCCCGGGCTGACCGGGGGGACCGCTGGGTGGCCGACGGTTCCTCGGCCTCCCCCAGGGTGACGATCTCTTCCGTGGCCCGCACCGACAGCCCCTCGGCGACCACGCGCTGCGCCAGCCGCTCCTGACTGGCCGGCTCCGGCAACGCCAGCAGAGCACGGGCGTGCCCGGCCGAGAGCACGCCGGCCGCCACGCGACGCTGGACGGTGGGGGGCAGCCGAAGAAGCCGAATCGTGTTGGAGATCTGCGGACGCGACCGCTTGATCCGGGAGGCCAGCTCCTCCTGGGTGCAGCCGAAGTCCTCCAGCATCTGCTGGTAGGCCGCAGCCTCCTCCAGCGGGTTGAGCTGAGCTCGATGAAGGTTCTCCAGCAGGGCGTCGCGCAGGAGATCATGACTCTCGGTCTCCCGCACGATGGCCGGGATGACCCCGAGACCGGCCTGCTGCGAGGCACGCCAGCGTCGCTCCCCCATCACCAGCTCGAACTTCTCGTTGCCGAGCGGCCGCACCACGATGGGCTGCAGCAGTCCGACCTCGCCGATCGACTCGACCAGTTCCGCCAAGGCGTCCTCGTCGAAGACGGTACGCGGCTGGCGAGAGTTGGGGGTGATCGCATGGAGCGGTATCTCGGCGAAGTAGGAGCCGTCGGGGATAGGGGTGGGGCCCGGCTGGGCCGAGACGTCGTCGGCCGCCTCGGGCTCTGGGGCGCCGCCCCCGGGCGTCGGTCCGACCGTGGGAGGACCGCCGGCCGCACGCTCGGTGGGTCCGGGACTGGCCGGCTCGGTTCGTTGGAACAGCTCACCGAGTCCTCGGCCCAGCCCACGACGTTCGGCTGGACGGTCCGTGGTGGTCATGTGTTCTCCTTCGCGCCCCGGCGGGCGATCTCGTGAGCGGCTTCCAGGTAGGACACGGCCCCCGCCGAGTCGGGATGGTAGGTGAGCACGGTCTGGCCGTAGCTCGGAGCTTCCGAGATCCTCACCGAGCGGGGGATCACGGTGGGCAGCGTCTGGTCGGCGAAGTACGCACGGACCTCGTCGGCCACCTGGGCGGCCAGGCGGGTGCGGGCGTCGTACATGGTGAGGAGCACCGTCGTCACGGACAGGTCCTCGTTCAGCTCCCCCTTGACCAGGTTGATAGTCCTCACCAGCTGCGAGACTCCCTCCAGGGCGTAGTACTCACACTGGATGGGGATGAGGATCTCTCCCGCCGCGACCAGCGCGTTGAGGGTGATGAGACCGAGGGATGGCGGGCAGTCGAGGAAGACGTAGTCGACGTTTTCGTCCGCGAGGAACGTCCGCAGGGCTCGCCGCAGACGATTCTCGCGAGCCACCTTCGAGACGAGCTGGATCTCGGCACCGGCGAGGTCGATGGTCGCCGGGAGGACCCGCAGGCTGGGTGCCTCGGGGGAGTCGACCAGGTGCTCCGCAATGGCTGCGTCCTCGATCAGGACCTCGTAGGTCCCGGGTGTTCCCGGCGAGTGCTCGATTCCCAGTGCGGTCGACGCGTTCCCCTGCGGGTCGAGATCGATGAGAACGACGTTCAGGCCTCCGAGAGCGAGTCCGGCGGCAAGATTGACTGACGTCGTCGTCTTGCCGACGCCGCCCTTCTGGTTGGCGACGACGAAGACACGAGGGTGCTCCGGTCGCGGCAGCAGGGAGACGCCGGCTGGGGGTGCCGCCGGGCCGGCTGCCGGACTCGTCGTGTCGGCATCCCCGTGATCGAACTCGTCGCGATCGAACTTGGCGCGGCGCGGCCCGGGGGGACGAGAAACCGCCAGTCCCTCGGGAGGGCTGCCGGCGGCCGGCGGCTCCGGCACCTCGGTGGGCGGCTGCCCCGGTTGGGTCGTGTCGTCCGGCGCCGGGACCTCGGCTGGGGCTGCCGCCGCCGTTTCACGTGGAACGGCGGCGGCGGATGCGGCGGTCGGCGCCGTGGTGAGCTCGACGTTCGGTGGCACGTGATCCGGCATCACCGACGCAGTCGTTCCGGTCGATGGATCCTCAGGGATCACTGCAGACGAGGAAGGGGGAGCACCGACCGAGGACGGCCCGGCTCCGTCGTCGGCTCCGTCGGCGGCGTACGCCGCAGCAGAACCAGACTCGTCGTCCGCACTGTGGGGTCCTGGGTAGTTCTCCGTTCCGGTTTCGATGGGATCCACCCGTCCAGGGAGAACTGAAACGACAGACTCAGCTCGGAAACCCGCAGCGACGCGTCGATCCTCGAGCTCCGCCTCGGCCGACTCGATATCCGCGACACCCCCGGCAAAGTCGTCAACACCGACCTCGCCTGGTCCAGGATCTGTCGGAAGATCGGCGGCGGCCTCATCGACCGCCGTGTCCGTGGCCGACTCGTACGGCGGTGGTACCGCTGTGCTGTCACCGGGCAAAAGCGATGTTTCACGTGGAACCACGACGGTTGCCGGCCAACCCAGGGGCCCCCGCCACCGAGCCGACTTCGGCCATCCGAGGCCGGCGGGAGCGCGTACCGGCGCATCCTGACTGAGACTCATCTTCTCCCCTTCACTGCTGCAACCAGCACCCTATGTGAGGTGTCTGACCCACAGTGAAGCGGCGCGCTGGTCCAGTGTCGGCCAACCCCCTCGGGCGCTACACGTGCGACATCAGTGCAGCGAACGGCCGCCACACCCTCGTGACTACGCCCATCCCTGGTCGTGACTCCCCCTGAGGTGGCGGACGGGTGGAGCCGCACGGAGGGAGTGAGATGCGTCGTTCGCCCCGTCGCCGTTCGCGGCCAGCGCCTCGACCGTGCTTCATGTGCCTCGTCCTGACCGGCAGCGCGAGCACAGCGCCCCGGTCACGGCGGAGGACGATTCTTGGTCCGGCGACATAGTCCGGTGCTGGTCGCGCCAGGGTGCTCCGCCGGCGACCCCCCTCGCGCGCTGGCGTCACGGTCGGAAAGACGGCGCGCGCGGCGTCCGGGGTTGGTACGGACTCGCCGTGCGGCCGAGGTGCTGGCGATGACCGCTCCAACCCGTCCGTCGCAGCTGAACGGCGTTCACGGTGGCCGTACTTCTCGGCTGGCACCCGCTGGGCTGCCGCTCGGCCGGTTGACTCCTCCGTCAACACCCGCGCCAGCGGTTGCTCGCCGAACGCATCCCGCCTGACGGAGCTGCACCACCACGAGGACTGCACCGTCGCTGAGACAGCGACCAGGAGGGCGATGCCGGTCCCCGCGGCCCCCCGACCGAAGACCAGACCAAGGGTCGCGGCGGGTACAGCTGAGGCCCCTGCCTCGAGGCACTCACCACCTCGACCCGTACTCGGCCGAAGCCGGACCGGTCAGATCCTCAGGCCAGCCGCAGCCGGATCACCGTGGTGGGGTCGACCTCGGGCGCCGCCCGTACCGTGACGATGTCGGCGGTGAGACCGGAGTCCGCGATCAGGCGCCCGTGGTCGGCGACCTCCTGCTGAGCGGACGCCCCCTTGATGGCCAGGATCTGACCGTCGTCGTTCATCAGCGGAAGGCACCAGCGGATCAGCCGGTCCAGTGGCGCCAGCGCGCGCGACGCCACGACGTCGAACGTCTGTCGCACCTGCTCGGCGCGGTCCCGACGAACAGCGACCTGGCGGGTTATCCCCAGGTCATCCACACTGTGGGTAAGAAAGTTGCTGCGTCGTAACAATGGCTCGATCAGGGTGACGTGCAGATCCGGGCGCAGCAGCGCGACGGGGATGCCGGGAAGGCCGGCTCCCGAACCGACATCTGCGACCGACGCCCCCAGGGGGATGAGCTCGGCGATGGCGGCGCTGTTGAGGATGTGGCGCGACCACAGACGCTCGACCTCGCGCGGACCGAGCAGGCCCCACTCGATACCCTCCCGTGCCAACAAGTCTCTAAATCGACTTATTGCCTTGAAGGTGCCGACCTCGGCGTACACCGCTGCGGCCACACCCGCCAGGACGTCGGAGG
>NZ_BAAAYX010000004.1:537813-560825 GCF_039536605.1 Microlunatus aurantiacus
CCCCCGACGACGGGCTCGATGAGGCGTCCTCAGCCACGCGCGGGAAGGACGACCACGTGGCGCCGGGGCTCTTCACCCTCGGACTCACTGGTCAGACCGGCCGCCGCCACGGCGTCGTGGACGATCTTGCGCTCGAAGGGGTTCATCGCCTTGAGGTGCACGGCCTCGGAGGAGTCCTTCACCTCCTGGACCGCGTCGCCGGCCAGGGCGACGAGCTCCTGCCGCCGCTTGCCCCGATAGCCGGCGACGTCCAGCATCAACCGGCTGCGCTGTCCGGTGTCGGCGAGGACCGCCAGCCGGGTGAGCTCCTGGAGGGCGTCGAGCACCTGCCCGTCCTTGCCCACCAGCGCCTGCGACTCGCTCACGATCGAGACGTGGGCGCGGTCGCCGTCCACGTACGTGTCGATGTCACCGTCCAGGTCGGCGATGTCGAGCAGCTCCTCGAGGTAGTCGGCGGCCACCTCGGCCTCGACCTCCAACGGGTTCTCGTCGTCATCATCGTCGTCGTCCTCGGCGGTGGCCTCGTCGACCGGCGCCGCCCCGTCGCCGGGGGAGGCCTCGACGTCCTCAACGACGGCAGCAGGCGAGTCGTCGCCCAGCGCCGACCCTTCGACTCCGACCTCGCGCACCTCAGCGCCAGCGGTGTCGTCCGTCTCGGCCGCCGTCAGCTCCGGCTCGACGGCCGTCTGATCGGTGTTCGTCATGTTCCTCCTCCAGGCTGCCGCGCGCGGCGGTGCCATGTCCTGAGTGTGATCCCGTGCGGCGGGTCCGTGACACCGGCCGCTGCCCGGGAGGGTTCAAGGGCGCAGGATCACAGCTTGCGCTGGGATCGCGTCTGCTTCCGGGGCTGCTGGCGCACCACCCGGGGACCGTCGGTGGGTTCGGTCACCGTCGGGGCACTCCCGTTGCCGTTCGTGGTGCCGCGCACGACCCCGCTCTCGGCGGTGGCCGCCGCCGACGGCGTCGACGGGGCCCGGTGCGCCTCCTTGCGCGCCAGCTTGTCCTTGCGACGCTCCTCCCAGGCCTCGTACGCCGGGGTGCCGGGCGCCGGGTTCCGCCGGATCACGTAGAACTGCTGACCCATCGTCCACAGGTTGGAGGCCAACCAGTAGATGAGGACGCCGATCGGGAAGTTGACGCCACCCACCGCGAAGATGATGGGGAACAGGTACAGCATCATCTTCTGCTGCTGAGCGAACGGACCGGTCAGCGCCTCCGGCGGCATGTTCTTGCGCATCAGCTGCAGCTGGGTCACGAACAGGGTCGCGGTCATCGCGAGGATCAGGACCACGGTGACGACGTGGGTGGCGGTGATGCCACCGGCGAACCCCACCGACAAGAACGTGCTGGAGATCCGGGCACCGAAGATGGTCGCCTCGTGCAGCGAGGTCAGCAGCTCCGGGTGGATCTCCAACCAGTGACCCCGGGGGATCTCGCGCGACGCACCGTCGAGGACGCGGAACAGCGCCAGGAAGATCGGCATCTGGAGCAGCAGCGGCAGGCAGGACGCCAACGGGTTCGCGTTGTGGTCCTTGTAGAGCTTCATGGTCTCTTGACCGAGCTTCTCGCGGTCGTGACCGTACTTCTTCTGCAGCTCCCGCACCTTGGGCTGGAGCAGCTGCATCTGGCGCGAGGACTTGATCTGCTTGACGAACAGCGGGATCAGCGCGACCCGGATGACGACGGTCAGGCTGACGATCGAGAGCGCCCAGGTCCACCCGCTGTCGGCGCCGAAGACCGGCGACAACAGACTGTGGAAGAGCACCAGCAGACCCGAGACCACCCAGTACAGCGGGCGCATGATGGCGCTGCCGACGGCGATGAACGGGTCCCAGATGCTCAGCGGGACGAGCAACGGGATCAGGTCGAACAATTCACACCTCGTACGTGAGCCGGCTCGGCTCGCTGGTCGGACACATCGGACCGGTCGGCCCCCTGCGCGTCCCGGGGGACGTCAGGTGACTCCGGCAGGTCATGGTGACCCTGGTCTTGGTGCTCGCCACGGCCCGTGGCGGTCGCCATCGTCGACGCAGCCTGCAGGCGCGCCTCGTCGGCGAACTCCGGCGTTCCCGGAACAGGATCGTAGCCGCCGGCCGTCCACGGGTGGCAGCGCAGCAGGCGCCGACCCGCGAGGTAGGAACCCTTGACGGCTCCGTGCACCTCGACAGCGCGGAGCGCGTACGCCGAACAGCTCGGGTAGTAGCGACAGACGTTGCCGTACAGCGGCGAGATGACCAGGCGGTAGACCTTCAGCAGCCCGATCAGCACGTACTTCATCGCCGGGCCAACCGGGACAGCGCCGCGGACCAGGCAGCATCGAGGTCGGCACCCAGGTCGGGACCCGCGGTCGACGCCGCGGGCAGCGCCCGGACGACCACCATAGTGTGATCACCCAGCTCCGGCAGGTGGGCCAACGCCAGGTGACGGAGACGACGTCGCACCCGGTTCCGCCGGACGGCCGAACCGACCGCCTTGGAGACGACGAACCCGATCTGGCCGCCGTCCGTCGGGCCGGTGGTCGACGGGGTGTCCGCGCGGGTCTGTTCGACCCGCACCTCCTCGCCCCCGGCGGCCGTCGAGGCGGCCACGTCGAGCCGGAGGGCGTGGACCACCACGGTGCGCCGGCCGGCCCTCACCCCGTGCCGCACCGTGCGTCGGAAGTCCTCAGACCGACGCATCCGTGCGTGCCCGGGTAACACGAGGCAGACCTCGGGACCGGACCGTCAGGCAGACAGCTTGTCGCGGCCCTTGCGCCGGCGGGCGGCAAGGATGGCGCGTCCGGAGCGGGTCCGCATCCGAAGGCGGAATCCGTGGACTCGGCTGCGGCGCCGGTTGCTCGGCTGGAACGTGCGCTTGCTCACGGGAGGGCTCCCTATATCGTCTGACAGGCCAACGACTGCCCGCGGAAATGCGGACAGCGAACAGAGGTCGACGCAGTGGCGGCGACCTTCTAACGGTACGGGGAGCACCCAAGACGGTCAAACCAGGTGCGCACCCCGGGCGATCCTCGGACACGTGTCCAGCCGACACGCCGGACAATCGGGAAAAGTGTCACGAACGGGTTGCGGCGCGCCGGACGGCGTTGCTACGTTCACGCCTCGTCCCTTGTTTGTCATTACGCCAACGTTCTTCCACCCGACACCGTCAGTTCCGCCCGATGTCACCGCTGTCGTCCTCCCGGGTCCGCCGTCGCGGACCGAGGTCGGCCCCGGTGGTCGCGGCGGTATCCACGTATTCGTGCACAGGGTGTGGATAACTATGTGGAAGGACTAGGGTGGGGGGCCCGAGACGACCAGTGGACGGAACGGGGGCAGTCACCGGTGACCGGCCCCGCACCGCCCGGACGGCATCAGCTCTCACCTGACCCTCGCGGCAGCCCCCTCGTGTCCACCGGATCGCGACGGAGCGTCGTGCCCCGATAGCGAACCTGTGGAGAACGAGGCTGTGACCGACGTGAGCGCGAGCGACACCACGACGATCGCCTGGGAGCACGTCTACGCCACCTCGGCCCCGGAGCTCCGCCGCTGGCTGGACAACTCCAAACCGGTCGCCATGCACCAGGACGCGCTGATGGTGGCCGTGCCGAACAACTTCACCCGCAACCAGCTCGAGGGACGGTTCCGCCCCGACATCGAGCAGCAGCTCAGCGACTACTTCCAGCGCACGGTGCAGCTGGCCGTGATCGTGGACTCCACCGTCACCCCCGAGCCCACGCGGCCCGACCCGGATCGCGCCGAGCAGCCCCTCGATCACCCCAACGGCTCGACCGGCCGCTTCGACGGCGCCGGCCACGGCCGCCCGAACGCCGCTCCCGTGGGTCCCGGACTCGATTCGCGCCGCCTTCCTCGCCCCCTCGATCCGCCCGCCAGTCCCGGGTCCGGGTCCGGCTGGGGCGAGCAGCGGAGGTCGGGAGGGCCGGCGGACCGCGCCGGCGCGCAGCGGCGGGAGGACGACGGCGGTCCGACCGAGGGCTCCGACCGCCCGGCTTCGGTGGACCGTCCGGACCTCGGCGCCGGTGGGGACACCTACGCCGACACCTTCGCCGCCCCCGGTGACCCGCAGCCGCGACCGTTGCGGCAGCCCGATGAGAACCGGCCCCGCAAGGAGATCGACGCCAGGCTCAACCCCAAGTACACGTTCGAGACCTTCGTCATCGGCTCCTCGAACCGGTTCGCGCACGCGGCCGCCGTCGCCGTGGCCGAGAACCCGGGGAAGTCGTACAACCCGCTCACCATCTACGGCGAGTCCGGCCTGGGCAAGACGCACCTGCTGCACGCCATCGGGCGCTACGCCCGTGACTACTTCGAGCGGGTGCGGGTGCGGTACGTCTCCACCGAGGAGCTCACCAACGACTTCATCAACGCGATCAGCCAGAACAAGGGTGCCGAGTTCCGCCGGCGCTACCGCGACGTCGACGTGCTGCTGATCGACGACATCCAGTTCCTGGAGGGCAAGGAGCAGACGCAGGAGGAGTTCTTCCACACCTTCAACACCCTGCACAACGCCCAGAAGCAGATCGTGATGACGTCGGACCGGCCGCCCAAGAACCTGGAGAACCTGGAGCCTCGGCTCCGCAGCCGGTTCGGCTGGGGCCTGATCACCGACATCCAGCCGCCCGACCTGGAGACCCGGATCGCCATCCTGCGCAAGAAGGCTGCGCAGGAGCGTCTGGTGGCCGGGCCGGACGTGCTCGAGTTCATCGCCAGCCGGATCCAGACCAACATCCGCGAGCTGGAAGGGGCCCTGATCCGGGTCACCGCCTTTGCGAGCCTGAACCGGCAGCAGGTCGACCTCGCGCTGGCCGAGGTGGTCCTCAAGGACCTGATCCCGGAGGGCGGAGAGGCCCAGATCACCTCCGCCATGATCATGGCCCAGACCGCCGCCTACTTCGACCTCACCATCGAGGACCTCTGCGGTCAGAGCCGGACGCACGTGCTGGTCACCGCCCGGCAGATCGCCATGTACCTCTGCCGCGAGCTGACCGACCTGTCGTTGCCCAAGATCGGCCAGCAGTTCGGCGGCCGGGACCACACGACCGTGATGCACGCCGAGCGCAAGATCAAGAACCTGATGTCGGAGCGGCGGTCGCTCTACAACCAGGTGACCGAGCTGACCAACCGGATCAAGCAGCAGGCCTCACAGCGCTGATCCCGGGGTCTCTTCGCGAGTCCAGGACACCGAGCGTCAACCACGTCGAGCGTGGCCGCGCTCCCTGCTCGGCCCTCGCTGTCCCCAGCGTCGTCCACAGGACCGAGAGCCCGGCGCGGCTGCCGTTCCCCGCCCGGAAGCGCGTACCGAGTGTTGCGAATTGATGACGTCCTCCGCACACCTGGGGGAAAACCTGTGGATAACCACCCGTGCTGGGGACAACCAGGCCGCAACCTGAGGATCCGTCCGGGGTCGCCGGTGGACGGTTCCGGACCCTCCGCCACTCGTCCTCAGATCCTCCCCGTGTAATTTCGAGTACGCCACAGCCCGGACCACAGGCCCAAACCGGTCCTGACGTGCGCGAGGGGGCTGTTGTCCACAGGATCCACACCACCTACGACGACGACTATCAGTTACACATAGCTCCATCAGTTCGAAGTCACGCCTGTGCGCATGTGCACGGCATCGACACGGAGGTCCAGTGAAGTTCCTACGGAAGCTGTTCGGCCGCGACACCGACGACGAGGGTGAGGACGTCGAGATCCGCCTCGACCAGGAGCAGCGCGGCCGCCAGCTGCTGCAGCTGGAGAAGTCGCTCGACCAGCTGGTCCGGGAGATGCGGACCTGCGAGTCGCTGGACAACCCCGGCTGGCGGCCGCGGGTGAACGAGTACAGCCGGCTCGCCGGCGAGGCCATGACCTTGCGCCGCGGCGAGATCACCCGGGAAGGCGTGCTCGACCTCGTGTTCGCGATCCGGCCGCTGTTCAGCGGGGCGCCCCCCACCGGCATGGAGCACCTGGTGCCGTTGCAGGAGACGGTGCTGGAGGCCGCCGAGCAGCTCCGGGTGCTGTCGCCCGACGAGCGGGGCTGAGCAGTCCCGCCGGCGTCGGTATGATCGTGCAGCGCTGCTCACGTCTGTGGCGCGGTTGCCTCGTCCGGGGTGCCAGAGAGAGGCAGGAGGCAGTGTGAGGATCCGACTCGAACGCGACACGTTGGCCGAGGCGGTGCAGTGGGCCGCACGCAGCCTGCCGACCAGGCCGAGTGTGCCGATCCTCGCCGGTCTGCTGATCCGAGCCGATGCCTCCGGCGTGGTGCTCTCCAGCTTCGACTACGAGACCAGCGCGCAGATCACCGTCAAGGCCGAGGTGGCCGACGAGGGTGAGGCGCTCGTGTCGGGTCGGTTGCTGGCCGACATCTCCCGCAGCCTGCCGGCCAAGCCGGTGGACATCTCCGCCGACGGCAACCACGTCGAGCTGGTCTGCGGCAGCGCCCGCTTCACCCTGCAGACGCTGCCGGTCGCGGACTACCCGACCCTGCCGACCCTGCCCGAGGCCACGGGGACGGTGCCGAGCGACGTGTTCGCCCACGCCGTGGCCCAGGTGGTCGTGGCGGCCGGTCGCGACGAGCTGCTGCCCGTCTTCACCGGCGTCCGGGTCGAGATCGAGGGCGAGACCGTCTCCCTGCTGGCCACCGACCGCTACCGGATGGCTCTGCGCGAGCTCACCTGGAACCCCGCCACCCCGCAGACCTCCACCGCCGCCCTGGTGCCGGCGAAGGTCTTGTCGGACACCGCGAAGTCGATGTCCGCCGGCGACCAGATCGTGTTGAGCCTGGCCGCCAGCGGCGCCGGGGACGGGATCATCGGTTTCGAGGGCCACGGCACCGCCGGTGACAGGCAGACCACCACGCGGCTGCTGGACGGCGAGTTCCCGAAGGTCCGCCACATCATGAACACGCAGCCGGTGATGACCGTCCGGCTGGGCACCGCGGACACGATCGCCGCGGCGCGCCGCGTCTCGCTGGTGGCTGAGCGCAACACGTCGCTGCGGATGCTGATCGGCGACGGCGTGGTGACCCTCGAAGCCGCCACCGGGGACCAGGCGCAGGCGTCGGAGGCGCTGGAAGCCATCGTCGAGCAGCCGGGCGGGGGAGAGCAGGCGGTGACCGCCGCCGGCTTCAACCCGACCTACCTGCTGGACGCCCTGGGTGCCTTCGACACCCCGTACGTGAACTTCGCCTTCACCGCCCCCAGCAAGCCGTGCCAGCTGACCGGCCTCGCCGAGATCGACGGCGACCCGATCACCGACTACCGGCACGTGATCATGCTGATGCGCCTGCCGAGTTAGTCGTCACTCGCTGCGGAGGCTCCGCTCAGACTCTGTCTTCCCTCCTCACTCGCGACGAAAAGCGTGTCGCTCGCTCGTCGGTGCAGACAGAGTCGCTCCGCTCCGCGGCCGCTCGCGACGGGCTCGTTCACTCGCTGGCGCTCGCTCGCTCGGGCGGTGGTCGCGGCGTAACGAAGCGCTGCTAGCGTGCTCACGACGTCGCCTCGAAGGGAATCTTCAATGCAGCTGGGAATGATCGGTCTGGGGCGGATGGGCGCCAACATCGTGCGTCGGCTGATGCGCGACGGGCACGAGTGCGTCGTGTACGACGTGAATCCCGAGACGGTGGCCGGTCTCGCCGGCGAAGGTGCCGTCGGAGCCGACAGCCCCGAGGACTTCGTGGCCAAGCTCGAGCGGCCCCGGGCGGTGTGGGTGATGATCCCCGCCGGCATCACCGGCAAGATCGTCGACCAGTTCGCGGCGCTGCTCGACGAGGGCGACATCATCATCGACGGCGGCAACTCGAACTACCGCGACGACGTCCGTCGGGCCGCCAAGCTCAAGGAGCAGGGCATCCACTACGTCGACATCGGCACCAGCGGTGGTGTCTTCGGCCTGGAGCGCGGCTACTGCCTGATGGTCGGCGGACCGGACGAGGCTGTCGCCACCATCGACCCGATCCTGCGCACCATCGCGCCCGGGAGCGGCGACATCGAGCGCACCCCCGGCCGCACCGGGGAGCCGACGCCCGAGGAGCTCGGCTACCTGCACTGCGGGCAGTCCGGCGCCGGCCACTTCGTCAAGATGGTCCACAACGGCATCGAGTACGGCATCATGGCCGCCTTCGCGGAGGGCCTGAACATCCTCGACAACGCCGACGCGGGCATCCGGGAGGCCGAGCACTCGGCCGAGGTCGCCCCGCTGGAGGAGCCGGAGTACTACCAGTTCGACATCGACACCGCCAAGGTCGCCGAGCTGTGGCGCCGCGGTTCCGTGGTCTCGTCCTGGCTGCTGGATCTCACTGCGGCCGCGCTGCAGGCGAACCCGACGCTCGACGGGCTCGCCGGCCGGGTGTCGGACTCGGGTGAGGGACGCTGGACGGTCAAGGCGGCGGTCGACATCGGCGTGCCGGCCCCGGTCCTGGCCGCGTCCCTGTTCGAGCGGTTCGCCTCCCGCGGGGAGGACCACTTCGCCAACCAGGTGCTGTCGGCGATGCGCCAGCAGTTCGGCGGACACCAGGAGCTCCCGGCCGGCGACTCGTTGGAGGCGGGTGGCGCCAAGGCCGACCGCGTCGAGTCGACCGGCATCGAGAAGTAGCTCCGGAGTCGGTCGGGTCGGCGGGGTGGGGCGGGGCGACGGTCCTGCCCACCTCGCTCCGCAGGCTCCGCTCGGAACGCCCACCACTCCCTGACCGTCGCCCCGCCCCACCCCGCCCGGTCTCGTTCTGAACGTCCCCACTCGTGGGGGTCGACTCGAGGCGGTCGGACTCGAGGGCGCTGGACACCTAAGGTGGTGCGGTGTTCGTCGATCATCTGCAGCTGGGCGACTTCCGGTCCTACCCGCAGGTCGACGTGGCGCTCGGGTCCGGGGTGACCACGTTCGTGGGGGCCAACGGGCAGGGGAAGACGAACCTGGTGGAGGCCGTCGAGTACCTGTCGACGCTGTCGTCCCACCGGGTCGCCTCCGAGGTGCCGTTGGTGCGGTTCGGGGCCGAGCGGGCTGTGGTGCGGGCGCGGGTGCAGGCTGGTCTGGACGATCCCCGGCAGCTGCAGCTGGAGGTGGAGATCACGCCGGGCAAGGCGAACCGGGCCAAGCTCAACCGGTCGCCGCTGCGGCGGGCCCGGGAGCTGGTCGGCGTGCTCCGTACGGTCGTGTTCTCCCCGGAGGACCTGGCCATCGTCAAGGGGGATCCGTCGGAACGGCGACGGCTCCTCGACGAGCTGGTCGTCGCCCGCTGGCCCCGGTTCACCGGTGTCCGGGCCGACTACGACCGGGTGCTGCGGCAGCGGAGCACGCTTCTGAAGTCGCTGAGCGGACGGTCCCGGGGCGGGCCTCCGCCGGCCGAGGCGGCCTCGACCCTCGACGTGTGGGACACCCACCTGGCGGCGGCCGGCGGCGAGCTGCTGGCCGCGCGGCTGCGGACCCTGACCGAGCTGGCCCCGCACGTCAGCGCCGCGTACGCCGACATCGCCCCCACCAACTCCGAGGTGACCGCCACGTACAAGTCGGGGCTGGAGCTGACCGCGGAGATGAGCCGGGACGAGCTGACCGAGGCGATGATCACCGGTCTGCAGGAGCGGCGGACCGACGAGATCCAGCGCGGGGTGTGCCTGGTCGGGCCGCACCGCGACGACGTGCTGCTGATGATGGGGCCGATGCCGGCCAAGGGGTACGCCAGTCACGGCGAGTCCTGGTCGCTGGCCCTGGCCCTGCGGCTCGGCTCCTTCCAGCTGCTCCGCGACGACGCGGTCGAGCCGGTCCTGGTGCTGGACGACGTGTTCGCCGAGCTGGACAGCACCCGCCGGGAGCGGCTGGCCTCCAGCGTGGTCAGCGCCGAGCAGATCCTGGTCACCGCTGCCGTCGGCGCCGATGTGCCGACCGCGCTGGCCGGCCGCCGCTACCGGGTCGCGGCCGGTGAGGTGACCCCCGATGAGTGAGCCCCCGGTCGGTGAGCCCCCGGTCGGTGAGCCGGCGGCGGGTGATCCCCCGCAGGGGGAACCCTCGGGGACCGCCGAGGTGGCGCCCGTGTCGCGGCACGATCCGACGGGGCTCGACCTGGCCCGGTCCATCGCCGACTCGGTGGGGGCCGGACCCCGCCGGCGGACGAAGAGGCGTACCCAGCGGCCGACGCGGGTCGATCCCGTCCGTTCCGGGGCCCGGCCCGACGAGCGCGACCCGAAGACGCTGGGGACCGCGCTGGAGAACCTGGTCGACTCGAAGGGGTGGAGCACCGACCTCAGCATCCGTGCGCTGCTGGCCCGGTGGCCGGCCCTGGTCGGGCCCACCAACGCCGCCCACTCCTGGCCGGAGTCGTACGCCGAGACCGTCCTGACCGTGCGTACGGAGTCCACCGTCTGGGCGACGTCGCTGCGGACCATGGCGCCGCAGCTGGTGGCCAAGCTGAACGAGGCGCTCGGCGACGGGACCGTCACCCGGGTCGCCGTGCTGGGACCGCAGGGGCCGAGCTGGAAGAAGGGCCGTCTCTCGGTCCGCGACGGCCGCGGCCCCCGGGACACCTACGGGTGAGCGACAGCTGCGGGTGAGCGACACCCTCGGGTGAGCGACACGGGCGCCCATTAGGCTGCGCCGGGTGATCTGGGCCGACCTCCGCATCCTGGTGCTCGACACCGGGCGCGTCTGGTGGCGGACCCTGCCCCAGCTCCTGTCGGTCTACCTGCTGGGGTGGCTCGGGGTGCAGCTGGCCCAGCGGTTCGCGATCCGCGCCGGGGACGTGAGCTCCTGGGCGGCGCTGGCCATCTTCTCGTTCGGGTTCCTCGCCCAGCTGGTGGCGATCGTGGTGATGCTCCAGATCCTCGGTCGTGAGCTGGGGGTGCGGGACCTGATCCCCGAGTCCGAGGCGGCCACCGACGACCGGGACACCAGCCTGACCCGACTCGTCTCGATCACGCTGCTGCCGTTCCTCGGCATCTACGCCGCTTTCGGGGAGGTCGCCGAGAGCGCCACCCAGCTGGCCAACGAGCAGCTGTTCCGCAACGGCGTGCTCAGCGACGCCCCGTCGGTGCTCGGCACCCTCACCTCCGCCGCCAACGACCACCCCTGGTCGCTGCTGGGTGGTCTGGTCGTCATCTACCTGCTCCGACGCGGGGTCGACCTGCTGCACGACCGCACCGGTCTGCGGGTCCTCGGCATCCTGGTCGCCCTGATCGAGTCCTTCTTCCTCCTCGTGGTCATCATGGGCGGCATCCGGATCTGGCAGCTGGCCCGGCTGTGGATCGAGGATCGCCAGTTCATGGCGTGGCTGGCCGTGGTCAAGAACGCGATCCTGGACGCGCTGTCGGTGCTCTCCGTGCACCTGCCGGCCCTGCTCACCCGGGCGGCCTCGTTCGTGGCCGACGAGGTGTGGCCGCTGTTCTGGGAGGCCCTGGCCCAACCGATCATCTGGTTGGCCGTGGCGGCCCTGGTCTTCGGTTCCCAGGTGCTGTCGCTGGCCGAGATCTGGCGCAAGGGTCAGCCGCTGCTGGCCCGGGTGCCCGGCTCGACCACGTTCGCCAGCCACGCCGAGCGTCGCCGGGCTCGCGGCTACCATCCGCCCCCGCCGGGGGTGGGTCGGGCCGCGGTCGAGCTGCGGGAGGCGTTCCTCGGCGACATCGACGACAAGTACCTGCCGACCTTCCACTCGCTGCGGCTGGTGCTGCGGGCCGGGATCGTGTTCCTCGGTGCCTACGTGGCGGTCTACTCCGCGATCGTGATGGCCGGCAACGGCCTGGACCTGCTCAGTGACCAGCTGCTGGGTGGTCGCACGATCTCGTTCTGGTACGCCTACGGGCCCGCCATCGGACTGGTCCCGGACCTGCTGTTCGAGCCGCTGCGGATCTGTCTGCTGGCCGTGGCGTTCCGGCGCTGCCTCGAGCTGTTCTGGGCCCGGTCCGCGGCCGCGGAGCCGGCGGCGGTCCCCGACGCCGACGCCGCCGCCGCCCCCGCGCACGCGTCGGCCGACGGCGGGGTGGGGTCGAGATGAGACGGGCGATCCCACGCGACAAGGTCGTCGGCATCGTCGTGGCCCTGGCCTGCCTCGCCTTCAGCGCCATCGGCCTGAAGGTCAACGAGCCACCCGGGTTCAGCTACGTGGACGGCGTACGGGCCCAGACGGTGGCCGTCGAGGGGGCCGAGCTGACCGTCGGCGACGTGCAGGTCGGCACCCGTCTGGTGCGACGCGGCGAGGTGGAGGCCGAGACCACCGGGATGTTCGTCACCGTCGAGGCGACGCTCGCCGTGCCCGGGTCGTTGCGGGTGAACCTCAACCAGTCCCAGCTGATCACCGAGGACCGGACGTACGAGAACTTCTCCAGCACGTCCCTGGTGGCCGACGCCGGGTTCCGGCAGACCCAGGACCTCACGTTCGAGGTGGACCCGGCCCAGATCGACGACCTGACCCTCGAGATCTGGTACGGCGGCATCGTGCACGGGTTCTACCAGCGGGCCCGCATCCACCTCGGCATCACCGCCGGCAACGCCGACCAGTGGCGGCGCGCCGCCGTGGGCCGCGACCTGGAACCCGATCCGTACGGGACCGTGGAGGCGCTGCCGTGATCCCCGGTCGCCGGCGGGCGTGGCTGCGAGCCGCCTGTGTCCTGGTCGCCGTCGCCGTCTACCTGAACGTCTGGACCACCTACGCCCTCTACGGCCTCACCGAGTACGGCCGCTACACCCAGCAGCAGCCGGGCGCGTCCACCACGGCGATGGGGGCGGAGTTCCGGCTGGTGAGCCTGGTGCAGACCACCGAGCTGGTCAACTCCGTCACCGAGGAGGTCGCCTCGCCCTCGGTGAACGCCGTCTGGGTCGTCGCCCGGGTCGACGTGGTGCGCCGGACGGAGGACCCGAACCTGCTCTGCGTGCTGGAGATCCTCGGGCCCGGGCGGCGGGTCTGGGAACCGAACCGGGACTACGTGTCCCGGGACGGCAACAGCACCTGCACCCTCGCGGAGATGCCCCTGGGCAGCACCTGGCCGCTCGAGATCGTCTTCCAGGTCCCGGAGAAGTACGCGGGCGAGCTGGCCGGGGTCGCGGTCAACGACCCGGTCTCCCGGTCGGCCCGTCCCGTGCTGGTGCCGCCCCGCTGATCCGACCCGGATGGCCCGCGGGTGTGCCGGGCCGGGCCGGTCAGTCCAGGTCGTCGGCGAGCTGCTGCACCGGCAGGCTGTCGATCCGGTAGTAGGCGTCGGCCCGCCCCCAGCTCAGCTCGCCGGTCTTCAGCAGCGAGCGGTCCCGGAACTCGAGCTCCCAGACGGCGAGCTGCACGGCCGTCGGCCGCTCCAGGGCAGCGGGCAGCTGGAACACCAGCCGGTACGGGATCGGCGCGAGCCCCGGGGTGAAGAAGCTGCCCCCGCTGCGGTCGTCGGCCCCGAACCGCTGGCTCTCCGGCTCGACCACGCTGGTGCTGGCCGGTTCCCGGAGGGAGAAGAACCAGTCCAGGGTGCTCGGGGTGATGGCCGCGTCGCCGGTGGTCCTCCCGGTGCCCGCGACCACCACCTCCCAGACCACCTGGTCGTCGAAGGTCTTCTTCTTCTGCACCGTCGCCGCGGTGAACGCGAACGCGTACGGTCCGGTGGCGATCACGGTCCCCGGCGCCACGATGGTGCGCAGATCCGTGCGCTGCTCGAAGCCACCGGCCACCCAGGTCAGACCGACCAGCACGGCGAGGGCGACGACGAGCGACCCGACCATCAGCCAGGTCCGCCGCCCGTCGGGAGAATCGGTCGTGTCCGCGGAGTCCGGGCCGGCAGCCGTCTCGGGGTCGGTCGCGGGCGCCTCGGTCACCGGGTCAGTCTAGGCAGGGGCGTGGTTCGTCGGGGCCCGGGCGAGGGGTCAGCGCCACGGCGTGGAGGCCGATCGCGATCACGTACGGAGGCCGTCTGAGCCCCTCAGCAGCCCGGGGGTGCGTATCGGTGCTCCAGAAACCCCCGCCGGAAGGCGGAAGAGGCCCTGGCGTGGCTCCCAGCGGCCATCTGGGGTGTTTCGACCCCGTGACGGATACGGGTTCTGGGTGCGACACGCGGTAGACTGGACACGTTCCGGACGGCTGCCGATCCCCCCGATCACGGCCGTCCCTGTGTTGTCGTGCCGCCTTCGTGCGCCCGGGTCCGGGTCGCCTGCCGGGCGGCGCCTGTGTGACAGGAGATCAGAGCCGGTGACCGACGAGCGCCCCGAGCCAGCCCCCGACGACGCGACCACGGATCCGGCGGGCAGCACCGCCGATCCGGCCGCGGTCCTCGAGGTGGAGATCCCCGCCTTCGACGCCCTCCCTCCGCGCATCAACAACGGCAACGGCGAGCGACCGACCGAGTACGACTCGGGGTCCATCACCGTGCTGGAGGGTCTGGAAGCGGTCCGCAAGCGCCCCGGGATGTACATCGGCTCCACCGGGGAACGCGGTCTGCACCACCTGGTGAGCGAGGTCGTCGACAACTCCGTCGACGAGGCGATGGCCGGCTTCTGCGACACCATCGACGTCCGGCTGCTGGCCGACGGCGGCGTCCGGGTGGCCGACAACGGCCGAGGCATCCCCGTCAAGGAGCACCCGACGGAGAAGATCCCGGCGGTCACCCTGGCCCTCACCGTCCTGCACGCCGGCGGCAAGTTCGGCGACGGCGGCTACAAGGTCTCCGGTGGTCTGCACGGGGTCGGCGTCTCGGTGGTCAACGCGCTGTCGGCACACCTGACCGTCGAGGTGCTGCGCGACGGCTACCGCTGGGAGCAGAGCTTCTCCCTCGGCACCCCGGACGGACCGCTGGAGCGCAAGGAGGAGTCGGACCAGACCGGCACCACCGTCACCTTCTACGCCAGCCCGGAGATCTTCGAGACCACCACCTACTCGTACGAGAAGCTGGCGGCCCGCTTCCGCGAGATGGCGTTCCTGAACAAGGGTCTGACCATCTCGGTCACCGACGAGCGCCCGGACCGCCAGGACCTGGCCAACCCGGACGACCCCACCCTGACCGAGGGCGGTCGCCACGACACGTTCTGCTACACCGACGGGCTGATCGACTACGTCCGCTACCTCAACCAGAGCAAGGAGACGGTCAACCCGACAGTCATCGCGGTGGAGGCCGAGCGTCCCGACCAGGGGATCAGCGTCGAGGTGGCCATGCAGTGGAACACCTCGTTCACCGAGTCGGTGCACACCTTCGCCAACGCGATCAACACCCACGAGGGCGGCACCCACGAAGAGGGCTTCCGGTCGGCGCTGACGTACACGGCCAACAAGTGGGGGCAGGACTGGGGCCTGATCCGCAAGCCCGAGGACAAGCTGTCCGGTGACGACATCCGCGAGGGGCTGACCGCGATCATCTCGGTCAAGCTGGCCGAGCCGCAGTTCGAGGGCCAGACCAAGACCAAGCTGGGCAACACCGAGGCGCGCTCGTTCGTGCAGCAGGTCGTGAACGCCAAGCTGGGCGACTGGTTCGAGGAGAACCCCCAAGAGGGCAAGCTGATCATCCGCAAGGGCCAGGCAGCGGCGATCGCCCGGATCGCCGCCCGCAAGGCCCGCGACGCCGCCCGGGACCGCAAGGGTCTGCTCGGCCGCAGCGGTCTGCCCGGCAAGCTGGCGGACTGCCAGTCGACCAACCCGGAGGAGTGCGAGGTCTTCATCGTCGAGGGTGACTCGGCCGGCGGCTCCGCGAAGGGTGGCCGCGATCCTCGGATCCAGGCGATCCTGCCGATCCGCGGCAAGATCCTCAACGTCGAGAAGGCCCGGATCGACCGGATCATGCAGAACCAGGAGGTCCAGGCGATCATCAGCGCCCTGGGCACCGGGGTGCACGAGGACTTCGACCTGGCCAAGCTGCGTTACTACAAGATCGTGATGATGGCCGACGCCGACGTCGACGGCGCGCACATCCGGACGCTGCTGCTGACCTTGATGTTCCGGTTCATGAAGCCGCTGATCGAGGCCGGTCACGTCTACCTGGCCCAGCCGCCGCTGTTCAAGATCAACTGGAGCAACTCCGCCCACGAGCTCGCCTACACCGACGCCGAGCGGGACGCGCTGCTCCGGGTCGGCGCCGAGGAGGGCAAGCGGCTGCCCCGGGAGAACCCGATCCAGCGCTACAAGGGTCTGGGCGAGATGAACCCGGACCAGCTGTGGGACACGACCATGGATCCGGACAAGCGGATCCTGCTGCAGGTGACGTTGGAGGATGCGGCGCGGGCGGATGAGATGTTCTCGATCTTGATGGGTGAGGACGTGGAGCAACGACGGGCGTTCATCCAGCGGAACGCGAAGGACGTGCGCTTCCTTGACATCTGATCCGTTGCTGTCGGTGTGGGGTCGGTCGTCGTGCTCGGGGGGTGGGGTCGGGACAACCATCCGCCCTCGCAGGCTCGGGCTCCCGCCAGGCCCGTCCACGTCCCTCACCCACCCCCCGAGCCCGACGACCTTACCTGGGCTGCTGTCGAGTGGGTGCGTACGTCACGGTCGCCACCGGCTGGACGCCCGTGGTCGGACCGGGTGGATGGCTAGTGGTGGTGCGGGTGGATGCGGCGTGTGGGGCTGGATGGGTGGACCAAGATCAACAAGCAGGGCGATGTGTCACGTGAAACGAATGACGGAGTGGACCGATGACTGATGTGACTCACGAGCCGGCGGACCGCCGGGAGCCGGTGGATCTGCAGGACGAGATCCAGAAGTCCTATCTCGACTACGCGATGAGCGTGATCGTGGGGCGGGCGCTGCCGGATGCGCGGGACGGGCTGAAGCCGGTGCACCGGCGGATCCTGTACGGGATGTTCGACGGCGGGTACCGGCCGGACCGCGGCTGGAACAAGTGCGCGCGCATCGTCGGCGAGGTGATGGGGCAGTACCACCCGCACGGTGACGGCGCCATCTACGACACCCTGGTGCGGTTGGCCCAGCCCTGGGTGATGCGCTACCCGCTGGTCGCCGGTCAGGGCAACTTCGGTTCGCCCGGCAACGACAAGGCCGCCGCCATGCGGTACACCGAGTGCCGGATGGCGCCGCTGGCCATGGAGATGGTCCGTGACATCGGTGAGAACACCGTCGACTTCAAGCCGAACTACGACGGCAAGGAGCTCGAGCCCGTCGTCCTGCCGGCGCGGTTCCCGAACCTGCTGGTCAACGGCTCCACGGGCATCGCGGTCGGCATGGCCACCAACATCCCGACCCACAACCTGCGCGAGGTCGCCTCGGCGGTCCAGTGGGCGCTCCAGCACCCCGAGGCCGGCGCCGAGGAGCTGCTCGAGGCGTCGCTGGAGCGGGTGAAGGGTCCGGACTTCCCGAACGGCGCGCTGATCGTCGGCCGGAAGGGGATCGAGGACGCGTACCGGACCGGTCGTGGCTCGGTCATCATGCGGGCGGTCGTGGACATCGAGGAGGACCGCGGCGGGCGGACGCTGCTGGTGGTCACCGAGCTGCCGCACATGGTCAACCCGGACAACCTGGCGCTCAAGATCGCCGAGCTGGTCAACACCGGCAAGCTCGCCGGCATCGCCGACATCCGGGACGACTCCTCGGCCCGGACCGGGCAGCGGCTGGTCATCGTGCTGAAGCGCGACGCGCAGCCGCGGGTGGTGCTGAACAACCTCTACAAGCACACCCAGCTGCAGGACACGTTCGGCTGCAACATGCTGGCCCTGGTGGACGACGTCCCGCGCACCCTGCGGCTGGACCAGTTCATCTCCTTCTGGGTGGCTCACCAGATCGAGGTCATTCAGCGGCGGACCCAGCACCGCCTGGAGGACGCGGAGGCCAAGGCCCACATCTACCGGGCGCTGGTCAAGGCTCTGGACATGCTGGACGAGGTCATCGCGTTGATCCGGCGGAGCCCGAGCACCGACGACGCCCGTACGGGTCTGATGGCGCTGCTGGAGATCGACGAGGTCCAGTCGACCGCCATCCTCGACATGCAGCTGCGGCGGCTGGCGGCGCTGGAGCGGCAGCGGATCATCGACCAGCTGGCCGAGTTCGAGCGGATCATCGCCGACCTGCAGGACATCCTGGCCCGTCCGGAACGGCAGCGCTCCATCGTCAGCGACGAGCTGGCCGAGATCGTGGACAAGTACGGCGACGAGCGCCGGACGACCATCATCGCGGCCGACGGTGACCTGTCCGACGAGGACCTGATCCCCGACAACTCGGTCGTGGTCACCATCACCCGCGGCGGCTACGCCAAGCGCACGCTGACCGAGGCGTACCGGGTGCAGAAGCGTGGAGGTAAGGGCGTCCGCGGGGCCAGTCTGCGGACCGACGACATGGTCGCCCACCTGTTCGCGACCAGCAACCACCGCTGGATCCTCTTCTTCACCAACAAGGGCCGGGTCTACCGGGCCAAGGTCTGGCAGCTGCCCGAGGCCGGGCGGGACGCCAAGGGCTCGCACGTCGCGGGTCTGCTGTCGTTCCTGCCGGACGAGGAGATCGCCGAGGTGCTGGCCATCACCGACTACTCGGTCGAGCCCTACCTGCTGCTGGCCACCAAGCGTGGTCTGGTCAAGAAGAGCCCGTTGCCGTTGTACGACTCGCCGCGGCAGGCGGGGATCATCGCCGTCAACTTCCGCGACGAGGACGACGAGCTGATCGGGGCGCAGCTGTGTGCCCCCGAGGACGAGGTGCTGCTCATCTCGACCAAGGGCCAGGCCATCCGCTTCCCGGCGAACGACGACCAGCTGCGACCGATGGGTCGCGCCACCTCCGGGGTCACGGGGATGAAGTTCCGTCCCGGGGACGAGCTGCTGTCCCTGTCGGTCATCCGGGTCGGTGAGGACGACAGCGACCGGTCGGTGTTCACCGTCACCGACGGTGGGTTCGCCAAGCGGACCCGCGTCTCGGAGTACCGGGAGCAGGGTCGCGGTGGACTCGGCATCAAGGCGATGAAACTCAACGAGGACCGTGGTTCGTTGGTCGGCGGACTGGTGGTGTCCGACAACGACGAGGTCATCGCCATCAAGGCAAGTGGGCAGATCACCCGTAGCGCGGTGTCCGAGGTCCCGGTCAAGGGTCGTGACACGATGGGTGTGAAGTTCGTCGGTGTGGCCGACGACGACTCTGTCGTGGTCATCGCACTGAATCCGGAGGCCGCTGAGGTTCCGGAGCTCGCCGAGGACCCGGTCGTCGAGCCGGGAACAACCGAAGACGCAACGGACCACGACCTGGCTGACGCCGCCGTGGTCGACGACACCATCACCGACTCAGCGGAGCCGGACGAGGTCGACCTGACGCCGGAGGACGGCGACGGGGAGTCCGCGCCCGATGACGGGGTCGAGGAGGACGAACAGTGAGTGAAGGCAACGGACGACCGAGCGACCGGTCGGCGGACGGACCCGCCGGTGCCGCTTCCGGCTCGGACGCCGAGAACGCGACCGACCAGACCCTGACGCACCGGGCCACCACCGCGTGGCCCGGGTCGTCGCCGGCTGCCGGCACCGGTGGCTCGGGAGCCCCGGGTGGTTCTGAGGACCCGGGTGCTTCTGGGGCTTCGGGTGGTTCTGGACCGTCGAACGCCGCGAACCCGTGGGGTGCACCCAGCGCGTCGAGACCGGGCTGGCCGTCCGCGTCGTCGGCTCCGTCGGGGTACTCCGCGCGCTCCTCGGCCTCAGCACCGTCTTCGGCGGCCCCCCGCTCGGCGCCGTCGGGCTACTCGGCCCGCTCAGCACCGTCGGCCACCCCGGTCCCCCCGGCCGGGCAGGACTCCAACAGCTCCGGCTCCAACGGCTCCGGTACCGCCGGTGCGAACCGCGGCCCGGTGGGAGCACCCGGCTACGGGTCGGCTCCCTCGGCCCAGTCGGCGTACTCCGCCCGCTCGGCCGCCTCGGCCTCCCCGCTGGCCAACGGCGGCACGCCGGGATCGGCTCCGCCGGCGCCCGGCTCGGGCTCGTCGGTGTCGTCGGCCTACTCGGCCGCCTCCGCCCAGTCCGCCCGCTCGGCCTACACCGGTGGGTCCGCTCCGTCCGCCCGCTCCGCGGGCTCGGGCTACTCGGCGAACTCCGCCTACTCCGCCCGTTCGGCATCGTCGGCTTCGGCGACCGGTCCTACCTCGGACGCGGGTAGCGATCCCGTGGCCGGACGGGGTCCGGAGTCCGGCACCAGTGCGGGAGCCGGCACCGGCGCCTCGGCGGCCTCGGCTCCTCGATCGGCTCCTCGATCGGCTTCCTCCGCCTCACCGGTCCCGTCTCCACAGCCCGGTCCGACCCCCACGCCGACGACGACCGCCGGGTCATCGACGGCCGGTGGTACGCCGCCCAAGAAGTCGGTGCTCGAGCGCCTGGGCCTGAAGAAGTCAGGCCCGGCGACGGCCGCCGGCGCCCGCACCGGTGCGTTCGGGGACAACGCGACGTCGCCTACGCCGTCCGCGTCCGACTCCGCCGACAGTGCGGCCGACACAGCGTCGACTCCTACAGCGTCGACTCCTACCGCGTCGACTCCCAACGCGGAGACGCGGACGTCGGTGACGCCCGGGGCGGCCACTACGGGGGCCGCTGCGGCGGCCGCCGGTGCTGCCGCGGCGGCTGCGGACAAGCCGACGACCGGAGCCTCGTCGGCCCCGGCCGGTTCGCCCTGGGCCCGACCCAGCAACCCGAGCCTGCGTCCCACCCCGTCAGCTGGGGCGACGTCCGAGGCTCGTGAGGGTTCGGTGGCCCCCGGTCCGTACACGCCCAACGTGCCGGCGTCGTCGTCGGCCTCCTCGGCGAGCGCCGCCGCGACATCGCCCTCCTCGGCCCCCGAGGTGAAACCCCTCTACCGTCCGGACTCGACGGCCACGGCCCCGCAGTCCCGGTTCCCGCAGCCGGCCGCGCCGGGGGGCGAGCCCGACGTGGCACCTGCCCCGCTCGAGGAGACCGCCGGCCCGAGCACCGCCGTCCTCCCCGCCGTGGTCGCCGCAGCTCCAGCTCCCGCACCGGCAGCGAAGGCGGCAGAGTCCGCGGCCGCGGCCAAGGCGCGGGCCGGCAACGCCCGGCGGACCCGCAAGGCCCGGCTCCGGCTGTCCCGCCTGGATCCGTGGTCGGTGATGAAGACGTCGTTCCTGTTCTCCATCGCGGCCGGCATCATGCTCGTCGTCGCCGTGTACGTGATCTGGACCGTGCTGTCGACCTCCGGTCTCTTCGACTCGGTCAACGAGATCGTGGCCAGTGTGGTCTCCACACCTGGAGACACGACCCCGTTCCGGATCGAGGAGTACATCAACACCCAGAAGGTGATGGGCGTCAGCGCCCTCATAGCCTGCGTCGACGTGGTGATCTTCACCGCGCTGGCCACCCTGGGATCGTTCCTCTACAACCTGGCGGCCACCATGCTCGGCGGCCTGGAGATCACCCTCGCCGAGGACTGATCTCTCCCCGGGCGGGATGGCGGAGGATTCGTTGCGATGATCGCACCGAGTCCTTCACCTTCCTCAGGCCGCGAACCGATTTGAGGGATCCCGGGGGGATCGACTAGGGTTGGCGATCGCGCCGGGAAGCCGGGGCAACCCTCCCGGGCCTATAGCTCAGACGGTTAGAGCGCTGCCCTGATAAGGCAGAGGTCAGTGGTTCAAGTCCACTTAGGCCCACCCCAAGAACCACCTTTTGACCAGGCATGATGTCGGACTTACCGATTCGTGCAGCGAGCGCAGACCCGCCGGAGACACACCGGGGACACATCAAGACTCATGCGATCGCAAGGAAGTGATTCTCCCTGACTCCTGGCACTGACCCAGCAGCTCGTCGAGCCGATCAACAGCGGCGTCCGAACCGTCCTCGAAGAGCCCGCCCTTACGGGTCAGTGTGAACGCCACGTTGCTGTGACCAGCCCACTCCGTCACCTCCCGCACGTTGTCGATGAGAACGCCTGTCCTACGGTGATTCGGGTGACTAAGACACGGTTCCGGACGGCAGTTGCGGTGTACGGCATCCTGCGCGCCGGCACCTGCGTGCTGCTCATGCGCAGAGCGGGATCTGGGTACCACGACGGCGAACTGAGTCTGCCGGCCGGTCGCCTCGACGGCGGCGAAGACGTTCGCACCGCCCTGGTGCGCGAGCTGGCCGAGGAACTCGTGATAGCCGTCAACCCCGACGACTGCCGCCTCAGCGCCACCGCCCATCGCGCACCCGAGCATGCTGACGACGACGAGTACGTCGACTTCTTCTTCACCATCGACCGGTGGATCGGCACCCCAGCGATCGGTGAGCCGACCAAGTGCACTGAGTTGGTCTGGGCAGACCCGCAGCAGCTACCTCCTGACGTCATCGACTACGTCAGGCGCGCCCTCCAGGCATGCGACCAAGGCGAGCCTCTGGTGCTCGCCGGCTGGGACACGCGGTCTCCGTAGACGGACCGTCTAGTGGTGAACAAGCCTGGTCGTCATCAGAAATCATGGCCCGCGCGATCCATCGGCCCGTAAGCTGATGAGATCAACAAGTTGTTGACAACAATGTGTTGAGGGTTCAGCATTCTGGTATGGCCAAGACTGCTGAGGACCGTCGTCGCGAGCGTGCACCACATGCGCTGTTCCGGTTGACCGAGCGGCACGCCGGCTCAAGCCGCCTTCGCGGCCGCGCCGTCAGCGCAGCCACCGTGCAACCCAGCGAGGCAGTGCGTCTCGTGGAGCTCTTGGCGGCGGGCGCAGCGACCTACGCGGCGGGCGAGGACCGGGTCGACTCCGATGACCTCGTCGCCGCGTTGACATTAGTGCCCCATGTTCGCGCAGAGCTCGACGAGTCCGAGCTCGGCCTGCTGATCATGGCGCGCGGGCGCGGACTGACCTGGCAGCAGATCGCCGAGGCGCAGGGACTGGGAAGTGCGCAGGCGGCGCAGCAACGACATGATCGGCTCGCCGCACGGATCGAGGACAGTTGACGGTGCGCGACACTTTCGTTGTGGGGCCGTGTGGCTGAGGTCGCTCAGCTAGGTGGCCATGGAACCCCTGAGCCTCTCGCACTACGACGGCTGTGTCACAAGCCGTCAGTTCCTCCGAGGAGTGCCAACATCCGCGGCACACTCTGCAAGCTCATGCCTTGCGTTCGTCGTCAGTGTCGACGCTCGTTCAGGAGTGGACCAGGTTCGCTCGTTGAGATGTGGACCACGGTCTTTGT
>NZ_BAAAYX010000005.1:0-187063 GCF_039536605.1 Microlunatus aurantiacus
CGACCAGGTCGAGGCCATGACCATGGGCGACCGGGTCGCGGTGATGAAGGACGGCGTCCTGCAGCAGTGCGACACCCCGCTCAACCTGTACGACAGCCCGCGCAACTTGTTCGTGGCCGGCTTCATCGGCTCGCCCGCCATGAACCTGATGGAGGGCGACGTCGCCGAGGACGGCATCCACATCGGCGACTACGTCGTGAACGTGCCGCGCGCAGTGCTGGCCAAGGCCTCGAACGAGAAGCGGCTCGTGCTCGGCATCCGGCCGGAGAACTTCTCCCTCGGTGAGGGCAACGACGGCATCGGCATCGACGTCGCCGTCGTCGAGGAGCTCGGCGCGGACGCCTTCGTGTACGGCACCGTGGCCGGTCTCGCTGACGAGGACAAGCTGACCGCTCAGCAGATCACCGCCCGCATCTCGTCGCGGAACCCGCCCGAGCGCGGCTCGACCATCCGCCTGCGCATCGATCCGGAGCACGTGCACGTGTTCTCCCAGACCGACGGTCGTCGGCTGTCGGAGAGCTACGCCCGGTAGGTCCTGACGACGAGGGGTTCTTCGTGACCAAAGGGGGCCACGAAGGACCCCTTCGTCGTTCCCGGACGAGAGTGGGTCGTCGTGTCCGGACGCGAGCTGAACCGGCCTCGGTCGACCGGCGGTCCGCCGCGCGGATGGAGCCGCACCGTGCCGGACGATGACCGCAGCCCACGGCTGGTCTCCGTGGTCCCGTTCCTGTTCGGGGTGGCGATGCGCTCGCGGCTGCCGGGCACCGTGCTGATGCGGCTGCTGGTCGACGTCGGGGCCTCCGAGAGCGCGGCCCGCAGCGTGCTGGCCCGGCTCCGCGGGGACGGCGCCGTGACCACCCACCGCCGTGGACGCACCACCGACTACGAGCTGGCCGGGCTGGTGGGGGAGGCCTTCCTGCGGGCCCGCGCCGTCGGCAACCCCGATCTGCAGCCTGCGCCTGCGGCGACTCCGTGGGCGGGGGACTTCCACGGTCTGCTCTACGGCGTGCCCGAGCACCTGCGGTCCCACCGGGACCGGTTGCGCCACGCCGCCCGGCTGGCCGGCTACGCCCCGCTGCGGCCGGGCCTGATGATCTCCGCCTGGGACGGGTGGGCGATGCTGACCGACGTGGTGGCCACGCTCCCCGAGGTGATCACGCTCTATCCGGTGACTCTGCGCCTGACCCCGGACGACGCCCGGCGGGCGGCAGGGGAGGCCTGGCGGCTGCCCGAGGTGGCCGCCTCGACCGAGGAGCTGGTCGCCCGGATGGTCGTGGCGTCCGATGCGGTGTCCGCACCCGGTCCGGACGAGCTGCGGCGCTACGTGGAGCTGGCTCTGCCGGCGTACCACTTCTTCGTGGGCATCCCGCAGCTGCCGACCGAGCTGCTGCCGGACGCCTGGCCCGTCCCGCGCCTCGTGGCGGCGCTCGCCGCCGTACGGGGCGGGGTGGGCGCGGCGGCGGAGGCGTACGTGGCGTCGGTGCTCGACGGCGCTGGACCTCCGTCGACGCCTGCGGGTGGATCCACCTGATCGGGTTCAGATCGGTTCACGGTCTGCGACACTGATGCCATGAATGATGCGGTCGTCGGGTCCGGGCGTGGCACCCTCATCCGGAACGGCGTGGTCGCCTTCGTGACCGGGGCGACGATCATGATCCTGCTGCACGAGACCAGTCACGCCGTCGCCGGCGCCCTGCAGGGCTACGGCCCGACCCAGCTGCCGTTCGCGGTCGGCTACACACCCGAGCCGCCCGCCGGGGCGGCCGCCCTGACCGCGATCGCCGGACCCCTGTTCAGCATCGTCAGCGGCCTGCTGCTCTACGGGATCGACCGCGTGGTCCGACCCCTCCGGGCGCGACCGTACTGGCGGTTGGTCTGGCTGTGGACGGTGTTCGCCAGCCTGCAGGAGGGTTTCGGGTACTTCATGATCGCCGGCCTGGTGCCGGCCGGGGACACCGCCCGTGCCTTCACCCTCTGGGGTCTGCCGACCTGGATGTTCTTCGCGGCGACGGCGTTCGGCGTCGGCGGGCTGTTCCTCACCGCCCGGCTCTTCGCCGACCCCGTCATCGAGCTGAGCTCCTCGATCACCGACCGTCGGGCGATCTCGGTCTGGCCGTGGCTCTACGGCACGATCGGGCTGGTGCTGCTGATGGGTCTGTACGTGGTCGCGAGCCCTCCGGTCGGCGCGGGAGACGTCGTGGCCGTGATGGCCGGCGCCGTCGCGGTGGGGGTGTACGCGCCGATGTCCATGATGTTCCGCAGTGGGCGGGTCGCGGCCGCGGACCCTCCGCAGGTGCCGACGCACCCGAGGGCCGGCTACGCGCTGCTGGCCGTGCTCGTGGTGATCAACCTGGTCCTGACCCGCGGCTGGCTCTGGGTCTGACCGAGCCCTCTCACCCCCCGCGGACGGTCAGCCGACGCGGCGCCACCACGGCAGCGACGTCAGCGTCACCGCGACCTCCGTCTCGGCCGGCCCGGTGATCTCGCCGCCGTCCGCGTCGACCCAACGCCCTGGCGGCACCTGCACCGTGCGCGTACGGGCGCCGGGCTCCAGCACCGGCGCCACCAACAGGTCCTCGCCGAGCAGGAACTGATCGTGGACGGTGTCGTAGCCGCGGTGGTGGTAGGCCAGGGGTCGCAGGATCGGCTCACCGCTCTCGGCGGCGTGCCGGACCAGGGCCATGATCTCGGGCAGCAACGACTGCCGCAGGTCGACCGTCGCGCGGACCGCCGCGAGGTGCTCGTCGTCCAGCACCCGCCAGGGCGCCATCGAGAACTGCATCATGGGGAACAGCGCCGAGCACTGGGCGAAGCGGACGAACAGCTCCTGGTCGACCTCGGCGTCCTCCCGCACGTACGCGACGTCACCACCGCCGATCATGTCCGGGCAGTTGAACACGGCCCCGACGAGGCCCTGCGCGATGGACTCGGGGATGAGGGAGCCGAGGCCGCCCGCACCCCACCGGCACGGCTTGTCGTGCAGCCGCTGGGCCAGCGGTCGACCGCCCATCTTCCAGCAGGCTCGCAGCTCGTTGAAGGCGTACTCGGCGGCCAGGCCGGCCCAGGCCTCGCACTGCCCGACGGGGCCGTTCATCGCCCGGGTGCGATCCTCCGGCCGGTGGTCCCGGAGATCGCCGGCGTCGAGCTTGAAGCCGTCGACCCCCAGGTCCTGCAGCGCCCGCAGCTCCCCGCGCAGCCAGTCAACGGCCGCGGGATCGGTCAGGTCCGGCACCGCGCTGTAGCCGTTCCACCAGCGCCGGATGATCGGCTCACCGTCGTCGCCGGTGATCAACCAGCCCGCGCGTACGGCGTCCCGGAAGCTGTCCCCGTCCGGGCTGAGGAAGGGCACCAGCCACAGCATCACCGGGAAGCCCCAGTCGTGCAGCCGGTCGATCATGGCCTGCGGGTCGGGGAACTGGACGCCGTCGAACTGCCAGGCGCCGTAGTCGCGGGACCAGCGGTCGTCGATCATCAGCAGACCGGGCGGGAAGCCGGCGTCGAGGATGCCGCGGGCGTAGGCGAGCACGCGGTCCTGGGTCGGCCGGTGCGGCATCTCCATCCAGGTGTTGTACTGCGGGGCGGTGAACATCTGCTCGGCCGGGAACGTCCCGCAGGCAGGGAAGTAGCGACCGGACACGGCCCGGTGGGCCGTCGCGAGCGAGTCACCGGACGCGCCCTGGACGACGTCGGTCCCGGCCACGTCGAGACCCCCGGCACCGTCGAAGGCGAAGGTGAACGGGTGCTCGGACCACAGGTAGCGGCCGGCGCTGGAGACGAGCACCGGCGCTGACTGGTTGGCGCCGTCGCCGGGGTGCTCGAGCAGGCCCGCGTTGGTGGCCAGATCGCGCCGGTGGGGGCGGTCGCCGAACGGCATGACCTGGCCGTCTGCCACCGCTCCACCCCACCAGCGCTCCCCGGGTCGCAGGTCCAGGTGCAGCGAGGTCAGCGGCGCGGCAGTCACCCGCCGGAGTCTGCTACAGCCCGGCGGGTGCCGGGAAATCCTCGACCGGACGACGGGGCCCGGTCTGGCCGCTCGGCGAGCGGCGGCGGATCGACGCCTCAGCGGGCGACCGCGCGGGTCGGGGTGGCCGACCCCCACTGCTGGCGCATGGTGCGCGGGCCCCGGGCGCGCAGCTGGGCGATGATGCCGAGCAGGGCCAGGGCCCCGTTCAGGACGTACCACCACCCACCGCGACCCATCTCGGCGTTCACGCTCTCGGTCGTGAGGCGGTCGAGGCCGAGGGTGCCGATCACCAGCATCACCCCGGTCACCGTGACGCTGGCGCCGGCCAGAGCGGTGAGCACGACCAGGAGGACCGCGGGGAGGTCGGTGACGACGGCGATCACGGCCAGCAGGGCGCCGACCACGAGGCCGACGACGACGGTGGCCGTCGGTGAGCCGGCCCCGGTCGCGGCCATCACCGAGGTGCCGATGGTGAAGCCGATGGCGGCCATCCCGATCACCACCGCGACCTGGTAGGAGAGGTAGGCCAGCACGCCGAAGACCACTGCCCCGACGAGACCGACGATCCAGCTCAGGGCCAGCTGCCCGAACCCGCTGTCGGTGGCGCCGGCCACCAGACCGGCTCCGAGCAGGAAGCCCACGAACGCGCCGAACAGGCTGATGATCAACCTCATCGTGACGTAGCCGCGGAAGCACAGCAGTGCCCCGATCAGCACGGCGATGATCCCCACCACGATCGTGTCCACGTCTGCCTCCTCGTCGGCGGCCGACGAACCGTCCGCCGTCCTCCATTCTGACGAGTCCGGCCAAGGACCGCCGCGGTCGACGGCTGAGGGAGTGCTGAAGATCAGCTCGGTTCGTGCACCCGGTGCTCGAGGGTGGTGGGCTGGTCGCTGGCGATGCGCCAGTGCGCGTTGCCGTCCTGGACCAGCCAGTCACCGATCCGTCCCTGCCAGGTGACCTGCGGTCGGGTGCCGCGCGCGCGACGCCGGAAGGTCACCTCGTCGGCGTCCAGGGTGAACGAGTCGGCGCCGAGCGCCTCCTCGATGTCCAGCAGGTTGTGCTCCAGCAGCCGGACGGCTCCTGGGTCCCGCGCGAGCGGGTGGGTGGAGTTCTCCATGAAAGACACACCTTCGTCGTCCCCGAGGCGGCCCGAGAACCCCACGATACCAAGATCAGCGGTGGGGTCGGGTCTACCGCCGAGGGACAGGCTCAGCTGCCGGTGAGGTCCCCCGGGGCGGCGCCACCGAGCTCCAGTCCGTCTCGACGAGCGGCGGCGCGGGCCTGTTCCAGCACCTCCCGTTCGGGCCGTCCCGTCGCGGCGGCCACCCGACTCACGTCGTCGAACTCGGGGTTGAGCTGTCGGATGCCGGTCGCGTCGTGGCCGATCTTGATCCGTACGGGGTGCTCGTCGACGTCGACCGAGGCCCAGCCCCGGGCGAGCGCGGACCGGGTCACCTCGTGCTGACGGACGCCGAGGGTGCTGGTGTGATCGATCATCATCTGCCGCAGCCGGGTGGCGAGCCCGGGCTGGGTCAGCACCGTGAGCACGTGGGCGGGCCGCCCCTTCTTCATCACGATGGGCACCAGCCACGCGTCGGCGGCACCGGCGCGCAGCAGGCGGTCGAGGACACCGGGCCACAGCCGCGGGTCGAGGTCGTCCACCCCGGCCTCCAGGATGATCATGGTCTGGCCCTCGGTCGCCGCGCCGGTGCTGGTGGCCAGCTCGCCCAGCAGCACCCGGGTGACGTTGGGCCGCCCGGGGAAGTCCTTGGTGCCCGCGCCGGCCCCGGACGCCTGCACCGTCATCGCCGGCAGGTCCTCGCAGCGCTCCGCCAGGGTGGCCACCAGGGCCATCCCGGTCGGGGTGGTGAGCTCGCCGGTCCCACCGGCCTGCACCCGCCAGCCGACCGACAGCCGGACGACCGCCGGCACCGGGACCGGGAGATCGCCGTGCGCGGCGCGGGTCCGACCCGAACCGACGGCGACCACGCCCGCACTGAGCGTGGTCACCCCGAGATCCGCCAGCGCCGCCGACACGCCCACCACGTCGGCGATCGAGTCCAGGGCGCCCACCTCGTGGAAGTGGACGTCGTCGACGGCGATGCCGTGGGCGGTGGCCTCCGCCTCGGCCAGCCGGGCGAACGTGGCCAGGGCCCGGTCGCGGACCGGGGTGCTGATCGGGGCCTCGACCAGCCGGTCGCGGATGGTCGCCCACCGGCGGTGCGGCAGGTCCTCGGTGATCACCTCGACGGCGATCTTGGTGGCGCGCTGGCCGGCGCGGGTGACCTCGGCGGCGTCCAGCCGGACCGAGCCCGGCACGACCGCGTCCACCGCCGCCTGCACCACCGCGAGGTCGGCGCCGGCGTCGACCAGGGCGCCGAGCAGCATGTCGCCGGCGATGCCGGCCGAGGCGTCGATCCAGGCGTGCCGACCCGAGCTGGGTCCGGTCACGGCGCCGCGATCTGGGCGGCCAGGTGCCCCGCGCCGTAGCCGTTGTCGATGTTGACCACGGCGACCCCCGGTGCGCAGGCGTTCAACATGGTGAGCAGGGCGGCCAGCCCCTCGAAGGCGGCCCCGTAGCCGACCGAGGTCGGGACGGCGACCACGGGCGCGGCCACCAGGCCTGCGACCACACTCGGCAGCGCACCGTCCATGCCGGCGGCCACCACGATCGCCGAGGCCGCCCGCAGTCGAGGCACCTGCGCGAGGATCCGGTGGAGTCCGGCCACGCCGACGTCGACGACCAGCTCGGCGTGCCGGCCGAGGTAGCGGGCGGTCAGCAGGGCCTCCTGGGCCACCGGCAGGTCGGAGGTGCCGGCGGCCAGCACCAGCACCGGCCCGCCGGTCGGCTCGGGCGGCGTGGGGGGCCAGGCGACGATGCGGGCGGTGGCGTCGTACGCGGCGTCGGGCAGCACGGCGTGGATGGCCTGCACGTGCTCCTCCCGCACCCGGGTGAACAGGGAGACCTGCCGCTGGTCGGCCAGGGCGGTGGCGATCCGTCCGACCTGGTCGGCGGTCTTGCCCTCGCAGAACACGGCCTCGGGGTAGCCGCGCCGGTCCAGGCGGTCGAGGTCGAGCTGGGCGATCTGGTCGAGCCCCCCGGCCGTTCCGCCGGTCTCGACGACGTCGGGGCGGTCAGCCATGGTGGACCGCGACCAGGGGCAGGGTGAAGGCGCCCGACTGCATCCCGGCCAGGTCGAGCGTGACGTAACGGAAGCCGGCGCCGCGGACGGCCCGGAGGACGTCGCTGCGCAACGGGTCCACCGCGATCCGGACCAGGTCGTCGACGGTCAGCTCGAGCCGGGCGATGTCCCCGTGGTGGCGCACCCGGAGATCGCCCAGACCGAGGTCGCGCAGGGCCTCCTCCGCCCGGTCGATCTGGGCCAGCTTCTCCGGCGTGACCTCCTCGAAGTGCGGGATCCGCGAGGCCAGGCAGGGGGAGGCGGGCTTGTCGGCCACGTCCAGGCCCAGCTCGCGGGCGATGGTCCGGACGTCGGCCTTGGTCAGCCCGGCCGCGGCCAGCGGTCGGCGTACGTCGTGCTCGGTCGCCGCCCGGGCGCCCGGACGGTCCGTCCGGCGGACGTCGTCGGCGTTCTCCCCGTACGCGATCGCGTCCAGGCGCAGGGAGCGGGCGACGCCGGCGTCGATGGTGGCGAACAGCTCGTCCTTGCAGTGGAAGCAGCGGTCCGGGCCGTTGGCCCGGTAGGCGGCGCGGTCGCCCTCGGCGGTCTCGATCTCCACCACCTCCGCCCCGATCTGACCGGCCACGGCGTGGGCGCCCCGGCGCTCGCTCGCGGCCAGGCTGGGCGAGACCCCGAGCACCGCGACCACCTGGTCAGCCCCGAGGACGCGGACGGCGAGGGCGAGCAGCACGGAGGAGTCGACGCCGCCGGAGAAGGCGACCCCGAGTCGGTGCACTCCGGCGAGGTCGGCCGCGACGCTCCGGACGGCCTCGGTCAGCGGCGTGGCGGGGGCGGCGAGATCGGTCACGTCTGTCACCCTAACCGCCGCCGGGGAGGGGGCGGGCCGACGTGACAACCTCTGGCAACGTCGTTGTCCGGGTTGGCCCCGGCTGCGAGAGTCAGCACCGAAGAGGCAGTCGGAGCGATGGAGGTGGCGGATGGTCAGGGCAGCGGTGATCGGGTGCGGGGACGTGTCCGTCGTGCACCTGGAGGCGATCCGTCGGATCGAGGGCAGCGAGCTCGTCGCCGTCTGCGACCTCGACCCCGGGGTGGCCCGGTCGGTGGGGGAGACGTACGGCGTGCCCGGCTTCACCGACCCGCTGGCCATGATCGAGAGCGAACACCCCGACGTCGTCCAGATCAGCACCCCTCACGACCAGCACGTCGACCCGGCGATCGCCTGCCTGGAGGCCGGGGTGGCGGTGCTGTCGGAGAAACCGGTGGCGGCGACCGTGGCCGAGGCCGAGCGGCTGGTGCGGTGGTCGGCCGAGCACCCGGAGGCCACTGTCGGGATCTGCTTCCAGAACCGCTACAACGCGACGTCCGTGGCGATCCGCGAGCTGCTGGCCTCCGGCGAGCTGGGGACCGTGCACGGGGCTTTCGCCACGGTGGCCTGGCACCGCAGTCCCGCCTACTACGAGGCTCGGCCGTGGCGCGGGCAGCGGGCCCGCAGCGGCGGCGGCACCTTGATCAACCAGGCCATCCACACCATCGACCTGCTGCAGTGGTTCCTCGGCGACGTGACCGCCGTCGGGGGCCGCGCCGGCACCTACGTGCTGGGCGACGTGATCGACGTCGAGGACTCCGCCCAGCTGGTCCTCGACCACCCGGGCGGCGTCCGCTCGGTCTGCTTCGCCACCAACACCGCGGCCGTCGACTTCCCCGTCGGCATCGAGATCGCTGCCGAGAACGCACAGCTCTCGCTCCGGGGTGACCTGACGGTCAGCTGGGCCGACGGGCGGGTCGACGTGGTGCCCGAACGCCGGGCCGAGTCGGGTGGACGCTCCTACTGGGGGGTGTCCCACGAGCTGCTGATCGCGGACTTCCACGCCCAGGCGACGGCCGGCAAGCCGTTCTGGATCGACCCGGCGGAGGGCATCAAGGCGTTGCAGATCATCGAGCAGGTCTACGCCCTGAGTCGCTGAGGGCGGGGACAGCCGTCGGCATGGTTCGCGCTGCGGAGGTGAGGTCGTGAGACCCCTGCTGCTGACCGGTCCGCCGGCCGCGGGCAAGAGCACGACGGCCCGGGCGCTGGCGGCCGGCCTCCCGCTCGCCGCGGTGGTCGACGTCGACGACATCCGGCAGCTCGTCGTGTCCGGCCACGCAGCGCCCTGGCAGGGCGTGGCCGGAGCCGACCAACAGCTGATCGGGGTCGAGAACGCCGGCGATCTCGCTCGCCGGTTCGCCGCCGCGGGCATCGACGTGGTGATCGCTGACGTGCTCACGCCGGACACGGCGGCCCGCTACCGGGCCGGCGTTCCCGGCGTGCTGATCGTCCACCTGCAGGTCTCGCTCACCGAGGCCCGGCGTCGGGCCACCCGACGTCCGGTCCACCTGACCGACGACGAGTTCGTGCTGCTGCACAGCAGTCAGCCGGACGACCGGGCTCTCTACGACCACGTGATCGACGTGGACGGCCTGGACCACGCGGCGCAGGTCGAGGCGGTCCGCCGGGTCTGGTCCTGACGCCGCCCCCTGCGTCAGCAAGCGGGTCAGAGCAGGTCGATCGTGGCGTCGACGACGGCTCGCATCCGCCCGGCACCGTCCTCCACCCGGGCCAGGGCGCGGAGACCGACGATGCTGGTCATCAGCAGCCCGGCCACGGCGTCGCTCTCCGGGGTGGACCGGAGCTCGCCCGTCCGCTGCCCCTCCCGGACGAGGGTCGCGAGGACCTGCTGGGTGTGGTCGAGCAGGCTCCGGATCGCTGTGGCCACCTCGGCGTCGGCGGCGCCGAACTCCACCGCGCTGTTGATGGCCAGGCAACCCCGGTGCTCGAGCCCGGCGAGATCGGTCTCGAGCGGGAAGAGCAGCGCCGCCCGCAAGCGGTCCTTGACCGGCCCCGAGCTCTCCAGCCAGGAGGAGACCACGGCGTGCTGGCCGTCCAGATAGCGCTGCAGGGCGAGGTCGTAGAGCTGACGCTTGCCGCCGAAGGCGTGGTAGAGACTGCCCTTGCCGATCCCCAGCGCCTCCGACAGTCCCTGGGGGGTGGTGTCGGCGTAGCCCCGTTCCCAGAACACGTTCATCGCCTGCGTCACGGCGGTGTCCGGATCGAACTCCTTGGGTCTGCCCACCGTATGAGGGTAGATCGTTGTGTACCTACGGTTCAACTAACGGTTCGGCGGGTGCCGGGCGTCATCGGCGTGCGGCCAGCTCGGCCCCGGAGGTGGGGGGCAGCCGCCAGGCCTGGACCAGCGGCACGACCATGATCAGCGCCAGCCCACCGAACGCGTACGCGTAGGCGGCGCCGCCCGTGTCGCCGCCGGGCACGAGATGCTCCCCGGTCCGCAGCAGCAGGGCACCGACCGCCACCCCGAGCCCCCCGGCCAGCTGCTGCAGCGTGGCGGACAGGGTGTTGGCCCCGGCCATGCCGGTGCCCTCGATGTCGGCGAACTGCAGGGAGTTGTAGGCGCTGAAGCCGATGGAGCGGAACACGCCGCTGAGCAGCAGCAGACCGCCGAGGACGACCAGCGACGTGCCGGGTCCGACCAGACCGAGCGCCGCGATGATCACCGCGCCCGCGGAGACGCTGCCGATCAGCACCCTCCGGAAGCCGAACCGGCGGATCAACGGGCTGGTGGCCGGCTTGATCGCCACGTTGCCCAGGAACAGCAGCAGCAGCATCGTCCCCGACAGCACCGGGGAGAAGCCGAAGCCGACCTGGAGCAGCAACGGCACCAGGAACGGGACGGCGCTGATCACCAGCCGGTAGAGACCCCCACCGAGGTTGCTCACCGCGAAGGTGTGCACCCGCAGGGCGTCGAAGCGCAGGATCGGGTGCCGAGCGCGGCGCAGCCACCAGCCGGTCAGCATGATCACGACGGTGGCGGTCAGGGCGGCGGTCAGCACGGCGCCGGTGTCCAGACCGCCCTGGGGCTGGAGCAGCTCGATGACGATCATGAACGAGGCCAGGCTGCCGGCGCACAGCAGGAAACCCCACCAGTCCAACGGTGGCTGGTCGTCGGCCCGGGTGGTCGGCACCACCCGGAGCGTGATCACGAACGCCGCCACCCCGAGCGGGACGTTGATCAGGAAGATCCAGTGCCAGCTGGCCACGGTGACGATCCAGCCGCCCAGCGTCGGGGCGATCACCGGGGCCAGCAGCGCCGGCCAGGTGAGGTAGGCGATCGCATCGAGCATGTCGGCCTTGCTGGTCTCCCGCAGCACCACCAGCCGACCGACCGGCACCATCAGGGCACCGCCGAACCCCTGCACGATCCTCATGGCCACCAGCACGGGCAGGCTCGGGGCCACCGCGCAGGCGATCGAGGCGAGGGTGAACACCGCGATGGCCACGGCCAGGATCCGACGCCCGCCGAAGCGCTCGGTCAGCCAGCCGCTCACCGGGATGCCCGCAGCCAGGGCGATCAGATAGCCCGTGATGGCGGTGTTGACGTCGACCGGGGCCACCCCCAGGTCGGTGGCGATGGCCGGGGCCGCGGTGGACAGGATGGTGCCGTCCAGGATCTCCATGAAGAAGGTGCCCGCGACCAGCAGGGCGAGCGGCCGGTTGAGCCGCGATCGGGAGGTCACGCAGGCGTGCCCTCGGGCGGTTCGGTCCGGTCCTGACCGGGGCCGGTCCAGCCGCCGCGCTGCAGCCACTCCGCGCACAGCCGACTCCAGCCGGCGACCGCGGGGTCCTCGGGAGCGAGCCCCAGACCGTGGCGGCCGTGCGGCAGCACCAGCAGCTCGGTCGGCACGCCGCGCTCGGTGAGCGCCTTGGCGTAGCGGAGGGTGTTGCCCACCGGCACCGCCTCGTCGTCGGCGGTGGACCACAGGAACGTGGGCGGGACCCGGTCGTCGACCAGGCGCTCCAGCGACAGCGCGGCCCGCGCGTCCGCACCCGGGTCCGGGCCGAGCAGGTTCTGCGCCGACCCCTCGTGCGCCTCGTCGAGGAAGGAGACCACCGGGTAGCACAAGATCGCGAAGGCGGGTCGCGGGGTCTCCGGTCCGGCGAGCCCGACGCACAGGCTGCCGGCCAGGTGGCCCCCGGCCGAGGAGCCGATGACGCCCACCGCCGCCGGGTCCACCGCGAGGCCGTGATCACCGTGGCGCACGTGGTCGAGCGCCCAGGCCGCGGCGGTCACCGGCGCGGGGTGCCGGGCGGGGGCCACCGGGTAGTGCAGCACGAACGCGTGCAGGCCGAGACCGCTGAGCCACTGGGCGTAGTCGTGCCCCTCGTGGTCGGCCAGCGTGCCGTAGCCACCTCCGGGCAGCACCAGCACGGCCGGCCGCGGACCTTCGGCGTCCGCGGGGTAGGCGTCAAGGCGGTGAGCCGGGGAGGGGTCCGGACGATGAGCCGGGGAGGCGTCCAGGCGATCCGATGGGGTCACCCGTCACTCCCCTCGAAACCGACCTCGCGACCGTCGGCCTCGCCGGCGCCGCCGGCCGCCCCGGCGCCCGCGCGCAACCGGTAGAGGACCTCGCCGGCGTGCGGCTCGACGAAGGTGTCCGGGTCGGCCTCGTACGCCGTGACGTCGACCTCGGCCGGATCGAGGTAGCCGAGGTTGACCGCCTCCACGTCCGCCCGCGGGATCCCGGTGGCCAGCGTGACCGCCACCCGGTTGCGCTCGCCGTGCTCGGTGTCCCAGGTGCCCTGCCCGCGCAGGTGGGTGGAGTGGGCGAGATCGCCCCAGGGACGGTCCGCGAACCGGTCCCACTGCCCCAGGAAGTAGTCGCGGTTGTGGTAGCCGATCTCGCTGATCTGCGGGTGCATCACCGAGATCTGGGTGATGTGCGGGGCGTAGATGATCACCTCGCCGCCGTCGGCCACGATCGGCTCCAGCTTGTAGAAGCCCTTGGCCGCGGTCCAGATGTCCTCGTACTTGGTGGGCATGATCGACAGCACCCGCCGGTAGGACCGGTCGAGGTAGCTGACGTGGGTCTCGGCGGAGACCGCCGCGCACGCCGCCCACGCGTCCTCCGGGGTGCCGAAGGCCGCTGCGTGCAGGACGTCGGAGCCGGACTGCACGACCAGGCAGAGCGCCAGCCGGTCGGCCGGGATCAACGAGGCGGCCTCGTTGACCAGCGCCCGCACCGGGGTCACGCCGCGGGTGCCGATCATCTCCGCGCTGGTGATCAGGGCGCCGACCCAGTGCGACACGTCGATCAGCTCGGGGCCGGAGACCCCGGGGAAGAAGTACTTGTTGCCGCCGGAGAAGCCGACCACCTCGTGCGGGAAGACCGGCCCGACCACGATGGCCACGTCGGCCTCGGCCACCCGGCGGTTGATCCGGACGGTGACCTCGAGGTCGGTCATCAGCCCCCCGGTGAGCTCGCCCATCCGCTCCCGGCCGATCACGCCCAGGGTGCTGAAGGTCTCCGGCAGCCAGGACTCGTGGTTGACCACCTCCCAGCCGGGATAGGTCTGCTCCAGCTCGCCGACCGGGTAGCCGAGGTGGGACCCGAGGGCCTCCTCGGACATCGCCTGGTGGGTGCCCAGCGCGATCAGCACCGTCACCTCCTTGGCCCGGCCGGCCAGGGCCCGGTGCACGGCCCCGAGGATCAGCGGCAGCGGGCAGGTGCGGGTCCGATCGGGCACCACCAGACAGATCCGCTTGTCGTCCAGGTCCGCGCCGGCGAGGGACTGCTCGACGAACGCCGCCACCTCCGCCTCGCTCAGCTGCGCGCCGACGCCGCCGATCGTGCGGGCCCGGTGGGGATCGCCGGGTTCGGTGCCGTACGCCTCGTCGCTCATCTCAGATGCCTCCGGTCAGCCGATCGCGGACAACTGGATGATGACCGCTGCTACCAGATCGTCGTCGCTCTGCAGGTCGGCGGCAACCTCGTCGGCCGGACCCAGCAGCGCCAGCACCGCCCGGACCGCGGTCTCGTCGTCGTCGCCGACCACGGCCAGGTAGGGCTCGGCGCCGCCGTCGTTGAGCGGGGCACCAGCACCGCGCAGGTGGCGGATCCAGGCGGCCACCACGGTGGCGCACCCCAGCGGCACCCGACCGGCGGCGCGCTCGGCGCGGATCACCGGCACCGTGCGGACCACCACCTTGGTGGATCCGTCGGCCACGATCTGGGCCAGCTGGTGGCGGATGCGGGAGTTGGCGTAGCGCTGCAGCAGCGCCGACCGGTACGCCGCCACGTCCTCGGCGGGGAGCGGCAGGTGCGGGGCGGCCTCGTCCCACAAGGCCTCCACCCACTCCCGGCAGGCGGGGTCGGCGATGGCCTCGTCGATGGAGGCGTGGCCGCGGATGCTGCCGGCGTAGGCGAGCAGGGAGTGCGAGCCGTTGAGCAGCCACAGCTTGCGCTGCTCGAACGGGGTGACGTCGTCGACCACCCGGGCCCCGGCGTCCTCCCACCGCGGCCGCCCGGCCGGGAACCGTCCCGACATGACCCACTCGTGGAAGGGCTCGGTGGCGACCGGTGACGCGTCGACGTAGCCGAGCTCGGCGGTCACCAGCGCCCGGTCGGCGTCGGTGGTGGTCGGGGTGATCCGGTCCACCATCGAGGAGGCGAAGTCCACGTGCTCGGCGATCCACTCGGCCAGGGCCGGGTCGACCGCCTGGGCGAGCTGGGTGACGACCGAGGCCGCGACCTCGCCGTTCTCCGGCAGGTTGTCGCAGGACAGGATGGTGATCGCTCCGGCACCGGCCGCGCGACGGGCGGCCAGGCCGCCGACCAGGCGAGCGGGCAGAGTGGTCACCGGTGCTGCCGGATCCCCTTGCAGGGCGGCGATGTCGGCGACCACGGCCTCGGTGCGGCGCAGTTGACGGGCCGCGTCGGCCAGGTAGCCCTGCTCGGTCACGGTGATGGTCACCACGGCGACCTCGGGACGTCTGAGGTAGTCCAGCAGCGCCTGGTGGTCGGCGGCGGCGTGCACGGCGGTCAACGAGCCGACCAGCTCGAACGCGTCGCCGTCGGAGGCCCGGGTGATCAAGGTCGACAGGCCGTCCTGCGGGGCCAGGGCGTCGGCGGCATCGGGGCGCCGTCCGGTGAAGGCGGCGATGCCCCAGTCGGCGGCGTCACCGGCGTGCGCGGTGTACCAGGCCTGGTGGGCCCGGTGGAAGTTGCCGAGACCCAGGTGCACGATCCGCACCGGGGCGGCCGGCGGGGTCCCCGGCAGGGCCCGGGACAGCCGGGGCGGGGAGTCGGTGGTCCGCTCGGGGGAGGTGCTCACAGCTTGAACGCCCTTCGGGGGTTGGTGTCCACCAGGTCGTGGATCGCTTCTCGGGCCTCGTCCTCGTCCAGGCGGTGCTCGGCGACCAGCCGGGCCAGGTAGGTGGCATCCAGCCGGCGGGACATGTCGTGGCGCGCGGGGATCGAGCAGAAGGCGCGGGTGTCGTCGATGAACCCGGACGTCTTGGCCAGACCCGCCGTCTCGGTGACCGCGGCGCGGTAGCGCAGGATCGCGTCCGGCGCATCCAGGAACCACCACGGCGCTCCGGCGTACACGCTCGGGTAGAAGCCGGCCAGGGGGGCGATCTCGCGGGAGAAGGTCGTCTCGTCCAGGGTGAACAGCACCAGCTGGAAACCCGGGTGGGTGCCCACGGCGTTCAGCAGCGGCCGCAGCGCGTCGGTGAACTCCACCGCCACCGGGATGTCGGTGCCGATGTCGTGGCCGTACGCCTGCGAGCTCGGGAGGTGGTGGTCCCGCCGCACAGCGGGGTGCAGGGTCATCACCAGCCCGTCCTCGGCCGACATCAGACCCATCTGGAACAGCAGGTGCCGCCGCAGGGCGACGGCCTCGTCGGGCCCGATGTCGCCCTGGCGGGCCAGCGCGTAGAGGTGCCGGGCCTCGGCGTCGGTGAGCGGGTCGGTCCGGGGGTCCAGGTGGCTGTGGTCGGCCGACACGGCGCCGTGGGCGATGAAGTGCGCCCGTCGGGCGGCCATGGCCGCGAGCCAGCCGGCGTACTCGCCGGTCTCGATGCCGGACGTCTCGGCCAACCGGTCCACGTCGGTGTTCCAGGTCGGGCTCAGCGGCTCGAGGTAGCGGTCGGGCCGGAAGGTGGGCACCACCCGGGCGTCCCAGCTCGGGTCGTCGGCCAGCCGGCGGTGCGCGGCCAGGTCGTCGCACGGGTCGTCGGTGGTGGCCAGCACCTCGATGCCGAAGCGGTCGAACAGGGCCCGGGCGCGGTAGTCCGGGTGACCCAGCCGCTCGGCGATCTGGTCGTAGACCGCGTCGGCGGTCGCGGCGCTGGGTCGCACCTCGATGCCGAAGATGTCGCCGAGCTGGGCGTCCAGCCAGAACCGGACCGGGGTGCCGCGGTAGGCGCCCCAGTGCTCGCACAGGATCCGGAACGCCCGCCGGGAGGCGGCCTCGTCGAAGGAGTCCTGTCCGACCCCGAGGTCGGCGAGGTCGACCCCGTGGCCGTGCAGCAGGCGGGTGACGTAGTGGTCCGGGGTGATCAGCAGCGAGGTCGGGTCGGCGAACGACACGTCGTCGGCCAGCCACTGCGCCGGCACGTGGCCGTGCGGGGAGATGATCGGCAGCTCCCGTACGCGGTCGTACAGCGACGACGCCAGGCGGCGGACGCCGGGGTCGGCCGGGAACAGGCGGTCGGGGTGCAGGGCGAGCGGCGGGGTGGTCACTCGTTCATCGTGGCGGAGGGGCGGCACGCCCACCCAGCGGTTGCCGGGAGTTGCCGAACTGCGGGCCCCCGGGGTCGGTCGGTGCGGTCAGTGCGCCGGACCGGTCGAGCCGCGGACGACGAGCCGGCTCGGCAGCAGCAGGGGCGCCGGCTCCGCGGTGGCGTTCCGGGGACGCTGCAGGTGCTGGACCGCCGCGGACCCGAGGCTGGCCAGTGGCGAGGCGAGCGTGGTGAGTCCGGGCACGACCAGCTCACCGTCCCGGATGTTGTCGAAGCCGATCACGCTGACGTCGTCGGGGACCCGTCGGCCGGCCTCGGACACCCCCTGCAGGAAGCCGATCGCGACCAGGTCGTTGTAGGCGATCACCGCCGAGGTCGGGTTCTCCAGCCACTCGGCAGCCGCCTCCCGACCGCCGGCGATGGTGGGGCGGTGCGGTCCGCTCCGCCGGACCCGGAGGGCGAGCTGCTGCCCGGCCTCCAGCACCCCGCGCCAGCGCATCCCGTCCGACCAGGACGCCTCCGGCCCGGCCAGGTAGGTCAGCGAGCGGTGGCCGTGGCTCAGCAGGTGGTCCGCGGCGAACCGCACCGCCTGCACGGTGTCGGTGGCCACGGACGGCACCTGGTCCACCATCCGGTTCAGCACCACCACCCGGACCGACTTGGCCAGCGTGCGGATGGCGGCGTCGGACATCCGCGAGGAGGCCAGGATGACCGCGTCGACGGCCGGGACGATGCGCTCCAGGGCCTCGTGCTCCGCCGCGGCGGACTCCTGGCTCTCGGCCAGCACGAGTGTGCAGCCGGCGTGCCGGGCAGCCCGCTCGGCGCCGCGGATCATGCCGTAGAAGACGGGGTTGGTGATGTCGGCGACGACCATGGCGATCAGCGACGTGTCGGTCTTCGGGTCCCGCTCGGTCTCCTCGGTCCGGTAGCCGAGACGGGCGGCGACCACGCGCACGTGCTCGGCGGTCCGGAAGCTGACCCGACCCGGCTTGGACAGCGCCCGCGACACCGTCGACGCCGCCACGCCGGCCGCCTCGGCGACGTCGTAGATCGTGACCGGTCCGTTCTCCGCCTCGCCGCCGTCGGAGCCCACCCTGCTCACCTTAGTGTCGCCGCCCACCCCTCGCTCCGACCGGATCCCGGCGAGTGTGTTGACGTTCACATGCGGAGGTACAACGATGTAGCGATGTCCACCGCGCGCGCCGTCATCAACCTCGACCTCCCCGGCCCGACCATCAGCCGTCACGTGTACGGCCATTTCGCCGAGCACCTGGGTCGCTGCATCTACGGCGGCTTCTGGGTGGGTGAGGACTCCGACATCCCGAACCAGGGCGGCATCCGGCTCGACGTGGTCGAGGCGCTGCGGGCGCTCCGGATCCCCAACCTGCGCTGGCCCGGCGGCTGCTTCGCCGACGACTACCACTGGCGGGACGGGATCGGTCCCCGGGAGCAGCGGCCGCGGATGGTGAACTCGCACTGGGGCGACGTGGTGGAGGACAACGCCTTCGGCACCCACGAGTTCCTGGCCCTGTGCGAGCTGCTGGATGCCGAGCCGTACGTGAACGGCAACGTCGGCTCCGGCACCGTCCGTGAGATGGGCGAGTGGGTCGAGTACCTGACCCGGGCGGACGACTCGCCGATGGCCTCGCTGCGGCGGGAGCACGGACGGGACGAGCCCTGGCGGGTGCCGTTCTTCGGCATCGGGAACGAGCCGTGGGGGTGCGGCGGGAACATGCGGGGAGAGGCGTACGCCGATCTGGCCCGGCAGTACTCCACGTACGTGCGGGACCACGGCGGCAACCACGTCTACCGGATCGCCGCCGGGGCGCACGACGACGACGTGACCTGGACCCGGGCGCTGATGGAGGCGCTGACCCCGTTCGGCACCCCGCTGGCCCGACCCGGTGTCTTCCAAGGGATCTCGCTGCACTACTACACGACGGCGGGTCCGTGGACGGACAAGGGCTCGGCCACCGTCTTCGACGACGACGACTACTGGCGGACCATGGCCGCCTCGCGGCGGATCGAGTCGATCCTCGCCGCGCACATCAGCGTGATGGACGCCTACGACCCGCAGCGGCTGGTCGGGCTGGTGCTGGACGAGTGGGGCACCTGGTGGGACGTCGAGCCCGGCACCAACCCCGGGTTCCTGTACCAGCAGAACACCCTGCGGGACGCCCTCGTGGCGTCGGTGCACTTCGACGTCTTCCACGCCGTCGCCGAGCGTCTGGTGATGGCCAACATCGCCCAGACCGTCAACGTGCTGCAGGCGATGATCCTGACCGATCCCGACTCCGGTGCCCTCGTGCTGACCCCGACCTACCACGTGTTCGCCATGAACGCCGGACACCAGGACGCCGCCCGGTTGGACGCCCACCTGCTGGCTCCCGACCACGTCCGGCGGGTGGCCGAGGAGGAGGTGCCGACGGTCTCGGTGTCGGCCAGCAGCAAGGACGGCGGCGTGCTGATCTCGGCCTCGAACCTGGACCTGACCGAGCCGGTCGAGCTCACCCTGGACCTCCGGGGCGGGCGGCTGGCCGAGGCGACCGGGCTGGTGCTCACCGCCGACCGGGTCGAGACCTACAACGACGCGGACCGCGCGGACGCGGTGACTCCACGGCCCCTGGACGTGATCACCGACGGCGACGTCCTCCGGATCACCCTGCCGCCGCACGCGTTCGTCACCGTACGCGGGACACTGGTCTGATCGTGGTCGGAGCGGCGACGCCCCTCGCCCGACGACCGTGTCGCGGCTGCGGTCCGGACGAGGCCCTGACCCCGGAGCGGGTGCACGCCGAGGTGGTCGATTAGCTGCGCTACGAGGTCGACCTCGCGGCTGACGACGTCCGCGACGCCCGCCTGCGGGTCTGTGCCGGCTGCTCCCGGCTGGCCACCCACACCTGCCTGGACTGCGGTTGCTACGTCGAGTTCCGGGCGTCGCTGCCGACGAAGCGGTGCCCGCGGGGACTCTGGTCGGCCTGAAGCGTGCGGAGAAGTCTCTCCGGCTGACGCCCCGCGCGGCGTGGCGCGGCCGCCCCGGCCCGATCGGGGAGACTTCTCCGTGGTCGGTGCGGATGCCGCCGATGCGCCACCCGACAACTTGCGGCAACCCCTACCGCCGCGGCGGTGGGCGATGAGGGAATGGCTGTGTTCCCTCCCAGCAAAGGACTGACACCCGATCATGTGGACCCTCTCCGGATTCTCCGACGAGATCGACGACGACTTCGCCACCCAGTGCCGGGTCGTCACCGACCTCGGCCTGACGCACATCGAGATCAGGAGCGCGTGGGGGACCAACATCCTCGACCTCGACGCCGACCAGCTCGCCACCGTGCAGCGGCTCCTCGCCGAGCACGGGCTGCGGGTCTCCAGCATCGGGTCGCCGATCGGCAAGATCGCGATCACCGACGACTTCGGGCCGCACCTGGAGCGGATGCGGCACGCCGCCGAGATCGCGCAGCTGCTGCAGGCGCCGTACATCCGGCTGTTCTCGTTCTTCATCCCGGCGGGCGACGACCCCGACGACCACCGCGACGAGGTGATCACCCGGATGCGGGCGATCGCCCGGGTCGCCGAGGAGGCCGGCGTGGTCGCCGTGCACGAGAACGAGAAGGACATCTTCGGCGACATCCCCCGCCGGGTCCTCGACATCGTCACCACTGTCGACTCCCCGAACCTCAAGCTGGCCTGGGATCCGGCCAACTACGTCCAGTGCGGGGTCAAGCCCTACACCGAGGGCTACGCCGACCTGCGACCGCACACCGTCTACATCCAGATCAAGGACGCCCTGTTCGCCGACGCCTCGGTGGTCGTGGCCGGCGCCGGTGACGGCGAGGTGGCTGAGACGATCCGCGCGCTGCGGGTGGACGGCTTCGACGGCTTCTTCTCCCTGGAGCCGCACCTGGGGACGCAGAACGCCCTCGGCGGCTTCTCCGGCGCCGACCTCTGGATCCAGGCGCACACCGCCTTCACCGACATCCTCCGCCAGGAAGGGATCGCGTACGCATGAGTGACGCCGCACCGACGAACCGCCGTCGGATCGCCCTGGTCGGCGCCGGGGTGATCGGACGCCACCACGGCCGTGTGATCGACCGGCTGGCCGACCGGCTCGAGCTGGTCGCCGTGGTCGACCCGCACCCGGATCGGGCCCAGCAGATCATCGACGAGCACGGCGGCACGGCGTACGCGAGCCTGACCGCGGCGCTCGCGCAGGCCGACGTCGACGTCGTGGTCGTGTGCACCCCGACCGGCACCCACGGCGAGCTGGCCATCGAGGCGCTGCGGTCCGGCAAGGACGTGATCATCGAGAAGCCGGCGGAGATCACCGTCGAGCGGACCGACGAGATCATCGCCGCCCAGCGGGAATCCGGCCGGCTGGTCACCGTCATCTCCCAGCACCGCTTCGACCCCGCCACCGAGGTGACGGTGGACGCCATCGCCGCCGGTGAGCTCGGCCGCCTGACCTCCGGCATCGCCTCCGTCGACTGGTGGCGCGGCCAGAGCTACTACGACTCCGGCGACTGGCGCGGCACCTGGGAGCTCGACGGTGGCGGCGCGCTGATGAACCAGGGCGTGCACACCATCGACCTGCTGGTCGCCACCATGGGCCGTCCGGTCGAGGTGTTCGCCTACACCGGCACCCTGGCCCACGAGCGGATCGAGGTCGAGGACGTCGCGGTCGGGGTGGTGCGGTTCGCCAGCGGTGCCCTGGGGGTGCTGCACGCGACCACCGCCGCCTACCCGGGGATGAGTGCCCGGCTGCAGGTGCACGGCGACAAGGGCTCGGTGATCATCGACAGCGACGTGCTGAGCTTCATCCACCGGACCCCGGCCGAGGCGAGCGCCGACGAACGCGCGTACGGGGAGTCGTCCAAGACGATCAACCAGCTGGACGAGTTCCCGGAGGCCTCGGGCGCGACCCTGAGCGCCGGCGCCGACCCTGGTCAGCTCGGTGCGGTCGCGCACCGTCGCCAGTACGAGAACTTCCTGTCGGCGTTGGACGGTGAGGCCGAGCTGCGGGTGAGTCTGGAGACCAACCGGCAGGCGATCGCGATCATCACCGGGGTCTACGAGTCGGCCCGGACCGGGCGTCCGGTGGCCCTGACGTGACCCGGTTGGCCGTCAACCCGATCCAGTACTGGGCCAGGGCCGGCCGGACCCGGGAGGTGCTGGACGCAGCGTTCGCCGAGCTCGCCGCGATCGGCTTCACCGCCGTCAAGGGCGACGTGCCCGACGGGATGACCGCCCCCGAGTACCTGGACTGGTTGGCCGGCTACGGGCTGGCGCCCTCGGTCAGCCTGTTCAGCTCGGCCTTCGACGAGACCGTCGACATCGCCGCCGAGACCGAACGGGCCAAGCGGTTCGCCGCCACCCAGGTCGCCCTGGGTCTGGACCGGACCATGGTGTCCTCGGTGGCCGTGCCGGCCCGGATGGAGCGTCCCGCCGTCGGCGCGGACTTCAGCCGGAGCCGGCTGAACCTGGCCATCGAGAACTGCGGCGTGATCTGCCAGGTGCTGCGGGCCGAGGGGCTGCGCCCACTGCACCACTCCCACGTCGGCGGTGTCTTCGAGACCGAGCAGGAGATCACCGCCCTGCTGGACGATCTCGGGCCCACGCTGATCGGGATCGGTCCCGACACCGGGCACCTGCGCTGGGCCGGTGCCGACCCCGCCGCCGTGCTCACCCGCTACGCCGACCGGGTCGGCGCCCTGCACCTCAAGGACGTGTACGCCGACTTCCTCGACGGGCGGGCGGGGGACGCCACCTACCGCGACCAGTCCGACTCGGGGCGGTTGTGGGCCGAGCCGGGGCTCGGCGTGCTGGACATCCCGGCGATCCTGGCCGCCCTGCCGGCCGACTACGACGGCGATGTGATGATCGAGGTCGACCACCCCAGCACCCCCACCAGGCGCGAGTCGCACGAGATCTCGTACGCGTGGGCCCGGCAGCACCTCCCGACGCTCGTCTGACCCACCCTCACCCGCTGGAGCTGCTCGGGTTTGTCGGCTCTGCTCGATCTATAGACCGAGCAGAGCCGACAAACCCGAGCAGATGGGTCGCCAGGGGAGCGGCGGTCAACGGGTCTCGAGCACCTCGACCTGGTCGCCCACCCGGACCGACCCGTACAGCGCCTCCGGCACCCCCGCCCCGTACGGCGCCTCCGGCACCCCTGACCCGTACGGCGCCTCCGGCACCAGGTTCACCGCGAACCAGGTCTTGCCGTCCCACCGTCGATGACGGGCCAGGCTGACCAGGGGCTCCTTGGTGCGCGTCGCGGTCACCGGGTCGATGGTGGTCAGGACGCACCGGTCGCAGAGCTTCACGACCCGGAACACGACCTCACCGACCCGGACCCGCCGCCAGGTGTCTTCGGCGAACGCGTCCTCTCCCCGCACGATGAGGTTGGGCCGGAACCGGGTCATCGGGAGCGGACCGTCCGCGGAGCGCGGACCCTCGGCGATCCAGGTGTTCAGCTGCGTCAGGGACTCCTCGGTGGCCAGCAGCAGCGGGTAGGCGTCGGCCAGGGACACGGTGTCGTCCGCCGCACCGTACGCCGGGTTCACCGGACGGCGCCGCGGGTCGTCCAGGTACACCAGCCGCAACGACCGACCGATGACCCCGGAGAACCAGTCGCCGGCGACCGGGTCGGCCGCCCGGGCCAGCAGTCGGTCGTCCCAGATCTTCACCTCCACGAGAGGGCCGGACGCTGGTCGGTCGACGTCGAGGTCCTCGATGTCGGGGGCGCTCAGCAGCAGACCGCTGTCGGTGATCGACGGCGTGATCAGCACCAGCCGGTTGGCCTCGCGGGCCGTCACCGCCTCACCGGACGGGTCGACGACCATCCAGCGTCGGTCGCCGGTGAGTCCCCAGGGTTCCACGGTGGCGACGTCCAGGTCCTCGCCCCGGCACGACTTGACGGGGTAGCGGCGGAGCCCGGTCAGCCGGAGCCCGCCGGTGTCGGTGACGGTCAAGGGTTGGTCAGTCGACGATGGAGTTGATGCTCCGCTGCACGATGAGCGGATCGGGCGGGTAGACGACGGCGGCGTCCTTGCCCTCGTAGTCGAACTGGTTCAGGAAGAAGCGCATCGCGTTGATCCGGGCCCGCTTCTTGTCGTTGCTCTTGATCGAGGTCCACGGGGCCTCGTCGGTGTCGGTCCGCAGCACCATCGCCTCCTTGGCCTCGCTGTAGGCGTCCCACTTGTCCAGCGACTCCAGGTCCATCGGGGACAGCTTCCACCGTCGTACGGGATCGATCTGCCGGATCGCGAACCGGGTGCGCTGCTCGGACTGCGTCACCGAGAACCACAGCTTGGTCAGGGAGAACCCGCTCTCCACGAGCATCGACTCGAACAGCGGCGCGTGGTTGAGGAACTGCTCGTACTGCTCGTCGCTGCAGAAGCCCATCACCCGCTCGACCCCCGCCCGGTTGTACCAGGACCGGTCGAACAGCACGATCTCCCCGGCGGTCGGCAGATGGCTGACGTAGCGGTGGAAGTACCACTGCCCGAGCTCGGTCTCGGTCGGCTTGGTCAGGGCCACGGTCCGCGCCGCCCGCGGGTTGAGGTGCTCCATGAACCGCTTGATCGTGCCACCCTTGCCGGCCGCGTCGCGTCCCTCGAAGAGCACCACGATCTTGCCTCGGGTGTCGGCGACCCAGTACTGCAGCTTCAGCAGCTCGATCTGCAGGGCGTACTTCTCCGCGTCGTAGGCGTCCCGGTCCATCCGCTCGTCGTACGGGTAGTCCTCCCGCCAGGTCTCGACCGGGTCGCCGCCGGGGTCGATCAGATCCGGGTCGGAGCCGTGGTCGTCGTGGTTGACGGTGAAGCCGTCGCGCAGGAGCTGGTCGAGGTACTCACGAAAGTTCTCCCGGATGATCACGGGCTCAGTATCGTCCCGGCGGGCGAACAGCCGGTGAACGGGTCGGGGCCCCGCTGCCCCACCTCCGGGACGAGGAACGGGCTTGACGGATGCACAGGACCTTTCCACGATGGTCCCATCGGTGACGAGGGATCCTGGGGGTCGCGATGTCGGAGGCAGTGCTGCTGGTCGGGACGAAGAAGGGCCTGTGGATCGGTCGCAGCGACGAGCGACGACGACAGTGGGAGTTCGGTCCGTCGGAGTTCCTGATGGAAGGCATCTACGCGACCTGCATCGACACCCGAGGGGCGACCCCGCGGGTGTTCGTGAGCGGCCACAGCGAGCACTGGGGTCCGGGTGTCTACCGCTCCGACGACCTGGGGCGGACCTGGACCGAGACGCAGGGTGCGGCTGTGCGCTTTCCCACCGACGTGGGCGAGAGCGTCGAACGCGTCTGGCAGATCCAGCCGAGTCCCGCCGACCCGGACGTCGTCTGGGCCGGGACCCAGCCGTCCGCGCTGTTCCGGTCCACCGACCGCGGTGAGTCGTTCGCGCTGGTGCGTTCCCTGTGGGACCACCCGCACCGGCCCGAGTGGGGGGCGGGTTTCGGCGGCCAAGCCATCCACACGATCGTGCCGGACCCGACCGACCCGGACCGGGTCACGGTCGCGATGTCCACGGGCGGGGTCTACCGGACCGAGGACGGCGGCGCGTCCTGGAACCCGTACAACACCGGCATCAAGGCCTACTTCTTCCCCGACCCGTGGCCGGAGTTCGGCCAGTGCGTGCACAAGGTGGCGAGCCACCCCGACCGGCCCGACCTCATGTACGCCCAGAACCACCACGGCGTCTACCGCACCGACGACGGCGGATCCACCTGGACCTCGATCGCCGAAGGGCTGCCGGCCGACTTCGGTTTCCCGATCGTGGTCCACCCGCACGACCCGGAGACCGTCTTCGTGTTCCCCCTGGTCGCCGACGGGGCCCGGATCCCGCCCGACGGCGAGGCGCGGGTCTGGCGCTCCACCGACGCCGGCCGCACCTGGGCGGCGTCCAGCAGGGGGCTGCCCGACGAGTTCTACGCCGCCGTCATGCGCGACGCGATGTCGGCCGACAACGCCGAGCAGACAGGTCTCTACGTCGGCGCCCGAGACGGCTCGGTGTGGGGCAGCACCGACGACGGCGACTCGTGGTCCGAGATCGCCCGCCACCTGCCCGACGTGCTCTGCGTCCGCGCGGCGGTCCTGTGATGGTCGCCTTCACGGGTGTCTCCCACGTGGCGTTCACCGTCACCGACCTCGACGTGAGCCAGCGCTTCTACACCGAGGTGCTCGGGTTCGTCGCCGTCCTGGACATGGGCTACGGCCGGATCTGCATGCATCCCGCCACCGGGTTCAGCATCGGTCTGATCCGTCCCGAGGGAGCCGAGGGTCGTCCGTTCACCGAGCTGGCCACGGGTCTGGACCACCTCGGCTTCACCGCCGCCTCCCGCGCCGAGCTGGAGGACTGGCAGCGCCACCTCGACGAGCACGGCGTCAGCTACACCCCGATCCGGGACATGGAGCTGGGCTACCACCTGAACTTCCGTGACCCCGACGGCATCGCCCTCGAGCTGGACGCACCCAACGAGCTCGGCCGGCAGGCGCGGCTGGCGATGGCGGCGGGACCGACGCCGGCAGAGGTCGCGGCGTTCGTGGCCGCGAACCTCGGACCGGAGCTCGTGCCGCAGCACCCCTGAGCGTCGTCGGGCGACCGTCATCAGCGGTCCTGCCCGTAGAGGGCTGTCAGTGAGCTGCGGCACAGTGAGGTCCACCTGCCGGATCGCGCAGGCCCGAGAGCGTCCCGACCCGAGGAGCCGAACGTGCCCGGAAACCCGCCTCCCTTCGACAACGAGACCGACGGTCTCCTGCTCTACCTGGTCCAGCAGCGCGACGGGCTGCGCTTCGCGGCGTACGGGTTGACCGAGGAGCAGCTCCGGCTGAGAGCCACCCCGGCCAGCGCGCTGACCGTGGGAGGGCTGCTCAAGCACGCCACCGTGACCGAGCGGGGGTGGATCGACATCCTGGCCGGGGAGCTCGCGCAGCCGTCGCAGGAGGAGTACGGCGCCGACTTCGTCATGGCCGACGACGAGAGTCTCGCGTCGCTGCTCGAGCTGCAGGCAGCCACGGCGGCCCGCACCGAGGCCGTGGTCCGGGGACTGCCCGACCTGGAGCAGGCGGTGCAGCTGCCCGACGCGCCCTGGTACCCGAAGAACACCGCGGGGTACTCCGCCCGCTGGATCCTGCTGCACGTGATCGAGGAGGTGGCGCGGCACGCCGGCCACGCCGACATCGTCCGCGAGCACATCGACGGCGCCACGATGTACGAGCTGATGGCCGGGGCCGAGGGCTGGCCCGCCACCGACTGGTTGACCCCCTGGCAGCCGCCGGGTGACCGTCCCTGAGGTGCTCGGCACAGGTCGTGCACAGGAAGTAAGGGTAACCTTCCTCCCATGGCTGACAGTCCCCGCACGTCCCGTCCGACCCGTTCCGCGACCGTGCTGCGCAAGGAGTGGCTGAGTCCTGGCATGGTGCGGCTGCACCTCGGGGGCGACGACGTCCGGGGGCTCGCCGAGCTCACCTTCACCGACCACTACGTGAAGCTGCTCTTCCCCCCGGCCGGGGCGGACTACAGCTGGCCGTTCGACCTCGAGCAGGTCCGGGCCGAGCGCCCCGCCGACGAGTGGCCGGTCACCCGGACGTACACGATCCGTGCCTTCGACCCGGCGACGGGGGAGATGGCTATCGACTTCGTCGTGCACGGCGACGCCGGGTTGGCCGGACCGTGGGCCGCGACGGTCGAGCCGGGGGAGTCCATCGGCTTCCACGGTCCGGGTGGGGCGTACGCGCCGGATCCGGCCGCCCCCACCCACCTCCTGGTGGGGGACGAGGCGGCGCTGCCGGCCATCGCCGCCGCGCTGGACGTGCTGGCGGCCGACGCCGCCGCGGAGGTGTTCGTCGAGGTGGCCGACGCCGCTCACCGGATCCCGCTGCGGGAGACCAGCCGGACCCGGCTGACTTGGGTGCACCGCGGCTCGCAGCCGTACGGTGCGTCGCTGGCCGCCGCGGTCCGGCAGGAATGGGTTCCCGACCCCGAGGCGCAGGTCTTCGTGCACGGCAACGCGGAGCTGGTCAAGGACCTGCGGCGCTTCCTGTTCGTGGACCAGCGCCACGACCGGACGCGCGTGTCGATCTCCGGCTACTGGCGCACGGGCCTGAACGAGGACGGCTGGCAGAGCTCCAAGCGCGTCTTCACCCAGCAGATGGAGAACGAGGAGCAGGCCGCCCTGTGCTGATCGCCGGACGGGGGCCCGGGGGCGGTGACGGTATCGTCCCGGCTGGGACTCCGCCGCAGAGATGAGGATCCGATGAGCAGCAACGTCGCCGGTTGGCGTGCCAGCCACGTGCCCGGCCGGTGGCCCGTGCTGATGGGGCCCTCGAGCCTGGTCGTGCTGGATCCGTCGACGTCGCTCGATCTGACCGGGTTGTGGGAGAAGGTCGTCGGGAGCGCCTCCATGGTCGAGCTGGTCACGGCCCTGGCCGCTGTCGGTCCGGACCAGAGCCCCGATCTCGTGGCGCTGTTCTGGTCGTCCACCGGGATGCGGTCGCTGGTGCGCGGCAACATCCGGCTGCTCGATCCGACGACGGCCGAGGTCGTGGCCGACGGCGCGGGGATGCTCACCTGGCGCGAGGTCGGTCTGGACGACCGGCACCAGCTCGAGATCGACCTGGGCGCTGGTCCGGTCGGGACCCGGGGTCTGCCGCTGGTGGTCGGTGCCGTGCGGGCCGGGGCGATCAGGGTCGAGGCCGGGGCCGCCTCCGTGGTCATCTCGCCGCAAGCCACCTCCTTCGAGCACACGATCCCGCCGGACGAGATCCCGGGCTGGTCGTCCGCGGGCGCTCACGATGCGACCCCGTTGGAGTCGTCCGAGGCCGATCCCGTGGCGGCCGGGGCTCTCTGGCCACCGGCCCGGCGGCCACCCCTGGCCGTTCCAGCCCTCTCGCCCCCCTCGGCCCCGATGGACACCCCGGCACCCGTCACCCCTGCCGCCCCGACCCCGGTGTCCGCCTCCGCCACGAACAGCACGTCATCCTCGGGTTCGACGCCCGCGGAGGACGATCCGGACTCCCCGCTGGGGGAGAACCTCACCCGTCGCACGTCGCCGCCCACCCCGGTCGAGGTGGTGGACCCGGACCGCTACGAGATGGAGAACGCCGACACCGCCTTGATGGCACCGGTGACCGCCCCCCCGTCGACCCTGGAGCCGTCGCACCCGCACGACCACGGCGACGTCCCGCTGGTCCAGGCGGCGATCTGCCTCGCGGGGCACCCGAACCCTCCGTACGCGGACCGATGCGGGCTCTGTGGTGCACCGGTCCCCCCGCAGACCACGCAGCCGGTGCCGCGACCGGTTCTCGGTGTGCTCCGTTCGCCGGACGGCTCCAGCGTGCCCATCGACCGACCGATCCTGGTCGGGCGGGCGCCGGTGCTGCGCGACGACCTCGCCGAGGTGCCGGTCTCGATGAAGGTGCCGAGTCCCGGTCAGGACATCAGCCGCACCCACCTGCTGGTCAGCCCGGACGACTGGGAGATCCGGCTGACCGATCTGCACTCGACCAACGGCACGACCGTCGTGCGTCCCGGGCCTGGGGTGGAGCGCAATCAGCTGCAGCCGGGGGAGCCGTACGCCGTCGGTGTGGGCACGGTGGTCGAGCTCGGGGACGGCGTCGCCGTCCTGGTCGACGGACCACCCCCGCCGGGGGCCTGATCGCTCGGCGAAATCGTCGCGGTTGGTCAGTGAAGCCATACCCCCGGTGGCTTGGGTAGGGTCAGGGCACCACCCGCGGGGCGATGGGAGATCACGTCATGCCCAACTCACGTACGACTGGTCTGCCACCGGGCGTTCAGGTCGGCGCCACCGGCCCGAGAGCGCTGGCCGCTCTCGTCGAGGTCGGCCCGGTCTGGCTGCTCGGCGGGCTGGCGCTGCTCTTCGGACTGGTGCTCGACGGCTCGGTCGTCGTGGTCGTGCTCTGTCTCGTCGTGGCCGTCGCCTGGGGGGCGCTGGTCTGGGCCCAGCGAGCCTCGCGCGCCGCCGGGCCGGGCATGCGCCTGGACGGCGTCCAGATCGTCGGGCTGAGCGACGGACGACCGCTGGGCTGGGGCCGGGTGCTGGTGCGCTGGCTGGTCTTCGCCGGACTGACCGTCACCGTGGTCGGCCTGATCGCGATGCTCGTGGTGATGACCCGACACCCACGCCGGCAGGGTTGGCACGACCTCGCCGCCAACGCCGTGGTGATCAAGGAGCGCCCGCTGGCGCCCCCGCGGTCCAAGTCTGCGGTGGGTCGGGCGACTGCGGGCACCAAGGCAGGTGCCCGACCACCGGCCTCGAAGGCTCCCGCGGCCACCAAGGCCGCCGCCACGGCGAAGCCGTCCGAGGCGATGTCCACGAACGGCGGCTCGGCTCGCCCGGGCGAGGTCGAGGAGACCGTCGTCGTCGCGGAGCCGGCTGGGGATGCCGACCGGTCCGTCGCCGACGAGACCTCGGTCGACGGTCGGGATCCGGTCGACGGAGAGAGCGCGGACGACGGCGGGAGCGCCGGTGACGGCGCAGACCCGGAGACGGCGGACCCCGTTGTGCTGGCCGAGTGGATGCTGCGTCTGGACGACGGGCGCGACGTGGCCGTCGAGCGCCTCGTCCTGCTGGGCCGCAACCCGCAGCCACGGGTGGGCGAGGAGGACGCGACGCTGATCAAGGTGAGCGACGAGACCCGTACGGTGTCGAAGTCGCACCTGGCGGTCGGCGTCGACGCCAGCGGTCTCTACGTGATGGACCGCGGTTCGACCAACGGCACCATGGTGACCGCCCCGGACGGTGGCCAGCGACCCTGCCCACCCGGTGACGTGGTGGACGTGCCCGGCGGCTCGGTGGTCTCCTTCGGTGATCACTGGCTCGAGGTCCGTCGACCCGGCCACTAAGGTCGTCGTCATGCTGCTGTCCGACCGCGACATCAAGGCCGAGATCGCGACCGGCCGGATCGGCCTGGAGCCGTACGCCCCGGACCTGGTGCAGCCGTCCAGCATCGACGTCCGGCTGGACCGCTTCTTCCGGGTGTTCGAGAACCACCGTTACCCCCACATCGACCCGGCCGAGGACCAGTCCGAGCTGACCCGGCCGATCGACGTGCAGCCCGACGAGCCGTTCATCCTGCATCCGGGCGAGTTCGCGCTCGGCTCCATCTACGAGGTGGTCACCCTGCCCGACGACGTCGCGGCCCGGGTCGAGGGCAAGTCGTCGCTGGGTCGCCTCGGACTCCTCACCCACGCCACGGCCGGCTTCATCGACCCCGGCTTCAGCGGCCACGTCACCCTGGAGCTCTCGAACGTCGCGACCCTGCCGATCAAGCTCTGGCCGGGGATGAAGATAGGCCAGCTCTGCTTCTTCCGGCTGAGCTCACCGGCCGAGCACCCGTACGGCTCGGCCGTCCACGGCTCGCACTACCAGGGGCAGCGGGGTCCGACGCCCAGCCGATCGCACGTGAACTTCCACCGGACCCGGATCTGAGTCAGCTCGCCCGGTAGACCGCGATCTCCCCCGACGCGGTGCGGCCCCGGATGCTCACGTAGGGCTCCCCGGCGGCGGGAGCGCTGCAGGCGTCCATCGCCACCCGGACGGCTCCGCTGGTCGAGCTGAGGTCGAGCCAGGCCGGCAGCCCGTCGGCGATCCCGACGGTCAAGGATCCCGACGCCGTCCGCAGGTCCACCGACCCACTCGTCGAGGGCAGCGAGATGTCACCGGAGCCCGACGACGCCCGCAGGTCGGCAGCGGCCAGGCACCGGACCAGCAGGTCGCCCGAGCCCGACTTCGCGATCACGGCGCACCGCGCCTCGTTGATCACGATGTCGCCGGAGCCGCTGGTCACCCGGGCAGCAGTGCCGGCCAGCACCCCCACCGACACCCCGCCGGAACCGGAGGTGAGATCGAGGTCGACGGCCTCGCTCAGGCTGATGTCGCCGGAGCCCGTGGTGAGCCGGCTGCGGCCGAGCGGCACGGTGGCGGTCACGTCGGCCGACCCGGTCCGCGCCGTCAGTGCGGTGCCGGCGGGTACGCCGATCCGGATGTGAGCTGTGTGCTGGCGGAACACCTGGTCGGGGAACCAGATCCGCAGGGTGTCGCCGTCGTGCCGGATCCGAGCCTGCTGCAGCAGCTCGTCGTCCCCGCTGACAGTGCCCTCCACCATGTCCTGGCGTGGTCCGGGCTCGACGTTCACCGAACCGCGGCCGAGGTTCTCGATCAGGACCGACCGGACGCCGACGGCGTCGAACGTGCGGGCGGTCATCGGACCCAGCCCTGGACCGAGCCGCGGCGGCCCGGCTCGGGTTCGGGCAGGTCACCCGGTCGGCGACCGCGGCCACCGAAGAACCCGCCGGCGCCGAACGGCCCGTTCGGTCCGAACACCCCGTACGGTCCGAAGGGGCCGCCGTCGCCGGGCGGAGTCGGCGGTGCGGGCGGCGGGGGTGCGACCGGGCGCTCCCCGAGGGCGTCCATGATCGCGCGCAGCAGCCAGGCGTTGGTGGAGAGGCCATCCCGATCGGCTTTCTCGTCCACCTTCGTCTTGACCGAGGCCGGCAGGCGCAGGCTGATCCGGGACACCGGCTCGTCCTCGTCGATCTCTGTGGGCTCGTCGGTGTCCGGGGCCCCGGGGGAGGCGCCGTCGGGGGTGGCGTGGTCGTCGGGGAGCAGCAGCGTGGGCTCCGGGCCCGGGGCGGGCACGACGACCACCAGCTCGGGGTCGGGGCCGCTCATCCGCAGCTCCACCGACGTCGGCGCGGTCTCGGCGCTGATCTGTGCGGCGGCATCGGCCAGGGCGCGGATCAGAGCGAGCCGGGTGCTGGCCTCCACAGCCCCTCCGAGGCGCTCCGCGGTGAGCCGGGTCGTGTCGTCACCGAGAGCGGCCGCGTTGCTGACCCCTTCTCGTACGGTCTCCAGATAAGGCGAAAGATCCATGACATCACTATGACGTCATGGTGATGTCAAAATCAAGACCTTTGGCGTCGCCACGATGCCGGTCGATCCGGGGAGAAGGTGGGGGCCACGCCGCAGCGCCTACCTGGCTGTCCCGGACGCGGCGCTTAGGGTCGACGTGGTCGGCGGCGCGGGCGACGACCGGTCGTGGCCCGACCCGCACGGGGCGTCGAGGCCTACCACGTCGAGGTAGCAGAGGTTTCGCGTGATCCAGTTCGAGTCAGTCTCCAAGACCTTCCGGGACGGGACCACGGCGGTCGACGACCTGAGTCTGACGGTGCCCTCCGGCCAGATCACCGTCATCGTCGGCCCGTCGGGCTGCGGCAAGACGACGACGCTGCGGATGGTGAACCGGATGCTGGAGCCGTCCAAGGGCAAGGTCACCTGGGACGGCAAGCCGATCAAGTCGCGCCGCAAGACGGCGCTGCGGCGTCAGATGGGCTACGTCATCCAGAGTGGGGGGCTGTTCCCGCACCGCACCGTGCTGGAGAACATCGCCACCGTTCCCGATCTGCAGCGCTGGGACCGGCAGAAGTCGCGCAAGCGGGCCATCGAGCTGCTCGGCAGCGTCGGGTTGGACCGCAAGCTGGGTGACCGCTACCCGGCGCAGCTGTCCGGTGGCCAGCAGCAACGCGTGGGCGTGGCGCGGGCGCTGGCGGCCGACCCGCTGGTGCTGCTGATGGACGAGCCGTTCTCCGCCGTCGACCCGGTGGTCCGGGGCGAGCTGCACGAGTTCTTCCTCGCGCTGCAGCGCGACCTGAGCAAGACGATCATCATGATCACCCACGACATCGACGAGGCGATCAAGCTCGGCGACCAGGTGGCGATCCTGCGGGTGGGCGGACGGCTCGCCCAGGTCGGCACCCCGCAGCAGCTGCTCGACGAACCGGCCGACGCCTTCGTCGAGGGCTTCGTCGGTCGGGACCGCGGCTACCGGTCGCTGTCCTTCCAGCCCGCCTCGGGTCTGACCCTGGGCGGTGTCCAGGTCGTCCGCGAGGCCGGCTACTCCGGTGGGGACGAGCCCGTCCTGGTGGTGGACGGCGACGCCCGACCGGTCGGCTGGTCCGACCCGTCCCGACCCGGCACGATGCTGGCCCTCGGGGCCACGTTCGACGCCGAGACCGACTCCCTGCGGACCGCACTGGATGCCGCCCTCACGTCCCCGGTCGGCCTGGCCGTCGCCGTGTCCGGCGGGTCCCACCGGTATGCGGGTGTCGTCGACGCCGACATGATCCTGCGGCAGGTCACCCAGACGCGGGCTCGGATCGCGGAGTCGATCGCGGTCCGCGCGCACGACGAGCAGCCGCTGCCGGTCGGACCGGCCACGGCAGGACCATCCGCCGAGGGCGGGTCCGAGACCCCCCGGGGTCCGGGAGCCGGCGACGAGACGGCAGCTGGCGACCGGGCGGCTGCGGGGGAGGACCTCGATGCCACCTCCATCCGGGACGACTCCGACGCGACGTCCGTCCGCGGGGTGCCGCCGGTCGCGGCCGTGGGCACGGTCGGCGCCGTCTCCGTGGCGGGTGTGGTCGCCGCGCAGTCGGCGGACGAGGACCCCGACGCCACCCGGATCTCCGGTCCGTTGCCCGCCGACGACGTCCACGCGCGCGAGGACGAGGAGTCTGCGGCGTGGTCACGGCCCGACGACGCCGCCGCCGACCAGCCCTGGTCCGCCGCCGACGCCACCTCCGACAAGCGCTGGTCCGCCGCCGCCGACGACGCGCTGAGCAGCGACCGGAGCGGGCAGGACCGACGCCAGCTCGCCGACGACACCTCGGACCCGACCTCGGCCGGACCGGAGCCGTACGGCAGTGAGGTGCCGCCGGCCGGCGACGAGTCGATCGGCACCGCCTACGACCGGCAGCTGGCCGAGGACGACGAGTCGTGGTCCGGCGCCGCCGGGGCCCCCGACGACACGCCCGGCACCCACCCCGCCCAGCCGGTCGTGGAGCCTCCTGTCGCCGAGAGCGCCAGGGCTGACGACTCGACCCCGCCCCCCTGGCCACCGCGGACCGAACCCGGCCAGGAGCCGGCTCCCGACGACCCGTCCCAGGGCGACGGGTCGGGGTATGCGTCGCAGACACCGCCACCGGATCCGTACGACACGCCCCTGTCCCCGACACCGGACCCGAGCGGGGTATCGGGGCCGTTCGGCGGCGACGTGTCCCAGGACGATCATGATCTGGAGACGCCGGCTCCCGCCCCGGAGTCCCGGCCCGCCGAGGATCCGGCTCCGGCGGACGGTCCCGCTCCCGTCGACCGGCAGGCCGACGACGATCACGAGCGCGGGTGGCCGCGATGATCGACTGGGTCTGGATCCAGCGGAACCTGGGCAACATCGCCCAGCTGCTGGGCCAGCACGTCGTGCTGGCCGTCGTGCCCGTGCTGGCCGCGATCGTCATCTCGATCCCGCTGGGCTACCTGGTGTTCCGGACCGGTCGGTTCGCCAACGTCCTGGTGGCCCTGCTCGGGGTCGTCTACTCGATCCCGTCGCTGGCGCTCTTCGTGGTCATGCCGGTGCTGCTGGGCACCAAGATCTTGAACCCGGTGAACATCGCCGCGGCGCTGACGGTCTACTCCGTGGCCCTGCTGGTCCGCAGCGTGGTCGACGGCCTGCGCTCCGTGCCGGGCTCGGTGAACGCCTCGGCGTCGGCGGTCGGCTACGGCCGGCTGCGACGGCTGTTCCGCGTCGAGCTGCCGCTGGCCATGCCGGTGATCTTCGCCGGTCTGCGGGTGGTCACGGTCTCCAACATCGCCCTGGTCAGCGTGGGTGCGGTGATCGGCACCGGTGCCCTCGGTGAGCTGTTCACCCGCGGGCTGAACAGCGCGTTCCTGACCCCGATCCTGGTCGGTCTGGTGCTCAGCCTGCTGCTGGCGCTCGTGGCCGACGCGATCATCCTGCTCATCCAACGCGGCGCCCTGCCGTGGTCCCGGGGACGGAGGACCGCATGATCTGGGAGTACCTGCTGGACCCCACCAACTGGACCAACCCCGACGCGGGCATCTTCGTCCTGATCGGCCAGCACCTCGCGTACACCGTGCTCGCCGTGCTCGCCGCCGCCGTGATCGGCATCCCGTTCGGGATCCTCATCGGACACACCGGCCACGGACGCTTCGTCGGCATCGGCCTGAGCAACGCGGCCCGGGCCATCCCGAGCCTGGGTCTGCTGGTGCTGGTCGTGACCCTCCTCGACACGGGCATCGGCCCGGTCATCGGGGTGCTGGCCATCCTGGCTCTGCCGCCGATCCTGACCGCCACGGCGGCCGGGGTCAGCGGTGCCGACCCGGAGGCCGTCCACGCGGCGCGAGCGCTCGGCATGAACGGCAACCAGATCGTCGCCAAGGTCGAGTGGCCGCTCGCGCTGCCCCTGGTCATCTCGGGTCTGCGGAGCGCCACGCTCCAGGTCGTGGCCACCGCGACCATCGCGGCCTTCGTCTCCTCCGGCGGACTCGGCCGGCTGCTGATCAGCGGCCAGGCCACCGCGAACTACTCCGAGATGTTCGCCGGTGCCGTGCTGGTCGCCGCCCTGGCCATCCTGCTCGACCTGCTGCTCGGCCTGATCGGCTGGCTGGCCGCGCGTCGCAGCCACCCGGGCCGGGCCGGTGCTCCGGCTTTCGCTGCCTCCACCTAGGCTCAGTAGGGAATCGGACCTACCCAGATCGACGCCCCCCAGGGCGGCAGGAGACGGAGTGCACGACATGACTCTCACGCATCGCATGCTCGGCCGGGGGAAGCGGACGTTCGCAGTCGCCGGTCTCGGGGTCGCGGCCCTGGCCCTGGCCGCCTGTGGAGCCGGCTCCGACCCGCTGGCGGAGCCCTCGACGGAGACGGGCGGGTCGGGCGGCACCGCGGGCGCGATCATCGTCGGCTCGGCCGACTTCACGGAGAGCCAGATCCTCGGCGAGCTCTACGCCCAGGCGATCAAGGCCAAGGGCGGGGACGCCTCGACCAAGCCCGGCATCGGCTCCCGTGAGGTCTACATCAAGGCGCTGCAGGACAACTCGGTCTCCGTGGTCCCGGAGTACACCGGCAACCTGCTGCTCCACTTCGATCCCGCCGCGACCGCGACCACCGAGGCGGAGATCGCGTCGGCGTTGCCGAGCGCCGTGGGGTCGGACCTGACGGTGCTGGAGCCGTCGCGGGCCCAGGACCAGGACGTCTACGTGGTGACCAAGCAGACGTCCCAGGAGAAGGGCATCACCTCGCTGGACGACCTCAAGAAGATCTCGGCGACCTCGATCCTGGGCGGACCCGCCGAGCTGCAGGACCGTGCCTACGGGCCGCCCGGTCTGGAGAAGATCTACGGCGCGAAGTTCCAGCAGTTCAAGCCGTACGCGTCGCCGGCGGTGAAGGTGAAGGACCTGAACGGGAACAAGATCCAGGTCGCGAGCTTCTTCACCACGGAGGCGGCGATCCCGGACAACGGCTACGTGAAGCTGGACGACCCGCAGTCGATGATCCTGCCGCAGAACGTGGTGCCGCTGGTCCGGGCCGACGTGGCCTCGGACACGACCGCGGTGGAGGCGATCAACGCGGTGCAGAAGGCCCTCACCACCGAGGAGCTCACCGCGCTGAACACGTCAGTGGACGCCGACAACTCCGACCCCGACCAGGTCGCGGCCGAGTGGCTGAAGGCCAAGGGCCTGGCCTGACCCACCGCCCCGCCGGACGCAGGTCGGCGGGGCTGTCTCACCTCCAGCGTGCGGAAGCCTCACCCCGATCGGGCTGCCGGGGCGCGACCCGCCGAGCCGACCTCGCGGTCGGGGAGAGCTCTCAGCAGCCGGTCAGCTGTCGAGCATCGTCCAGAGCTTGGCGATGCGTCCGTCCACGACCTCGATGACGTCCGTCCCGCCGAGCACCGGCTCCCCGCCGGGCGGACCGAGCTGCCAGGCCCGGATGCCCAGGCTGCCCACGCCCCGGAACGGCCCGGCCGGGGTGAAGACGAAGCCCGGTCCCTGGGCGAGCAGCCCCGTGACCGCAGCCGCCAGATCGGCGCGTCCGGACACCGTCCGCTCCGGGTCGGTGAACACGACGTCCTCCGCGAACACCTCGGCGATGACCGTCTCCCGGCGGGCGGTGTCGGGTTCGTTGAAGACCTCCTGCAGCATGCGGTCCAACAGCACCGCCGAGGTCGTCACGTCAGTCGTCCTGGAGTCGCGTCGCGCACGAGTTCTCCCCGACGAAGGTTCACCCGACCACCGTACGCAACTCCGGTCGGCCGGTGCTGCCCGTCGTGCCCATCGTGGACGACTGGTCGCCGAGGGCGACCCCGACCAGGTGGCGGGGGGAGTCTGACGTCGAGAGGTCTCGCCCGGCCGGCTGACGTCGGCCCCACCGTTCGGCAGGATGGGCGGGTGAGCAACGGACTGGTCGGCGACCACGTGCTGCGGGGCGACCCCACGCGGCTGGCCAGCCAGCACCGGTTCGCCCGGACCACATCGATCGTGCTGTTCGTGCTCACCGGCTGGATCGTGGTCTCCGGGGTCGTCATCGGTCTGACGGTGGGGCGCCTGCTGTGGATCGGGTTCGCCGTGAGCGCTGCGGTCGTCGGCGCCATCGGTGTCCTGATGCTCGGCGCCCTGCGACGGTCCACCCCCGACGGCACGGGCTCGCTCGTGCTGGCCACGCTCCACCCGGACGGGGTGCTGGATCTCGCGGACGGCACCAGGCTGTCGCTGACCGAGGTGACCGGCATCGAGCGTCGTGTCCAGGGTCCCATCGGGCGTCCCGCGAGCCCCGGCGCTCGCCTGGGTGAGCGGCTGGTGAGCAGCGTGGAGGGACGTCGTCCCGAGCTCTCCCGCAGCTCGCTGCTGCTCACCTTCCACCGCGGTCGGCTTCCTCCGGTGCTGATGCAGATCGGTCCGGTCGCTCTGCCGGGTGACGTGGACGGGTTCCTCGCTGCGCTCGCCGCGGCGGCCGGCCGTCGCGGGATCCCCCTCTGGTCGGCACCGACGTCCGAGGACTGAGTCCGGCCGACGCCGTCACCGGGGGGATGGTCGAACCTCGGGCAGCGGTGATGATGGAGCGGTGAGCCGAGCCCGCGAGGATTCCAACCGCCGGATGCTGCGCGCCCGGGACGCGATGGATCGTCGGTACGCCGAGCCGCTCGACGTGCCCGGCCTGGCACGTCTGGCGCACGTCACGGAGTCCCACTTCATCAGGACGTTCCGCGCCACCTTCGGGGAGACGCCGAACCGGTACCTCCAGCGGCGCCGGATCGAGCGGGCGATGTTCCTGCTCCGCAGCGACGACGCGACCGTCACCGACGTCTGCATGGCGGTCGGGTTCTCGAGTCTCGGCACGTTCAGCCGCGTGTTCACCGCCATCGTCGGAGAGCCGCCGAGCGTCTACCGCCGGCGCGGTCTGCTGGCTCCGGTGCCGACCTGCTTCGCCATGGCCTGGTTGCGGCCCGGGTCCGAGACCGCAGGATCGGAGAAGCCTCGCGCTGCCTGCGACCCCTAGCGTTGCCTGCATGTTGAACACCATCTCGATCACGCAGATCTTCGTCCCTGATCAGGACGCCGCCCTCCACTTCTACGTCGACCAGCTCGGCTTCGAGGTCCAGACCGACATGGCGTTCGGTCCGATGAGGTTCCTGACCGTCGCGCTGCCGAGCGACCCGGGCCACGCCGTCCTGCTGGAAAAGCCAGGCCCCCCGGGCTACAGCGAGGAGACCGCCGCCCAGGTGCGTGACCTCGTCTCCAAGGGTGCGGGCGGCGGCCACCTCTTCTTCACCACCACGGACGCGCACCGGACCCATGCCGAGCTGAAGGAACGTGGGGTCGAGCTGCCCGACGAACCGACGGAGCAGCCGTACGGGATCGACTTCGGCTTCCGTGACCCCTTCGGCAACCACATCCGCGTCGCTCAGATGGCGGCTGCGCCGACGCCTTGATCGCCGGCACCGCGCACCTGGACCGTCCCGCGGGCCCGGTCGGGAGCCGCCCGCCGGACGCGGGCTGACCCCGGGGGCCGGCGAGCGCCGCTGGCACCGCCGGTCAGGCGAACAGGGCGACCACCAGCACCAGGGGCAGCGAGACCACCGACCCGATCACCGTCACCGCGGTCAGGGTCTTGAGCGCCCCGCGGGTGGACAGGCCCAGCAGGCTCTTGAACATCCAGAAGAAGTTGCTGTTGACGTGGACGGCGAACATCGCGCCGGAGGCGATGGCCAGGCCGATGGCGACGGGCGCCACGTCCAGGGAGGCCAGGATCGGGGCCAGGATGCCGGCGGCGGTGATGGCGGCCACCGAGACCGAGCCGATGGCCAGGTGCAGGACCGCGGCGACGAACCAGGCCAGCAGGATGGTGATCACGATCGGGGCGCCCGCGTCGGCGGTGAACAGCTGGGCGAGGACGTCACCCAGGCCGGTCGCCTCGATCACGGCACCGAGCGAGCCACCCACGCCGGTCACCAGCAGGATCTCGCCGGTGGTGTGGAAGCCCTCGCTCATCGCCTCACCGGTGCGGTTCATGCCCAGACTCCGTCGCGTCAGCACGTAGGCCCCGAGCAGACCGACGAACAGGGCCACGTTGGCGTTGCCGATGAAGGAGAGCAGATCGGACTTGATGCCGACCAGACCCAGGAAGGCTGCGGTGGCGATCATCAGCAGCGGCACGATGATCGGCAGCATCCCGACGCCGAGCGGCACCGGCGGTCGCGCACCGACCTTCGTCGGCTCGGGCACGGCGTGCTCGATCACGTTCTCCTCGTCGACCTCGTCCACCTCCGGTTTCCAGTAGCGCATCCGCAGCAGCCAGCCGAACAGCAGCGTGGTGACGATGGCGGTGACCGGTCCGAGCACGATCCCGAAGAGCAGCCAGGTGCCGAGCGGCACACCGAGGAGGCCGGCGATCGAGATCGCGGCGAGACCGGGGACGACGAACACGTAGCCGGAGAAGATGCCGACCCCGATGGCCCCGGCCATCCGGGCGACGCCGGTCGGACCGATCGCCGGACCGGCCGTCCGCGCGATGGGGGAAGCCAGCACCACCTGCACGTCGACGTAGATCGAGGGGAAGATCAGCGCCATCGTCGACGTCATCGCGTACGGGAGCCGGCGTGCGCCGACCACCCGGACGAGGGCGTTGACCAGCAGACCGAACACGCCGCAGGCGTGCAGCAGCGAACCGATCAGCACCCCGAAGCCGATCAGCAGACCGACCTTGGTCATGATCTCGCCGAAGCCGGTGGTGATCGCCTTGATCGTCTCGGAGAACCCGACCCCGGTGGCCAGCCCGAGGTAGAGGGAGCTGATCACCAGCGAGATCACCGGGTCCACCTTGAACCGGATGATCAGCACGATCACCGCGACGATGGCGATGACGGTGTGCAGAACGACCATGACGTTGCTCTCCCGCGCTGCCGGTCTTCCTCGGATCCTGTGGTGAGCAACCTATGGCCCGGCAGCGGCGACTCACCAGGGGGGTCGCCTCGCTGCCGACGAGCGGATCGGGCCGACGCGGTGACTCAGTCGGTCGGCTCCGCCGGTGCCTTCCCGGACCGCTCGTCCCGCTCAGCCCACTCCAGCAGCGTGTCCAGCGCGTACGGGTGGTCGTCGATGTCGGCGTGCAGGTCCCCGAGCTCGGCGAACCGGGCCGGCACCGTGGCGATCGTGAAGTCGCGGGGATCGGCGTCCGCGATCTCGTCCCAGCGCACGGGCGTGGACACCACTCCGAGCGGCGTCCCCCGGACCGAGTACGCACTGGCGATCGTGTGGTCCCGGGCGTTCTGGTTGTAGTCGACGAAGATGCTGGCCTGATCGCGGTCCTTGCGCCACCAGGTCAGGTCGACCAGCCCGGCGCACCGCCGTTCCACCTCGCGGGCGAACGCCCAGGCCGCCCGACGGACGTCGGCGAAACCGTGCACCGGCGGGATGCGGACGTAGATGTGCAGCCCCTTGCCGCCCGACGTCTTGGGGTAGCCGACGGCGCCCAGCTCGGCCAACACCTCCTGGACGACCAGCGCCACGCGGCGGACGTCGTCGTAACCCGCCTCCGGCATCGGATCCAGGTCGATCCGCCACTCGTCGGGGGACTCGGTGTCGTCGCGCCGGGAGTTCCAGGGATGGAACTCGACGGTGGACATCTGCACCGCCCAGACCACGTCGGCGGGGTGGCTGACGCAGAGCTCGTCGGCGTAGCGCTGATAGCGCGGGAAGTGCACCCGCACGGTCTCGACCCACTCCGGCGCCCCGCGGGGGAGCCGCTTCTGGTGCACCTTCTCCCCGTCCACGCCGTCGGGGAACCGGTGCAGCATGCAGGGCCGGTGGTAGAGCGCGTTGACGATCCCGTCGGCCACGGCCAGGTAGTAGCGGGCCAGGTCGAGCTTGGTCTCGCCGCGGGCGGAGAAGTAGATCCGGTCCGGGTTGCTGATCTTGACCACCCGGTCGCCGACCTCGAGCTCGATCCGTCCGTCCGCCTTCGCCGCCACGGGACCGAGACTACGGCTCAGCGCGGACAGCCGGTTCCGCCGCCGCGTCGTCGTCGGCGGGGTCAGGTCGCTCGGACCGCCGAGGTCGATCCATCAGCTGCCGGAGGACGACGAACCGGACGACTGTGGAGACGGCGTTGGCGAGCAGCAGCACCGTGACCTCGAGGACCCGAGCGGGTGTCGGCGACAGCAGGTGCAGCACGGCCAGCGAACCGCTGGTCAGCATCAGGCCCACGCCGAACGCGGTCAGCCCGCCGAGGTGGTGGGTCAGGACCCTACCCCGGCCGGTGATGCCGAACGTCAGCCGCCGGTTCGTCGCCGTGTTGGCGACCGCGGTGACCAGCAGCGCGACGACGTTGGCGATCTGCGCGGGCGCGACCTGGCGCAGCAGCAGGTAGAGCAGCAGGTAGGCCACGGTGCTCAGCACCCCGACCGCGGCGAACCGGACGACCTGACCGGTGAGGCGTCGGGGCACCCCGGGCACCACCGACGGCACGTCCGCCCGGGCGGCCAGCTCCGCGCGCAGCCGCTGCACCGGGAGCTGACCGGTGAGCAGACCCCGGGCCAGCCGGGCGATCCCGGCCAGGTCCTCCCGAGTCGCGGCGACGACGTCGACCCGGCTGTCGGGGTCGTCCACCCAGTCCACCGGCACCTCGTGGATCCGCAGACCGGCCCGCTGGGCCAGCACCAGCAGCTCGGTGTCGAAGAACCAGCCGGTGTTCTCGATCAGCGGCAGCAGCCGCGCCGCCGCGTCGGCCCGCACCGCCTTGAACCCGCACTGGGCGTCGGAGAAGGAGACCGCGAGCGTGCCCCGGAGCAGCAGGTTGTAGCTGCGGGAGAGGAAGGTCCGCTTCGGTCCCCGCACCACCCGGCTCGAGCGGGCGAGCCGGGTGCCGATGGCCACGTCGGAGTGCCCGCTGATCAGCGGCGCCACCAGGGGCAGGAGGGCCCGCAGATCGGTGGACAGGTCCACGTCCGTGTACGCCAGCACCGGTGCCGAGGACACCGACCACACCGCCTTCAGCGCCAGCCCCCGTCCCTTGCGGTCGAGCCGCACCGCCCGGACCCGCAGTGACTCCGTCGTCAGCTGCTGCGCGATCTCCCAGGTGCTGTCGGTGCTGGCGTTGTCGGCGATGGTGATCAGGCACGGGTACGGGACCTCCGTCGCCAGGTAGGCGTCCAGCCTGCGCACGGAGGCGGCGAGGTCCTCCTCCTCGTCGTGGACCGGGACGACGATCTCGACCGCGACGGGGGAGCGCTGGTGCCGGTCGACGATCTGCAGGGCGGGTGGGGCGAGCACGGGTGCCGTGGTGGTCATGCCCTCACCGTCTGCCGCCGGGCTGTGCCGACCTCCGCTCCGGACTGTGGCGGACGTGTGAGATCGGGCGCCGGGTTGACCTCGAGTCGACTCGAGGTTGCATGCTGGCGGGCATGCTGTCAGAACCCCGCTCTACGGTGACGCCATGACCACCGCCGCCCGCGCACCACGTACGCGCCCCGCACCGGCAGGGTCCCGCCGATGAGCATCCAGTCCGCCGCCTGGAGCTCGCTGTACCACATCAGGACCGCGCAGCAGGATCGGCGACCGTTCAGCTGGGCCACCGTCCGGCGCATCATGGGCTTCGCCCGCCCCCACACGACGCCACTGGTCGGCTTCCTCGTCCTCAGCGTGGTCGGGGCCTTCCTGGCCGTGGCCACCCCGCTGCTGGCCGGCCGGGTCGTCAACATGATCTTCGCCGCCGCCCCGTTCGCCCAGGTGCTCCAGATCGCGATCGCCATCGGCGTCATCGCCGTCGCGGAGGCCGGTCTCGGTCTGCTGCAGCGCTGGCTGTCCGCCCGGCTGGGGGAGGACCTGATCCTCGATCTGCGTCGCGCGGTGTTCGACCACGTGCTCTCGATGCCGGTGGCGTTCTTCACCCGGACCCGGACGGGTGCCCTGGTGAGCCGACTCAACAACGACGTGATCGGCGCCCAGCGCGCCTTCTCCGAGACCCTCTCCGGGGTGGTCAGCAACATCGTCGCCCTCGTCCTCGCGCTGGTGGTGATGGTCGCCCTGTCCTGGCAGATCACGTTGCTGGCCCTGGTGCTGCTGCCGATCTTCGTCGTCCCGGCGCGCCGGATGGGGCGCCGGCTCGCCCAGCTCCAGCTGGAGGCGGCCAACCACAACGCGGTGATGGGCAACCAGATGACCGAGCGCTTCTCCGCGCCGGGAGCCACCCTGGTCAAGCTGTTCGGCCGGCCGGAGCGGGAGTCCGACGAGTTCGCCCTCCGGGCCCGCCGGGTCCGCGACATCGGCGTCCGCAGCGCCATGGTGCAGACGGTGTTCGTCACCGCTCTCACCCTGGTCTCCGCCCTCGCCCTCGCGCTGGTCTACGGTCTGGGCGGCTGGTACGCGCTGCGCGGAAGCCTGACCGCCGGCTCCGTGGTCACCCTCGCGCTGCTGATCACCCGGTTGTACGCCCCGATGATCGGACTGGCCTCCGCCCGGGTCGAGGTGATGAGTGCCCTGGTCAGCTTCGAGCGGGTCTTCGAGATCCTGGACCTGAAGCCGTTGATCACGGAGGCGGAGCGGCCGGTGCCGTTGCCCGACGGACCGTTGTCCGTGCGCTTCGACGGGGTGACGTTCGCCTACCCGTCCGCGGAGAAGGTGTCGCTGGCCTCGCTGGAGGAGGTGGCCGTGCTGGACACCCGCGGCGGGGTGGACGTGATCCACGACGTCAGCTTCGAGATCGGCGCCGGGCAGATGGTCGCCCTCGTCGGGTCGTCCGGGGCCGGCAAGTCCACCATGGCCCAGCTGGTCGCCCGGTTGTACGACGTCGACGACGGGTCCGTGCGGCTCGGCGGCGTGGACGTCCGCGACATCGCTTTCGCCGATCTCCGGCAGAACCTGGGCATGGTCACGCAGGACGGTCACCTGTTCCACGAGTCGGTCCGGGAGAACCTGCTGCTCGCCCGACCGGAGGCGGACGAGGCGGACCTGTGGGAGGCGCTGCGCCGGTCCCGGCTGGAGGCGTTGATCGCCTCGCTACCGGACGGGCTGGACACGGTGGTGGGCGAGCGGGGCTACCGGTTGTCCGGCGGCGAGCGGCAGCGGCTGACCATCGCCAGGCTGCTGCTGGCCCATCCGCGGGTGGTGATCCTGGACGAGGCCACCGCGCACCTGGACTCCACCTCGGAGGCCGCGGTGCAGGCAGCGCTCGGGGAGGCCCTTGCCGGTCGGACCGCGGTGGTGATCGCTCACCGGCTGTCGACCATCCGGGCCGCCGACCTCATCCTGGTGGTCGAGGACGGGCGGGTCGTGGAACGCGGCAGCCACACCGACCTGCTCGCCGCGGGCGGTCGTTACGCCGAGCTGTACGAGACCCAGTTCGCCACGCAGGAGGGGTGACGACCTCACCGGTGGCTGCGTCGTCGCCGGCGGGGCCCGTCAGTCCAGGATCGGGGTGGTCACCTCGGCCAGCGGGAGACTGACCACGAACCGGGTGTCACCGGGCCGACTCTGCACGGTCACGGTGCCGTGGTGGGCTTCCACCACCGCCGCGACGATGGCCAGGCCGAGCCCGGTGCTGGCGCCCCGGGGGGCGCCGGCCGCACGGACCCGGCTGGTGTCGGCCCGGGTGAACCGCTCGAACACGCGGTCGACGATGTCCGGGGCGATGCCGGGGCCGTTGTCGGCCACCGTGATCACCGCGCGTTCACCGTCCGTCTGGAGCCGGGCCTGCACGCTGGTGCCTGCCGGCGTGTGCGTGCGGGCGTTGGCCAGCAGGTTCGCCACCACCTGGTGCAACCGGAAGTGATCGGCCGGCACGACCACCAGAGCCTCGGGCAGCGACAGCGACCAGGAGTGCTCGGGCCCGGCGACCCGGCCGTCGCTGACCGCGTCGATCAGGAGGGCGTTCAGGTCGGTGGGCCGGATGTCCAGCGCCGGGCCGGCATCCAACCGGGCCAGCAGCAGCAGGTCCTCGACCAGCCGCGACATCCGTTCGGCTTCGGACTCCACCCGCGACATGGCGTACGCGGCGTCCGGCGGGATCGCCTCCCCGCTGCGCTGGGTGAGCTCCGCGTAGCCGCGGATGGCGGCCAGCGGGTTGCGCAGCTCGTGCGAGGCGTCGGCCACGAACTGCCGGACCTTCGTCTCGCTCGCCTGCCGGGCGGCCAGGGCCTCCTCGACGTTGTTGAGCATGTGGTTGAGGGCCAGACCCACCCGGCCGACCTCGGAGTCGGGATGGGTGTCGGCCGGCGGGACCCGCACGGCGAGAGCCACCTCGCCCCGGTCCAGGGGCAGCCGGGAGACCTGCTGGGCTGTCGCGGCGACCCGGTTGAGCGGGCGGAGACTCCGTTCCACCAGGGAGCGCCCGACCACGGCGGCCGTTCCGACGGCGACCACGGCGAGGACGATCTCCACCGCGATCAGGTTGGTGAGCAGGCTGTCGACCTCCTTCAGCGGCAGCCCGACGCCGTAGGTCGCCCCGTCGTCGCTGGTCCAGCTCACGTACCGGTAGCGGCCGAGCTCGGGGAGGTCGACGCTGGTGGGGCGGGGGGCGTCGGTCTCGGCCAGCTGGAGCGCGGTCTCGTCGCTCGCCCAGGTGGGTTGGGCCTTGCGGCCGCTCTCCTTCAACACCGAGGCCCTCGGAAGATCACCGTCGGCGCCGACCAGCACGAGCGTGCCGACCGACTGGCCGGGCAGCTCGATGCCGGGCGGCGGCTTGCCCGGCCCGCCGTAGGACCAGCGGGCGTCGCCGCGCATGATGCGGCCCTTGGAGGCGTTCAGCTGCTCGTCGAGCTGGCCGATGAGCAGCGCCCGGGTGGCCAGGGCGGTGAAGAGCGACAGCAGCACGGCGCTCAGCGCCACGAGGGCGACGACGCGCAGCACCAGCTGACGGGCCAACGTCCCGTGCCCGGCCGGGACCGGCGGGGCGGGAGGGCCGAGGACCTGGGGAGGGGCGACCGTCGTCGGAGCGCCGAGGGTCTGCGGTGGTGAGGACATCAGCCTGCCGGGCGGAGCACGTACCCGGCACCTCGCATGGTGTGGATCATCGGCGCCCGGTTGGCATCGATCTTCTTGCGCAGGTAGGAGATGTAGAGCTCGACCACGTTGGCCTGGCCGCCGAAGTCGTAGTTCCACACCCGGTCGAGGATCTGGGCCTTGCTCAGCACCCGCCGCGGGTTCCGCATCAGGTAGCGCAGCAGCTCGAACTCGGTGGCGGTCAGCTGGATCGGGTCGCCGGACCGGCTCACCTCGTGGCTGTCCTCGTCGAGGGTGAGGTCACCGACCACCAGGAGCGACTCGCTCCGCCCGGTCGACGCACCGCTGCGGCGCAGCAGGGCCCGCAGCCGCGCGATCACCTCCTCCAGGCTGAACGGCTTGGTCACGTAGTCGTCGCCGCCCGCGGTGAGCCCGTTGATCCGGTCGGAGACGGCGTCCTTGGCGGTGAGGAAGATGACCGGCACACCGGGATCCTCGGACCGGACCCGGCGCATCACCTCGAGCCCGTCGAAGTCCGGCAGCATCATGTCGAGCACGATCGCGTCCGGGCGCACCTCCCTGGCCGCCTTGACCGCCTCGTTGCCCGAGGCGGCGGTGGAGACCTGCCAGCCCTCGTAGCGCATCGCCATCGACAGCAGCTCGGTCAGGCTGCTCTCGTCGTCGACCGCCAGGATCCGGATCGGCGTCCCGTCGGGACGGGTGATCGGCTCCGGCGAGGTCTGCGTGCGGCTCATGCCGTCCATGGTCGAGGTGCCACCTCCGTGAGAACTGTGGCTTCACTGTGACACACCTGTGAGCCGGCCGACCCGCAACGACGAACCACCGGCCCGATCCGACCGCGTGGGTCGAACCGAGCCGGTGGCTCGTCGTGCTCGGTGGGCTGCGTCACCGACGGAGCCGGTCAGCAGCAGTCGGTCACCAGCTGGAGGCGCTCACCATCGGGGAGGTGGCGGTGGTGGACGAGCCGGTGGCCGTCTCGTCCTCGGTCTCGGTGCTCTTGGGCCGACGGAAGAGCCGGTCGATGGCGACCCGCCCCGGGCCGAAGCAGAGCAGGGTCAGCGCGAGCAGCGCGAGGGCGACGTTGTACTCCCAGCCGCCCACGTACGCGCCGGCGGCGTCGACCAGGTTCGGACCCCGCCAGTAGTTCGTGTACGAGATCAGCGCGACCTGCTGCACCAGCGCCAGCAGCGCCACCAGCGGTGTCAGGGCCCCGAGGACGAGGAAGATGCCGCCGACCAGCTCGAGGATGGTGAATCCCCAGCCGACGTAGATCGGGTAGGGCACCGCGAACTGGGTGAGGTAGTCGATGTACTTCGGCACGCCTTCGGTGGTGAAGAGCCACCTGGTGAGTCCGTGCCAGATCATGATCCCGCCGAGACCGAGGCGGATCAGCAGGAGGGTGATGTCGCGGAGGACCTGGATGAAGGCGGTCATGGCGCTGTCTTTCCTTCGAGGGTGAGGCTGCCGCTTACGGTACGCAGGGACACCCCCGTTGGCCCGGCACCACGCCGTCCGTCACGTGCGCGTACGAGGACGACACCGCGCGGACCCGCGTGCACGCCACCTGGGCCGGGCGCCTAGGTTGCTGGGATGGCCGACGAGCGCGAGGTGCTGACCTGGTCCGACTTCGGGGTGGCGAGCCGCGCGCTGGCCACCGAGATCGCCGGGACGGGCTACCGCACCGACATCGTGGTGGCGGTGGCCCGGGGCGGTCTGCTGCCGGCCGGGGCCCTGGCGTACGCACTGGGGACGAAGGCGGCGGGGACGCTGAACGTCGAGTTCTACACCGACGTCGAGGAGACGCTGCCGGCGCCGGTGGTGCTCGAGCCGTTGCTGGACACCGCCGCGCTGGCCGGCAAGAACCTGCTGGTCGTCGATGACGTGGCCGACAGCGGCAAGACGCTCGCCCTGGTGATGGAGCTGCTGACGCCGCACGCGGCGTCGGTCCGGTCGGCCGTGCTCTACACCAAGCCGCGGACGGTGATCCGACCCGATCACTCCTGGCGGGAGACGGATCTGTGGATCACGTTCCCGTGGTCGGCCGAGCCGCCCGTCACCGCCGGCACGTCCCACGCCGGTGGCTAGTCGGTGGTGCCGGCACACCACCCGACTCCGGCGTCAGCCGACCACCCGCTGATCCTGCGCGGTCAGCGCCGCGGCTGCCGAGCTGTCCTTCAGTGTCACCCCGGAGCGGCCGAGCCGCCGGGCTCCGGCCACCAGAGCGGCTGCCACCCGGGCTGCCTGCTCGTAGCCCAGCCCGTCCGGCGGGTGGATGTTGGAGATGCAGTTCCGGTCGGCGTCGGTGCGGCCCGGCCCGGGGCGGTAGGTGAGGTAGACCCCCAGGCTGTCGGCCACCGACAGCCCCGGGCGTTCGCCGATCAGGACCAGCACGGTCTCCACGCCCATCGCCGCGGCCAGGTGGTCGGCCAGCGCGACCCGGGCCTGGACCGCGATCACCGGCGGGGCCAGGGACAGGGTCGGTCGCAGCTCGGCGACCAGGGCCGCCAGCAGCGCGACCCCGTGGTCGGTCAGGGCCCGCGGGGACAGCCCGTCGGCCAGCACGAAGCCGACCTGGTGCTCGCCGCCGGGGATCGTGGCCAGCGACTCGGCCTCCGGCAACCGACCGAGATCGGGACGACGCAGGTACTCGCTCCGGCTGCCGGCCCGACTCCGGACGACTGTCGCCGGCCCCAGCCCGACCTCGGCCACGGCGGTGGCGAAGGAGTCGACGTCGAGCGGCTCGTGCACCGCGTCGCGGGCGTCGGCGTGCGCGGCGCGCAGCTCCAGCACCCGTCGGCTGGGCAGGGCGTCGCCCGCCCGACCGAGACCGATCCTGGCCTGGGTGGTCAGCCGCAGCACGTCCCAGAAGTCGGCGGCGCCGGCCTCATCCGGTGGGGCTGGGCTCTCCTGGGTGGCCAGCACGTCGTCGGAATCCGCCTCAGCCACCCCGGCCCCCGGTCAGCTGGCGCAACGGGGAGGCGATCACGTCGATCGGTTGCACCCGCCCCGCGTCGTCGGCCAGGCCCAGCTGCTGCAGCCACTGCTCGAACTCGGGCGCCGCGCGCAGCCCGAGCACCTGCCGGGCGTAGAGGACGTCGTGGAAGGACAGACTCTGGTAGCCGAGCATGATGTCGTCGGCGCCCGGGACCGCGATGACGAAGGCCGCGCCGGCCACCCCGAGCAGGGTGAGCAGGACGTCCATGTCGTCGGCGTCGGCCTCGGCGTGGTTGGTGTAGCAGACGTCCACGCCCATCGGCAGTCCCAGCAGCTTGCCGCAGAAGTGGTCCTCCAGCCCGGCCCGGATGATCTGCTTCGCGTCGTACAGGTACTCCGGCCCGATGAAGCCGACCACCGTGTTCACCAGCAGCGGATCCAGCGTCCGGCACACCGCGTACGCCCGGGTCTCCAGCGTCTGCTGATCCACCGGCCGGTCGCCCACGCCGAGGTGGGCGCCGGCGCTGAGCGCGGACCCCTGCCCGGTCTCCAGGTACATCACGTTGTCGCCGACGGTGCCGCGACCCAGCGAGCGGCCCGCGGCGTTCGCCTCCCGCAGCACGGCCAGGTCGACCCCGAAGCCCGAGTTCGCCCCCTCGGTGCCCGCGACCGACTGGAAGACCAGATCGACCGGGACCCCGGCCTCGATCAGCTCCAGCGTGGTGGTGACGTGCGCCAGCACGCACGACTGGGTGGGGATGGCGTACCGCTCCCGGATCTCGTCGAGCAGGTGCAGCAGGGTGGCGGTGGTCTGGGGCGAGTCGGTGGCCGGGTTGATGCCGATCACCGCGTCCCCGCAGCCCAGCAGCAGACCGTCCAACGTCGCGGCGGCGATACCGCGGGGATCGTCGGTCGGGTGGTTCGGCTGCAACCGGGTGCCGAGGCGGCCGGGGAGTCCGATGGTGGTGCGGAAGGCGGTGACCACGCGGACGGCGCGGGCCACGGCGACGAGGTCGCAGTTCCGCATGATCTTGGAGACCGCGGCCACCATCTCCGGGGTGAGGCCGCGCGCCACACCGGCCAGCGCCACCGGGCCGTCCGGCCGGGCCGCCCGCTCCAGGAGCCAGTCGCGGAAGCCGCCGACGGTCAGCGAGGACACCGGGGCGAACGCCGCCGGGTCGTGGTCGTCCATGATCAACCGGGTGACCTCGTCGGTCTCGTACGGCACCACCTCCTCGCTCAGGAAGGTGGTCAGCGGGACGTCGGCGAGGGCCCACTGGGCGGCCACCCGCTCGGCGTCCGAGCTCGCCGCGCAGCCCGCCAGCTCGTCGCCGGAACGACGTGGCGTGGCCTTGGCCAGCAGGTCGACCAGGCCCTCGAACGCGTACGTCGTGCCGCGGAGCGTCGCGGTGTAGCGGGTCACGTCAGGTCGGCCTCCGCCTCGGCGAGGGCCGCGAACTCCTCGTCGGGGGAGCTCGCGACCAGATGGTGCCGACTGTAGAGGCCGAAGTAGGCGAGGAAACCGGCGAAGGCCAGCAGGCAGAGCAGGGCGGCGAGGCTGTCGACCAGGAAGGTGGCCACCACGGCCAGGGCGGCGATGACCAGGGCGAACCCGGTGGTGGCCACGCCGCCGGGGGTGCGGTAAGGACGCGGCATGTCCGGTTCGCGGCGACGCAGCACGATGTGGCTGATCATCATCAGCACGTACGACAGGGCGGCGCCGAAGACGGCCATGTTGAGCAGCGTCGCGCCCTGACCGGTGAGGGAGAGCACGAAACCGATCAGACCCGGCACGATCAACGCCAGCACCGGCGCCTTGCGGCGGTTGGTGACCGACAGCCGCCGCGGCAGGTAGCCCGCGCGCGACAACGCGAACAGCTGGCGGGAGTAGGCGTAGATGATCGAGAAGAAGCTGGCGATCAGGCCGGCCAGACCGATGTAGTTGACCACCCGGGCGGCGGCGGTGTCACCGAGCGCCTCGACCAGCGGGTTGCCCGAGGACTTCATGGCGTCGGCACCACCGGCCCCGGTGACCAGGACCAGGACCATCGCGCCGGTGACCAGCAGCACCGCCATCGCGGCGATGATGCCGCGGGGCACGTTGCGGGCCGGGTCCTTGGCCTCCTCGGCGGCCAGCGGCACCCCCTCGATGGCCAGGAAGAACCAGATCGCGTACGGCACCGCGGCCCAGACACCCAGGAAGCCGAACGGCAGCAGCGGGCTGGCCCCGGCAGCGTCGGTCGGCGCGATGTCGGTCAGGTTGGCCGGGTCGAACTGGGGCGCCGCGGCCACCGCGAAGACCAGCAGCCCGACCAGCGCGATCGCGGTGATCACGAACATCACCTTGAGCGCCTCGCCGACCCCGGCCAGGTGGATGCCGACGAAGAGCGCGTACGCCGCCAGGTAGACCCACCAGCCGTCGGTGATGCCGAACAGGCCGAGTGACTCCACGTACGCGCCGATGAAGGTCGCGATGGCCGCGGGGGCGATGGCGTACTCGATCAGGATCGCCGTGCCGGTGGCGAAGCCGCCCCACGGGCCGAGGGCGCGGCGGGCGAACGTGTAGCCGCCGCCCGCGGCGGGCAGGGCCGAGGACATCTCGGCCATCCCCAGCACGAGGGCGAAGTACATCGCCGCGATGATCACCGCGGCGATGGCCAGACCACCGAAGCCGCCCTGCTCCAGACCGAAGTTCCAGCCGGAGTAGTCGCCGGAGATGACGTAGCTGACCCCGAGGCCGGCCAGCAGGACCCAGCCGGCCGTGCCGCGGCGCAGCGACCGCTTCGCCAGGTAGTCGGCGTCCTCGGACGTGGTGGACGTGGTGATCGCCATGGCTGCGACCTTCCGGCTGGGAGGTGATCACCCGACGCTAGTCACGCCGTGCCCACGGGGCGTTTCGTCGCCGTTACGTTCCGATTCCGGCGACCCCCGGATCTGCCCGTGGGGTCTACAGGGCGCCCTTGTCCGGGTCGCCGACGGGCCGTGGGACCAGCCGGGTGACCTCGACCGGACGCTCGAGCAGTCCCTCCAGGGCGGGCCCGAGCCGCCGGACCGGCTCTCCCTGGCCGTGGGCATCGAGGAGCTCGACCGAGGTCCACTTCTCCAGCATCACGATGCTGCCGTCCGGGGCGTCGTGGATGGCGTAGAGCTCACAGCCGTCCTCCTGGTGCACGCCCGCGATCGCCGGCTCCAGGGCGGCGATCACCTGGTCGCGCGCGTCGGGACGGGGGAAGAAGTAGGCCGTGACGATCACGGGCACGGTGGCATCGCTCATGACCGCCACTCTGGCACGGCCGGATCCGCCATGCTGGTCGGGTGCAGCTGTCCGAGACGCCCCGAACGCGACTGACCAGACTCAGCGAACGCGGCCGCGCCGAGCTCGCCGACCTGTACGCCGTCCTCGACGCCGGCCTGGTGGGCCATCTGGGGGTGGTCCGCTACGGAGCCCCGCTGGTGCTGCCGATGGGGTACGGCCGACGCGGCGACACCCTCTACCTGCACGGCTCCAGCGGGGCCGGCTGGGCCCGCACCCTGGACGGCGCCGAGGTCTGCTTCACCGTCACCCACGTCGACGGCGTGGTCTACGCCCGGTCGGTCTTCGACCACTCCCTGAACTACCGCAGTGCCGTGGTGCTGGGCACCGCCCACCGCGTCACCGATCCCGACCGGCAGAACGAAGCGCTGGCGGCGGTCACCGAGCAGCTGTCCCCGGGGTCCTGGTCGTACGCCCGGCTGCCGACCAGGCGAGAGCTGGCCGCCACGTCGGTGTTCGCCCTGGAGCTGACCGAGGCCAGCGTGAAGATCCGGACCGGACCACCGCACGACGAGCCGGCGGACGTGACGACGGGCGGTCGCTGGGCCGGGGTGGTCGGTGTCCGCACGGTGTTCGACGAAGCCGAGCCGGCCCCCGATCTGGAGGCCGGTCTGACCGTGCCCGCACACGTCAGCGAACGCCGCCCCGCCTAGGATCCTGGCGGTTGACCCGTCGGCAGACGCCACCCCAAGGTGGAGCCATGGGCTCCTGGAGCGACGAGACCGCCGGTCTGGTGACGTTGCCGGACGGACGCCGGGTCCGTGGCCGCGGTCTGAGACGGGATCTCGTCGCGTCGGCTGAGCCGCCCGAGCTCGGGGTCTACCTGTCCGGTCGCCGGCCCGAGGAGGCGGACTGGGAGTCGATCTGGATCCGCTGGTCCGACTTCCGACGTCCCCGCGATCCCGTCGCCGCGGTCGAGACACTGCGTCGCGTCCATGCGGAGGCGGCAGGCCGGCGGGTCGAGATCGCCTGCCCCGGCGGCATCGGTCGGACCGGCACCGCGATCGCCGTGCTCGCCCGGTTGGCCGGCGTGCCGGCCGGCGAGGCGGTGGCCTGGACGCGGGACCACTACCGTCCCGGCGCGGTGGAGACACCGGGACAGCGCCGGTTCGTCACCGAGCTCGACCTGTCCGGTTGAGTCGGTGACCCGGCCGGCGATCCGACCGGGGACCGGTCAGCCGCCGTGCTCGGTCCGGGGGACCGGGACGGTCATGAGCAGGAAGGAGACCGGCTCGGCGTCGGCCGGGCGGTTCGCGTGCTGACCGATCCGGCGGCGGGCGGCCAACGGTTTGATCAGGCCGTCGAGCTCGGCACGGAGGTCCGCCCATCCTCTGAGTGTGGAGCGCCTGGTCAGGAGCCGATGAGTCGGACGCCGCCGGCGGGTCACCACCGGTATGACCTTTCACCGTCTTCTGGCTCAGGCCGTCGTCACCGATATCGAGGTCGCCGAGCGGTGGTACGCCACCGTGTTCAGCGGCGGGCCGGACGCCCGGCCGATGGACGGGCTGCTCGAGTGGCACCTCGCCGGCACCTTCGGTGTCCAGGTCTGGCTCGATCCGGCCCGGGCGGGGAGGAGTGCCATGGTGATCGAGGACTCCGATCTGGACGCGTTCGCCGCCCGGCTCGCCGCCGCCGGTGTCGACCACGACGGGCCGCAGCTCGGCGGGGGTGCGCGGTTGCTGCTGCTGTCGGACCCGGACGGGAACTACGTCGCCGTCAGCGGCCGGTGAGCGAGCCGGTCACGGGAGCAGGGCCTCCAGGTCCCGGCGGCGGCTGAACAGCTCCGGCAGCCCACAGATCCCGGCGCGGGCGATCTCGTCGGACAGGGCGAGCTCGGGTCCCGTGATCGCCTCGACACCGGTCAGGCAACGGAGGACGTTCGTCCGGGTGTGCCCAAGCCACCCGGCGATCACGTACGCGAACCAGCTGGGTCCCGAGGGCGGCAGTCGGCCGCCGCCTGCCACGTAACCGTCGAGGACGGCACGGAAGACGGTCGGTCGGACGTCGTCGAAGCCAGGACCCTTGGCCAGTCCCAGCGCTGTCGACCCGAGCTCGCCGGAGAGGTCGAGCAGCCCCGAGAGCTCCCAGTCGAGCAGCACCGGTCGGCCGTCGCGTGCCAGCAGGTTCCACGGCTGGACGTCGGAGTGGGTCAGGACGACCGGTCCCGGCCGCACGCAACCGTCCACGAAGTCGGCGATGGTCTGGAACACCTCGACCCGGGCGGCGAGCTCGCCGGCCCACGGGCGGCTGGTTGCCGTGGCCCGTGCGGCGAGCGCAGGCCAGTCCCGCGGTGTCGGTTCGTCAGCCGGCTCCGGGTCCCACGCGATGGCGAGGGCGTGCAGTCGCGCCAGGATCTCGCCGACCTCGAACGCGTACGCCGGCGCCACCGGTTCCTCCGGCACCCGCTCACCGTCCACCCACCGGTGGACCAGGGTGCGCGGATCGACAGCGATCGGCTCGGGCATCGGGATACCGGCGGCGAAGGCGGCCCGCTCGAACCGGAACACGTCCTCGGCCCGGTAGCGCCAGCGGCGGTTGGTGAGGTTCAGCTCCTTCACCGCGTACGAGCCCTCGTCGGTGTCGAGCCGGTAGACCCGGTTGGCGAACCCGCCGTGGATCCGGGTCGGTGGCCGGAGCGGCGTGCCGAGCACGGACAGGTCCACGCCCGGCAATCTACGACGATCCTGGCCGCCGAGGGAGGGGTCGGAAGCCGCCACTGGTCGGAACATGGGCTGCCGTGGCGGCACGAGCGGGTGCGCAAGCCGCCCGTGGTCGGAAAGTCCCACCGGCCGCCGGCGGTTCGGCTGCGACCTGAGCCGTGAGCGCTCAGGGTGGAATAGTCCGGGTGGAGCCAGGGTTGAGTCAGGTACGCTCATGTACTAGGTTGAGCGTCACAGACTCAAGGAAACCCACTTCCACACCGGAGGATTGAAGAACTATGGCTCGTGCAGTCGGTATCGACCTCGGGACGACCAACTCGGTCGTCGCCGTCCTCGAGGGTGGAGAGCCCACCGTCATCCCCAACGCCGAGGGATCTCGCACCACGCCCTCGGTCGTCGCGTTCGCCAAGGGCGGCGAGGTGCTGGTCGGCGAGGTCGCCAAGCGCCAGGCCGTGACCAACGTGGACCGCACCATCCGCTCCGTCAAGCGCCACATGGGCACGGACTGGAAGGTCAAGATCGACGACAAGGACTACCGTCCCCAGCAGATCAGCGCCTTCGTGCTGCAGAAGCTGAAGCGCGACGCGGAGGCCTACCTCGGCGAGCAGGTCACCAACGCGGTCATCACCGTCCCGGCGTACTTCTCCGACGCCGAGCGGCAGGCCACCAAGGAGGCCGGCGAGATCGCCGGTCTGACCGTGGACCGGATCATCAACGAGCCGACCGCCGCCGCGCTGGCGTACGGGCTGGACAAGGGCGACACCGAGCAGACCATCCTGGTCTTCGACCTCGGTGGCGGCACCTTCGACGTGTCCCTGCTGGAGATCGGTGACGGCGTCTTCGAGGTGAAGGCCACCAAGGGCGACAACCGCCTCGGCGGCGACGACTGGGACTCCCGGGTCGTCGACTGGCTGGTCAAGCAGTTCAAGAACAAGAACGGCACCGACCTGAGCCAGGACAAGATCGCCCGTCAGCGTCTGCAGGAGGCCGCGGAGAAGGCGAAGATCGAGCTGTCGAGCGCGAGCGAGACCTCGATCAACCTGCCGTACATCACCCTCGGTGAGTCCGGCCCGCTGCACCTGGAGGAGAAGCTGACCCGGTCGCAGTTCCAGCAGCTCACCTCCGATCTGCTCGACCGCTGCCGCACCCCGTTCAACGCGGTCGTCTCGGACGCCAAGATCAGCGTCGGCAAGATCGACCACGTGATCCTGGTCGGCGGCTCCACCCGGATGCCGGCCGTCGTCGAGCTCGTCAAGGAGCTGACCGGCGGCAAGGAGCCCAACAAGGGCGTCAACCCGGACGAGGTCGTCGCTCTGGGCGCCAGCCTGCAGGCCGGCGTGCTGAAGGGTGAGGTCAAGGACGTCCTGCTGCTCGACGTCACCCCGTTGAGCCTCGGCATCGAGACCAAGGGCGGCGTGATGACCAAGATCATCGAGCGGAACACCACCATCCCGACCAAGCGGTCGGAGGTGTTCACCACCGCCGACGACAACCAGCCGTCGGTGATGATCCAGGTCTACCAGGGCGAGCGTGACTTCGCCCGGGACAACAAGTCCCTCGGCAACTTCGAGCTGACCGGCCTGCCGCCGGCCCCGCGCGGTGTGCCGCAGATCGAGGTCGCCTTCGACATCGACGCCAACGGCATCGTCCACGTCCACGCCAAGGACCTGGCCACGAGCAAGGAGCAGTCGATGACCGTGACCGGCGGGTCGGCCCTGAACAAGGACGACATCGCCTCCATGGTCAAGGACGCCGAGGCGCACGCCGAGGAGGACAAGAAGCGGCGTGAGTCGGTCGAGCTGCGCAACGAGGCCGACAACCTGGTCTTCCGGACCGAGAAGCTCCTCAGCGAGAACGGCGACAAGATCGGCGACGACGTGAAGACGCCGGTCGAGGAGTCGCTGGCCGAGCTGAAGACCGCGCTGGAGGGTGAGGACATCGACGCCGTCAAGGCGGCCGTCGACAAGGTCAACACCACCAGTGCGGCGGTGGGCCAGGCGATGTACGCCGCGGCTCAGGCGCAGAGCGCGTCCGAGGCTCCGGCGGCCGACGGTGAGACCACCGGTGGCGCCGACAGCACCAACGGTGCCGACGACGACGTTGTCGACGCCGAGATCGTGGACGACGACCAGAACACGGGGACCAAGTGACCGACCCAGCTTCGGAGACCGAGAACACCGGACCGACCATCCGGGACCGACGTCGGATCGATCCGGACACCTACCAGGTCCGGGAGCCGCAGTCCGCAGCGGCCCCCGGCCCCGGGGGTCCGGCCGACCCGGCGGGCGCGGACACCTCGGTGAGCAACGAGGAGGTCGCTCGGCTCACCCAGGCCCTGGCCGACCGCACCGGCGACCTGCAGCGTCTGCAGGCCGAGTACGTCAACTACAAGCGCCGGGTCGACCGTGACCGGGACGTCGCCCGCAAGAGCGGTGTCGAGGCCGTGCTCAAGGACCTCATGTCGGTGCTGGACGACGTCCGTTCGGCGCGTGAGCACGGTGAGCTCAGCGGCGGCTTCAAGGCCGTCGCCGACGAGGTCGAGCGGGTCACCGCCCGCTACGGCCTGGAGGCGTACGGCACCAAGGGCGATCCCTTCGACCCGCACATCCACGAGGCGCTGCTGCACGCGCACGCCGAGGGGATCGACGGACCGACCTGCGTGGAGATCCTGCAGCCGGGCTACCGGATCGGCGACCGCGTGGTGCGGCCGGCCCGGGTCGCCGTGGCGGAGCCGGACCCGAACGCACCGGCGGCCGGTGCCGCCTCGCCCGAGGCTGCGGCGGAAGCAGCCGATGTCCCGTCCGACGACGAGCAGCGCTGACGAGAGGGTGTCGGGTGGCCTCCACGCCGCCCGACACCCGACCATGGAGACGACGATGACCAGGACCGGGTCCACCGGTTCCGAGACCTTCGGGAGGAGGCGTCCGTGAGCACCAAGGACTGGTTGGAGAAGGACTACTACAAGGTCCTCGGGGTGGCGAAGGACGCCAAGTCCGACGAGATCAAGAAGGCCTACCGCAAGCTGGCGCGGGAGAACCACCCCGACCAGAACCCCGGTAACCCGGCGGCGGAGAAGCGGTTCAAAGAGGTCTCCGAGGCCAATGACGTGTTGTCGGACACCAAGAAGCGCAAGGAGTACGACGACGCCCGCAAGCTGTTCGGCGGTGGTGGGTTCCGCTTCCCCGGCGGTGGTGGTGCCCCCGGCGGCCAGGGTGGTCCCTCGGTGGACGACCTGTTCCGCAACGCGTCCGACAACGGCTTCTCCGACCTGTTCGGCGGCCTGTTCAACGGCGGCCAGACCCGGACCCAGCGCTACTCGACCGCGCGCGGTCCGCGCCGCGGCAGCGACGTCGAGGGTGAGGTGACCGTCGACTTCGTCGACGCCATCGCGGGTGTCACGGTGGGGATGCAGATGATCTCCGACGCGCCGTGCGAGGCGTGCCACGGGACCGGGGCGAAGGCCGGCACCGTGCCACACGTCTGTGCCACCTGCCAGGGCTCCGGCATGCAGACCTCCACCTCGGGTGGGGTGTTCGCGATGACCGAGCCCTGCAAGGACTGTCACGGGCGCGGCATGGTCGTGGACGATCCCTGCCCGGTCTGTCACGGCTCCGGTCGTGGTCGGTCGACCAAGACCATGCAGGTGCGGATCCCCGCCGGGGTCACCGACGGGCAGCGGATCAGGCTGAAGGGCAAGGGCGGCGCCGGCGAGAACGGTGGCGCGGCCGGCGACCTCTACGTCATCGTCCACGTCCGTCCCCACCCGGTGTTCGGCCGGACGGGCGACAACCTCACCCTGACCGCGCCGGTCACCTTCCACGAGGCGGCCGTCGGGGGCGAGATCGAGGTCCCCACGCTGGGCGGTCCGCCGGTCAAGCTGCGGCTGCCCGCCGGCACGCCCAACGGGCGCACCCTGCGGGTCCGCGGCAAGGGCGTGGCCCGTCGGGACGGGAGCAAGGGCGACCTGCTCGTGTCCGTCGACGTGGTCGTGCCGGCGACGCTGAGCGCCGAGGCCCGGCAGGCCCTCGACTCGTACGCCGAAGCCGAGGGAACCCAGAACCCGCGGGCGAAGCTGTTCGCCACCGGTTCGTGAGGGAGTAGGCGATGAGCGGAGCTGGTTTACCTCAGCAGATCGACTCCGACGCGCCTGTCTTCGTCATCTCGGTGGCGGCCCAGCTGGCCGGGATGCACCCGCAGACGCTGCGCACGTACGACCGGATGGGGCTCGTGGTCCCGCGGCGGCTGGCGAAGCGCGGCCGCCGCTACTCGGCCCGCGACATCGCCCGCCTCCGGCTGGTGCAGCGGCTGAGCCAGGACGAGGGCATCAACCTGGAGGGGATCCGTCGGATCCTGTCCATGCAGGACGAGCTGGACGGGCTCCGCCGCCAGCTGGAGGACATGGCGGCGCTGCTGGCGGCCGTGCACCAGGCCCCCGCCGGGTCGCGGGTCTTCACCGCCGACGGCACCGGCGGGGTGCACCTGGGCGGCGCCGGTGTCCGGCGCCCCCGGGGCGTCCTGGCGCTGCCGGCCCGGGAGAGATAGCTCCGAGTCGGTTCGCCGGGCTGCCCGCGCCCGTCGCCCGCCCTGTCAGGGCTGGCGGGACAAGCCCCTCAAGTGCCGGGACTGCGGCGGGCGCGAGCGCGCCGCTTGCCCTCGTGCATGGCCTGCACGCGGGCGATCGGGATCTCGTGGCCCTCAGCCACCAGATCCGCGGGGAGCGTCTGCGGTGCCGGCATCGAGGACCGCCAGGGGTCGCCCTCCAGCCGCGCCGCGGCGGTGGTCAGGGTGAAGTCCTTCGGACTGATCCGGTCCAGGTCGCTCCACGAGACCGGGAACGACACCGGCACCCCCGGCCGCGCCCGCGGGCTGTACGCCGCCACGACGGTCGCCCCACCCGACCGCGTCGAGTCGAGGAACACCTTGCCGGCGCGGTCGTCCTTGACGTACGCGGTGGTGGCCAGCGCAGGATCGAGGCGCTCCGACCGCGCCGCCAGCGCGCGACACGCGGCCGCCGCGTCGCTCGCGGCCGTACCCGCCGCCAGCGGCACGAACACGTGCACCCCCTTGGCGCCGCTCGTCTTCACCGCGCCCTCCAGCCCCAGCTCGGTCAGCGCGGTCCGCACCAGCTGGGCAGCGGCCACCACGGCGGCGAAGTCCGAGCCTTCCGGTGGATCGAGATCCATCACGAGGAAGTCGGGCTCGGCCGGCACCGCCAGCCGGAAGAGCGTGACGTGGTACTCGACCGCTCGCTGGTTGGCGAACCACAGCAGCGTCCGGAGGTCGTCGACCACCGGGTAGGAGATCTCCCGGTGGGAGGCCTCGGCCCAGATCGGGGTGCGTGACACCCAGTCCGGCGTGTACGTCGGCAGGTTCTTCTGCATGAACGCAGGCTGGCCCGGTCGGACCCTGATCACCGACAGCGGACGGTCGGCCAGCACCGAGAGGATCCGGTCGGCGACGGTCTCCAGGTAGTCGACGAGGTCCCGCTTGGTCGCGCCGGCACCGTCGAACAGCTCCTGGTCGAGGTGGCTGAAGGAGACACCGTGGCGTTCCTCGTCCGACACAGCGCTCTCCTCTCCCGGCGGTGAGATCACCCTACGGCCGGCGTCGCCCACGCCGTCCTCGATCCGCGCTGCGCCCCGCTGGATCAACAGCCCAGCGGGGCGCACGGACTCGGCGTGCTCGGGTCGCCGATCGCTGACGTGCGAAGAGCCGGCGTCAGAAGCCCTTGACGGCGATCATCTTGCGGACCTCGTCACGGAAGTCCGGCATCGGCATCAAGAACTTGGGATCGATCTTGTTGGTGACGCTCGTCTCCTTGTGTCCGCGGACGTAGCGGTAGCCATGTCCGAGCCGGGTGACGATGGCGGCGGCAGCCACGATCGACGCCGTCTTCTGGATGCTGCTCGGATTCTGGTTGAAGCTGCCGTCCGGGTTGACGCGGTAGTCGATCTCGATGCCGACGTACAGCGCGTTGCCGTCGCTGGTGGCCGGCAACGGCCCGCTGGCCCTGGCCGCTCCGGCGTTGTTCGTCCGACCGGCCGCGACGACCCAGCAGACGCCGTTGTAGTCGACCAGCACCTGACACAGCGGCCCGGGAAGGTCGGACCGACCGTTGATCACCGTGCTCAGCGACGGAGCGGGGTTGTCCCGGGAGGACCGGGCGCCGGCGGTGTGATGGATGAGGACGCCCTGGGGTGCGAAGGCGCCCGGCCGTCCGGCGGTGCGCCAACCGTCTATCTCGCCGACCCGGAGACCGGCGTTGGTGAGACGTCGTGCGAGCCAGGTGAGTGCCATCTCAGCTGCCCGCTTCCAGGTCGGCCATGCACTCGACCGTGGTCGCGTGCCGATCGGCATCGGCCGCCGCCGGGGCGGCGCCGGCGGAGGTCACCGCCACCGCACCGGCCGCGCCGGCGGCGAAGCGGAAGGCCGTCCGGCGGCTGAAGGTGACGGCCGGATCCTCAGGTGCCTGGTCGGTCGAGTGGTGCTGCGGTCGGTCCGCGTGGGTCATGGAAGGTCCTCTCGTGGGGCTGTGGATGCCCGCTACGCAATCAGCCCAGAGGGTCACGGTCCCGATGGCAGGTCGGTCCGCTCCGTCGCGCGGCGTCGGCCGCGAGGGACCCGGCGTCCACGCGGCACCCGGGGATCGGACCAGCCGACGTGGGTGAGAGGTCAGGGTCGGACCAGGTTGAGTCGACCTCACTCAAGGTGGAATACTGAAGGTGGCCCCAAAGTTGAGCGTAGTAGGCTCAACCTTGACTTCGATCACGAAGGACCCGCATGGACACCAACAAGCTCACCACCAAGAGTCGCGACGCCGTCTCCGCGGCGCTGCGCAACGCGTTGACGACCGGCAACCCGAGTGCTGAGCCGTCCCACCTGCTGCACGCTCTGCTGATGGTGCCCGGCAACACCGTGGCCCCGCTGCTGGCGTCGGTCGGCGCCGACCCCAGTGTCGTCGACGCCGCGGCCCAGGGGGCGATCACCAAGCTCCCGTCGGCCAGCGGCTCCTCGGTCAGCCAGCCCACGCTGTCGGGATCCTTCGCCCGGGTGCTGGCGGACGCCGAGACCCGGGCCGAGCAGCTCGGCGACAGCTACGTGGCCACCGAGCACCTGCTGATCGCGTTGGCGGCGGTGAGCTCGGACGCCAAGAAGGTCCTCACCGACCTGCACGTGACCGCCGACAAGCTGGTGACGGCGTTCAACGCGTCGCGCGGCGCGAAGCGGGTCACCAGCCAGGAGGCCGAGGGCACGTCGTCCGCGCTCGACCAGTACGGCATCGACCTGACCGAGCAGGCGCGGGAGGGTCGGCTCGACCCGGTGATCGGCCGGGACACCGAGATCCGTCGCGTCGTCCAGGTGCTGGCCCGCCGGACCAAGAACAACCCCGTGCTGATCGGTGAGCCCGGCGTCGGCAAGACCGCCGTGGTCGAGGGCCTGGCCCAGCGGCTCGTCGCCGGTGACGTCCCGGACTCGCTCAAGGGCCGTCGGCTGATCTCCCTGGACCTGTCCGCGATGGTCGCCGGCGCGAAGTACCGCGGCGAGTTCGAGGAGCGGCTCAAGGCGGTGCTGACGGAGATCCGCGACGCCCAGGGTCAGGTGATCACCTTCATCGACGAGCTGCACACAGTGGTCGGCGCCGGCGCGTCCGGCGACTCCTCGATGGATGCGGGCAACATGCTCAAGCCGATGCTGGCCCGGGGCGAGCTGCGGATGATCGGCGCCACCACCCTCGACGAGTACCGCGAGCGGATCGAGAAGGACCCCGCCCTGGAGCGTCGTTTCCAGCAGGTCTACGTGGGTGAGCCGAGTGTCGAGGACACCATCGCCATCCTCCGCGGCCTGCGCGAGCGCTACGAGGCGCACCACAAGGTGGCCATCACCGACGGCGCCCTGGTGGCAGCCGCGACCCTGTCGAACCGCTACATCACCTCCCGGCAGCTGCCGGACAAGGCCATCGACCTGATCGACGAGTCCGCCTCCCGGCTGCGGATGGAGATCGACTCCTCCCCGGAGGAGATCGACCAGCTGCGCCGGACGGTGGACCGGATGAAGATGCAGCGCTTCGCCCTGGCGAAGGAGTCCGACACCGGCTCGGTCGAGCGGCTGGCCCGCCTCGACGCCGAGCTGGCTGACGCCGAGGAGGAGCTGCGCGGGCTCGAGGCGCGCTGGGAGGCCGAGAAGCAGGGCCTGAACCAGGTCGGCGACCTGCGGCAGAAGATCGACGAGCTGCGCACCGAGGCCGACCGGCTGCAGCGGGAAGGCGAGCTGCAGCGGGCCGCGGAGATCCTCTACGGCGAGATCCCCGAGCTCCAGCAGCAGCTGGCGCGTGCCGACCAGGCCGAGAGCCAGACCGCTCCGATGGTGTCCGAGGAGGTCGGTCCCAGCGACATCGCCGAGGTGGTCTCCAACTGGACCGGCATCCCCGTGGGTCGGCTGCTCCAGGGTGAGAGCGAGAAGCTGCTGTCGATGGAGTCGCGGCTGGGGGAGCGGCTGATCGGCCAGCGGCCGGCGGTCAAGGCCGTCTCCGACGCGGTCCGCCGGTCCCGGGCAGGCATCTCCGACCCGAACCGCCCCACCGGCTCGTTCCTGTTCCTCGGTCCCACCGGCGTGGGCAAGACGGAGCTGGCCAAGGCGCTCGCGGAGTTCCTGTTCGACGACGAGCACGCGATGATCCGGATCGACATGAGCGAGTACTCCGAGAAGCACTCGGTGGCCCGGCTCGTCGGGGCCCCGCCCGGCTACGTCGGCTACGAGGAGGGCGGTCAGCTCACCGAGGCGGTCCGCCGGCGGCCGTACGCGGTCGTGCTCCTGGACGAGGTGGAGAAGGCGCACAGCGAGGTCTTCGACATCCTGCTGCAGGTGCTCGACGACGGCCGGCTGACCGACGGTCAGGGCCGGACGGTCGACTTCCGCAACGTGCTCCTGATCTTGACGTCGAACCTGGGCTCGCAGTTCCTGGCCGACCAGACCCTCGATGCCACGACCAAGCGGAACGCGGTGATGGGGGTCGTGCGGGGAGCGTTCAAGCCGGAGTTCCTGAACCGGCTGGACGAGGTCGTGCTGTTCGACGCGCTCGGCACCGAGGAGCTGGCCAAGATCGTGGAGATCAGCCTGCGCCGGCTCAACCAGCGGCTGGCCGATCGCCGGATCACCGTCGAGGTCACCCAGGCGGCCAAGGACTGGCTGGCCCTGACCGGCTTCGACCCGGTCTACGGCGCCCGTCCGCTGCGCCGCCTGATCCAGACCACCATCGAGGACCAGCTGGCCCAGCAGGTGCTGGGTGGGTCGGTGACCGACGGGGACGTCATCAGCTTCGACGTGGACGAGGCCGAGGACGGTCTCGTTGTCGTCGAGCCGACGCCGGTGACCGTCTGATCCTGCGGACGACGAGCCTGACCGAGGGGCCGGAACCGTTGGGGTTCCGGCCCCTCGTGGCGTCTCGGCTCAGCCCTGCGGGGCGCCGGGTCCGCTGATGTTGACCATCCAGTCGACCCCGAACTTGTCGGTCACCTGGCCGAAGTAGTCGCCCCAGGGGGCCTGCTCCAGCGGCATCGAGACCTGGCCGCCGTCGGCCAGCCTGTCGAAGTAGCCACGGATCTCGTCGGTCTCGTTGCCGCTGATGGAGACGGTGCCGTTGGGCCCCGCCTGACCGCCCATCATGGCCGGCACGTCGGCCGCCATCAGCGTGAAGCCGGACGGGGTGGCGAGCTGGCTGTGCATGATCTTGTCGGCCTCGTCCGCCTCGATACCGGGCATCTGGAAGTCCCCGAAGGTGGAGAAGGTCGGGTCCCCGCCGAAGACGGAGGCGTAGAACTGCATCGCCTCGCGGGTCGTCCCGCTGAAATTCAGGTAGGGGTTGAGCAGAGCCATGGTGGTCCTCCCGAGTGACGGCGTTGCGCCCAGTGTGGTGCGCAGCGGTGACAACCGGGTAGACCCGACGGACCGACCGAAGTCATCGGACGTGGAAGGATCGACGGCGTGACGACGAGGAGGCGGAGCTGAGCGGCGAGATCGAGCTGGACACGGGCTCGCAGCTGGTGACCCTGGTGGAGGACTCGGCCCGGCCGGGCGCGTACCTGGTCCGGATCGGGGGCACCGACCAGTCGTACGTGGACCTGACCGACCCGCTGCGACTCGAGTTCGACTACGTCCAGCGGATCGCCGACGTGATCGACGAGATCGCTGCCGACGGTGAGCGGATCCGGGTGGTGCACGTCGGTGGGGCGGCCCTCACCCTGCCCCGCTACGTCACGGCGACCCGGCCGAGCTCGGCGCAGATCGTGCTGGAGCCCGACACCGAGCTGACCGCGTGGGTCCGCGAGCACCTGCCGTTGCCCCGCCAGAGCGGCATCAAGATCCGGCCGGTCGACGGCCGTGCGGGGATCGCAGCCCTGCGCGACGAGTTCGCCGACCTGGTCATCGTGGACGCCTTCGCCGGCGCCCGGGTGCCCGCCGAGCTGACCACCGTCGAGTACCTCGCCGACCTCCGGCGGGTGGTGGGTACGGCCGGTGCGGTGGTGATCAACGTGACCGACAGCGGCGCGCTGGCCTACTCGCGCCGGGTGCTGGCCGGGCTGACCCGGGTGTTCGGGCACGTGGTCTACGGCGCCGAGCCGGCCACCCTGAAGGGCCGGCGGTTCGGCAACATCATCCTGACCGGCTCGGACGCCGCACTCCCCGAGCAGTCCCTGATCCGCCGCGCGGCCGGGTCGATGTTCCCGTACCGGTTGATGACGGGGAACCAGATCCCCCGCTTCGTCGGCAGCGCGGTCCCGTTCACCGACGACGACGCCGAGCCCTCACCGGACCCGGTGACCGGCGGCGCGCACTTCGGCTGAGGCCGGCCGGGCCGGGCTCAGCTCGCCCCCCTCCGGGTCCTTCGTGCCGCGCTGACGCCCTCGAGCCGGCCGGCCACGATGAGCAGCAGGAGCAGGTAGAGACCGAGCTGGGGGCTGACCAGACTCACCAGCAGGCACAGGGCGAACACCGCCGTCGTCAACCAGGCCAGGCCGAGCGGGAGGCCGACCGCCCGGTGGATCAGACCGGTCATGGCCAGGGTCAGGGTGGACAGGACCAGCAGCGTGCCGAGATAGAGCGGGCCGGTCACCCGGGTCAGCTCCCGGCCGATCATGGCGGTGGGAAAGGGAAGGAACGCGATCACCAGCAGCCAGCCCATGTTGATCATGCTCAGCCAGCGGACGGCGGGCCGGCCGGCGGCGGCCAAACGGGAGAAGAGGTTGCCGTGCAGGAGCCAGAAGGCGTAGATGACCAGGAAGCTGATCACGAACGACTGGAGCAGCTCGCCGTTCTCGGCCCAGACCGCGGCGACGTCGGTGAGGTCGCCGTCGTCGACCGCGTCGACCAGGGGCAGGATCAGCAGCGTCATGGCGATCGCCACCACCGCATCGGTCAAGGTGATGGTGCGTTCGACACCCGGACCACCGTCGTCGCTGCTCTTGTCGGCCATCCCGGCAATATGACCTACACCGCGAGCGCCGCGGCGAGCGGCACGCCCGGGCGGTAGGCCAGGTGGAGGTGGCTCGGGGCGTCGACGACCGCCAGATCGGCCGGCCCGCCGACGACGATGCGACCGATGTCGTCGCGACCCAGGGACCGCGCGGAGCCGGCGGTGGCGGCGTAGAGAGCCTGCGCCGGGGTCAGTCCCATCTCCCGGACGGCCAGAGCGATCATCAGCGGCATCGAGGACGAGTAGCAGGTGCCCGGGTTGCAGTCCGTGGCCAGGGCGACCGACACCCCGGCGGCCAGCAGCCGAGCCGCGTCGGGAAAGGGCGAGCGGGTGCAGAACTCCACCCCGGGCAGCAGGGTCGCCACGGTCCCGGAGCCGGCCAGGGCGTCCACGTCGCCGTCGGTCAGGTGGGTGCAGTGGTCGACGCTGGCCGCCCCGAGCTGGACGGCCAGCTGCACACCGGGCCCGGGCCCGGGCCCGAGCTGGTTGCCGTGCACCCGCAGCCCCAGCCCCGCCGCGCGTCCCGCCTCCAGCACGGTCCGGGCCTCGTCGGCGTCGAAGGCGTACGGCGATCCCGGCTCGCAGAACACGTCGATCCAGCGGGCGTACGGGACGGCGGCGCCGAGCATCTCGCCGGAGACCAGGTCGACGTAGTCCGCGCGGCGGTGGCGCCACTCCGGCGGCACCACGTGGGCACCGAGGAACGTCGTCTCGGTGGTCACCTCGGCGGCCAGCCGCAACGCCCTGACCTCGTCGGCGACGCTCAGCCCGTAGCCGCTCTTGATCTCCACAGTGGTGGTGCCCTGGGCCCGCATCTCGGCCACCCGGTGAGCGATCAGAGCCCGGAGCTGCTCGTCGGACGCAGCCCTGGTCGCGCTGACGGTCTCGGCGATGCCGCCGCCGTCGTACGGCTGCCCGGTCATCCGGGCCGCGAACTCGGCCGAGCGGTCACCGGCGAAGACGAGGTGGCTGTGCGAGTCCACGAAGCCGGGAACGAGGGCTCGCCCGTCGACGTCGATCCGGCGGTCGGCGGACGGAGCCTGTGCGTCGGGCCCGATCCAGGCCACGCGCCCGTCCTGGACCACCACCGCGGCGTCGGTGCGGATGCCCAGCCGGTCGTCCGTGCTGTCGTCGCAGGTGACGAGCTCGGCGATGCCGGTGATCACGGTCGCGGTCACGAGGGGTCCCCCAGGTCGGTCAGGGCGGCCGTCAGCAGCGAGCCGATGTCCCCGAGTCGGTGTGTTCCGTCGCGCACGACGTGCCGCCCGCCGATGATCACGTCCCGCACGTCGGACGCGGCGGCGCTGTAGTGGATCTGAGCCGGGTGGGATCCGGCGGTGCGGACCGAGGCAGGGTCGATGATCACCAGGTCGGCGGGTGCGCCGACGGTCAGTCGACCGCCACGGTCCCAGCCGAGGGCGGTGTGGCCGTTCGCCGCCGCGATCGTCACCAGCTCGGCCGGGGCGAAGCGGCCCCGCTGTCCGGTGCTCAACCGTTCGTGCATCTCCAGCCCCCGGAGCTCCTCGAACCCGTCAATCACGGCGTGCTGGTCGCTGCCCAGGCAGAGCGGGCTGCCGGCCCTCCCCAGGGCGTGGGCGGGGCCGATGCCGTCGGCGAGATCTCGTTCGGTGGTGGGACAGACGCAGACCCCGGTCCGGGTGCCGCCGAGCAGGAGGACGTCGGACGCACGCAGGTGGGTGGCGTGCACCGCGGTCGTGGCCGGTCCGAGCAGACCGGTGCGGTGCAGCAGCTCGGTCGGGGTGCAGCCGTAGAACGCCCGGACGGCGGCGTTCTCGGCCGGCTGCTCGCTGAGGTGGACGTGCAGCGGTCCGTCCGGACGCACGGCGGCCAGCCGTGCGAGACCGGGTTCGGGCACGGCGCGCACGGAGTGGACGGCGGCGGCGACGCGGACGGTGGCGGAGCCCGCGTGGCGGTCGGCGAAGGCGCCGACCCGATCCGCCCAGCCGTCCACGGTGACGTCGGAGAACCGTCGCTGGACCGGGTCCAGGGACTGGTGACCCGCCTCGCTGAGACCGCCGCTGAGGTAGCAGACGTCCAGCAGGGTGAGCCGGATACCGGCCTCCGCGGCGGCGGCCACCAGGGTCTCGCCCATCGCGTTCGGGTCGACGTAGCGAGACCCTCGATCATCATGGTGCAGGTAGTGGAACTCCCCGACCACCGTCATCCCCGCCAGCACCATCTCCGCGTAGACGGCGCGGGCGAGGGCGAAGTAGCGGTCCGGGTCCAGGCGGGAAGCCAGCGCGTACATCTGCTGCCGCCAGGTCCAGAAGGTGCCGCCGTCGGCGTGCGTCCGACCGCGGAGGGCCCGGTGGAAGGCGTGGCTGTGGGCGTTGGCGAGCCCGGGCACGGCGATGCCGTCGAGGAGGGAGTCGGTCCCCGCCGGGTCGACGCCGCCGGCGACCCCGGTGATGACCCCGGCCTGCTCGGTGATCCGGACCCGTGCGGCGACGCGGTCGGGGAGATGGGCCGCCGGCACCCAGTAGCTGGTCACGGGGTGGTCCCGACCAGCGCGGTCAGCACCTCGGCGAGCGCCGTCACCCCGGCGAGGCAGTCGATCCGGTCGGCGTGCTCGACGGGGGAGTGGGAGATCCCGGTCGGGTTCCGGACGAAGATCATCCCGGTCGGGATCCCCGCCGCAGCGAGGATCCCGGCGTCGTGGCCCGCGCCGGTGCCGAGCAGCGGAGCGGCCGGCAGCACCCGTCGCAACCGGCCGAGCAGCTCGTCGTCGAAGCGGGTGGTCGGGGTCCAGGACTCCTCGGTGACGCACCCGCCCGCGTCGGCGACGATCGCTGTCACGTCGCGCACGGTGCGCCGCACCGCCGCCACGTCGGCCCCGCGGGCGTCGAGCCAACCGGTGGCCGCCGACGGGATGGCGTTGACGCCGCCCGGCACGATCACGGTCTTGCCCACGGTCGCCACGCACCCGTGCTCGGTGGCGGCTGAGCGAGCCGCGAGCACCGTCGTGGCCAGACCGATCAGGGCGTCCCGCCGATCCTCCAGCCGGGTGGTGCCGGCGTGGTTGGCCTCCCCGGGGAAGTCCAGCCGCCACCGGCCGTGCGGCCAGATGTCGGTGCCGAGTCCGACCGGCTGCTCGAGATCGACCAGTCCCCGCCCCTGCTCGACGTGCAGCTCCACGAAGGCACCGACGCGGCGCAGGGTCTCCGGATCGGGCCCGAGCTGCTCGGGGTCGCGACCGGCGGCCCGCAACGCCTCGTCCATCGTGACCCCGTCGCCGTCCCGCAGACCCCGGGCGTGTCCGGGGGTGAGCGCGCCGGTGAGCACCCGTGAGCCGGCGCAGGCGACCCCGAACCGGGCGCCCTCCTCGTCGGCGAAGTTGACGATCCCCACCGGGCGCTGCGGTGCGAGACCCCCGGCCAGAAGACGATCCAGGGCGAGGAACCCGCTGACCACCCCGAGCGGGCCGTCGTACGCGCCGCCGTCGGGCACGCTGTCCAGGTGGGAGCCGGTGACGACTCCCGGAGTCGTGTCCGGGTCGCCCCACCACGCCCACTGGTTGCCCATCCGGTCGGTGGTCAGGTCCAACCCGCGGCGGATCGCCTCACCGGCGAACCACTCGCGCAGATCGTGGTCCTCCCGGGTGAGGGCGTACCGACGGTAGCCGCCGGTAGCGGGACGACGACCGATCTCGGCGAGCTCGGCCCACTGGCGGTCGAACGAGTGGGTCGCCTCGCTGGTCACGCGCCCTCACGCTGCGCAGACGGAGCGCTCTCGCACAGCGCAGACGGAGCGCTCTCGCGCAGGGGCACCCGGACCCCGCGCTCCACGGCCACGTCGACGGCGGCGTCGTAACCGGCATCGACGTGCCGGATGATTCCCATGCCGGGATCGTTGCTCAGCACCCGGGCGAGCTTCTGGGCGGCCAGCTCGGTGCCGTCGGCCAGGCAGACCTGCCCGGCGTGGATGGACCGCCCGATGCCGACGCCACCACCGTGGTGGATGGACACCCAGCTGGCGCCGGACGCGGTGTTGACCAGGGCGTTCAGCAGCGGCCAGTCGGCGATCGCATCGGAACCGTCGGCCATCGCCTCGGTCTCGCGGTAGGGACTGGCCACCGAACCGCAGTCCAGGTGGTCCCGCCCGATCACGACCGGGGCGCTGACCCCACCGGAGGCCACCAGGTCGTTGAAGGCGAGTCCCGCCCTGTCGCGCTCGCCGTAGCCGAGCCAGCAGATCCGGGCCGGCAGGCCCTGGAAGGCGATCCGCTCCCGGGCGCCGCGCATCCACTTCTGCAGCCGGTCGTTGTCCGGAAACAGCTTCAGCACGGCCTCGTCCGTCGTGTGGATGTCCTTCGGATCACCGGACAGGGCGGCCCAGCGGAACGGACCCTTGCCCTCGCAGAAGAGCGGTCGGATGTAGGCGGGCACGAACCCGGGGAACTCGAAGGCGCGCTCGTAGCCGCCCTGTCGGGCCTCGTCCCGGATCGAGTTGCCGTAGTCGAAGACCTCGGCACCGGCGTCGGCGAACTCCACCATGGCCTGCACCTGGCGGGCCATCGACGTTCGCGCCCGATCCGTGAACTCCTCGGGCTTGGCCGCGGCCAGCTCGGCCCAGTCCTCCAGGCTGACGCCCTCGGGGAGATAGGAGAGCGGGTCATGGGCGCTGGTCTGGTCGGTGACCACGTCGATGGCCACTCCGCGGCGCAGCAGCTCGGGGAACACCTCGGCGCAGTTGCCGACCACCCCGATGGACCGCGCCCGCCGGTCGGCCTTGGCCTGCAGCACCTGCTCCACGGCGGAGTCGAGGTCGTCGGCGATCTCGTCGAGATAGCGGTGGTCGACCCGCCGCTGCAGGCGAGCCCGGTCCACGTCGACGATCAGGCAGACCCCGTCGTTCATGGTGACGGCGAGCGGTTGGGCGCCACCCATGCCGCCGCAGCCCCCGGTCAGGGTGAGGGTGCCGGCCAGCGTGCCGCCGAACCGCTTCTCGGCCACCGCGGCGAACGTCTCGTAGGTGCCCTGGACGATGCCCTGGGTGCCGATGTAGATCCACGAGCCGGCGGTCATCTGCCCGTACATGGTCAGCCCCTGCTGCTCGAGCCGCCGGAACTCCGGCCAGGTGGCCCAGTCCGGGACCAGGTTGGAGTTGGCGATCAGCACCCGCGGAGCCCACTCGTGGGTGCGCATCACCCCGACCGGCCGGCCGGACTGGACCAGCATGGTCTCGTCGCCCTCCAGGTCGCGCAGCGTGCGGACCATGGCGTCGAAGGAGCGCCAGTCGCGGGCGGCTCGACCGGTGCCGCCGTAGACGACCAGGTCGTCGGGCCGCTCGGCGTTCTCGGGGTCGAGGTTGTTCATCAGCATCCGCAGCGGGGCCTCGGTGGCCCAGCTCTTGGCGGACAGCGTGCTGCCGCGGGCTGCGCGGACGGGACGGGCGCCTTCCATAGCGAGAGATCCTTTCGGGAGCAGGAGTTCAGTTCAGAGGTCCGGTGACCGATTCCGCGGCGGTGACGACACCACCACGTGCCACCAGCTGGACGGCGATCTCGATCTCCGGCGCCAGCCAGCGGTCCGGACCGGGGGCGGGAGCACCCGCGGCCCGGAGTGCGGTGATCACGGCGGCCGTGGCCGGAGCGGGGGTGAGGGGCGCTCTCAGCTCGAGCCCGCGGGCGGCGGTCAGCAGCTCGACGGCCAGCACCCGGGTCAGGCCGTCGACGGCCCGTCGCAGCTTGCGCGCCGACGACCAGCCCATCGAGACGTGATCCTCCTGCAGGGCCGAGCTGGGGATCGAGTCGACCGACGCCGGGGCGGCGAGGCGCTTGAGCTCGGAGACGATCGCGGCTTGGGTGTACTGGGCGATCATGTGCCCCGAGTCGACCCCGGGATCGTCGGCCAGGAAGGCGGGTAGACCGTTGTTGCGGGCCCGGTCCAGGAACCGGTCGGTCCGGCGCTCGGCGATGCTGGCCAGGTCCGCGACCACGATGGCCAGGAAGTCCAGCACGTAGGCGATCGGCGCCCCGTGGAAGTTGCCGTTGGACTCGACCCGCCCGTCCGGGGTGACGACGGGGTTGTCGACGGCGGAGGCGAGCTCGATCCCTGCCACCGTACGGGCGTGGGCCATCGTGTCGCGGGCGCCGCCGGCCACCTGCGGCGAGCAGCGCAGCGAGTACGCATCCTGCACGCGGGTGCACTCGTGCGTCCGGTGAGACTCCCGGATCACGCTGCCCGCCAGCAGCCGACGGAGGTTGGCGGCCGAGGCGGCCTGGCCGGGGTGGGGCCGCAGCTGCTGGAGATCCTGGGCGAACACGTCGTCGGTGCCGAGCAGACCCTCCACGCTCATGGCGGCGGTGACGTCGGCCACCGTGACCAGGTTGTCCAGGTCGTGCAGGGCCAGCACGAGCATGCCGAGCATCCCGTCGGTCCCGTTGATCAGGGCCAGCCCTTCCTTCTCGGCCAGCACCACCGGCGTGATGCCGGCGTGCGCCAGGGCGTCGGCGGCCGGGAGGATCTCCCCGCGATGATCATGGACCGTGCCCTCGCCCAGCACGGCCAGCGCGCAGTGGGCCAGCGGAGCAAGATCACCGGAACAGCCCAGGCTGCCGTACTCGTGGACGATCGGGGTGATCCCGGCGTTGAGCAGGTCGGCGTACGTCTGCAGCACGACGGGACGGACCCCGGTCCGACCGGTGGCCAGCGTCGAGAGCCGCAGCAGCATCAGGGCGCGGACCACCTCGCGCTCGACGGGCGGTCCCGAGCCGGCGGCGTGCGAGCGGATCAGACTGCGCTGCAGCTGGGTGCGCAGGGCGGTCGGGATGTGCCGGGTGGCCAGGGCCCCGAACCCGGTGGAGACGCCGTAGTGGGGGCGGGGATCCTCGGCCAGGGCCTGGATCACCGCCCGGGTCCGGGACACCTCGGCGATCGCGTCGTCGGCGATGCGCACCGAGCCGCCGTGGCGAGCCACGGCGACGACCTGGGCGGGGGTGACCGGACCACGACCGATGACGACGGAGCAGGTCGAGGTGGGCATGCCTCATTCCACGCGACCGGACCGGGCGCCGACCAGGGGTCGCAGGCCCAACCCGTCTCATATCTGAGACTCTGGGGTCATGTCCCTGGCTCCCGCCGCAGACACCGTGCTGAAGATCCTCGTGCTGCTCGCCCGACAGGTCGAGCCGGTCCCCGCGGCGGCGGTGGCGGCGGGACTGGGGCTGCCCCGCTCCACCACCTACCGGCTGCTGGGCGCGCTGGTCGAGCAGGGCTTCGTCAGCTACCTGCCCGAGGAACGCCGCTACGGGCTCGGCGTGGTCACCTTCGAGATGGGCTCCAGCTACTCCCGGCAGATGCCGTTGCGCCGGGTCGCGCAGCCGGTGCTGACCCGGCTGGCCGCGACCGCGAAGGAGAACGCTCACCTGGCGGTGCTGCACGGCCCCGACGTCTACTACGTGATCGAGCAGCGGGCCCCCCGCCGCCGGACGCTGGTGAGTGACGTCGGGGTGCGGCTGCCGGCCACGGTGACCGCGTCCGGGCTGGCCGTCCTGGCGGCGTTGCCGGCCGCCCAGGTCCGCGCCGTCTTCCCGAACCGCGACGCCCTGGTCACCCGCGACGGACACGGGCCGGCCACCCCGGCGGAGCTGCGGTCCCTGCTCAGCGCCGTCCGCGCCCGCGGCTACGCGGTGGAGGACGGGCTGGTGACGGCCGGGCTCGCCTCGGTCGGGGTGCCGGTGCTGGACCGGACCGGCTACCCGGTGGCGGGCATCTCGGTCACCTTCGAGGCCGACCGGGTCGACGCCGAGCGGCACGCGCGCCTGGTGGCCGACGTGCGCCGGGCCGCCGCCACCCTGACCCGGCGGTTGGGCGGCTGAGCGACTCCGCGGGTGCTGCGGCGCCCGTGGAGTCGTGGTCGGTCAGCCGGCCACCGTCACCGGCTCCTGCAGCTCGGTCCGCCACGGCTCGGGCATGCCCTCGCCGTACGCGTGGTAGACCTCGCGGTTGTAGCCCTGCGACCGGTAGCCGTGGTCGGCGATCCAGCGACCGAGGGTCTGGATGGTCGGCAGCACGCCGTCCATCGGACCCTCGTGGATGATCGACGCCGCGGTGATCTCCGGCAGCCGGGTGATCACGACGCCGGTCGGGGCGACGTCCTCGGCGATGGGGGCGGCGGCATGGGCGATCAGGCCCTCGCCGTCAGCGGCGTCCTCGTAGTACGCGATCGGTGCGGCGATGCAGGCGACTCCGGCCTCGGTCAACCGCCCCATCAGCCGATCGAACAGCGGACCGAGCACCGGGGTGATGAACTGTGGCTCGAAGCCCCCGACCGGGGCGGTGAGCTCGGCGACCCGGACGGCGGGCACGGTCTCGATGTGGATCTGGTCGTGTGACATGGCGTCTTCCCTCTCGATGATGTGGAGCCTCGCTTCGACCCGGGACAACCGCGCCGTGTCCGCCGCGATCTGCTCCCGCAGCTCGGCCTGCCGCGATCGCAGCAGGGCGCGGAGCCGGTCGACCTCGATGTCGTCGTCGACCAGGCTGGCGACCTGGTCGAGGGTGAACCCCAGATCCTTGAGGGCCACCACCCGGTTGAGTCGGGCCAGCTGCTCGGGCCGGTAGGTCCGGTAGCCGGTGGACGGGTCGACGAAGGCGGGTCGGAGCAGACCGATGGCGTCGTAGTGGCGCAGCATCCGCACCGACACGCGGCCGGACCTGGCGAAGTCTCCGATGCTGAACATGATGTCTCCAGGAAAGGGCCTGACACGGTGTCAGGGTCAACCGCCGACCTCCAGTCTGTCCGCCCGGCCGTGCGGTGGGCGCACCTAGGCTGGGTGCCATGTCGCAGTACCCGGGGTATCAGGTGCCCGGCCCGCCAGGTCCGGCCCGGCTCGGGCCGCCAGGTGCCCAGCAGCCGGGTCCACAGGGGGCTCCCCAGTTCGGCCCACCCGGGAGCTGGCCGACCGGCCCGGTCCCCACGGGGCACCCCGGCCAGCCGTACGGGGACCCGCCCCGCCCGGCCCAGGTGCCGATCTGGGTCGGTCCGCAGCAGCCGTACGCCCCGCCGTCGCGCCCGCAGCGTCCTGCGGTGATCGCCATGGCCGCCACGATGACGGTGACCGCCTCGCTCCAGTGGCTGTGCGCCCTGTCGTTCGCCTGGCTGGTGGCCACGGCGGGTGCCTCGGGGCTGTCCACCAGCAACGCCGAGGCGCCGCTGTTCCACCTCCTGCGGCGGTTCCACCTGCGCCTGGTCGAGGGGTTGGCGCTGCCGCTCTACGCCTTCCCCACACTCGCCTTCTTCCTGGGCTTCGTGATCCTGGCCCCACGCCTGTGGGCCCGGCTCGCGCTGACCCTGACCGGGGTGGCGTCGTTGGCGTGGTCCGCGTGGTGGCTGCGAGCCGACATCGTGTGGTGGCTGCCGATTGCCACCTACATCGGGATCGTCTGCCTGATCCTGTGGACGCCGGGCGCGACCCAGTGGTACCGGCGACGCGCGGCGGGCTGACCCCTCCCGGTCGCCGGGCGCGGGGTCCGGTCAGGAGGCGTTGAGTCCGGCGAGCCGTCGCGCTGCCTCGTCCAGCACCGGGTCGGACTTGCAGAACGCCCAGCGGACGTACGGACGGCCGGCCCCGGTGCGGGCGTAGAAGACCTGGTGGGGGATGGCCACCACCCCGCAGCGGTGCGGCAGGTCGCGGCAGAACGCCACCCCGTCGTCGTAGCCGAGCGGTCGGACGTCGGTGGTCATGAAGTAGGTGCCGAGGGGGATGGCCGGCTGCAGGCCCACCGACCGCAGCCCCTCGGCCAGCCGGTCGCGCTTGCCCTGCAGCTCGTCCCGGGCGGCGGCGACCCACGCGTCGCCCTGGTCCAGGGCTAGCGCGATCGCCGGCTGGAACGGTGCGCCGCTGACGTAGGTGAGGAACTGCTTGACCGCCGTCAGCTCGGTGACCAGCTGGGCCGGCCCCAGGGCCCAGCCGATCTTCCAGCCGGTGGCCGAGAACGTCTTGCCCGACGAGGAGATCCGGAGCGTCCGCTCCCGCATCCCGGGGAAGCCGGCCAGCGGCAGGTGCTCGACGCCGTCGAAGACCAGGTGCTCGTACACCTCGTCGCAGACCACCAGCAGGTCGTGCTCGACGGCCAGCTCGGCGATGGTCGCGAGCTCGGGACGGCCGAGCACGGTGCCGGTCGGGTTGTGCGGTGAGTTGACCAAGATCATCTTGGTGCGGGGGGTGACGACCGCCCGCAGCTCTTCCAGGTCGAGCACGAAGTCCGGCCCGAACACCCCGACACCGACGATCCGCCCGCCGGCCAGGGCCACCGAGGCCGCGTAGGAGTCGTAGAACGGCTCGAGCGCGATCACCTCGTCGCCGGGATCGACGAAGGCGAGGATGGCGGCGGCCAGGGCCTCGGTCGCCCCGGTGGTGATGATCACCTCGCGCTCGGGGTCGTAGTCGAGGCCGTAGTGGCGGCGGCCATGGTCGACCACCGCCTGCCTCAGGGCGGCGGTGCCACGACCCGGCGGGTACTGGTTGACGCCCTCGGCGATGGCCCGCTCGGCCGCAGCGAGCATGAAGTCCGGGCCGTCGTAGTCCGGGAACCCCTGACCCAGGTTCACCGAGTCGGTGGCCACGGCGAGCGCGGACATCTCGGCGAAGACCGTGGCGGCGGTGGACCCCACCCGCCCGGCCTTGAACCGGGAGCTGCTGACGTCGACGGTGGCCATGACCGTCACCCTAACCACCGGCGGGCGACCCCCCGATCGTGCTCAGGAGACGCGCAGGCCCTGCATCGCCTGCTTCGCGGGCGCGTTGTACTGCGGGGAGTTGCCCGGCACCGAGGAGGCGAACAGCCCGGCGGAGCCGTTCTCCAGGTCGACGATGACCACCGTGAGGAGCTCGTTGGTGGCCTCCAGCCCGGGGATGGAGAAGCTGAGGTCGGACTCCATGATCCAGGCCTCGTGGCCGTCCACCGTCATCGCCTGGCTCCTGGTGTCGTTCCGAGTCACCTCGGCGTCGCCGTAGAAGGTGCCGGTGACGCACTTCAGGACGATCTCCGCGCCGTCCTTGGGCTCGAAGAAGCCGTCGCCGGCCACCAGCTCCCCGACCATCACCGCGGCTCCCCAGCGGATCTTCGGGGTCTGCTCGGTCTGCACGAACTGCTGCAGCACGTCCCGGCCGAACGGGACCTGGGTGTTCGGCAACGGCTGCTCCCACGGTGCGGGCAGCTGCGGGTAGGAGAGCGGACCGCTGTGGACGCGACCGTCGGCCGGCTGCGGGGTCGGGCTGCTGTTCGCCTCGGGCTGCGGGCAGGCGTTGCTGCTGGGGTCGCCGCCCGGCAACCCGGGGACGCCGCCCAGCACCCCGCCCAGACCGCGGACGACGAGGGCCACGACCACCACCAGCGCGACGGCCACGGCGATCAGCCCGATCAGCCAACGGCGGCTGCTCCGCCGGGGAGCGGCTGCGTACGCTGCTCCCGGTCCGGAGCCGGCCGCGCCCGGCGCGGGGGACCAGGTCGGGCCGGCTGAGCTCGCGGCGGGCCCGGGTGCGCCGCTCGACGGAGCCGGGGACGGCGTGCCGCCGGGCTGCGACGTCAGCTGGTTGGTCCAGCCGCTGCCGTCCCAGTAGCGGAAGGCGCCGGGCTGGCCACCCGGATCGGGGTACCAGCCGGGAGTGCTCATGGCCCCCGAGTCTAGGGGCGGCCCCGGGCCGCAGCAGGCACAATGGCGGGGTGGCCCAGTCCCTCGCGGATGACGTCGCCGACCCGGAGCGGACTCCGAGCGGTCGGCGACCCCACCGCGGGGTGTCCGCGCTCACCGTCCTCGGAGTGCTGCTGCTGGTCGCCGGACTCGGCTGCCTGGGCTGGGTCGCGTGGCAGTACGTCGGGACCAACGTGACGTCGGAGAAGGCGTTCCACGAGGAGACCTCCGAGCTGCGGGAGAAGTGGGCGCGGCCGGCGGAGGATGCCGATCCGGCGGAGCGTGACACGAGGGCAGGCGGCGAGCTCACCCCCGCCGTGGTGCCCGGCGACGCCGTCGCGCTGCTGCGCATCCCGGCTTTCGGTGCCGACTACGAGGTCCCGATCCTGGCCGGCACCGACCTGTCCATCCTGGATCGCGGGGTCGGCCACTACACCGGCACCGCCGACCCGGGGCAGATCGGCAACTTCGCGATCGCGGGTCACCGGATCACCCACGGGGAGCCGTTCGCCCGACTGCTCGAGCTGCAGGCCGGCGACGAGGTGATCATCGAGACCCGGACTGCCGTCTACACCTACGTCATGGACGGGTCTCCCGCGAACCTCACCGTGGACGACACCCAGACCTGGGTGCTCGACCCGGATCCGCGGAACCGCGACGACGAGCCGACCACGGCGATGCTCACGCTGACCACGTGCCAGGACCTGTTCAGGTCCCCGGATCGATCGGTCGGGTTCGCCCACCTGGCCACGACGGTCGGCAAGCCCTGACCTGATGCGGCCGAGCGGTCGCCCCGTTGCCCTCGGGGCCGACCGAGCGCTATGCTGACTAACAATTAGTGCACTAATGAATAGGACGCGAAGTGACGGTCAGCAGAACCCCGGAGCAACAGGCCTACGCGGCGGCGGACGAGCGGAGCCTCGACTTCGTCCAGCGCCTGATCGCGTCGTCGGCCATCGGGTTGTTCATCGGTTCGCTGGCCGTGGTCCTGGCGGGCTACCTCGTCGTCAGCGGCGTCGACGACCTCCCTCGGGACAGCGTCATCGGGCTCTGGGTGATGACCGGGGTGATCGGGCTGGTCACGGCGGCCGCCGTGCTCGTGCTGCACCGGCGAGCGTGGTACTCGCCGTGGGTGCTTCTCGGTCTGCTGCCGGCGGCGGTCTCCGCCTACTGGATCCTGTGAGCGGCGCGGCCGTACGAGGCGTGGTGACGTGACCGCCGAGACGACGCCACAACCGGACCTGCTGGCGTTGGAGAGTCAGGTCTGCTTCGCGCTGGCCGTCGCCTCGCGGCGGGTGATCGGGCTCTACCGCCCGGTGCTCGAGCCGCTCGGGCTGACCCACCCGCAGTACCTGGTGATGCTCGCGCTGTGGCAGCACGAGCCGCTGTCCGTACGCCGGCTGGGGGAGCTGGTCAGTCTGGAGCCTGCCACCTTGTCGCCGCTGCTGAAGCGGCTGGAGGCGGTCGGCTACCTGCACCGCACCCGGGACGCCGAGGACGAGCGGAGTCTCCGGGTGATCCTCACCGCGACCGGACGCGCCCTGCGGGAGCGGGCGCTGGAGGTTCCGCCGGCGATCATGGCGAAGCTGGAGATGGACGTCGACGAGCTCCGGACGCTGCACACCGCTCTGACCGACGTGATCGCCCACACCGAGGGCAAGGCCTGAGCCTGCCCCCGGTGCGGGCGACCCGGGCGGGTCGGGCACCCGGGTGATCAGCTGGTCAGGCGAGCAGCTTGGCCTTGGCCGCCGTGAACTCCTCGGGAGTCAGCACCCCGGCCGCCTGCAGCTGGGCGAGCTGCTGCAGCTGACCGAGCAGGTCACCGGCGCCGGCGGCCGCGGGAGCGGGCGCCGCCGGCGGGGCCGCGGGCGGGGAGACCGGCGCCGAGGCCTGGGCCGCCTGAGCCACCGCCTGCTGCGCCGCTGCCTCCAGCCGGGCCTGCTCGGCCGCTGCCTGGGCCGCGGCCTGCTGCTCGGCGGCGGCCTGCTGCTGGCCGAACCTGGCCTGCTGCTTGTTGCTGACCGCGTTCGCGGTGCCGACGACGACGGCGGTGCGGGCGGCGGTTCCGATCAGGCCGGGACGGCCTCCGCGACGACCAACGGGCATGTGGTTTCTCCTCGAGTGAGCTGGGTCGATGGGATGAGCTGGGTCGATGGGGTGAGCTGGGTGGTGCGGGACGTGGCGGTGAGGGGTCAGGCGGAGACGCCGGCGAGCTCGGCGACCTCGTTGACGACGTCCGCGGGGAACCGCTGGGCGGAGATGACCACCGCCCCGGTGTCGCGGACAGCGGCGGCGATCGAGCGGGCCCACGTGTTCTCGAACAGGAAGACCAGCACCGACGTGCCGGGCTCCACCTCCTCGATCAGCTCGTCGATGTCCTCCTGACCGACCAGGCCGCTGCCGGATGTCTGGACCAGGTCGAGGTCGAACTCCTCGCCGAGGCTCTCGATCTCCAGGACCTCGGTGCTGCCGTCGGCCGCGCGGCGGACCAGGACGAGGTCCAGCAGCGTGATGACACCACTGCTCAGGGTGGTCAGGACCGCCTCGCGGATCTGACCGGGCACGTGCTCGGAGGGGAACGCCACGACGTACAGATCCGCCGGGCCGTAGGTTTCCACTGTCACTGTCGCTCACTCTCGGGTGATGGACGGCCGGGGTGGCCGAGGTGACTGTATCGCCGCCCTCCCCGCGGGACCCGGTCCCGCGTCGGCACCGTGGGGACGGCACGCCGGCGGTCGCGAGACCACTAGGGTCGACTCCCGTGACGCCCCTCGCCGGAACCGCCGACCACCGCTCCCTCGTGCAAGCCGTCCGGGAGCTCGCCGTGATCCACGGCGAGGTCCGCCTGGCCAGCGGGAGGACCGCCGACTACTACGTCGACCTGCGCCGGGTGACCCTCGACGGCGGCGCCGCCCCGCTCGTCGGTCGGGTGATGAGGGAGCTGGTCGCGGACTGGCAGTTCGAGGCGGTGGGTGGTCTGACGCTGGGTGCCGACCCGGTCGCGACCGCGATGCTGCACGCCGCGGCCGCGGAGGGTGGCCGGCTCGACGCCTTCGTCGTCCGCAAGGCCGAGAAGGCGCACGGTCTGCAGCGTCGGATCGAGGGGTCGCCGGTGGAGGGTCGCCGGGTGCTCGCGGTGGAGGACACCAGCACCACTGGTGGCTCGGTGCTGACCGCGGTCGAGGCGCTGCAGGAGGCCGGCGCGGAGGTGGTCGGCGTCGCCGTCATCGTGGACCGCGGCACCGGCGCCAAGGAGAAGATCGAGGCGCTCGGCCTGCCCTACCGGTACGCGATCTCGTTGGCCGATCTCGGGCTGTCCTGACCGGACGCCCCGGGCCGTGTCCTAGGGTGGGTGCACCCCTGAGCTTAGGAGCACCCCGATGGGTACAGCCATCACCGTGATCATCATCCTGCTGGTGATCGTGGCCGTCGTCGCGCTGGTCGCGATGAGTGGCTACAACGGCTTCGTCAAGTCCCGGAACCTGATCCAGGAGTCCTGGCGACAGGTCGACGTCGAGCTGAACCGGCGTTACGAGCTGCTCCCGAACCTGGTGGAGACCGTCCGGGCGTACGCCGCCCACGAGCGGAACACCCTGGAGGACATCACCCGGCTGCGCAGCCAGGCGCAGCAGCTGTCGCAGTCCGAAGGTGGTCTGCCGAGTCAGCAGCGGGCCGACGTGGAGGCGGAGCTGTCCGGCGCGGTGCGGAACCTGATCGTCAGCGTCGAGGCCTACCCGGATCTGAAGAGCAACACGAACTTCCTCGAGCTGCAGCGCCAGCTGGCGGAGACCGAGGACCGGATCGCCAACGGTCGGCGCTACTACAACGCCAACGTGCGGGTCTACAACACCAAGGTCGAGTCCGTGCCGACCAACATCATCGCCAACGTGTTCAAGTTCGAGAAGGCGACCTACTTCGAGGTGAACGACCCGGCGGTGCGGCAGGCACCCAACGTGAGCTTCGGCGAGATCGCCTACCGCGGCGACCAGCAGCAGCCGCCGGCGGGGCCGTCGCAGGGTCAGCTGCCGCAGCAGGACCCGGGTCACAGCAGCCTCCCGAACCCGCAGCAGCAGTACGGCCAGCCGCAGCAGCCCCAGTACCAGCAGCCCCAGTACCAGCAGCCCCCGCAGCAGCAGTCGTACGCCGAGCCTCAGTACCAGCAGCCGCCGCAGCACTCGGCCCCGCCGCAGCACTCGGCCCCGCCCCAGCAGGCCGGACAGCCCCAGCACTACGCCCCGCCGCAGACGGGCTCCGGGCAGCCGCAGTCGAGCCCGTCGGGCCAGGGCGGCTACGCGCCGCCCCAGTCCAGCGACGAGCCCGGGTCGTCGTCGGACTCCCAGTCCTCGGGCGGCTACCAGCCCCCGAACACGCAGTAGTCCCGAGCCGGCTGGCCCGGCACGCCCCGATCGAAGGAACCTCGTGATCTACCAGCAGCTCGGCACGTCGGGTCTCACCGTCTCCGTGGTGGGGCTGGGGTGCAACAACTTCGGTGCCCGGATGGCTGACGAGGACGTGCCGTCGGTGGTCGGCTCGGCCATCGACGCGGGGATCACCCTGTTCGACACCGCCGACGTCTACGGCAACGCCGGCGGCTCGGAGACCCTGCTCGGCGAGGCTCTCCAGGGTCGCCGGGACGAGGTGGTCATCGCCACCAAGTTCGGCATGGACATGGGTGGGAGCAACGGCCCGGACTGGGGGGTGCGGGGCTCGCGCCGCTACATCCGGATCGCCGTCGAGAACAGCCTCCGGCGCCTCGGCACCGACTGGATCGACCTCTACCAGCTGCACCGACCGGACCCGCACACGCCCATCGAGGAGACGCTGGCGGCGTTGTCGGAGCTGGTGACCGAGGGCAAGGTCCGGTACATCGGCTCGTCCAACCTGACCGGTTGGCAGGTGGTCGACGCCGACTGGACCGCCCGGACGGGCGGCTACGAGGCGTTCGTCTCGGCTCAGAACGAGTACAGCTGGCTGCACCGCGAGGCCGAGGCCGAGCTCGTCCCGGCTCTGGAGCACACCGGCCAGGGTCTGCTGCCGTTCTTCCCGCTCGCACGTGGGCTGCTGACCGGCAAGTACCGGCGCGGCGCCGACGCACCGGACGGCACCCGGCTGGCGTCGCAGTCCGAGGTTCTCGCGGCCGCCGATTTCGACACCGTCGAGGCCCTGCAGTCGTTCGCCGACGAACGGGACCTCACGCTGCTGCAGATCGCCATCGGTGGGCTGGCGGCGATGCCGGCGGTCGGCTCGGTGATCGCCGGGGCCACCAAGGTCTCCCAGATCGAGGCGAACGTGGCGGCGGGCCTGTGGGAGCCGAGCGCCGACGAGCTGCTGACCCTGATGGAGCTCACCGCCTGAGTCCGGTGCTCACCGCCTGAGTCCGGTGCTCACCGCCTGAGTCCGGTGCTCCACGCCTGAGTCCGGTGCTCCACGCCTGAGTCGGCGGTCGGCGCCCGAGCGGCCCGCCGACCCGATGTCTCCGCGGATCCGGAAGACACCCATCCGGTCCGGCCATCGCTCCGAATGTACGGATGCAGGACGAAGTATCGGGGGCTTCGCGGTGATCCGTGGACGAAGGGCTCATGACGATGCTGGATGCGACTGTCGTCGTACTGACCGTGCTGGCGGCCGGACTGTTCCTGACCGCCCGGCACCGGGGTGCCTCCCGGGCTGATCTGCCGGGCTCGCTGCAGCACGTGGGTTTCGCGCTGACGAGCCTGGCCGCTGCGCTCCTGCTCTCGGGGCCGCCCACCTGGCTCGCCCTGCTGGTGCTCGTCCCGGCGGCCGGGTCGTTCGCCGCGGCCGGCGTCGGGCGAGCGTTCGAGGAACTCACCCACGCGGCCCTGGTGGAGCACCACGGGGGACCGGTGCTCGGCCGGAGCCGGGCCGCGGTGCCGGGAGTGACCGCCGCCGTGGCCGCGCTCGGTGCCGGCCTCGTGGTGCACCTGGGGCCGGTCGACCCGTCCTGGTCCCCGCTGGTGCTGGTGACCACGGTGGTGCCGTTCGTCATCGCGGGAGTCGCGCGGCGCGGGAGCGATCGGCGCCAGCGGTCGGCGACCGCTGGCTACGAGCACGAGCTCGCGTTCTGGGCCTGGGAGCTCGGTGAGGACGAGCTCACGGCCCTCGAGGTCCGGTTGGAGAACGCCCGGCTGGCGCGGGCGCTCGGGCTGGCCCCGCTGCTCGTCGGTGAGCCGGCTCGCCCCCGTCCGGATGCTCATCGAGCCGCCGGAGCACGGGCGTCGGGTCGGTGAACGCAGTCCGGGTCGGGATTGGGGCGGTTCGCTAACGTCGGACCATGAGCGCGCCGCCCGGCTGGTACCCCGATCCGGCGGGTGCCCCCGGCCGGTTCCGGTTCTGGGACGGGCAGCGTTGGGGTGCCGCTACCACCGATCGGCCCGACGCCCGGTTCCCGCCGGAGTCGGCCCCGCACGTTCAGCCGATCCAGCGGCCCTCGGTGCCGCCGTCGGCGCACCCCGGCGGCACGGCGGCCGGTACGGCACCCGGCGCGCAGCCGGTCGGCGCCCCGCGCCGCCGCCCCTGGGGGTGGTGGCTGGCCGCCGGTGTCGTGCTCCTCGCGGTGGCCGTCGTCGCCGTCCTGGTCGTCCGGTCGGTCGCCGGTTCGGTCGGCCCGGGCCCGGTGGAGGACCCGGGTCAGGACTCCTGCCCGCGGGCGACGGCGGTGAGCTCACCGGCGGCCCCCTCGACCGGAGACCGGGTTCGCAGCGGTCTGCTCTCCTACCCCCGGCTGGCCGAGCCGTTCAAGGCACCGGGGGACGACGACCGGACTCCGTTCGGGCACGACGTGCAGAGTCAACAGGCGTTCGTGGAGCGCTCAGCGGACGGACAGACCGAGTGGGTCGCCTGGGCGCTGATCGCCCGGTTGCTGGCCGGCGACGGTTTCTACGGGCCCGAGCAGGGCGCCGGGGTGGTCGCCGACTGCGTGGTGGCGCTGTTCTACGACGACCACGAGATCAAGCGGACGGACACCCGGCGGGCGGCGATCACCGTCGACGGCCACGAGGCGTACGTGATCGAGTCCCACCTGACCTTCGACATCCCCGGCATCAAGGCCAAGGGGGAGACGATGATCGTGGTGGTCGTCGATGTCGGCACCGGCGAAGCGGGCCTGTTCTACGGGACCATCCCGGACAACGCCCCCCAGTTCCTGCCGCCGATCCGGCGCGCGATGGCCGATCTGCGCGTCAGCTGACCACCCGACCGGGGGCGGCCGGCGTCACCGGTCGGCGTCACCGGTCGGGCGACTCGGCGGTGGGGGTCGCGGCTGCGGCGGCGATAGCCTGCTTGGCCCGACGCTTGTGCAGCACGTACTCCGCCACCATCGGGATCACCGACACGAAGACGATCAGGATCAGCGCCGCCTCCAGGTTGTGCTGGATGATCGGGACCCGACCCAGGTAGAACCCGAGGATGGTGATCCCGCAGGCCCACAGGACGCCGCCGATGGCGGTGTAGGTGATGAACTTGCGGAAGTCCATCCGGCCGACACCGGCGACCAGGGTGACGAAGGTGCGGACGATCGGCACGAAGCGGGCCAGGATGAGGGCCCGGTTCCCGTACCTCTCGAAGAAGACGTGGGTCTTGTCGACGTAGGACTGCTGGAAGATCTTGCCCATCACGCCGGTCCGCGGCTTGAACAGCGGCGGCCCGATGAGTCGTCCGATCCAGTAGCCGCACACGTTGCCCAGCACCGCGGCGATGGTGAGCACCACGCAGACGAAGAACAGGCTGTGGTGGATGATCCCCAACGAGGTGAACAGACCGGCGGTGAACAGCAGCGAGTCGCCCGGCAGGATGGCGAACAGCCCGCACTCGGCGAAGATGACGAAGGCGACACCCCACAGGGCGTACGGTCCGAAGAAGTTGATCAGGAACTCGGGGTCCATCCAGGACGGCAGCAGCATCGGCGTCAGCAGGGCGGCGTCGAGTGCGGTCACCGGGTAGAGGATACCGTTCGGCCTCGTGGAAACCCCAGGAAACGGCGACGTGAGCCTCGGCTCACCACCAGAGGGTCCGGTGGGCCACGGGGTGGGCCCCCACACCGGTCCGTGGCCGGAGGGCGCCGGCTGGGACGTCGAGCTGCTGGCCGACGGGGACCGACGCAACGTCGTCGACGAGTTCCGCTACCGGACGGTCGAGGCGATCGTCGCGGAGCTGGACACCCACCGCCATCAGCTGCGGGTCGCGATCCAGAACTGGGAGCACGACTTCAACATCGGCTCGATCGTCCGGACCGCCAACGCGTTCAACGTGGCCGGGGTCCACATCCTCGGTCGGCGTCGCTGGAACCGGCGCGGCGCCATGGTCACCGATCGGTATCTGCACGTGCACCACCACGCGGACGTGGCCGCCTTCACCGCGGCGATGGCCGCCGACGGGTACGCGATCGTCGGCGTCGACAACCTCCCCGGAGCGGTGCCGCTGGAGTCGACCCGGCTGCCCGAGCGGGTCTGTCTGGTCTTCGGGTCCGAGGGCCCGGGCCTGAGCGAGGAGCTGGTCGAGAGGTGCGAGCGGCTGGTGTCGATCAGCCAGTACGGCTCGACCAGGTCGTTGAACGCCGGTGCGGCGGCCGCCATCGCGATGTACCACTGGGCGCTGCAGTGGGCCGCGCCCGACAACGTGTGAGCTGAGGGGCCACGACGACCCCGGATCTCACACGCTCGTGCGACCCGGCCGCAGCAGGACCCCGAAGACCGCCAGACCGACGACCGGGAGCAGCGGCCAGACCGGGTTCAGGCCGCCCGGCCCGACCATCCCGGCCGAGGCCATCACCGCCAGACCCGCGCAGACGCAGACGGCGGCGGCCACCGGTCGCCAGGTGGCCGGGGCGGGTCGGGGATCGGCCCGCGGTGATTCGAAGCGACCGAAGACCAGCACCAGGCCGTACGTGACGGCCAGCAGCACCAGCCACCACACCGGCCGGGTCGCCCACCACAGCGGGCTCAGCGGCGCGAGACCCAGACCGATCCCGCCGAGGGCGACCAGCAGCGAGGACACCGCCACCATCGCGGTGAGGTGCCACAGGAACCAGGTCATGATCCGGGAGTTCAGCACCACGGTCACGAACCAGACGCGCGGTCGCTGCAGCCAGCGCGTCAACGGCGCCTCGGTCGTCAGGACCAACCCGGCCTGCAGCATGCCCAGGAAGGCCATCGTGACCCGGGTGGGGCTGGAGTTGCTGATCTCGTCGCCGGCGGCGGTGATCATCGACACCGGGTACGGGCCCAGTCCGACCAGCACGGCGAGACCCACGGCGCCGATCCCGGCCAGCAGCAGCTTGCGGCGGAGAGTGGCCAGGCGGCCGTCCAACCAGGCGTACCCGAACTGGTGGAAGCTCGCCCAGACGATCAGGTAGTTGGGGTAGCCGGCCAGCTCCGAGCCGGTGCCGATGCTGATCAGGTCGACCACACCGGCCAGCACCACACCCCCGGCGATCGACCACCAGCCGAACCGCTCCCAGAGCACCAGGCAGGCGGGTGCGACGGCGATGACCAGCAGGTAGGCGGCCAGGAACCAGGTCGGGATCAGGGCCATCTGCGACAGGACCTGCACCCGTTCGGGTGTCATCCCGGCGGCCAGCATGATCACGCAAGCGGCGAGCCAGACCAGCAGCAGCGGGATCAGCGGCAGGCCGAGACGGCGCAGCCGCGCACGGAGCCAGCCGCCGTAGCCGACGCCCTTGCGGCGCGCGGACCGCCAGGAGATCCCGTTGGCGTACCCGCCGACGAGGAAGAACACCGGCATCACCTGAAACACCCAGGTCAAGGGGTGCGACCAGGGGGCGTTGTCCAGCACCCCGTGCGGTTGGATGCCGTTCCGGTCGACCGCCACGATCGTCCAGTGGCCGAGGACGACCACGGTGATGGCGGCGGCGCGGAGGAAGTCGATCACCCGGTGGCGGGTGGGCGGGGTGGCGGCGGCGACCCGCTCGGCCCGCGACAGCACCGGTTCGACGGTCGCTCGCGACGACCCCGATCTCTCCGTGGACATGGAGGTCATGGTGCCACCGCCCCGTGCTCGGGGCGGGTGGTTCGGCCCGCAACCGTAGACGTGTGTCGGTGGTCACATCTAGGTTGTCTCGTGCGTCGCCCGGGGTGCCTCGACCGGGAGTCGTTCGGGGGTGTCGGTCGATCCTCCGCGTCCGGTCCAGCGAAGGAGCTCCACGTGCGCCGTCCCTCACCCTCACGTCGGCCGAGCGGGACGGCTCGCCTGGCGCTCGCGGTCACGCTGGCGCTGATCGCCGCGCTGGGACTGGTCAGCCTGCCGCCGGCGCCGACCGCGCGGGCCGCCGAGCGGACCGCGGCCTGGGTCGGCAGCTTCCAGTCCGAGCTCGGTTGCCCGGGGGACTGGCAGCCGACCTGCACCCGGACCGAGCTGGCCAAGGACCGCGCCGGAAACACCTACAGCGCGGTCTTCACCGTGCCGGAGGGGCGCTGGGAGTTCAAGGTCGCCCTGGACGACGCGTGGGAGGAGAGCTACCGCGCCGACGGCACCAAGGGTGAGGCCAACACCCCGCTGGTGCTCGCCGGGCCGACCGACCTCCGAGTGGTGTACGACGACACCACCCACAAGACGACCATCACCCCGACCGATCTGGGCGGAGACCGCGTCACGGCCGCGGACCGGCAGCGCGCCACCGACAGCCTGCGCAACGGTCTGACCAAGGAGCGGTTCTACTTCGTCATGGCCGACCGGTTCGCCAACGGCTCCACCGCCAACGACCGCGGCGGTCTGACCGGCGACCGCCTGACCACCGGCTACGACCCAGGAGACAAGGGCTTCTACCACGGCGGCGACCTGAAGGGGGTCACGGACAAGCTCGACTACATCAAGGGCCTCGGGACGACCTCGATCTGGTTGACGCCGTCGTTCAAGAACCGTCCGGTGCAGGGCAGCGGAGCCGACGCCAGCGCCGGCTACCACGGCTACTGGATCACCGACTTCACCCAGATCGACCCGCACCTGGGCACCAACGCCGAGATGAAGACCCTGATCGACAAGGCGCACGCCAAGGGCATGAAGGTCTTCTTCGACATCATCACCAACCACACGGCTGACGTGATCGACTACGCCAACCCGAACGAGGGCGGCACCGTGCCCCGCACCTACATCAGCAAGGCGCAGAGCCCGTACAAGACGGCGGACGGCACGGTGTTCGACGACCGGGACTACGTGAACAAGCCGTTCCCGAAGCTGGACCCGGCGACCTCGTTCCCGTACCAGCCGGTGTTCGACCAGCCGGGCGACGCGACCGTGAAGGTCCCCACCTGGCTCAACGACCGCACCCTGTATCACAACCGGGGTGACTCGACCTACACCGGCGAGAACTCCACCTACGGCGACTTCTCGGGTCTGGACGACCTCTTCACCGAGAACCCGAAGGTCGTCTCCGGCATGGAGGACATCTACCAGGCCTGGGTCGACCTCGGCATCGACGGCTTCCGGATCGACACCGTCAAGCACGTGAACCTGGAGTTCTGGCAGCAGTTCTCGCCGGCGCTGTTGGAGCACGCCCGCACCAGGGGCAACGACGACTTCTTCATGTTCGGCGAGGTCTACGACGCCAACCCCGCCTACACGAGCACCTTCACCACGGCCGGGAAGCTGCCCGCCACCCTGGACTTCGGTTTTCAGGGCGCGGCGCAGCAGTTCGTGGCCGGCAAGAACGCCACGGTGCTGAGGGACCTGTTCGCGGGCGACGACTACTACACCGACACCGATTCCAACGCCTACGAGCTGCCGACCTTCCTCGGCAACCACGACATGGGTCGGCTCGCCGCCCTGCTGGGCAACGCCGACGACAAGCTCGAGCGGGTGGAGCTGGCCAACCAGCTCATGTTCCTCACCCGGGGCCAGCCGGTCACGTACTACGGCGACGAGCAGGGCTTCATCGGCGCGGGCGGGGACAAGGACGCGCGGCAGGACATGTTCGCCACCAAGACGAAGCAGTACGCCGACGAGGCCAACCTGTACGGCTCCTCGGCCGCCGGGTCCAAGGACCGCTACGCCACCGACACCGACCTCTACCTGCTGATCTCGGAGCTCTCGAAGCTGCGCAGCAGGCACCCGACCCTGGCCGACGGCGCCCAGATCAGCCGCTACGCCGACGCCGGACCTGGCGTCTACGCGTTCAGCCGGATCAACCCCGCCGACGGCCGGGAGTACCTGGTGGCGGTGAACAACGCGGACAAGACCGCCACGGCCGACTTCGACACCTACAGCGCGAAGATGCTCTACCGACCGGTCTACGGGACCGACACCGCCGTGCCGTCCCGGCGGGACGGCCGGGTGAAGGTCAGCGTGCCCGCCATGGGCGTCTCGGTCTGGAAGGCCGAGCGTCGCGCCGACGCCGGCACGGGGGCTCCGGTGCTGCTGGCCCGCGCGCCCGGCAGCGGGGCCGACTTCACCGGGCGGGCCAAGATCAGCGGAGCAGTCGCCGACGATCGGTTCGCCCAGGTGACGACCTCGTGGCGGCTGGCCGGGGACGCCGAGTGGACCGCGCTCGGCACTGACGACAGCGCCCCGTTCGCGGTCTACCACGACGTCTCCGACCTGCCGGACGGCTCGCTGGTGGAGTACCGGCTGGTGGCCGAGGACCTGCGCGGTCGGTACGCGGTGGCCACCACCTCCGGTCTGGTGGGGACGAAGGGCACCGACACCGAGGGTCCGGGAACGGGCGCCGGTCCGGTGACCCAGCCCGCCGCCGCCTCCGTCCCGGGAAGCCACAACTCCGAGATGGGCTGCCCGGGTGACTGGCAACCCGCCTGCGACCAGGCGCAGCTGGAGCGGGACCCCGCCGACGACATCTGGAAGACGACCATCCCCGTGCCGGCGGGCTCCTACGCCTACAAGGTAGCCATCGACAAGGCGTGGGACGAGAACTACGGGGCAGGGGGCGTCCCCAACGGGGGCGACATCGGCTACACCGCTCCCGGCGGCGAGGTGACCTTCCTCTACGACCACCGCACCAAGAACATCCAGAACACCGCCCAGGGTGATCTGGTGGCGGCGGCCGGCAGCTTCCAGTCCGAGCAGGGTTGTCCGGCGGACTGGGCGCCGTCCTGCCTCCGCGCCTGGTTGGGTGATCCCGACGGCGACAAGATCTTCACCTGGACGGGTGCCGACATCCCGAAGGGCGACTACGCGTTCAAGATCGCGTTGAACCGGGCGTGGGACACCAGCTACGGCGAGGGGGGCGGCAGTGCCGACATCGCGTTCAGCGTCCCCGCCGACGGTCTCACCGTGCAGTTCCGCTGGGACTCGACGACCAAGGTCCCGACCGTCGTGGTGAGCGAGCCCGCCAGCTCGACCGACCTGACCAAGGCGAAGGCCTACTGGGTGAAGCCCGGTCTGCTCGCCTGGCCGGCGGACGCGGTCCCGCCGGCCGACCAGCCGGGCATGATGCGCTGGCTGCTGCAGGCCTCCAGGGACGCCGGCATCACCGTCGACAGCGAGCGGATCCTGGCCGACCAGGCCCTCGACCTGCGCTACGACCCGCGCGGGCTGCCGGCCGAGGTGGTGCGGGACTTCCCGTACCTGAAGGGGTATCTGGCGTTGCGCCTCGACGCGTCGAACGCCCGGGTGAAGAAGCTGCTGCAGGGCCAGGTCGTCGTCGGTCAGTACAGCGACGGCTACCGGCTGCGGGACGGCACCGGCGTGCAGACCGCGCTCGTCCTGGACTCCCTCTACGGACGCGAGGCGAAGAAGCAGACGTACGGGATCAGCTGGAGCGGGGACCGGGGGACGTTCCGGGTCTGGGCGCCGACGGCGCACACGGTCTCGCTGCTCACCTGGCCGGCCGGCTCAGCGGCGAGCTCCCCGGCCTCGGCGGCGACCAGGACGGCGCTGACCGCGCAGTCCGACGGCTCCTGGACGGGGCGTCCCGCGGGCTCGGCCCGCGGTGTCCGCTACCTGTACGAGGTCACCACGTACCAACCGCAGACGCGCAAGGTCGAGACGGGTCTGGTCACCGACCCGTACTCGGTGGCGCTCACCCTGGACTCGACCCGCTCGGTCGCGGTCGACCTGGCCGACCGGGCCCACCAACCGGCGGCCTGGCGGACCACGGCCTCACCGAGGTTGGCCCGGGGAGTGGACTCGACGATCTACGAGCTGCACGTCCGTGACTTCTCGATCGGCGACCCGAGTGTGCCCGCCGACCACCGCGGGTCCTACCTCGCCTTCGCCGACCGGCAGGGAGCCGGCTGGAAGCACCTGCGCACCCTGGCTCAGGCGGGTCTGAACACGGTGCACCTGCTGCCCACCTTCGACATCGCCTCCATCCCCGAGGACCCGGCCGACCAGAAGACGCCGGACTGCGACCTCGCCTCCTACGCCCCCGACGGGGAGCAGCAGCAGGCCTGCGTCACGGCGGTGGCCGGTGCGGACGCCTTCAACTGGGGCTACGACCCGTGGCACTGGATGGCGCCGGAGGGCTCGTACGCCTCCACGGCGGCCAAGGCCGACGGGGGTGCCCGGGTGGCCGAGTTCCGGACCATGGTGGCCGGGCTGCACGCGGCCGGTCTGCGGGTGGTGCTGGACCAGGTCTACAACCACACCCCGACCTCGGGGAACGCGAAGACGTCGGTGCTCGACAAGGTGGTGCCCGGCTACTACCAGCGACTGGACGCGAACGGTGCGGTGACCACGTCGACCTGCTGTCAGAACGTGGCCACCGAGAACACCATGGGCGAGAAGATCATGGTCGACTCGACGGTCCTGTGGGCCAAGCACTACAAGGTCGACGGCTTCCGCTACGACCTGATGGGGCATCACAGCAAGGCCAACATGCTGGCCGTCCGGTCGGCCCTGGACAAGCTGACGCTGCGCAAGGACGGCGTCGACGGCAGGTCGATCTACGTCTACGGCGAGGGCTGGAACTTCGGTGAGGTGGCGGATGACGCCCGCTTCACCCAGGCCACCCAGGGCCAGCTGGGCGGCACCGGGATCGGCACCTTCTCCGACCGGCTGCGGGACGCCGTCCGCGGTGGGGGACCGTTCGACGAGAACCCGGGCAAGCAGGGACTCGGCACCGGTCTCGGGACCGACCCGAACGGGGTCGACCCCGACGACGCCGCCGAGGTCAAGGCGCGGCTGGCCAACTCCACCGACCTGGCCCAGCTGGGACTGGCGGGCAACCTCCGGTCCTTCGTGTTCCGGACCTACGCCGGCGACGTGAAGCGGGGCGACGCCATCGCCTACAACGGCCAGCCCGCCGGCTACGCCGACCAGCCCGACGAGGTGGTCAGCTACGTCGACGCCCACGACAACGAGACGCTGTTCGACGAGCTGACCTACAAGCTGCCCCGGGACACCCCGATGGACCAGCGGGTGCGGGCGAACACGGTGGCTCTCTCGTTCACGGCGCTGTCCCAGACCCCGTCGCTCTGGCACGCCGGCACCGACCTGCTGCGGAGCAAGAGCCTGGACCGGAACTCCTACAACTCCGGCGACTGGTTCAACACCCTGGACTGGACCGGCGCCGACAACGGCTTCGGCCACGGTCTGCCACCCAAGGCCGACAACGACGCCAAGTGGACGTACCAGAAGCCGCTGCTCGCCGACCCGGCGCTCAAGCCGACGGCGGCGGAGGTGGCGACCGCGACGGCTCAGGCCCAGGACCTGCTGAAGCTGAGGTTCTCCACCCCGCTGTTCCGGCTCGGCTCGGCGGACCTGATCCGGCAGAAGGTCTCCTTCCCGGTCTCCGGCACCGCCGCGGCGCAGGACGGCGTGATCGTGATGCGGATCGACGACACGGTCGGGCGGGACGTCGACCCGCGACTGCGGGGCGCGGTGGTCGTGTTCAACACCGGACCGCAGGCGGTCGCGCAGCCCGTGCCCGGGCTGTCCGGGGCCTGGACGCTCACGCCGGTGCAGTCGGGCGGCTCCGACCCGGTGGTCAAGACCGCGGCCTGGGACGCCCGGGGGGCCACGCTCACCGTTCCCGGTCGGACGGTGGCGGTGTTCGTGCAGAACGGGTGACAGGTGATTCGCGGTCGTAACATGAGAAACCTTGACCAAGTTCTCAGTTAGCGCCAGTGTGGAGCCATGGGGAACCTGTCCGACAGCCGTACAGCTGGTCTGTCGGTGTTCCCCCGTCAGTCAGCAGTCGGTTTCGTCCTGGACGATCTCCGGGACGGCATCGCTGCGGGCGTCATCCGGGTCGGTGACCGGCTCCCGTCCGAGGCGGCCCTGGCCGCGCGCTACTCGGTCAGCCGGTCGGTCGTCCGTGAGGTGCTGAGGGCCAGCGCGGCTCTCGGTCTCACGGTCACCCGCACCGGCAAGGGCACCTTCGTCGTCGGCCGGCAGGCGGGCGACCTCGTGTTCGGTGACTACTCCTCGGCGGACCTGCTCGAGGTGCGACCCCACGTGGAGGTCCCGGCCGCCGGCCTGGCCGCCCTGCGGCGCACCGAGGACGACCTGGAGCAGCTGCAGACCCTCATCGAGGGGATGGAGAACGAGACGGACCCGACGGTCTGGATCGGTCTCGACGCCACCTTCCACGTGATGGTCGCCGAGGCGTCGAAGAACCCCGTGTTCGCGCAGGTCGTCCGGTCCATCCGATCGGCCCTGTCCGAGCAGTCGGCGATGCTCAACGACCGGTCGGGGCCACGCCGCGGCCGCTCCGACTCCGAGCACCGGGGCATCACCACCGCCATCGCCCGCGGGTCGGCGGTCGAGGCCGAGGACGCCATGCGATTCCACCTCGACCAGGTCCACGACGCCGTGGTCGACTCCCTCTCCGACCTGCCGCCTCCCTGAGGCGGTCGACCCACCCTCTCCCCGCCGACACCGCTGGTCGGCTCGCCGACCGGCCGCTCGCCGGCGGCACTCGACACCCTCCGCCCCCTGGACGGGTGACCTCCACGCCTGACTCGACTCGTCCGCACGGGCGAGCATCCCCCCGAATAGAGGCACTGTGACCCAAGTCGACAACCCGCCCGCCGGCGCGAGCGGGAGCGCGAACGACCACCTGAACGCCGAGCAGGTCGGCTACAAGCAGACGCTCAGCCGTCGCCACGTCCAGATGATCGCCATCGGCGGCGCCATCGGCACCGGCCTGTTCCTCGGCTCCGCCTCCCGCCTCCACAACGTCGGCCCCGCCCTCCTGCTCAGCTACGCGTTCGTCGGGGTGATCGCCTACTTCTTGATGCGGGCCCTCGGCGAGCTCGTCCTGCACCGGCCGACGTCCGGCGCCTTCGTGTCCTACATGCGCGAGTTCTACGGCGAGAAGGCCGCGTACGTCACCGGCTGGATGTACTGGCTGAACTGGGCCCTGACCGGCATCGCCGAGCTGTCGGCCGTCGGTCTCTACGTGCAGTACTGGGTCCCGACCATGCCCACCTGGGGCACCGTGCTGATCGCCCTGGCCGTGGTGCTGATGATCAACCTGCTGTCGGCCCGCGCCTTCGGCGAGTTCGAGTTCTGGGCCGCCATCGCCAAGGTCGGCGCCATCGTCGTGTTCCTGGTGGTCGGCCTGATCGTGGTCGTCTTCGGGCTCAACGTCGGTGACCACAAGGCCGGCTTCTCCAACCTCTGGAGCAACCCGGGCGGCTTCTGGCCGACCATGGACCCGTACAACTGGTACGGCCCGCTGCTGGTCATGTCCGGTGTCGTCTTCGCCTACGCCGCCATCGAGATGGTCGGCGTGGCCGCCGGTGAGATGGAGGACTCCGAGCGCGAGGTCCCCAAGGCCGTCAACGCGGTGATCTTCCGGATCGGTGTCTTCTACTGCGGCTCCATCCTGCTGCTGGTCTGCATGCTGCCCACGCAGGACTACACCGCCGGCACCAGCCCGTTCGTCACCGTGTTCTCGCAGATGGGTCTGACCTGGATGGCCACGGTGATCCAGGCCATCCTGATCGTCGCCGCCATGTCCAGCCTGAACTCCGGTCTCTACTCCACCGGTCGGGTGCTGCGCAGTCTCGGTATGTCCAAGCAGGCCCCCGCCTTCACCTTGAAGATGAGCAGCCAGGGTGTCCCGTGGGCCGGCATCGTGATGACCTCGGTCGTCTTCGTGCTCGGCGCGGTGCTGAACTACCTGGAGCCGGACGCCTTCGAGATCGCCCTGGAGGCCGCGGCCATCGGCGTCGTGTTCACCTGGGCCACGATCTTCCTCAGCCAGCTGCGCTTCCGCTCGCTGGTGCGGCGCGGCGTGGTGCCGGCGAGCAAGTTCCCGGCACCGGGCTACCCGTGGACCAGCTACGTCGGCCTGGCCTTCCTGGCCTTCGTCCTGGTCGGCATGTGCATCTCCGGGTGGCAGTCGTCGCCGTACTTCTGGCACAAGACGACCTTCATCGTGGTGGTCATCGGCATCCCGATCCTGGTGGTCCTGCTGGTGATCGGCTGGATGGTCGTCCGCGGCAACGTGATGGCCCACACCAACGGCCGGATCAAGGCGGTCTGGTCCAACGACGGTCCCACCTACCCGGGTGTGACCCCTGACGAGCTCGACCAGCTGAACGACCCCGGCACCAACCCGATCGACCCGGAGGTGAAGTGATGAGGACCACGATCGCACGGATGCTGGCGGCGGCCGTCGCCTGCACGGCCCTGGCCACCGTGACCGCGTGCGGCGCCGGTGAGATCAACGCCGACCCGGCCGTCGTCCCCGGGGCCACGCCCGGTGGGACGCTGCGCATCGGCATCTCGTTCGACCAGCCCGGTCTCAGCCAGAAGACCGGTGACACCTACGCCGGCTTCGACGTCGACACCGCCACCTACGTGGCCAAGTCGCTGGGCGTCCCGGCGGAGAACATCACCTGGATCGAGGCCGATCCCGGCAACCGCGAGAGCCTGCTCACCAGCGGTGCGGTCGACCTGGTGTTCTCCACCTACTCCATCACCGACGAACGCAAGCAGCAGGTGGACTTCGCCGGTCCGTACTTCGAGGCCCACCAGGACCTGCTCGTGCGCCGCAACGAGGAGGAGATCAGCGGACCGGAGACGCTCAGCAACCGGGTGCTCTGCTCGGTGGCCGGCACCACCTCCGCGGCGTTGGTCAAGGAGAAGTTCAAGGGCACCATCGACCTGCGGGAGTACGCCAAGTTCTCCGACTGCGTCGCCGCTCTGGACCGCAGCGAGGTCGACGCCGTCACCACCGACGACGTGATCCTGGCCGGGTTCGCCGCGGAGGACCAGTACAAGGGCAAGCTCAAGGTGGTCGGCAAGGGCTTCTCCGACGAGCTCTACGGGGTGGGCCTCAAGAAGGGCGACACGGCCATGGTCGACAAGGTCAACACCGCCCTCAAGGCCTACATCGACGACGGCTCCTGGAAGGCCTCGCTGGCGAAGAACGTCCGTCCGTCCGGCTACGACATCCCCAAGCCGCCGACACCGGGGAGCTGATCGAGGCCCGGTCAGTGGGTGAGGGAGGAGCTCCCGTGGATCACCGTTCGCGCCCGCTCCAGGAGTTCCTGGAGCAGCACGAACCGTTCGCCTCGCTCGATCCGGCGGCCGTCGCGACCATCGCGGCGGCCGCTCGGGTCGAGCAGTTCGGTGCCGGAGAGCTGATCATCGACGCGTTCGTCGACCCGAACAGCCGGCTGTTCGTCGTCATGGAGGGCGAGGTCGGCGTCTGGAACGACCGGGACCGGCTTCTGCAGGTGCCGGACGAGCGTCTCGCCGAGGGCGACGTGTTCGGCTTCTCCTCGATGCTGACCGAGCGCTCGGTCGGCCCCCGGGCCGTGGCCTCGGGTCCCACCACGGTGGCTGTCATCCCGGGATCGGCCGTGACCCCGGCCTTCACCTCGACCGTCGGGGCCCGCTTCCTGGCCGAGCACATGTCCGCGGCGATCCAGCGGGGGGCGCAGCGACCCACGTACACCCTGGTCGACGACCTGATCGGCACCGAGCCGCTGGTCGTCGACCCGACCGAGTCCGCGTACGAGGTGGCCCGCCGCCTGACCGAGCGCCAGCTCACCGACCGCCATCTGCCGTGCGCGGTGATCGAGCTGGGCGACGGCCGCTACGGGATCGTCGGTGACGCCCAGCTGCGCCGCCACCTGATCGTCGACGGGCGGCCGGGCAGCACCCCGGTGGGTCAGCTCGTCGTGACGCCCGCTCCGACCGTACGGCTGGGGGACTCCGCCACAGAGGCGCTCATCCTCCTGCTGGAGCAGGACGCGGAGTTCCTCGTCGTGGTCGATACCCACCGCCGGCTGCGGGGGGTGGTGGCGCCCCGTGACTTCGCCGTCTCGCCGACCACAGCCGGTGTCTCGCTGCACGAGCAGCTGCGGCGTGCCGCCGACACCGAGGAGCTGCTCGACCGGGCCCGTCGGGTGGTGGCCACCCTGGACGACCTGCTGGCCGGGGGACTGACCGCGGACCGGGTGATCGCGGTCTACTCGACCCTGCTGGACACCCTGGTCCGGCGGGCGATCACGCTGGTCCTCGCCGCGCACCCGGACCTGACGGTGGACGCGTTCACCTGGCTGTCGCTCGGCAGCAACGGCCGGCGCGAGGCGGTGCCGAGCTCGGACGTGGACACCGCTGTGGCGTTCGCCGACGGGGTCTCCCCGGCCGAGGTCGCGGCCTACCGGGTCGCCTTCGGCGAGGTGCACGACGTGCTCGCCCGCGCCGGTCTGAGCGGGGACCACCACGGGGCCACTGCTTCGCGGCCCGCGTTCTCCCGGACCAACGCGGAGTGGCGGGCGGCCGGACGGGAGTGGATGTCGGCCCCGGAGAAGAACCAGGGGGCGGTGATGGCCTCGCTGCTGGTGGACGGGCGGCCGATCTTCGGCGACCCCGGGTTGTCCGCCGTGGCCCGGGTCTTCTCCGAGCTGCGGCGTCACCACGGGACCATGCGGCTGCTGCTCCAGGAGTCCCTGTCCCACCGGGCGCGGATGCACTCGGTGCTCGACGTCCTGGTCCGCCGGGACGGCACCTTCGACATCAAGGCCGGAGCGATCCTGCCGGTGGTGAACCTGGCGCGGTGGGCCGCCCTCAGCGTGGGGTCGGCGGTGCTGCCGACGGTGGAGCGGCTGCGGGTCGCCTCCGGATCGGCCATGCTGCCGGCCCGTCGGGCCCAGAACCTGGTCGAGGCCTTCGAGGTGCTGCAGCGGCTGCGGCTGCGCTACCAGCTGCGTGAGCTGAGCCAGGGGCGGCCCACGTCGGACGTGCTGGTGCTGGAGTCGCTGTCGCCGATCGACCGCAGCATGCTCACCCAGGCCGTACGGGAGGTCGCGGCCGCCCAGCGACGGATGGACAACATCGCCCAGTACGTGCCGATCGACGCCTGGACGTCGCCGGAGGAGTCGTGACCGCACCGTCGACCGGGGCGCACCGGGTCGCCGTGATCGGGGACGTGGGCGGCCATCTGGCCGAGCTGCGGCGGGAGCTGGTCCGGCTCGGCGCGGACGAGGCCACCGGTGAGCTGCCTCCCGACCTGACGGTCGTGCAGGTGGGCGACCTGGTGCACCGCGGGCCCGACTCGGCGGGCGTGGTCGCGCTGGTGGACCGCCACCTGCGGGGAGGTCCCGGGCGGTGGATCCAGCTGGTCGGCAACCACGAGGCGCAGTACCTCGCCGCTCCGGCCTTCAGCTGGCCCGAGCGCCTGGACGACGGGACCGCCGACCTGGTCCGCGGCTGGTGGGCCGACGGTCTGATGCAGGTGGCGGTGGTCGTGGCCGGCCCCGGCGACCGCGACGTGCTCATCACCCACGCCGGTCTGACCGCGGGCTACTGGCGTCAGATCCTCGGCGCGCCCGACGACGCGGTGCGCGCCGCGGACGCGCTCAACCACCTGATCGGCGACCACGACCCGGTGCTGTTCCGACCGGGGCAGATGCTGACCGGGCGAGGTCCGGAGCTCGCGGCCGGACCGCTGTGGGCGGCGGCCGCGACGGAGCTGGTGCCCGGGTGGCTCGGCGCGGGGATGCCGTTCGACCAGCTGCACGGGCACACCTCGCTGTACGCCTGGAACGAGCGCCGCTACGCCGCCCGGGAGGAGATCGCCCGGCGCACGACGCTGGACGAGTCGGCCCGGCACGAGAGCACCAAGCTCGGTGGCGCCCGGATCATCGGCATCGACCCGGGTCACGGCCGGGTGGCCAGCCCGTCGTGGCGCGCCTGGGAACCGACCGGCTCCCGCTGAGCCCAGCCCCCTAACCCCCGACGTGTCACTCTCGGTGGTCGTCCGGGCGACCACCGCCGCTGACGACCCGGGTGGCTCGCACGGTGGTCCACACGTCGGCCACGGTCTTGAGCCCGACCAGCATCAGGACCAGCCAGACGTCCCGACCGGCGAGAGCGCCCATCGCCGCCACCGTCGGCCGCAGCAGGTCGGGCACCGCCGCCGGGCCGAGCTGGCTCAGGCTGACGGCGAAGGCGATCAGCACCGCGACGTGCAGCACGATGATCCGCGGGTAGGGCTGGACCATGGCCCGGGCCGGGGACACCACGTCCCGCTGGCCGGCTCCGAACCACACGGTCGAGACCTCGACGGTGTAGCGGATGACGACCAGCACGATCGGGAGACCGAGGACGAGGAAGCTCGCCTGCACGCCCAGGGTGTACGCCACGAAGCCGGTGAAGACCGCGTGCACCAGGCAGAACAGGCCGTAGTGGACGCAGAAGAACAGCGCCAGCGGCACCGGTGTCGGGGCGGTGCGGCGGCCGTTGACGGTGAGCCGGACCGGACGCTCACCCCGCCCGTCGCCGCGGGCCGTGACGATCCGGACGACGTTCCACGCGCCGATGACCGCGTTCTCCACCCAGAAGAGCACGAACACGTTGCCGGCCGGCCAGCCGAGGGCGACCACCCCCAGCACCGTGACCGCGTTCAGCCCGACGGCCAGGGCCACGGGCAGCAGCCAGGGACGGGAGGTCGGCCCGGACCCGTCCCGGTCGGGGGAGGTCGACAGCTGGCTGCCGACGACGCGCTCAGTCAGTCTGGGTCACCTTCTTCAGCCCGCGCGGGGCGTCGGGGTCGAGACCGAGCCGGCGGGCGAGCCGTTCGATCGTCACCTGGGCGGGGATCGCGAGCACCAGCGGTGCCAGCAGCTCGCTCAGCGTAGGTCCGGGCAGGGCCACGTCGCAGGCCGCCCGAAACGCCTCGTCACCCCCGATCCCCAGCACGGGGCTGCCCTTGCCGCGCACCGTGGCCGCCAGCTCGACCAGCCCCGGCAGGGTCGGACCGGAGGGTCCGGCCACCAGCAGGGTGACCAGCTCGTGGTCGACGATGGCGATCGGACCGTGCTTGAGGTCGGCGTACGAGAGACCGCGGACCGGGCGCAGGCAGGTCTCCTCGAGCTTGAGGGCGACCTCCAGGGTGGTGCCGAAGCAGAGCCCCCGCCCGCTGGCCAGCACTTCCTCGGTGCGCGCCAGCGCGGCCACCATCGCGTCCAGGTCACCGGGGGCGTCGAGCAGGGTCTGGGCCTGGGCCGGCACCTCGGCGAAGCCCGCGTCCAGCCGCCCGGGCTCGGGCGCGATCGCGTCCACCGCCACCGCCAGCGCCGCGACCTGGGTGGTGTAGCTCTTGGTGGCGGGCACGGCCCTCTCGGGCCCGGCTCCGGTCAGCAGGGCGATGTCGGCGGTCCGGGCCAGCGGGGAGTCGTCCACGTTGGTCACGGCGATGGTGGCCGACCCGCAGGTCCGGGCCCAGTCGAGGGCCTCGACGATCTCCTGGGTCGAGCCGGACTGGCTGACCCCGATGGTGACGGTGTCGGCCAGGTCGAGTCGGGCGTCGTAGAGGGTGGCGACCGAGGGTGCGGCCAGCGACGCCGGGACACCGGCGTGCACCTCGGCCAGGTAGCGGGCGTAGATGGCCGCGTTGTCCGAGGAACCCCGGGCGATCAGCAGCAGCCGGTGCCGGCCCCGGGCCAGCCGGGCGATCTCGGCCCGGCGGGGGAGCAGACTGCTCAGGGTGCGGTCCAGCGCCAGGGGCTGCTCGGCGATCTCCCGCGCCATCTGGGTGACGTGGTCGTCCTTGTCCGGCACGGGGTGCTCCTCCATACTGGTCTGCGGTGGTCTCATCATCCGACCCCCGCCGGCTACAGCTACGGAGACGTCGTGGAGCGTGAGTTCGGGGGCACTGCCTTCGGAACCTACCGGGTGGAGCGACCGCTCGGATCGGCCACCACGAAGCGCGCTCAGGTGCGGGCGATCCTCGAGCAGCTGATCGACGCCGAGCTCAGCCCGGGGGACGCGATCCCCTCGGAGCGGGTGCTCGTGGTCCGGCTCGGCGTCAGCCGGGTGACCATCCGGCAGGCCATCGCCGACCTGGTCGACGCCGGCGTGCTCGAGCGCGTGCACGGCAAGGGGACCTACGTCACCGGCCCGCAGATCGACTCCCGGCTGCACCTCACCTCGTTCTCCCGGGAGATGCGCGACCGCGGTCTGATGCCGGCCACCGTGGTGCTGTCGGCGAGCGAGGAGGCGGCCGACGACGACGTGTCGTACGCGTTGCGGATCCGTCCGGGCCGCCCGGTGATCCGGGTCGAACGGCTCCGCACGGCCGACGGGACCCCGATGGCGTACGAGGTCGGCTACTACCCCTCCAGCCTGTTCCCCGGTCTGCTCCAGCGGGAGCTCGGCGCCCTCTACGACGTGTTCGCCAGCGAGTACGGCGTGGTGGTGACCAGCGGCGAGCAGACGGTGCGGGCCGAGGCCGCCGACGCGCAGCAGGCGCGGGTGCTGGGCACCACCAAGCGGGCGCCGCTGCTGGTGCAGGAGCGGGTGACGTACGCGGGGGAGCGGGCGATCGAGCTGTCCACCTCCTGGTACCGGGCCGACCGCTACCGGATCCACATGGCCATCACCCCGCGCGGCGCCCGCGAGAACTGACGACCCCGGCGTCGGTGAGACTGCCCGGACCATGGATGTCCTGTTCACCCTGTTCTCCTCGCTGGTGCCGTCGGCGGTCACCGTCGCGGCCGTGGTCGTCCTGGTCCTGGTGCTGAAGGACGCCGACCGTCCGCCGGTCCAGATGCTGCTCCGCGCTCCCGACGGTGGTTGGCGTCCGCTGGGCGGTCCGGGGCTGCCGGGGGTCTACTGGCACGTGCTGCTCGGCCAGCAGGGTGACCCGTTCGCCCGCCGTTTCGGCACCCTGTGCCTGCGCGACGGCCACGCGTGGTTCGCCGCCGACCACCCGGAACCGGTCCGGGAGTGGCGGCCCGAGCACCTCGGCCCGATCGCCGGCTGCTTCGTGCTGCGCCGGCCCCTGTTCAGCCTGCACCGCGGCGACGTCGACTGGTGGATCGGCCCGCACCGGCTGCGGGTGGTGGTCGGACGGACCCGGATCAACCGGTGGATCGACAACGACCTCAAGGACTTGGCCTCGCGCCGGGAGGCGCATACCTTCGTGTCCATGCTGATGGCCAACGGGGCGCGCCCCGGTCCGCCTCCCGTCCTGCCGGAGCTGCGATGAGCTCCGAGCTCGACGACCGCGTCCCGCGGTCCCGGCCGACGGCGGCCGTCCCCGTCGATCAGCGGGGGGTCCGACCCTGGTTCACGAGCGGGTCGCCGTACGAGGAGCTGGGTCTGCCCTACGACCCGACCGCACCGCAGCAGCGGGTGGCCAAGCGCCGGAAGCGGTTCGTCTCGCGGGTGATCAGCCTGGTCCTCACCCTCGCGATCATGGTCGGCCTCTACCTGTGGCAGCGCGAGCAGTTCGCCTCGTCCGCCCCGTGGGTGCTCTACGGGATCGTCGTCGGTGTCTCCCTGGTCTTCCTCCTGGTCGCGTTCCTCGCCTGGCGCCAGGCGAAGAAGATCCTGGCGGGTCTGGGTCAGGGACTCGCCCTGCGGCTGGGGCGGCCGGGCGTGGAGATCGCCGGGGCCTACGTGTCCTGGGACGACCTCCAGGGTCTGGCCGTCACCAAGGGCAAGCTCGGTCACGGCCCCCAGCTCACGGTCACCCGCACCGACGGCTACTCGCTCTCGGTGCCGCTGGACCAGCTCGACGTGTACCCCGCCACCCTCGACAGCACCGCACGGGCGTACTCGGGCGGTCGGTTCGGTGTCGATCTCACCGCGCTGGAGAACTGAGCCCGGCTCCGCGCGGGTCGGTAGACCATCGCCCGCGGTGGTCGTACGCCCGCAGACCCGCTCGGCACCCCCGGGTCCTTGCTGCAAGACTGACCCTTGCCGGCCCGGCGCCGGCGGTTCGTTTCCCGCGCAGAAAAGAGTGACGCATGCCCATCGCAACTCCCGAGGTCTACGCCGAGATGATCGACAAGGCGAAGCAGGGCCACTTCGCCTACCCCGCGATCAACGTCAGCTCCTCGCAGACCCTGAACGCGGCACTGCAGGGCTTCGCCGAGGCCGGCTCCGACGGCATCGTGCAGGTGTCCACCGGCGGCGCGGAGTACGCGTCCGGCCCCACGATCAAGAACATGATCTCCGGCAGCGTCGCGCTGGCGGAGTACGCGCACGAGGTGGCCAAGAACTACGGCGTCACCATCGCCCTGCACACCGACCACTGCCCGAAGCCCAAGCTGGACGGCTTCGTCCGGCCGCTGCTGGCCATCTCCACCGAGCGGGTCAAGAACGGTCAGAACCCGCTGTTCCAGTCCCACATGTGGGACGGCTCGGCCGTGCCGGTGGAGGAGAACCTGGCGATCGCCGACGAGCTGCTGGCCCTGACCAGCGCCGCGAAGATCATCCTGGAGATCGAGGTGGGTGTCGTCGGTGGTGAGGAGGACGGCGTCAGCAACGAGATCAACGACAAGCTCTACACCACCGTCGAGGACGGGCTGCGGACCATCGAGGTCCTCGGGTCCGGCGAGAAGGGCCGCTACATCACCGCCCTCACCTTCGGCAACGTGCACGGTGTCTACAAGCCGGGTGCGGTCAAGCTGCGTCCCGAGGTGCTCAAGGAGATCCAGGAGCAGGTGGGCGCCAAGATCGGCAAGGAGAACCCGTTCGACCTGGTCTTCCACGGCGGCTCGGGCTCGACGCTGGAGGAGATCCGCGCCGCGGTCGACTACGGCGTGATCAAGATGAACATCGACACCGACACCCAGTACGCGTTCAGCCGTCCGGCCGCCGGTCACTTCTTCACCAACTACGACGGTGTGCTGAAGGTCGACGGCGAGGTCGGCAACAAGAAGGCGTACGACCCGCGCGCCTGGGGCAAGGCCGCCGAGGCCGGCATGGCCGCGCGCATCGTCGAGGCCTGCGAGCACCTGCGCAGCGCCGGCACGTCGCTGAGCGCCTGATCGCCCCAGACGCTTCGATCCCGCTCCCACCCCGTGGGAGCGGGCAGACTGGCCCCGTGACCACAGCAACCAGTCGTGAGGAGCTCACGGGGCCGGTCCCGATCAGCCGCGTCTGGTCGGGGACCAAGGTGCTCGCCGAGGACCTCGCCGGGGAGGACCTCGGCGACGTCCTCGACCTCCACGACGACGCCTCGGCCTGGTGGGTGCTGGACCGGTCCAGCGACTACGCCCGCGACGAGCTGGAGCGGGTCATCGCCGAGTTCGGACTCGACCGGTTCGCCGTGCACGAGCTGCTGGCCGACGACCACCGGGCCAAGTTCGAGGAGATCGGTCAGGCGCGGCTGGTGCTGACCAACGCCGTGTCGCTGGACCGCGAGACCGCCCAGGTGACCGTGCACCCGGTGAGCCTGCTGGTCACCGACCGGGCAGTGGTCTGCCTGGCCGACGTGTGCCCCGAGGTCGACCCCGGCCGCTGGCTGGCGGTGGCCGGCGACCGGCTGGCCAAGGGCGGGAGCGAGGCCGCCCTGCAGATCATCATGATGGCCGTGGTCGACACGTACGCCGGCGTCGCCGACTGGCTGGAGCAGTCCGGGGACGACCTGGCCGACGACCTCTTCGGTGGTCGCCCGCTGTCCAAGGAGCGGCAGCTGTGGGCGTTCCGGTTGCGGACGGGGCTCACCACCCTGCGCCGGGTCACCGCGCCGATGCGCACCGTGATGACCGACCTGCGCGACCGGTTCCAGCAGGCCCCGGTGCCGAAGGGTCGGCGGAAGGACCCGCTGGTCGCCCGTCGGTGGAACCTGATCGCCGAGCACCACGAGCGGGTGGCCGCCGCCGCCGACACGTTGCGCGAGTCCCTGGCGACGGTGCTGGAGACCAGCCTGGCCCTGGCCGACGTGCAGCTGAACGTGATCATGAAGAAGCTGACCGGCTGGGCGGCCATCATCGCCGTCCCCACCCTGATCACCGGCTTCGTCGGGATGAACGTCGGCTTCCCGTTCGACGGGACCACCGTGGGCTTCTGGGTCTACCTGACGATCATGGTGGTCAGCGCGATCGTGCTCTACCTGACCTTCAAGCGACGAGACTGGATCTAGAGGTCCAGGGCGTCGATCGGCCGGAGGGTGTCGAGGCTGACGGACTGGAGGGCCTGATCGGAGAGGACGAAGACGTCGTCGCCGATGACGAACGACCGCTGGGCCGTGCCGCCGTCTGCGGACACCCGCACCTTCCCGAGCTCCTTCAGCCCCTCCTCGCTCGCGCGCAGCAGCACCACGCCGCTGAACGCCCCCCGGCCCCGGTCGTCGCCGTACACGTCGACGGGAGCGATGACCAGATCGCGCGGCTGCCAGGAGAGGAACGCCTTCGGGTCGAACTCGGCGACCGCTGACCCCGCGCCGTAGGTCTGGGTGCCGACGCGGCGCGGTGCCTTCGGGTCGCTGACGTCGAAGACGGAGAACTGCACGCCGGTCACGCCGTCGGGACCGGACTCGGCCCCGCTCTGCCCGACGCCGAGCAGCAGGTTCTCCCCGACCGGGTGCAGGTAGCCCGAGTAGCCGGGGATCTTCAGCTCACCCAGCACCGTGGGAGCAGCCGGATCGCGGAGGTCGAGCACGTACAGCGGATCGGTCTGGCGGAACGTCACCACGTAGCCGCGGTCCTCGATGAAGCGGACGGCCCGGATCGACTCGTTGTCCTTCTTCCCGAGGCCGCCCACCCGACCGAGCTGGCGCAGCGCTCCGTCCCGTTCCTGCAGGGTCGTGACCACGCCCTCGGTCACCTCGCGGGGATTCACCCAGCCGCGCCGTTCGGTGACGGTGGAGGCGACTCTGAGGACACCCTCGTACTCCGACATCGCGTACTGGTTGAGCAGCGTGCCGGGGACGTCGCCGGACCCCCGGTAGCTGCTCATGCCCGACGTCGCGGTGCCGAAGGCGTGCAGGCTCGTGGTCGCGGGTGTCCCGTCGCGGGTCCACGCCGTGGTCGACACGTACGTCGCCGTGCCGGTGGCGTAGATCTGCTCGCCGCCGGCGACCAGCCCCGCCGCGTACCGGGACTGCAGCGCGGAGGTCATGTCGAAGGAGGACAGGGCGACGGTGTCGAGCCCGGAGAACCGGTCGGGCCGGGCCAGGTCGTCGCAGTCCACCAGGTGGCCGCTGGCCACCTGGGCGCCCCTGCCGTCCTGGAGGACGTACGCGGGGATCCAGTCGTCGATCCTCGACGTCGCCACGGCGGCCCGCAGCCTCGCCTCGGACTTCTCGGTCAGCCGTCCACCGGGGGTGAAGTCCGGGGCCGGCACGTCGAGGTCCGGCGACGCCACCGTCACCACCCGCACCTGCGTGCCGACCAGACGGGCGTCGAGCACGGTGCCGTCGACGGTCAGGGTGGCCACGAGCTGCGGATCGCTGAGACGGGAGACGTCGTACATGGTCAGCGCGGCCCGCGCGCCGAACCAGGCCGTGCCGTGGTCGTCGGGCTGGGCCTCGAGATCGCTGAAGACCAGCAGGCGGTCACCGGACAGGAACACGTTCCGCGCGGACGACCCCGGCAGGGTCTCCTCGTGCGTGAGCTCGCCCCGCACCGCGCTGATCAGGTGGACCCGGCCCTGGGCGACGGCGACGATCCGTCGGCCGTCGGTCTTGACGATGTCCGGCTCGTCGACGCCGGCCTCCTGCAGGTTGGTGTCCGAGTGCGCCGGCGCGCTCGCGGACACCTCGGCGCCGGCCGCCGAGGCCGAGTCGGCCTCGGTCGGCATCGGGACCCGCCAGAACGGCCCGCCGCCGGAGTCCGCGCCACCGCCGACGCGGTCGATCAGCTCGTCGGGGGCGTGCTCCCGGAAGTACGCCAGGACGGTGTCGCAGGTCGGGAAGGGCGTCAGGGCCCCGGTCAGCGCGAAGGTCCGGTCCTCCCCGGCCGACCCGTCAGGACCACTGGCCGACCCGCCAGGACCACCGGCCGCCCCGTCGTCGCCGGCACCCGCCCCACCCGTGCCGCCGGCACCCGCCCCACCGGCGCCGCCGGTCGCGACACCATCTCCGCCCAGGGTGACCCCACCGCCGAGCATCGGCACACCGATCGCGACCGCACCGACCAGGACCGCGGCCGCGACCGCCAGGCGGCCGACGGTGCGCGTCGGTGGCCGCTGCGCCCGCCGGAGGCCCTCCTCCTGGTGGGTCGGAAGCTCGGCGAGCTGACGCCGGACGGCATCGGCCGCCGCTCGGGCTCGGGTCTCGAAGTCACTCATCGGGGGTCTCCAGCTGCAGGTGGCGCGCGACGGAGGCGCGCGCTCGGCTCAAGTGGGTCTTCACGGTGCCCTCGCTGCAGTCCAGGACGGCCGCGATGTCGCGCACGCTGCAGTCCTCGAAGTAGTAGAGCGCTACCGCTTGTGCTTGCCGTGCCGGCAGCCGACGAACCGCCCGCCAGAACTCGGCGTCGCCGGTCTCGAGCTCGACCGAGCCCGGGGTCCGTCGGGCCAGCCGCACCAGGGCCTTCGCCTCGACGAGGCGACGGCGCCGCACCGAGGCGCTGCGGTTGCAGGCGACGCGGCGGACCCAGGCGCCCGGTGAGTCGCACGCAGCCACGCGACGCCACTGCCGGAACGCGGCCGTGAAGGCGTCCTGGGTCACGTCCTCGGCCACCGCCAGGTCCCCGGTGAGCACGTACGCCAGGCCCAGCACCTTCCGCTGCTCGTGGCGGTAGAAGTCCTCGAACGACAGCGCCTCGGCCTCCGTGGCCGGACCGGGGACGACGGCGAGCACCGGCCGTCCCGGTACGGAAGGCGAGGCGTTGCCCACGATCGCTGCTCCTTGGCTGTCCATCACCGAGTCACTCGCTCCAGGCGGCTCCCCGGTTGACACGGCGAGGGGATCTTCTCTGACGGGCTCGTTCCTGGAGGGCTGGAGGCTGAGCAGGTGGTGACGCAGAGGTGGGTGACAGCCGCGTGGGCCGGCTCGATGGATCGTCATGATCGCCCGCTCGGCGGATCGGGTCAATCGGCGACGCGCTCTACCGCACCGGTCACGGCTCGGGGGCGCAGCGACTGCCCGGAAGGGCAGCCGACGCTGCCCGGGTCGCCAGGTCGGTGGCCCTACCCGACGCACCCGGTCGGCGCGCATGCTGGCGGGGGAGCTCGAACCGAGGAGAGTCGTGGCGGAGACGATGCGGGCCACCCGGGTTGAGGACACCGCGAACGGTCGTGCCACCGCGAAGGTGCCGCCCACCCTGCCGGCCGGGCCGGGCGGGCTGAACGGCTACGTCCTCGCGCTGCAGGGAGCGGCCGGGAACGCCGCGGTCCAGCGTCTGCTGGCCCCCACGCCGAGAGCACCCGGTGCCGACCCGGCGTCGGAGGGCCGGGGAGCGCCGCCGGAGCAGGACGAACCCAGGTCCGCCCCGCAGGCCGATGCCGGCGACACCGTGGCCATCACCCTTCCGGATCCCGTCGCCGAGCACGAAGCCGCGATCGACCACGACACCGCGCTGTCGATCAACGCTGTACGGGTCGCGTCGCACGGGAACCGTGCCCAGCTCGCCGCCGACCAGACACAGGTCATCGGCGGCGTCGACGCCGGGTTCGGCGGCGCTGTCGCACGAGCGGGCTCAGCCGTCGGGGGCGCCATCGCTCGGGTGGGGTCGTGGCTGCGGGGCACAGCCGGGTCCGCTGTTCGCTCCGTGACCGACGTCGCCGCTCGGACCGCCGGGATGGCGGCCGGCGCCGCCGGTCAGGTGCGGGCCGGGGCGGCGGCCGCGCGGAACCTCGTCGAGTCCACGGTGGGCGGCGTCGCCTCGGGAGTGCTCTCGTTCGCCCGCGGGCTGCCGATCCCCGACCTGCCCGGCGTCGGCCGGGTGCGGTCGTGGATCCTGGGTGCGGCCGAGCGTGTCGCCGGAAAGGTCCGCTCCACGATCGGGCAGGTCACGGGGTTCATCGCCTCGATCGTGGGCGAGACCGCCGGGTTGGTGGAACGGACCGCACGAGCGGCCCAAGCGGTGGTCCGGCGGATCGGCGATGCGCTGCGAGCGATGATCGATCGCGGGATCGCGGCGATCACCACCGCCCTGAGGCGGGTCACCGAGTCCGTGACCGGGGCACTGCGGTCCGGCTGGGCCGCGGCGAAGTCGGCTGCCCGCGACCTGTTCGGGACCTCGGCCGGCCACCTCGCGGCCACCGAGCGGCTGGCCGTCGAGCGCATCGAGGCGAACCGGACGGACGGCCGCGCGAACCTCGACGTGGGGCCCGATCCGGCGACCGACCTCGAGGAGGTGGCTCTGGTCCGTGCCGAGAACGCGGCCACGGTGCAGGAGGCCCGCCGCGTCCAGAGCGGGGTGGTCGCCGCCACACGGGCCTCGGCCGGTGAGTACCTCGGTCGGATCCGGGCGGGGATCGCCACGATCGCCCAACGGCTCCTGCAGATCGGCGCGGAGGTCGTCGCCCGAGCCCGGGAGGCCGTGACGGCCGTGGTCCGCCAGGCTCTCGAGCTGGTCCGTGGCTACGCCTCGCGGGTCGCCGGTGCCCTGCGGGACATCGCCTCGACGGTGCTCGGTCTCATCCGGGCCCCCGTCACCGCTCTCGGGAACGTCGCACGATCTGTCGTCGAGGGGGCGCGGTCGCTGCTGCGATCGGTCGTCGGCCGGATCCGCCAGCTCGTGACGGGTGGTTCGATCGGGAGCGACGACGCGGCGGTCACCTCCCCGCTGCAGGACTTCACGGCCTCGCGACTGCGCTCGGCCGCCCAGATGGCCTCGCCGCCCGCCGCCGCGGCGGCCATCGCCATCCCCGTCATCATCGGGGTCGAGCTCGCGGTCATCCTCTGGTGGCTCGGGATCGCGCTGCTGGTGGTCGCCGTCATCGTGATGCTGTACCTGCTGATCCGCGAGCTGGTGAGGGCGCGGCCGCGGCCGATCCCCCGCGATCGCCCGCGGGAGCGGGCCCGGCGCCGGCGGAAGCGGGGCGCGAAGCCGTTCCGCTGGAACCTGCGGTTCCTCGGCGGGATCCTGGACTGGAACGGCCGGCTCGACCGCGGTCCGCAGCCCATCCACGGGCACCACTCCTGGCCCAAGTACGTCGGCGGTGCGCCCGAGCAGCCGTTGATGCAGGTGCGCCACGACATCCACCTGCACGTCATCCACCCGGAGCTGCACGCCGCGATGGCCACGTTCGCGGCGTCGAAGGGCTTCCCGATCGTGGAGAACGCCTTCGCGACCGCGTTCATCGCCCACCTGCGCACCAACCCCGGTGACAAGGCGACCTTCGTCGGGGTGATGACCGCGTACTACCTGCTGCTGCACAGCCAGACCGATCCCGGCATCCCGCCCACGGCCTACGGATCCGGCATCGCCTACTCGGCTGCCAGACTGCGGTGATCGTGGCGTACCGGACGAGGCTGTCGTGAAGCGGATCTGGACCGTGGCAGCCGGCCGCAACGGGCAGTCGGACGCGGAGTGGGGGGAGGTCGGCGTCGCGGCCAGGACGGTGGCCGGCGCGCACGCGGTGACGCAGGTGGGCGAGATCATGTGGCTCGTCGACACGGACTCGGCCACGGCCGACGCCACGGCCGCGGCCCTGGCCCCCTTCGGCGCGGACCTCATCCGCTCGGCCCGCACCGTCTACGAGGAGCGTGACTACGCGGAGGCGGACCTGATCGGAGTGACCGGGATCGACCTCAGCCTCGACCCGCCGTTCGTCCGCAACGCCGCCCGGGCCTACCGCGTCGATCCTCCCTGCCCGGTCTGCGGGCACCACGACGCGTTCGACAGGACGCCTCGCCGACCCGTACGCATCGACGAGGCGATGCTCGACGAGCCGGCCCCGGACGGGTCACGTCCGGGACCGTACGGCTGGGAGCTGGTCAACCTCCCCGACGGTGCCCTCATGATGTCCCTGCGGCTGGTCGCGCTCTTCCGCGACGCCGGGATCGCGGGCGTGGTCACCGAACCGGTGCAGGGTGCGCGCGGCACCTCGACCCGGATGGCCGTGCTGCGAGCGACGGTCGACGTGCTGATGCCCTGTCCGCGCCACACCCAGATCGACGGGCCCCCGTCGTGTCCGGCCTGCGGGACGACGCACGGCAGCGTCGACGGATCGACGTGGCTCCCGGGATCGGCCGTCGGCGGTGCGGAGATCGTCTCGCGCCACCCGCACCGGCGGGCGATGATCGCCGTCAGCCCCCGCGCCTACCGACTCCTCGAGGGTGTGTCCGGGACACGGCGGGGAGAACCGCTCCGGGTCTGCAACGACTGAGCGCTCGTTCCCGCCGACGCCCACGGAAGTCGCTCCCGACTGGGCCCGCAGCGGCGCGACACACCGCTCAGGCACCCGATCGGGGAGAGTTCTCCGCACCTTCCCGCTGCGGCCACCCACGGCGCGGACTCAGACCTCGAGCACGCCGTCCACCCGGCGCGGCACGCCGAGCGGGTTGCTCTCGTGCAGCTCCGGCGGCAGGGCCGCCTCGGGGGCGTCCTGGAAGGTGAGGGGCCGCAGGAAGCGGCGGATGGCCGTTGCTCCGACCGAGGTGTGCACCGACGTGGTGGCCGGCCACGGGCCACCGTGGTGCTGGGACCAGGTGACCGCGACACCTGTCGGCCAGCCTCCGAACAGCAGCCGACCCACCCGGGGGGCGAGCAGCGCGGTGAGGTCGCGGACGTCCTCACCCTCGGCGGCGTGGATGGTGCCGGTCAGGCTGCCTTCGACCGTGGCCAGGGCCGCGGCCAGCTCGTCGGCGGAGGCGTACGACACGAGCAGGGTGACGGGTCCGAAGCACTCGGCGAGCAGGGCCTCCGGGTCGTCGACCACGGCGGCCGCCGTGGTGGCGAGCACCAACGGTTCCGGAGCGTCGGCGTCAGCGGCCGAGCGGGCGCCGGCGACCACCGCCACGGCGTCGTGCTCGGCCAGCGCCCCGAGCCCCTGGCCGAAGCCGGTGGCGATCCGCTGGTTCAGCAGCGGAGCGGCCGTGGCCCCGCCCATCGAGGCGGCCACCAGCTGCTCGAACCCCGCACCGGCGGGCACGAACACCACGCCGGGCTTGGTGCAGAACTGCCCGGCCCCCAGGGTGAAGGAGCCGACCAGGCCCGTCGCCAGCGCGGCGCCGTCCTCGCTGACCGCGTCGGCCGTCACCACGACCGGGTTGATGCTGCCCAGCTCGGCGTAGAACGGGACCGGCGCGGGCCGCCCGCTGGCCAGGTCGAACAGGGCGCGGCCACCGGTCAGCGACCCGGTGAAGGCGCCGGCGGTGATGGCCGGCTCCTGGATGAGCACGCGGCCGGCTTCGGTGCCCTCGATCAGCCCGAAGATGCCGTCCGGGGCGCCGGCCCCGGCCAGCGCGGCGGAGACCGCCGCGGCGGTCCGGCGGGACAGCTCCGGGTGGCCGGAGTGCGCCTTGACCACGACCGGGCAGCCAGCCGCCAGGGCGGACGCGGTGTCGCCCCCGGCGACCGAGAAGGCGAACGGGAAGTTGCTGGCGGAGTAGACGGCCACCGGGCCGGTCGGCACCAGCAGGCGGCGCAGCTCCGGCTGCGGCGGCGTGGCGTCCGGGCGCGCGTGGTCGATGATGACCTCGAGATAGCCCCCGTCGCGGAGCACGGCGGCGAACAGCCGCAGCTGGCCCGTGGTCCGGCCCACCTCACCGGTCAGCCGGGCCTCGGGCAGGTGGGACTCGGCCACCGCGACCGGGACCAGCTCGGCCTTGGCGGCGTCGAGAGCGTCGGCCACCGCCTCGAGCCACCGGGCCCGCTCCTCGCGGGAGGCCGCGGCGACCGCCGGGGCTGCGGACGCCGCGGCGGCGGCCGCCTGGGGAGCGGTCAGGACGGCGGTCGGGGCGGGGGTGAGCGTGTCGGTCAACGTGTCTCCTCGGGTCGGCCCGGAGGGTGCCGGGCGAGCTCGTACGGTCTCGGGCGTGCGGGGTGCTACTGGCTTTCGGTGGCTGCTCGGGTCGAGGCGGGCTGGCCGGCGAAGGCGAACCCCAGCCCGGGTCGCTCCTCCACCACCAGGTCGCCGCCCTCCCGGCGGACGGGGGTCGGTGCGGTCACGAAGCCGAGGGGTTCCCAGCCCGCGTCCTCGACCTCCTCCACCCAGACCGTACCCGGGAGGGTCGCGGCGAGCTGGGCGGACAGGTCGGGCAGCAGGTGCGGAGCCAGTCCGCGGGAGCTGGATCGGGCCAGCTGGGCGATCCGCAGGAACGGGGTGATGCCGCCCACCCGGACGATGTTGGGCTGCAGGATGTCGATGGCCTCGGCGGCGACGAACTCGCGGTAACGGTAGAGCGTGTGGATGTTCTCCCCGCAGGCCAGCGGCACCTCGATCCGGCGGCGCAGGGTGGCGTAGCCGGGCAGGTCGTCGGCCCGCAACGGCTCCTCGATCCACCGCAGGTCGAAGCGGGACAGCGCCCGGATCGCCCGCTCGGCCGTCGGCAGGTCCCAGCGCTGGTTGGCGTCCACGGCCAGCCAACGCTGCGGCCCGAGGACCTCGCGGACCGCGGCCACCCGCTCCAGGTCGCGGTCCAGGTCGGGACTGCCGACCTTCATCTTGGCCCCGCGGTAGCCCGCGGCGACCCAGCGCTCGGCCTGGTCCACCAGCTCGTCGAGGGAGTAGTGCAGGTTCACCCCGCTGCCGTACGCGGGCAGTCGGTCGGTGCGGCGGCCGATCAGCCCGGCCACCGAGGTGCCGGCGGTCCGCGCCCGCAGGTCCCACAGGGCCAGGTCCAGACCGGCCAGGGCGATGGTGGTCACCCCGGCGCCACCGGCCTCGTGCAGGTGCGCCCAGGCGTCGTCCCAGATCAGCTCGGGATGCGCCGGGCGGCCGACGGCGAACGCGGTGAGGTCGTGGTCGAGCAGGGCCTGCACCGCGTGCGGGCCGATGGTCGGAGTCCAGCTGAAGCCGACCCCGGTGGCGCCGCCGGCGTCCACCTCGACGACCACGAGGTGCAGCTCGGGCACGTCCGCCCCCCACGGACGCAGCAGCGGGCGGGTGAGCAGCCGGGTGCGGACCGCCTCGATCGGTGGCACGGTCACGGGACCGGGACCCCCGCACCACCCGAGCCGTCAGCGTCAGTGGTCGTCGGGGCGACCGCTGACGCTGACACGTCGGCAGGGGCGAGCGCCAGCTCGGTCCGCCAGCTGCGGGTCGGTCGCCAACCCAGCTCCGAGGCGGCCCTGGCGATCGAGAACGCGGGGCTGTCGCCGGTCAGGCCGGCAGCCAGGTCCTCGGTGCCGGGGAAGAACCGCGGGATGAGCTCGGCCAGCGGCTTGGTGGCCAGGGCGTCCGCGGCGCCGACGAAGAACGTCTGCCCGTTCTCCAGCTCGGGCGCACCGGCCAGCCAGGTGTCGACGAAGTCGGCGGCGTCCCGGGCGTCGACGTAGTTGAACAGCGAGACCGCGGCGAGGGCCGGATCGGCCAACCGCTCGGCGACGGTGTGACCCTGCTGGGTCGGGGCTCCCGCCCACTCCTCCGGCGACAGCACGAAGCAGGGCCGGAAGCTGCCGACGGCGACCGCCGGTCCCTGCTGGGCCGCGAACATCGCCACCAGGTGCTCGATGGCGGCCTTGGAGGCGGCGTACGCGTTCCACGGCCGCAGCGGGTGCTGCTCGTCGATCGGCAGGTACGCCGGTCGCCACCCCGTCGGGGCGCCGTAGCCGAGCGGGGTGGGGCTGGACGACGCGAGCACGCGGCTCGCGCCGTGGGTCACCGCCGACTGCAGGACGTGGAAGGCGATCGAGGTGTTCGTGTCCCAGATGACCGGCTCCGGGGCGCTGAACGGGGTGGCGATGGCGGCCAGGTGCACGACGGCCTCGGGCCGGAGCCGGGCGAAGACGGCATCGGTCGCCCCGGCGTCGGTGAGGTCGACCGACACCTGCTCGGCGGCCGGCAGACCCGCCAGCTCGGCGCGGTCCACGGAGATCACCTCGTGGCCGTGACCGACCAGGCCGGTGACCACGCTGGCGCCCAACCGGCCGGCACCTCCGGTGACGAGGACCTTCACGACCGCGCACCTCCGGTGACGAGGACCTTCACGACCGCGCACCTCCGGTGACGAGGACCTTCATGACCGCGCACCTCCGGTGACGAGGACCTTCATGACCGCGCACCTCCGGTGACGAGGACCTTCATGACCGTGCCCCGGGTGAGGTCACCGGCTCGGTCGCGTCGGTGCCGACCACGCCGGCGGCGGCGGCCTCACTCAGCGGGAGCCCGAACTCGGCGGTCTCCACCGCGCGACGCTCGGCCAGGCTGAGGTTGCCCGCCACCCCGACGATCACGCTGCGGATGCCGTCCAGGTAGCCGGCCGTCCGGCCGAGCGGGTCGTCAGCCACGCCGCGGAACAGGTCGTCCAGCAGCATCGCGTCGCCGCCGCCGTGGCCGCCCTCGCCGACGGGGATCTCGATCTCCTGCGCGGTCTCCCAGTGCCGCTGCAGCAGCACCCGCTCGCCGACCGGGCGGACCTCGTCGGACCCGGCCGCGTCGTGCACCGCCGACGGGTCGACCACGACCCCCTTCTTCTCGTTGGCCGACGCCAGGTGACCGCGCTCGACCACGTCCAGCTCGATCCGGCCCTCAGTCCCGTTGAAGGCGACGCGGTAGCCCTCCCACGGTCCGAAGGCGCTCAGCGAGTAGGACATGGTGGCGCCGCGGGCGTAGTCGACGATCAGGTTGAGGCTGTCCTCGACGGTGATGCTGTCGTTGAAGACGTCCAGGTCGCGCTGGTAGCCGTCCGCGGACTCGGCGTCGAGGTAGAGACCCTTGAGCAGCGGGTCGGCGGCCAGGTCCAGCCGGAACGGGTCGTTCGGGTCGTTGTCCCGGCTCAGCGGGGTGCGCTCGCCGAGGCCGCGGGCGTCGGCGTTGGTCCGGCCGTAGAACTTCAGCCCGCCGCTGGCGTAGACGCGGGTCGGCACGTCGGCCAGCCACCAGTTGACCAGGTCGAAGTGGTGGGTGCTCTTGTGCACCAGCAGCCCGCCGGAGACGTCCTTGCGGCGGTGCCAGCGGCGGAAGTAGTCGGCGCCGTGGGCGGTGTCGAGCAGCCACTCGAAGTGCACCGAGGTGACGTCGCCGATCGCTCCCTCGGCGATCAGGCGACGGACCACGGAGTTGCGGGGGGAGTAGCGGTAGTTGAACGTGACGGTCAGGTCGCCCGGCGAGGCGTGCACCGCGTCCACGATCGAGCGCAGTCGCTGGTCGTCGATCGTCATCGGCTTCTCGGTGATCACGTCGAGCCCGTGCTCCAGCGCGGCGGTCACGTAGATGTCGTGGGTGGCGTCGGGCGAGGTGACGATCAGCGCGTCCGGGCGGGTCTCCTCGAACAGGCGCGTCAGGTGCTCGGGGGCGTAGGTGGGCACCTCGGCCAGACCGTAGCTGTCCTGGTAGTACGCCATCCGGACCGGGTTGGGATCGCAGAGAGCCACCAGCTCACCCACGTCGGCGTGGGTTCCGGTGAGGGCCCCCACGTACATCCGGGCCCGGGAGCCGGTGCCCACGATCGCGTAGCGTCGACGCTGGTCGACCATCTGTGCTCCTCCATGAGTAATCGGTTTCTCGCGGTTTCAGCGTAGGCGCCGGCTGCTGGGAGCGCAAGCCTTTGCGTGATGCGGGAACCGGCCTCGACTTCGCGTGCGCCGGCGGCTAGGGTCGGCGACAGACCGACGGGAAATGGTTTCTCAGAGTGGTCGGCGAGGAGAGACCTGTGGGACGTCGACCCAGCCGCGACCGCGCGACCATCGGTGACGTCGCCACCGAGGCCAAGGTGTCCCGGGCCACCGTGTCGCGGGTGATGAACGGGCTCGCCACTGTCGACCCCGCCATCGCGGAGCGGGTGCGCGCGACAGCTGTCGCGCTCGACTACCGGCCCAACCAGGTGGCGCGGAGCCTGGCCCTCGGCCGGACTCAGACCATCGGGTACGTGGTGCCCGATCTGACCAACCCCTCCTTCCACTCCGGGCTGCGCGGACTGAGTCGTGCGGCGGCCGAGCAGGGCTACCGGGTGCTCGTGGCCGACAGCGCCGAGCACGCCGACGAGGAGCCGGGGCTGGCGCTGGACACGCGGCGGCGCTGCGACGCGGTGGTGCTGGTGGCGCCCCGGATGTCGGAGTCCGACCTCGCCCGGCTGCTGCCCGACCTGCAGCCGGCGGTGCTGCTCAACCGCGTGGTGGCGGGCGCCGGGCTGCCGCAGCTCGATGTCGACTGGGCGTCGGGCATCCGGGATCTCGTGCGTCACCTCTCGGGGCTGGGTCACCGCCGGATCGCCTACCTGCAAGGACCCGTGGCCAGTCGCTCGAACACCGCCCGGGAGCTCGCCCTGGCGGCGGCGACCGGCGTCGAGGTGATCAAGATCAGGTGCGGGGCCATGTTCCCCGACGGGCACGCCGCGGCCGGCCAGGTGCTCGACTCCGGTGTCAGCGCGGTGATCGCCTTCAACGACGTGGTCGCCCTGGGGCTGCTCGGGGCGCTGCACGAGCTCGGCACCGACGTCCCCGGCGCGCTCTCGGTGGTCGGCTTCGACGACATCCCGTTCGCTGCCTACACCTGGCCGCCGCTGACCACCGCCTGGGTGCCGCAGGAGGAGATGGGCCGGCTGGCCTGGCAGCGGCTGTCGGCCCTGCTCACCCCGGGCCACCCCGTCGTCGACGACGCACCGGTGCTGCTGCGCCCGCGGCTGGTGGTGCGGGGCAGCACGGGGCGTGCGCCCCTCCGGGTCTGACGTGACAACGAGCCAGAAACCGTTTACGCTCCTCACGCAAGCGTTTACGTCCGCCGCTCGACGTCGAGGAGCCTCATGACGACCGCCACCGAGTCGGCCGATCGGGCCGCCGCCCCGGGCCCGCGTCACGACCTCGCGGCCCAGCGGGCCGACCGCGCCGCCAAGCGCGAGCGCCTGCTCGACCTGCTCGCCCGTCACGGCGCTGACCGCCTGGTGCTGACCTCGGCCACCGCCTTGGGCTGGTATCTCGACGGGGCCCGGAGCCACGTGAGCCTGGCGGCGCCTCCCATCATCGCCGCGGTGGTGGACGCGTCCGGCGACACGGTGCTGGCCACCGACAACGAGGTGGACCGGCTGATCGGCGAGGAGCTGCCGCCCGGGGTCGACGTCCGGGTCGTGGCCTGGGACCAGCCGCTGCCCCTGCCGGCAGGTCCCGGCATCCTCACCGAGGACGACGTGACCACCGAGCTGCGCCGTCTCCGGGTGCCGCTGCTGCCGGTCGAGACGGCACGCTTCGCTGCGCTGGGGGCCGAGACCGCTGCCGTGCTGACGGGGGTGCTGCAACGCGCCCGACCGCAGCAGCGCGAGCTCGACGTGGCCGCCGAGGTCTCCGCCGAGCTCATCCGCCGCGGAGCCGAGCCGCTGGTGGTGCTGGTCGGTGGTGGCTCGCGCACCGGGGTGCGCCACCCGCTGCCCACCGCCGCCCCGCTCGGACGCCGCGCGCTGGTGGTGGTGTGCGCCCGCCGGCAGGGCCTGATCGTCAACGTCAGCCGCAGTGTCGTCTTCACCCCACCGACCGCCGTCGAGGAGGACGCCCAGCGCCGGATCCTCGCGGTGGAGGCGGCCTACTTCGACGCGCTCGTGCCCGGCGCCACCCTGGCCGCCGCCTTCCGGGCCGGCTGCCAGGCGTACGGCAGCCACGGCTTCGACCCCGACGAGTGGCGCCGCCACCACCAGGGCGGGGTCGCTGGTTACGCCGGCCGGGACCCGCGGGCCACCGGCCTCACCGACGACCCGATCCGGGTGGGCCAGGCCTTCGCCTGGAACCCCACCGGGGACGGGGCCAAGGTGGAGGACACCGTGCTGCTGACCGAGCAGGGTCTGGCGGTCCTCACCGTCGACCCGGCGTGGCCGACGATCGCGTACGGGGGTCGGCAACGTCCGGACCTGCTGCGGCGGTACCTCGATGCGCCGAGCGCGGCGAGCCCCACGGCCTCGGCACGGGGAGTCCGACCGTGAGCCGCCTCCGGGTCACCGTGTGGTCGGAGAACCACCACGAACGCCACGAGCCGGCCATCGCCGCGCTCTACCCCCGCGGCATCCACGGGGCCATCGCCGCGGCCCTCTCGGTCGACCGCGGGCTCGAGGTCCGCACGGCCACCCAGGACGAGCCGGAGCAGGGACTGGGCGGTGGGCTGCTGGAGAGCACCGACGTGCTGCTGTGGTGGGGTCACAAGGTGCAGGGTGACGTCGCGGACGCCCACGCCGAGACCGTCCGCCGCCGGGTGAGCGAGGGGATGGGCTTCGTGGCCCTGCACTCCGCTCTCAACTCCAAGCCGTTCCGCGCCGTGATCGGCACCACCGGTCGCAGCTTCGGGTTCCGGCACGGTGGCCGCGAGCTGGTCTGGACCGCCACCGCCGGCCACCCGATCGTCCAGGGCATCCCGCACCCGGTGATCGTGCCGGACTCGGAGATGTACTGCGAGCCGTTCGACGTCGACCAGGTCGAGGAGACGGTCTTCATCTCCGCCTTCGACGGCGGCGAGGTGTTCCGGTCCGGGCTGACCTTCCGGCGCGGACGCGGCAAGGTCTTCTACTTCGGTCCCGGACACGAGGAGTACCCGATCTACCACGACGCGACGATCCAGCAGATCCTGCGCAACGCGACCCGGTGGGCGGCCCCCGAGCCCCGGCCGACGCTCGTCGTCCCGACCGCCCCGCGCGACCGGGACAAGCCGGTCGGCTGGTTCGCCGGGAGCCCGTCATGAACGCAGGGACCACCCCGCCCGGAGCCGGGACCGCCTCCATCGCCGTGGTCGGCATCCACGGGCACGGGGCGTCGCACGTCCGGAACGCACTCAGCCGGGGTCGGCTGGTGGCGGTGATCGACCCGCGTCCGCCGGCCGAGGGCTCGCCCGCCGACCTCGCCGGCACCCCCTGGTACGCCGACCTGGACAGCTTCCTGGCCAGCGGCACCGGGGTGGACGTGGCGATCCTATGCACCCCGTTGCCCACCCACGCACCGATGACGACGACGCTGCTGCGGGCCGGGGCCGACGTGCTGCTGGAGAAACCGCCGACCACCACCATGGCCGAGTTCACCGACCTGCTCGCGGTCGAGTCCGAGACCGGCCGCATCTGTCAGGTGGGGTTCCAGAGCCTGGGTTCGGCGGCCCTCGCCGCGGTGACCGAGATCGTCGCGCGCGGGGACGTCGGCGAGGTCTCGCACATCGGGGTCGCCGGGACGTGGGTACGGGCGACGTCGTACTTCCGCCGCGCTCCGTGGGCCGGGAAGCGGCTGCTGGACGGTCGGCCGGTCGTCGACGGCGTGACCACCAACCCGCTCGCCCACGCGACGGCGACCGCCCTCCGGTTGGCGGACGCCCGCCGGGTGGCCGACGTGGTCGCGATCGACCTGGAGCTCTACCGGGCCAACGACATCGAGGCCGACGACACCTCCAGCCTGGTGCTCCGTTCCCGCACCGGGCCGACCATCGCGGCCGCGCTGACCCTGTGCGCTCCGGTGAACACCGACCCGTGGGTCGCGGTCTACGGCAGCGCCGGGGTGGTGCGGCTGTTCTACACCCGCGACGAGGTGAGTCTGGAGGTCACCGGCCAGGAGCCGGTGCGGACCAGCTACGAGCGGGTGGACCTGCTGCAGAACCTGCTGGACGCGCGGTCCGGTGCCGGTGCGCTGCTGAATCCCCTGGCCGACAACGGCGCGTTCATGGCGGTGATGGAGGCCGTGCGGCTGGCGCCGGACCCGGCTCTCATCGACGCGACCCAGGTGTCCTGGGAGCCGGTGGACGGAGCCGATCCGGCGGACGTGCACCCCGTGGTGCGCGGGGTGGCCGACGCGGTCCACCGGGTCGCGGCCAGCGGCACGGGGTTCCGTGCCGTGGCCGCTCCCTGGGTCTAGATCTTCTGCGGGACAGACCTTCCGGGACGTGGTCCCGATCGGGCCGGAGTCACCTCGCCGGGTGAACGGCCCCGGGCCGGAGCCGCCCGGTGCCGGATCAGAGGTTGACCGGGCGCAGCACCCGGTCGATGGCGTGGGCGATCTGCTTGTTGCCCTTGTTGATGTCGGCCTTGATCACGTACGGGTTGGCGTCGTCGGGATCGGCGTCGACCAGCTTGATGAACACGTAGCGCACCTTGACCCGCACGGTGCCGCCGGACGCCATCGTCAGGTCCGCGCCGTTGGCCTTGAGGGCCTGCTTGTAGGTGATCGTCGCGCCCGGCACGACGTGGTAGAGCAGCACGGCCTCGACGGTGTCGATGCCGAGTCCGGCGACGGCGGTGAAGACCGACTTCTCGCTGCGGTACGTGGTGCCGGTCAGGTCCTTGACCAGCAGCTGGAAGGCCCGGTCGGTGGGCAGGAAGGCCGTGACCCGCGTCTTGCCGTCGGCCAGCACCTTGACCGCACTGTCCGGCTTGGCCTTGAGCACCGCCTGGACGGCGTTGTCGACGATGTCGAAGTCGTTCCAGCTGCGGTCGAACCCGCTGCCGTCCTTGGCCAGCACGGCGGCCAGGCTGCGGTTCCCCGACGTCGAGCTGTGCGCCGATGCGGTGGGCGCGGCTCCTACGGCCAGGGCCCCCGCGACGAGCAGCGCGGCCCCCATCGTGGCGATGCGGCGAAGCACCATGTCGATCCTCCTTGATCTCGCCGGGCAGGGCCCGGCCGGTGATTGGTCGAGCCTTCTTCCCGGGGATCGGAGCATCCGGATGCGGACCCGGGACCGAGCGCTTTTTACTGGTGGGCAACGTTTTTCGCGGTGCTGCCGGGCGTGGGCTGCCCGCGGGTGCCGAACCCGACGGCGGACCCGTCGGGGACCACTAGGGTGGGCGGGGTGAGCGAACCTGTCACCCACCGCAACCTGCTGGCGGCCGCCGGCGCCGGACCCGCCCCGAGTCTGCTGCCCGTCATCGGGCCGGCTCTCACCGACGGAGCCGGTCACGCCGAGCTGGTCGCCGCGGTGGTGGCCGAGCCGGCCGGCAGCCGGGCCTGGGCCCAGCTGGCCGAGGAGGCCCTGGCCGTGGGGACGTCGGAGGGAGACGTGACCGCGTACGCCTACGCCCGCACGGGCTACCACCGTGGACTGGACGCCCTGCGCCGGTCGGGTTGGAAGGGGGCCGGGCCGATCCCGTACGAGCACGAGCCCAACCAGGGCTTCCTGCGCGCGCTCTGGTCGTTGGCCCGGGCGGCCCAGCGGATCGGTGACCTGGTGGAGTACGAGCGCTGCGCGCAGTTCCTCCGTGATTCCACCGAATCCGGCTACCGGGCCCTGACCAGCGCCTTCCCGCTAGAGTGAGGCAGTAAGAGTCCCCGCGGCACCGCTGCCCGGGGACTTCACTGCTGAGAGAAGGCGGCGATCACATGCCGGGCATTGTGGTGGTAGGAGCCCAGTGGGGCGACGAGGGCAAGGGCAAGGCCACCGACGAGCTGGGTGACCGGGTCGACTACTGCGTCCGCTACTCCGGCGGCAACAACGCCGGTCACACGGTGGTCGTGGCCGGTGAACGCTACGCCCTGCACCTGCTGCCGTCCGGGGTGCTGAACGCCAACTGCACGCCGGTGATCGGCAACGGGGTGGTGGTCGACCTCGACGTGCTCTTCAGCGAGATCGACGGTCTGGCCGCCCGCGGCGTGGACACGTCCTCGCTCCTGGTGTCGGCCAACGCCCACATCATCGCGTCGTACCACCAGACCATCGACAAGGTCACCGAACGCTTCCTGGGCAAGGCCAGGATCGGGACCACCGGACGCGGCGTCGGACCGGCCTACTCCGACAAGGTCAACCGGATCGGGCTGCGCATCCAGGACCTCTTCGACGCCTCGATCCTGCGGCAGAAGGTCGAGGCCTCGCTGGACCAGAAGAACCACCTGCTGGTGAAGGTCTACAACCGGGCCGCCCTCGATCCGGTCCAGGTCACCGAGCACCTGCTGTCCCACGCCGAGCGGATCGCGCCGCATGTGGCCGACGTCAGCCGGGTGCTGAACACCGCCCTGGACGCCGACAAGGTGGTCCTGTTCGAGGGGGCGCAGGCCCACCACCTCGACGTGGACCACGGCACCTACCCGTACGTGACCTCCTCCAACCCGATCGCCGGCGGGGCCTGCGTCGGGGCCGGGGTCGGTCCGACCCGGATCGACCGGGTGATCGGCATCGCCAAGGCGTACACCACCCGGGTGGGTGAGGGACCGATGCCGACCGAGCTGTTCGACGACGACGGCGAGAAGCTGCGGGAGATCGGGGCCGAGTTCGGCACCACCACCGGCCGCAAGCGGCGCTGCGGCTGGTTCGACGCCCTGGTCGTGGAGGCGGCGGCGCAGGGCAACGGGTTCACCGACATCTTCTTGACCAAGCTGGACGTGCTGACCGGGTGGGAGCAGATCCCGGTCTGCGTGGCCTACGACGTCAACGGCGAGCGCTTCGACACGCTGCCGGTCAACCAGTCCGACTTCCACCACGCGACCCCGGTCTACGAGCACCTCGACGGCTGGACCGAGGACATCACCGGCTGCCGCTCGTTCGAGGACCTGCCCAAGAACACCCGCCGCTACGTGGAGCGGTTGGAGGAGCTGTGCGGGGCCCGGATCTCCGGCATCGGGGTCGGCCCGAGCCGCGAGCAGTCGATCGTGATCAACCAGCTGATCTGAGCCGCGTGGAGCGTGCGTCCCCAGCCTGACCTGACACGAGTTAGGTTAGGCTGGCGGCATGCCGCGCAAAGCCACCTCCCAGGACGTCGCCGATCTGGCGGGCGTCTCCCGCAGCGCCGTCTCGCTGGTCCTGAACGGACGCGGGGCCGGCAACATCGCCGCCGACAAGCAGGCGCTGATCGTCGCGGCGGCGCAGCAGCTGAACTACACCCCGAACACGGTGGCCCTGAGCCTGCGCAGCCGGCGGAGCTCCACCATCGGGGTGGTGACCGACGCCATCGCCACCAGCGCGTTCGGCGGGCAGCTGCTCGAGGGGGCCGCCGACGTGGCCGTGGCCGAGGGCTACCTGCTCCTCGTGATCGACACCCAGAACGACCTCGGCCGGGAGCGCCGGGCGTACGAGACCCTGCAGAACCGGCAGGTCGACGGCTTCCTGTTCGCGGCCATGAGCCTGCGGGCGTACGACGTCCCGACGGCCCTGCGCAGCGCCACCTGCGCGCTGGCCAACTGCTTCGATCCCGCCGACAGCGCGCCGGCCTTCATCCCCGACGAGGTGGCCGGCAGCCGGGCGGTCACCCAGCACCTGATCGACCGGGGTCACCGGGACATCGTGATGCTCACCGGGACGAGCGACGTCGTCGCCTCCGGGTTGCGCGAGCAGGGCTTCGCCGAGGCGGTCGCCATGGCCGGGCTGCAGGTCCCCGGCCCGGTCACCGCGGGCTGGGAGATCGACAAGGGCTACGCCGCCGCGATGCACGTGCTGAGCGGCGACCGCCCACCGACCGCGATCGTCTGCGCCAACGACCGGTCCGCCGTCGGCGTGGTCCTCGCCGCGGCGCACCTGGGGCTGTCGGTGCCGGGCGAGCTCTCGGTCGTGGGCTACGACGACGACGAGAACGTGGCGCCCTGTCTGGTGCCGGCGCTGACCACCGTGCGGCTGCCGCACCGCGAGATGGGGGAGCGGGCGATGCGGGTGGTGCTGGACCGGGTTCTGGACGACACGCCGGCGTCCGCGGTCAGCGAGACCCGGCCGGCGCTCCGGACCTTGCTGGACTGCCCGCTGGTCATCCGGGAGTCGGTCGCGCCCCCGTCGCGTTGACCCGCGCTCCGGGTCCGCGCTGCCGGCAGGGTCAGCGGGGCTCCGTCAGCCAAGAGACCGCGCGGAGCAGCAGGGCACGGTGGCCGGGGCTGTCGTACGAGCGCTCGTCGTGTCCCAGTCCGTCGTAGACCACGCGACCCGGTCCCTGCCGGCGTGCCCAGATCAGCGGGTGGACCACGCCGTCGTGCCGGTGATCGCCGACCACCGTGACGTCCTGGCCCACCTCCAGGTAGCAGTAGCGCTCGTCCAGCACCTCGAGGTCGGAGTCGTCGCCGGCCACCGGGTGCGCCGTCGGGTGCAGGTCGATCCGGGCGAGGTCGAGGGGCGGGTGCATGGTCGTGCCCCGGACCCAGTGCCCGCCGAGGATCTCCGGCCAGCGGGGCATGGTGGTGAACGAGGTGGCACTCACGTGCACCCCGAGCAGACCGCCACCTCCGGCCAGGTGGGCGAGCAGCGCCTGCTGGAGCTCGATCATGATCGGAACCGGCCGGGGCGGGTCGGGGTTGCCGATGTTGATCACCAGCAGCGCGTGTGCCGACGGCGACCGCAGCGTCTCCTCGACCGTCTCCGAGACCTCGACCCGGTGACCCGCCGAGCCGATCAGCTCGGCCAGCCGGGCGGACGTCGCGGCGAAGGGGTGCCAGGGGTCGACGTACGGTCCGGCTCCGCTGATGATCATGACCTCGGCCATGATCATGACCTCGCCCTGATCGCGCTCAACGGGGGCTCACGAGCGGGGCGGGGCGGTCGACTCCCGGACCACCAGCTGCGCCGGGATCATCTTGCGGCGGGGACGGGTGGCCTGCGGGCGGGTGGTGAGCAGCAGCGCCTCGCGACCGAGCTCGCTGAGCGGGAACGCCGCGGTGGTCAGCGACGGTGAGATCAGCTCGGCCACGGGCACGTCGTCGACCCCGGTCACCGAGATCGTGCCGGGCACGTCGACCCCGGCCCGCCGAAGCCCGGTCAGCACCGAGATGGCCATCGCGTCGCTGAGGGCCATCACCGCCGTGGCCCGCGGCTCGCCGTCCAGGGCGCCGAGCGCGGCCCGGCCGGCGTCGTGCCCGGTGAAGTCGGTCTCCACGACCGTGACCCGGGCGCCCGCGGCGGCCAGCACCTTGACCGCCTCGCCCTGCCGGTCCTCGACAGTGGTCAGGCTCGGCAGCCCCGAGATGACCACCACGTCGCGGTGGCCGAGCTCGACCAGGTGCCGGGCCACCTGCCCGGCGGCGCCCCGGTTGTCGGGCTGCACGGCGTCGACGCCGAGGAAGTGGCGCCCGATCACGGCGGCCCGGCCGCCGCCGGCTTCGTAGCGGGCGAGCAGCTCCTTGGCCTGCAGCTCCCGCTGCGGGTCGGTGTAGCCGGAGCCGGCGATGATGATGGCCCGGGCGCGCTGGGCGACCAGGCTGCGGATCTGCTTCAGCTCACGGTGGGGATCCCGGGTCGAGTGCCCGATCTGCACGGTCAGATCGGCGTCCTCGGCCGCGCGGACCACGCCCGCGGCGATCTCCGTGAAGTACGGGTCGTCGATCTGGTTGAGGATCAGGCCGACGATGGTGGTGCTCCCACCGGCCAGCGTGCGGGCGTAGGAGTTGGTGACGTAGCCCAGGTCCTCGGCGATGCCGCGCACCTTCTCGGCCACGGTGTCACTCACCCCGCCCAGTCCTCGCAGCGAGCGGGAGGCGGTGGCGATCGACACCCCTGCGGCGGCGGCGACCTCGGACAGCCGGACGGCTGCGGGCGGACCTGCCACGGCTGCCTCCTCACCGGACGAAAGACCCTCTTGTCCTCTGGGGTCACCGTAGCGTACGCTGTCGCAAACGGTTAACGTAAGCGTTTGCGTTCTCAGTCGGGTGTTCGTCGGATGAAGGGCAGTGAGGTCGAGATGGCGGTTCGGACAATCAAGGTGATCATGAACGGGGTCACCGGACGGATGGGGTACCGGCAGCACCTGGTGCGCTCCATCCTGCCCATCCGGGACGAGGGCGGCGTGGTGGTCGGGGACGACCGGATCCAGGTCGTGCCGGTGCTGGTCGGCCGCAACGCCGACAAGCTGGCCAAGCTGGCCGAGCAGCACGGCGTCGGCGAGTGGACGACCGACCTCGCCGCGGCGCTGGCCGACCCGGAGGCGACCGTCTACTTCGATGCCCAGGTGACCTCCGAGCGCACCGGCGCGATCCTGGCGGCGCTGGACAAGGGCCTGCACATCTTCACCGAGAAGCCCATCGCCGAGAGCGTCGCGGACGGACAGAAGCTGGTCACCGCCGCCGAGAAGGCCGGCGTGATCACCGGGGTCGTGCACGACAAGCTCTACCTGCCGGGTCTGGTGAAGCTGAAGCGGCTGATCGACCTCGGCTTCTTCGGGCGCATCCTGTCGGTCCGGGGCGAGTTCGGCTACTGGGTGTTCGAGGGCGACGTCGTGCCGGCCCAGCGGCCCAGCTGGAACTACCGCGCCGAGGACGGCGGCGGCATGGTGCTGGACATGTTCTGCCACTGGAACTACGTGCTGGAGAACCTGTTCGGGCGGGTCGATGCCGTCTGGGCCAAGGCCGTCACCCACATCCCGGAACGCTGGGACGAGCAGGGTCGGTCCTACCCGGCGACGGCCGACGACGCCGCGTACGGCATCTTCGAGCTGGAGGGCGGCGTCATCGCCCAGATCAACTCCTCCTGGGCGGTCCGGGTCGACCGCGGCGAGCTGGTCGAGTTCCAGGTCGACGGCACCCACGGCTCGGCCGTGGCGGGGCTGTTCGACTGCCGGATCCAGCCGCGCGCGCAGACCCCGAAGCCGGTCTGGAACCCCGATCTGCCCACCGACCAGGACTTCCGGTCGCAGTGGGACTCCGTGCCCGATCTCGAGGACTACCCGAACGGGTTCCGCGCGCAGTGGGAGCAGTTCCTCCGCGACGTCGACGCGGGTCGTCCGCACGGGTACGACCTGGCCGCCGGCGTGCGCGGGCTGCAGCTGGTCGAGGCCGGGCTGCGCTCCTCCGACGAGGGCCGACGCGTCGAGCTCAAGGAGCTCGCGTGAGTGTCACATCGGTCGCCACGATCAGGCTCCCGCGGGCCGACGGCTCGTTGACCGAGGTCGCGCTGGAGGCCCCGCGCGCGTGGGCCGACCACCCGCAGCCGTACGAGACCCGGGTCGCGTTCGCGGCCGCCCACGTGGTGGCCGACCCGTACGCCGAGAACGTCCCCGGGGCTCCGGCCGCGATCGACTGGGACGCCACGCTGGCGTTCCGCGCCCACCTGTTCCGCTACGGCCTGGGTGTGGCCGAGGCGATGGACACCGCCCAGCGGAACATGGGTCTGGACTGGGCGGCGACGCAGGAGCTCATCTCCCGCAGCGCCGCCCAGGCCCGGGCCGCCGGGGCCCGGATCGCGTCCGGGGCCGGCACCGACCACCTGCCGGTGGGTCCGGCCAGCCTCGCCGAGGTGACCGCCGGCTACCTCGAGCAGGTCGCCTTCGTCGAGGGCGCGGGGTCCCAGGTCATCGTGATGGCGTCCCGTCACCTGGCGGCGGCCGCGACGACCGCCGAGGACTACCGCAGCGTCTACGACGCCGTCCTCTCCCAGGTCAGCCAGCCGGTCGTCCTGCACTGGCTCGGGGAGGCCTTCGACCCCCAGCTGGCCGGCTACTGGGGCAGCGCCGACGTGGCCACCGCCACCGACACGTTCGTGCAGCTGGTCCATGATCACGCGACCAAGGTCGACGGGGTCAAGGTCTCTCTGCTGTCCGCCGCGCACGAGACGGACCTCCGTCGCCGGCTGCCGGCCGGGGTCCGTCTCTACACCGGCGACGACTTCAACTACCCCGAGCTGATCGAGGGCGACGGCGAGCACCACTCCGACGCGCTGCTGGGGGCTTTCGCGGCCATCGCGCCGGCCGCTTCCGCGGCGCTGACCGCCCTCGACCGGGGTGACGTCGCCGGCTACCGCACGGAGATGGGGCCGACGCTGGAGCTGTCCCGGCACATCTTCTGCGCGCCGACCTTCTACTACAAGACCGGGATCGCCTTCCTCGCCTGGCTGTCCGGCCACCAGGACGGCTTCGGCATGGTGGGCGGGCTGCAGGCGGCCCGGTCGCCCGTGCACCTGGCCCGGGTCTTCGAGCTGGCCAACACGGCGCGACTGCTGCCGGATCCCGAGCTGGCCCGTCACCGGCTCGGTCTGGTCCTCGCCGCCGCCGGGATCCCCACGTGAGCGCGCCGGCGGCGTCGCCACCGGTCACCGACCCCACGCTCGCCCGGCTGTCGCTGAACCAGCGGACCACGGCGAGCTGGACCCTGCGGGAGGCCATCGACGGCTGCCGGGCCGCGGGTCTGTCCTCCATCGGGGTCTGGCGCGAGCAGCTGGCCGAGGCCGGCCTGGACCAGGCCGTCGGCTGGCTGGCCGACGCCGGCCTGCGGGTCTCCACGCTCTGCCGCGGCGGCTTCTTCACCGCCTCGGATCCCGCCGCCATCGAGGCCGCGCACGCCGAGAACGTCCGTGCCCTCGACGAGGCCGCCGCCATCGGGGCGGCCACCTTGTGCCTGGTCCCGGGTGGACTGCCGTCCGGTGACCGCGATCTCCCCGCTGCCCGTCGCCGTGCCGCGGAGGCGATCGAGAGGCTGGTGCCGCACGCGCGTCGGGTCGGCGTGTCGCTCGGCATCGAGCCGATGAACCCGATCTACGCCGCCGACCGCGGTGTGGTCTCCACCCTCGGTCAGGCGCTGGACATCGCCGAGCCGTACGCGGTCGAGGAGGTGGGGGTGGTGCTGGACACCTTCCACGTGTGGTGGGACCCGGACCTGGAGGCGCAGATCGCTCGGGCGGGTCGGCGGATCCACAGCTACCAGGTGTGCGACTGGATCACCCCGCTGCCCGCGGACACCCTGCTGGCCCGCGGGATGATGGGCGACGGTCACATCGACTTCGCCACCATCGGCGGCTGGGTCCGCGACGCCGGCTACACCGGCGACATCGAGGTGGAGATCTTCAACGCCGACGTGTGGGCCACCCCGGGCGACGAGGTGCTGGCCACCCTGTCGGCCCGCTACCGGGAGCTCATCCAGCCGTACGCCTGAGTGGCTCGGGCGGGCGGCGCGGCGTCAAGCTCTCCCCGACTGGCCGTGAACCGGCGCGACACGCCGTTGCGGGCGCCGATCGGGGAGAGTCTGACGAGTCCTGCGTCAGCCCAGACGCCAGGCCCGGACGTCGTCGCGGGCGCTGACCTCCCAGTGACTGGTGGCGGTGGGGTAGTGCCGCGAGGTGGCCGACGGACCGTCCGCGAACACCTCGACGATGGAGCCGTCGACCAGGACCCGGGCCGCACCGTCGGTCCTCACCGTCGTCGCCCGAGAGCCCGTCGCCCGAGAGCCCGTCGCCGGATCGACCAGCAGGAGCTCGAGCGGTCCCGCGGCGGCGATCTCGAAGGCTGCCTCCCGGATCGGTGCGGTGACGTCGAGCTCGGCGGAGCGCAGTCCGGTCAGCTCGGGGGCCGGCCGGCTGACCAGCCGGTCACCATCGAGGCTCAGCTCACGCGGGAAGGTGAGCGTGCCGGCCCAGCCGGCCTCAGCGACCTCCTCGGCCGTGCGCTGCGCGCCCTCCCAGGCCCAGCCCCACAGCAGGATCCGGTCCCCGTCCACCAGCGCCTGCGGGGCGTAGAAGGTCGGTCCCTCGTCGACGGTGCCACCGGACTCGGCCACGAACCTGAGTCCGGCCCCGGTGGGGACCAGGTCGCCGACCAGGTAGCGCACCCCGGCCAGGTCGTGGGTCCCGTCGACGTGCCGCCACAGCGACAGCAGCAGCACCCAGCGCCCCCCGAGCTCGAACAGGTTCGGGCACTCCCAGATGTTCGCGGGCGCGATCGAGGCCGCGACCGGGTCGTCGACGGTGAGCAGGGGACCCAGGGGCTCCCAGGCGTCCAGGTCGTCGCACCTGTAGAGCAGCAGCTGGGGGTCACCGGTCGGGTGACCGGCGCCCTGCACCGCGTACCGGTGACCACCGGAGCGGAAGACGAACGGGTCGCGCACCTCCGCGATGGTCGGGTCGACGGGGGTGCCGACCTTGATCACAGGATCCTGTCGCCACTCCCGCAGGGTCCGGTCGCTTCGGGCCACCGCGACCCCGGCGTTCCAGGCGTGGTCGGGGACCGCTGTGTAGACCGCCGTCGGCACCCCGTCGTCGTCGACGAGGCAGCCCGACCAGCAGCCGTTCTCGTTGCCCGAACCGGGGGTCGGCGCCAGCGCGATCGGCTCGTCGGTCCAGTGCCGCAGGTCCGCCGAGCTGGCGTGGCCCCAGTGCACGTTGCCGTGCGTCGGACCGTCGGGGTTGTGCTGGTAGAAGACGTGGTAGCGCCCGTCGAGGTGGCAGACCCCGTTGGGGTCGTTGAGCCAGCCGCTGGGCGGCAGGATGTGCAGACGCGGTCGGGCCGGGTTCACGGCGTCATCGTAGGGGCGGCGGACCTCGTCGGGCAGGGTGCTCACTTGCTCACCCCGGCGGTCAGACCCTCACGCAGCGGACGCTGGCCGAGGACGAAGACGAGCAGGGCGGGGATCATCGAGATCACCACACCGGCCAGCACCGTGGCCACGCTGCCGGAGCCGAGATTGCCCTGCAGGCTGACCAGCCCGAGCGGCAGGGTGAAGTTCTGCTCGCTGATGGTCATGATCAGTGGTCGGAAGAACTCGTTCCAGTGGAAGTTGAAGGCGAGGATGCCGACGATGGCGAGTCCGGGCAGGGCCAGCGGGGCGTACACGGACCAGAAGGTCCGGAACGGACCCGCGCCGTCGATCTGCGCGGCCTCGGCGAGCTCGGCGGGCAGCCCGAGGAAGTACTGCCGCATCAGGAAGGTGCCGAAGGCGGTGGGGATCGCGGGCAGGATGAGCGCCAGCAAGGTGTCGGCCAGGCCCATCCCGCGGATCAGCATGAAGACGGGCACGATCGTCACCTGCATCGGCACCATCATGGTCGCCAGCACCACCCCGAACAGCAGGTTCGACCCGCGGAACTCCACCCGGGCGAAGACGTAGCCGGCTAGGGCCGCGGTGAGCATCTGGCCGAACGCGCACGCGGCGGTGACCAGGACGCTGTTCCAGATCAACAGCACCATGTCCACCTGGTCGAACACGTCCACGAAGGCGCTCAGCCCGAAGTCCCGCTCGGCCGTGCCGGCGATCTGCGGTGTGAGGGCGGTCCACACGGTCCAGATCACGGGACCGAGGGTGAGGAAGGCCGCGACCAGCAGGACCACGACCTTGCCGATCGTGCCGGGCTTGAGAGCTCGTTTGAGCCGACGCCCGGAGGAGCTCGGCGGGTCGGTCCGGGCGGACACGACCGGAGGCGGTGCGGTGGTGACACTCATGGGCGGAGCCTCTCGGGAGTGGGGGCTGACTGCGGGCAGCTGGTGATCATGGTCCGGCTCACTGGTAGAAGACGAAGCGTCGGCTGAGGCGGAACTGCAGGAAGGTGACCGCCATGATGATCAGTGTCAGCACGATGCCGATGGCCGACGCGCGACCGAACTGGAGCTGCTGGAAGGCCGACTCGTAGATCACCATCACCGCGGTCCGGGTGGAGTCGCCGGGCCCGCCCCGGGTGAGGACGTACGGCTGGTCGAAGATCTGCAGGGCGCTGATGATCGCCATCACGGAGGCGACCAGCAGGGTCGGGCTCACCAGCGGCACGGTGATGTTGCGGAACTGCTTCCAACCGGTCACCCCGTCGATCGAGGACGCCTCGTAGACGTCGCGGGGGATGGCCGCGAGACCGCCCACGAACAACAGGAACGAGAACCCGAAGTTCTGCCAGACGTAGACCAGGATCACCACGATGGCCGCCCCGGGACCTGAGGTCAGCCACGGCACCGGGCCGAGCTCGACCACGGCCAGCGCCCGGTTGACCAGGCCGAAGTCCTCGTTGAACAGGTACGCCATGATCAGCGAGACCGAGGCGGCGGACAGGATGAGCGGGAAGAACAGGGCGCTGCGGAAGAAGCTGCGCATCCAGGTGGGCATCTTCGACTGCACCAGCACGGCCAGCCCGAGAGCGACGGCGAGCTGGAGGGTGACCGCCACCACGACGAAGCCGAACGTGTTGACGAAAGCGCGACGCACGGTCGGGTCGGCGACCAAACCGGTGAAGTTGTCGACCCCCGCGAACCGCGGTGCGGTGATCACGTCCCAGTGGAAGAACGCGAGCACCACGGAGGCCACGATGGGGACCAGTGTGAACAGCGCGATCCCGCCCAGCGTGGGCAGCAGGAAGAGGATGACCATGATCTTCTCGGCCCGGCGGCTGCGCCCACCGGCCGGGTGCGGGGTGCGGACCTCCTGGCCCGCGGCGGGTTCGAGCTCGGCCAGTCCGGCGGCTCCGGGGTGCGCGGTGCTCATCAGCTTCTCCTCAGGGCGATCTCGAGGTCGCGCTGCAGGGTGTTCAGCGCGTTGGTCAGGTTGCCGCGCGGGCCGGTGAGGGCCGGCGTGACGTTCTTGATCAGGGCCGTCTCGACGGCGGCCTGCTGGGGTGGCGCCGGGATCGGCCCGGTGGTCGGGAACCGGTCGAGGGTGTCGTAGAACACCTGCCAGTGCTTGGGTCCGAGACCGGAGTAGAACGCCTCGTCGACCATCGACCGGCGGGTGGGCGTGGTGTTCGGGGCGGGCATGGCGATCTCCATCGCCTCCTTGCTCGCGCAGAACTTGATCCACTCCCAGGCGGCGTCCTTGCGCTGTGAGGTGCGCATCATCGCGTAGCCGGCCGCACCGAACTGGTGACGCTGTCCCTTCCACTGCGGGAAGAACGAGACGTCGAAGTCGGACTCGCCCATGCCGCCGGCGTTCAGCCCGTCGACCCAGAAGCCGCCGGCGGGGGTCATCCCGACCACTCCCTCGGCGAACCGGCCGACCAGCTCGTTGCCGCCGCCCTGGGCCGGGACCGAGGAGAGACCCTCGTCGATCATCTGCCGCAGGAACTCGAAGCTCTCGGTCACCCGCGGCGTGTTGGCCGCGGCCTCGGTCCACTCGAAGCCGCCGCCACGCCGGGCGGAGGAAGGGTCGTCGGCGTAGAACTGCGACCACATCCACTCGCCGCCGGTCGCCTTGGTCTCGGTCAGGAAGCTCGTGTCGTTGATGTAGAGCCACGGCACCACGCCGCCCCAGAGGCGGTTGGTCCAGAAGAAGGGCAGGAAGTTGTCCGCGTTCCCCTTCCGCATCGCTCGCGCCACGTCCAGGAAGTCCTCGTGGGTCCAGTCGTCGGCGGGCCGCTCGAGACCGGCCTTCTCCAGAGCTCCCGCGTTGTAGTAGACGTTCGCTGCGTTGAAGTCCATCGGCAGCTGGAAGAGGCTGCCCTGGTACATGAAGGCCTCGACCAGCGACGGGTGCACGTCGTCAAAGAAGTTCTGCAGCTCGGCGGCATCCCGGCGGACGTAGTCGTCGAGGGGTTCCGCGAGACGCTCGGCGAAGAGCTGGGCGCCTTCGGTGGCCACGACGCAGACGTCCGGTGGAGTGCCGGCCGCCACCATGGTCAGGATCTTCGCGAAGAAGTTGCTCCAGTCCTGGCCCTGGACGGCCACGATCCGCACCGGGATGTCGGGGTGGGCCTCGTTGAACGCCCGCACCAGACCGGTGCGCGCTTCGGCGTCCTGGGCAGTGCCGAGGATCGCGACGGTCAGGGCGTCGGTCCCGCGGCCGGGAATGTCCTGCGCGGTCAGCCGCGGCCAGGACGCGGCGAAGCCCAGTGCTCCGGCTCCGGCGAGGCCCAGCAGTGCGCGGCGACTGAGGTCGGCCATGATCCTCCTTGGGTGAACTAACTCGTGTTAGGTAGTCTGCATTGCCCGCCTAACACGTGTCAACCCCGGCGTGGGATCTGGACGGTCGGTGGCCGGACGGGCGATCGGTAGGCTTCGCGGGTGCCTGCGCCCGACCCGATCCAGCCCGCTGATCCCGCCCGGCGCCTCCGCGTCCTCGTCATCGGTTCCGGCGGTCGCGAGCACGCGCTCGCGCTGGCCCTCGCCGGCGATCCGGGTGTGGTCGAGGTCCACTCCGCCCCGGGCAACCCGGGGACGGCCGCCGTCGGGCCCAACCACCCGGTGGTGGCCGACGACCCGGATGCCGTGGCCGCGCTGGCCACCGGTCTCGGGGTGGATCTGGTCGTGGTGGGACCGGAGGCCCCGCTGGTGGCCGGGGTCGCCGACGCCGTCCGCGCCGCCGGGATCGCCTGCTTCGGTCCGTCCGCGGCGGCCGCGCAGCTGGAGGGCAGCAAGGCGTTCGCCAAGGAGGTGATGGCGGCCGCCGGGGTCCCGACCGCGGCCGCCCGGCTGTGCCTGAGCGCCGGAGACGCGGCGGCCGCGTTGGACGAGCTCGGGTCGCCGTACGTGGTCAAGGACGACGGCCTCGCCGCGGGCAAGGGGGTCGTGGTGACGACCGACCGTCAGGTGGCTCTCGACCACGCCATCGCCTGCGGCCGGGTGGTGATCGAGGAGTTCCTCGACGGGCCCGAGGTGAGCCTGTTCGCCGTCACCGACGGCACCACAGTCGTCCCCCTGCAGCCCGCCCAGGACTTCAAGCGCGCGTACGACGACGACGCCGGCCCGAACACCGGCGGGATGGGGGCGTACACGCCGTTGCCGTGGGCGCCCGACGACCTGGTCGACGAGGTGCTTCGCACGGTGCTGCAGCCCACCGTCGACGAGCTGGCCCGGCGCGGCACCCCGTTCTGCGGGCTCCTCTACGCCGGTCTCGCGCTCACCGGTCAGGGGGTGCGGGTGATCGAGTTCAACGCCCGGTTCGGCGACCCGGAGACCCAGCCGCTGCTGGCGCGGTTGAGGACGCCGCTCGGTGGCCTGCTGCACGCCGCCGCCACCGGCACCCTGGCCGGGCAGCCACCGCTGGACTGGGCGGACGGCGCGGCGGTGGCCGTCGTGCTGGCGGCGGAGCGCTACCCGGCGACCCCGGTGACCGGCGGGGTCATCGGTGGGTTGGAGGAGAGCGCCCCCGACGGGGTCATGATCATCCACGCCGGCACCGGGCTGGACGCCGAGGGCCAGGTGATCAGCATCGGCGGACGCGTGCTGGCGGTGGTCGGCACCGGACCCGAGCTCACCACCGCCCGGCACGCCGCGTACGCCACCATCGCCCGGCTGGAGCTCGAAGGCTCCTTCTACCGTACGGACATCGCCCGCCGAGCGGCGGACGACCAGATGAGAGCAGCGCAGCAGTGAGTGTCCCCAACGTCCTGGCCAACCGCTACGCCTCGGCGGCGATGCGCACCGTGTGGAGCCCGGAGAACAAGATCATCGCCGAGCGGCGGCTGTGGATCGCGGTGCTGACCGCGCAGCGAGATCTCGGCGTGGACTTCGGCGGTGACGACCCCGACGCGGTGATCGCCGCCTACACCGCGCAGGTCGAGCGGGTCGACCTGGCCAGCATCGCCGCCCGGGAGAAGATCACCAAGCACGACGTCAAGGCCCGGATCGAGGAGTTCAACGCCCTGGCCGGCTACGAGCACGTGCACAAGGGGATGACCAGCCGCGACCTGACCGAGAACGTCGAGCAGCTGCAGATCGTCTCCTCCCTGCAGATCATCCGCGACCGGCTGGTCGCCTCGCTCGCCCAGCTGGCCCGGTTGGCCACGACCTACGCCGACCAGCCGATCGCGGGACGCTCGCACAACGTGGCCGCCCAGATCACCACCCTGGGCAAGCGGTTCGCCACCGCGGCCGACGAGCAGCTGATCGCCTTCCGCCGGATCGACGAGCTGATCGCCCGCTATCCGCTGCGGGGCATCAAGGGTCCGGTCGGGACCGGGCAGGACATGCTCGACCTGCTGGGCGGGGACGCGGCCAAGCTGGCCGAGCTGGAGCAGCTGGTCGCCACCCACCTCGGGGTGCCCACGATCTTGACCAGCACCGGGCAGGTCTACCCGCGGTCCCTCGACTTCGACGTGGTGACCGCGCTGGCCCAGGCCGCCGCCGCCCCGTCCAACGTCGCCACCAGCATCCGTTTGATGGCCGGGCACGAGCTGGTCACCGAGGGCTTCCGCCCCGGTCAGGTCGGCTCCAGCGCGATGCCGCACAAGATGAACACGCGCTCCTGCGAGCGGGTCAACGGTCTGGCGGTGATCGTCCGCGGCTACGTCTCCATGGTCGGCGAGCTGGCCGGCGACCAGTGGAACGAGGGCGACGTCTCCTGCTCGGTGGTCCGTCGGGTCGCCCTGCCGGACGCCTTCTACGCGTTGGACGGCCTGTTCGAGACCTTCCTGACTGTGCTCGGTGACTTCGGGGCGTTCCCGGCGGTGATCGAGAACGAGCTGCAGCGCTACCTCCCGTTCCTCACCACCACCAAGGTGCTGATGGCGGCCGTCCGCAAGGGCGTCGGCCGGGAGACCGCCCACGAGGCGATCAAGGAGCACGCCGTCTCGGTGGCCCTGGCCATGCGGGAGCGCGGTCTCGCCCGCAACGACCTGTTCGACCGGCTGGCCGCCGACGAGCGCCTCGGGCTGAGCGCCGCGGAGCTGGACGCCCTGGTCACCGAGCCGCTGACCATGGCCGGGATCGCCCAGAGCCAGGTCGCCTCCCTGGTCGCCCAGATCGAGGAGATCGCCGGGCGGCATCCCGACGCGGCGGCCTACCGACCCGGTGACGTGCTGTGACCCAGCCGCCCGGGCACGCATCCGGCCCCGCGTCCGGCCGACGGTTCGTCGGCCGGGTCGCGTTGGTCACCGGAGCGGGCCACGGCATCGGTCGGGCGGTGGCCGAGCGGCTCGCCGCCGAGGGTGCGCGGGTCGTGCTCGGCGACCTCGACGAGGAAGCGGCCCGGACCGCGGCCGCGAGCCTGGCGCCGGCCGAGGCGGTGGGTACGCACCTCGACGTGCACGCCACGCCGTCGGTGGAGGCCACCGTCGCCCTCGCCGTCGCCGAGTTCGGTCGGCTCGACGTGCTGGTCAACGTGGCCGGCGGGTCGGTCGCGGTGCCGGCGTTCGAGGACCTGACCGACGAGGCCTGGAACGACATGCTCGACCTCAACTTTACCGGCGCCATGCGCTGTATCCGGGGGGCGCTGCCGCACCTGCGGGCCCGACCCGAGGGTGCGGCCGTCGTCTCGGTCAGCTCGGTGAACGGTCTGGCCGCCTTCGGCGAGACCGCCTACTCGTCGGCCAAGGCCGGTCTGAGCGTCCTCAGCCGCAACCTCGCCGTCGAGCTGGGACCGGCCGGGATCCGGGTCAACGTCGTCGCCCCGGGCACCGTCCGGACGCGGGTCTGGGACGGGCAGGCCGGTGGCGCTGACCGACTGCGGCCGCTGTACCCGCTCGGGCGGGTGGGGGAACCCGCCGACATCGCCGCCGCGGTGGCCTTCCTGGCCTCCGACGACGCTGCCTGGATCACCGGCGTGACGCTGCCGGTCGACGGTGGCGCGCTCGCCGGCCCGGCCCAGCTGATGCCCCTCCTCGGCTCCTGACCCCGAGCCCCCGGTCCGTCCTCGGCCGACACGCCGGGGTGGCGAGCCGACGCGCGGGGATCGTTGACCGGGCCCGACGGCCGCTCTAAGGTCTCGCGATTGTGCGTACCTACTTCCAGCTCGCCGCGGCGGGCTTCCACCGGTACAGCACCTACCGGATGGCCATCGCCGCCGGCGTGGTCACCCAGTCCGTCTTCGGCTTCATCCGGGTCGGTGTCCTGTTCGCCGCCATCGCGTCGGCGGGCGGCGAGCTGGCCGGCTACGACCGGCAGCAGGCGTCGACGTACGTGTGGCTCGGTCAGGCCCTCCTCGCCCCGATCGCGATCTTCGGCTGGACGGAGCTGGCGGACCGGATCAAGACCGGGGACATCGCCGTCGACCTGGCCCGGCCGGTGGACGTGCAGCTGTCCTGGTGGGCCGCCGACCTCGGCCGGGCCGGCTTCCAGCTGCTGACCCGAGGTCTGGCCCCGTTGCTGATCGGCGCGGTCACCGTGGGGCTGGCCCTGCCCGGTTCCTGGACGGCCTACCCGCTGGGTCTGCTCAGTGTCCTGCTCGCCGTCTCGCTCAGCTTCGTCGTCCGCTTCGGGGTCAACCTGATCGCCTTCTGGTCCCTGGACATCAGGGGCTTCATCGGTCTGTACCTGGTCGTCGTCGCTCCGTTCAGCGGGCTCTACGTGCCGATCCACCTGTTCCCCGACTGGCTCCGGACCGTCGCGTACGCCACGCCCTTTCCTTCGTTGCTGCAGTTCCCGGTCGACGTGCTCGGTGGGCGGGTGCTCGGGTGGGAGGCCGTGCAGGTGGTGGCCATGCAGGCGGGGTGGCTGGTGCTGCTGGTCGCCGTCACCCGGGTGGCGATGCACCGGGCCGCCCGCCGTCTGGTGGTGCAGGGTGGTTGACACCGCGCGGGCGACGTCGGGGCGGACCGGGGGCCGGATCACCCGGCGTGAGTCGATGATGGTGCTGCTGGGCTCGAGGATCCGCAGCCAGACCGCCTACCGGACGAGCTTCTGGCTGACGGTGGCCACCTCGGTGGGTGTCGGTCTGCTCGAGTTCATCGAGATCTACGTGATCTTGACCAACGTGCCGGTGTTCGGGGGCCTGGACTTCGCCCAGGCCGCCCTGGTGTTCGCCCTGGCCAACATGGGCTTCTCCTTCGCCGACATGATCTTCGGGCAGTTCGACGCGATGCCGTCCCACCTGCGGCTGGGCCGGCTCGAGGTGATGCTGGTCCGACCGCTGCCGCTGATCGTCCAGCTGGTCACCGGCGACTTCCAGCTCCGCCGGCTCGGCCGGGTGGCGGTCGGTCTGGTGATCATGGTGATCGCGCTCCGCCACCTCGATCTCGCCCTGACCCCGGCGGTGGTCTACCTGCTGATCATCACCCCGCTGGTCGGCGGGGCGATCTACGGCGCGTTCTTCGTGATGGCCGGCGGCGTCCAGTTCTTCGTCATCGACGGGGCCGAGTTCACCTCCGCGTTCGTCTACGGCGGCTCGTACGCCGGCCAGCTGCCCGGCAGCGTGCTGATCGAACCGATCCGGATCCTGTTCACCTTCGTCTTCCCGGCGACCGCGGCGGCGTACCTGCCGTCCTTGATCATCCTCGGCCTGCCGGGGCCGGCGTTCCTGCCGGCCTGGCTGGGCTGGTTCGCCCCGTTGTTCGCCGTCTGGGTGTGGGTGCTGGCCCTGCTCGCCTGGCGTGCGGGGATCCGCAGGTTCACCGGAGCAGGGGGCTGACCATGACCACCACACCCACCGACGGCACCACCGAGCCCATCATCGAGTTCACCGACCTGCGACGGTCCTTCGTCGTCCGCCAGAAGGCCGGCCGGGTGCGGCGGACCAAGAAGACGGTGCACGCCGTCGACGGGGTCAGCGTCCGGGTCGCCGCCGGTGAGGCCTGCGGCTACATCGGTGCCAACGGAGCCGGCAAGTCGACGACCATCAAGATGATCACCGGCATCCTGGTGCCCACCGCCGGCGCCGTCCGCACCTGCGGACTCGATCCCGTGCCGCAGCGGCGGCAGCTGGCCCGGGAGATCGGGGTGGTGTTCGGCCAGCGCAGCCAGCTGTGGTGGGACCTGCCGCTGCGCGACTCGTTCACCATCCTGGCCGCCATCCACCGGCTCGACCCCGCCGCGTCCCGGGACCGGACGGCGCGGCTGGTCGAGGGGCTCGGCATCGCCGACCAGCTGGACACCCCCGTACGCCAGCTGTCGCTGGGCGAGCGGATGCGCGGCGAGGTGGCCGCCGCCCTGGTGCACAGCCCGCGGCTGCTGGTGCTGGACGAACCGACCATCGGCCTGGACATGATCAGCAAGGAGCGGCTGCGCCAGTTCCTGATCGCCGAGCGCGCCGAGCGCGGCACCACCCTGCTGCTGACCACCCACGACATGAGCGACATCGAGCGGCTCTGCGACCGCGTGCTGGTGGTCGACCACGGCCGGCTGGTGTACGACGGCACGCTGCCCGGGCTGGCCCAGCGGGTGGCCCTGCAACGGGTGCTGGTGGTCGACCTCTGGGAGCCGCGACCGCCCCTGCAGCTGGACGAGGCCACTCACCTCGGCAGCGAGGGCGAGGGCGTACGCCAGCGGCTGGCCTTCTCGCCCACGACCACCACCGCGGCCCGGGTGCTGGCCGAGGTGGCGGCGCAGGTGGAGGTACGGGACCTCACCCTGGAGGAGCCGGCCATCGAGGACATCGTCCGGACGCTCTACCACTCCGGCGCCTGAGGGGTGGCCGGCGCGTCACGGCCGGATGGTGATCGACTTCTCAGCGGTGGCGCCCTGCGTCCGCGGGAACAGGTCCTCCGGTGCGATCGTGGCGTGGACGTGCGCCGTCAGGTCGGTGGTTCCGGCTCCCTCGCCGCGGAACCTGAGCTCCAGCTCCTGCACCTCACCGGGCTCGAGGACGTCGTCGGGGCTGATGCCGGCGGCGGCGGGCTGGAAGAAGACGAACATCTCCGAGACGAGGGTTCCTCCCGGCAGCACGGGTGCCGAGCGGCTGCCGGTCGCCCGCGCCTGCAGCAGCGCGCTCATCGAGGTCGACAGCTTCAGGACGGCGCCGGAGTCGACCTGCAGGTGCACGGTGACGTCCTGCAACCGGATGCCACGGGGCGCGGCGGCGTTGGTGATCGTGAGGTCGAAGGTGCCCTCCTCGAGACGCTGGAGGTTCCGGGTGACGTTGCTGATCCTGACCTCGACCTCCTGCCGGAGGTAGTCACCGGTGAGCTGGCTGAGATCGGACAGGCTGAGGGTGCTGGTGGTCATGACAGTGCTCCTTGTGGGGTTCTGGTGGTCGTGGTTCTGGACGTGGTGGTTCCGGTCAGGGCATCGAGCAGCGCAGCGCGGCCCGGACGGTCCGGCGGATGGGGCGGGGACCCGAACCACGGCCCGACGTGGGCGCGGATCTCCGGATCGGCGAACACCTCGGCGGGCAGGGCCAGCAGCGAGGCGATCGTGGCGTGAGCCCGCAGCAGCAGCGGGTCGGTGCTGGCGCCCGCGACCAGGGCGGTGCTGCCCGCCCAGGCCGGGTCGTCGGTCCGGTACGGCTGACCGGCCGCTTCCGCGGCCATCTCGGCGACCCGGTGCCGGCCGAACCCGATGGTGGCCCGGACGTACGGCTCCACCCGCTCCCGCAGCAGCGCCGCGTACGCGATCGAGACCGGCCTCGAGCCGCCGGAGCCGTGCCCGGTGACGGCGTCGCGGAGGGCGACGGCCTGCAGTGCGCCCAGGCTCAGGCCGCGGCCCAGGAACGGGCTGGTGGTGGCCCAGGCATCACCGACGGCCACGAGCCCGTCGACCACCGGCACCCCCTCCGGGGCGTAGTGGCGGACGACGTCCTGCAGTCCCGCCAGGGGCCGTACGTCGTCGAGCGGCGTCCCGGCCAGCCAGCGCTCGTCCACGCCGCCGGCCCGCAGCGCCGCCTCCCAGCACGGCGCCTCGCGCAGCCGGCGGGTGGCGGCGTCCGTCGAGCCGACGATGATCGCCAGACCCCAGGTGCCGTTGTCGGTGGGCAGGGTGAGCACGGAGTAGGACTGGTGGTGCGTCAGGGCACCGCCCGTTCCCGTCGGTGGGCCGTCGGGGGAGTGGTAGTGCCGCGTGTAGTAGGTCAGACCGACCGTCGCGCGCTCCTCGACCGGGGCGAGTCCCAACGGAGCCAGCCAACCCGGCACCGGGCTGCGGTGCCCGGTGGCGTCGACCACCAGATCGGTCTCGAGCACCGCATCCTCGGTCCGGACTCCGCCGATCCGCCGGTTGCCGTCCGCCCCGGTCGTGGTCGTCAGTCCGATCACCCGCGCGCCGCGGCGCACGGTCAGACCCGGCTGCGCGGCGGCCACCGACGCCAGCGCCGCCTCGATCACCGGCCGGCGCCCGGTCACCGTGTCGAACTGCTCGTCACCGGCCTGGTGGCCGCCGGTGGCCGAGGCAGGATGCAGATGCAGCAGGTTGACCGACCGGCCCCCCAGGGCGAGCAGGGTGTCGGCGACGTCAGGGAGCTCCGCCCGCATCAGCCGGTACCAGCGGGGCAGTGCGACGTGCACCTGCCGGAACTGGTTCACTCCGGGCCGGCTCCAGTCGCTCCAGGCCTGGTCCGCGGTGGTGCCCGGCTCGGCGTCGTCACGGTCCAGCACCGTCACGACGCACCCGGCCCGGGCCAGCAGCAGGGCGGTAATCAGACCGGTGGGTCCGGCACCGAGCACCGCCACCTCGTGTACAGGCCGAGCGTCGAGACCTCGGGTGGTGCTGTCGAGCTGACTCATGGCGCCTCCTTCGTGGCGTCGCCATGGTCCTGCGAACCGGTGTTCACCTACCAGGTCACTCGGTGCCCACTTCCTGCCCGACGCGTCCTGCCGGTCAGGTGCGCCGGGAGCCGTTCGGCTCCAGCTCGATCGCCCACAGCACCTCCACCAGCCGATCCGTGGCTCGGGCGAGGTGACGCCGGTAGGTGCTGAACGGCAGGTCCAGCAGCTCGGCCGCCGCCTCCTGGGACGGCGCGCCGGCCAGGAAGGTCCGCTCCAGCACCCGGCGGTGCTCTGCGCCGCCGCGCTCACGATCCAGGTCGGCGACGGCCTCGCGCAGCACCCGGTTCAGGGTGGCTGGCGGATCGGTCGCGTCGGGCGGCACCAGAGCGCTGGTCAGCAGCTCGGACGAGTCGAGACCGCCGGCCCGGGTCAACCGGCGCAGGGCAGCCCGGACGGCGGCGTCGAACGACGTACGGGTCAGCGGCAGCGGTCGCAGCAGCTCGGCCGGTGGCGGCCCCGTCTCCCCGGTCAGCTCGCGGGTCTCCATCATCTCGAAGAAGGCCGAAGCCGGGAACTGTCGTCGATCCCAGCCGAACAGGGTGACCGGCGCCCCGCCCACGTCCAGCTTCAGCATCGGGGTCAGCCCGAGGTAGTCGAAGTACGCACCGTAGTGGACACCGAAGCTGACGATGAAGGTCCAGGCGGCTGGGGTCGTACGCCACTCGAGGATGCACGAGACGCCGTTGACCAGCAGCTGCAGCGGGTCGCCCTGATAACGGTGGTCGGCCCCGGCGAACCGGTTGACGTTGACCCGCTCACCGGGACGCAGCGGGCCGCGGTCAGACACGAACTTCCAGATCGCGGCCGCGATCGGGTCGTCGGCCATCAGGTCGCCCGGACCGGGCAGATACACCTGGACGGCGAACGCGGCCGTGCCGTCATCGGCCCGGCAGTGGTAGGCGCTGCGGGGCTGGGCAGTCAACCACCGGCGCGCCAGGTCGGCGGACTCCGATCCTTCGTGGGTTTCGATCAACGCGATGATCTCCTCGCGCTCGGCCGGACCGGCGCGGGGCACGCTCAGCTGTCCGCGGTCGCGCAGCACCGAGGTCTCGGCCGCCAGCGGCGTCTTGCGGTGCAGCAGCAGCACCTCGGCGGCCGCCCGGTCGGGATGCGGCTCGGCGCGGTCGACCATCCGCTCCTGGAAGTAGCCGCGCACCGCCCGGTGCAGTTGCGTGTACTCGGCCGGTGAGCGGTGCGCCAGCTCGGCCTCGAACAGCTCCCGCACGACGTCGTGCACATACAGCCCCAGAGCCCCCTGCCGGACGTACGGCCGCGACTCCAGCCAGGCCCACACCTCCGGGGCGCGGGAGCCGATCATCCGGGTGAGCAGGTCCTGCGTGGTCCGGGTGGCGTGCGCACAGGTGGCCAGCCCGGTCCGGTGCGCGTCGTCGGGGACGTCGTCCAGGATCAGGGCGCACAGCTGGCCGACGGCGTCGGGGGCGTCGGACAGCTGGTCCGGCCGACGACCCGAGCGGTCCACCTCGGCCAGCATGGCCAGGGCCAGCGGGTAGCCGCGGCCGAGCTCGGCGAGCCGGTCGACCTGGTCGGTCACCCCGAGGCCCAGCAGCAGATCGCGGCTGTCCGCCGCGTCCAGCTCCTCGAGGCCGTGCACGCTGACCAGTCGTCGCCAGCCCGGGTCCAACCACCAGGCTGCCGCAGGCGCTTCGCGGCCGGCCACCACCGTCACCGCGTCGGCGGGACGGGCCGGGAGGAACTCGGTCCGGAACCACCGGTCCAGGGGCGTCAGGAGCTCGTAGCCGTCCACCAGCAGCACGGCCGACGGGTCGTCGACCGTCCGCTCCCTCACTGCTGCGAGCACGGCGGCAGGTGAGCACTCGACGTCGCGTCCGTCCAGGTAGGTCACCTGGCGGCCGCCGGTCCGGGTGCGTCGTGCCATCGCGTCCAGCAACGTCGTCTTGCCGATCCCGCCGGGACCGTGGACGAACATCACTCGGATGTCCGAGGTTCCCGTCAGGGCGTCCGAGAGCAGCTCGAGCTCGCGACCGCGACCGACGAAGCCGTCGTCCCGGGCCACGCCCAGCCGACCCGCGAGCTGGTCGCCCGCCGGTCCTCTCGGGGGAAGGTGAGCCGCCCCGAGCTCGGGAGCCACCACGCCGTCAGGGTAGGCCCGCGGGCCGGGGGTGTCGAGGCCTTTGGTCGCGGCCCGGTCAGGCGGTTGCCGGTGCCGCCACCGAGGTCACGAAGGCGGCCAGCTCTGCCGCCATCGGTGCCGGCTCCCAGGAGTGCATCGCTCCGGGCATCTCCTTCTCCACCCCGTCCGGGACCGCCGCGACGATCATCCGGGCACCGACCGGCATCTCGTCGAACGTCTCGGTCCCGTACATGGCCAGCACGGGCACCTCGATCCCGGCCAGCGAGCCGGTGGCCAGCTCCGCGGTCGCCCAGGCCAGCGACTGCGCGTCGGCGCGGGTGCTCACCACGCCGGCGGCGATCAGCGGCCACTCGGGCGACGCCTCGGCGCCGGCCAGCCACTCCGGTGGCATGTCCTTCATGTAGTGCCGCTGGGCCCCTTCGGTGTCGCCGGCGTCGATCAGCCGCTCGATCTCGTCGGACCAGGCCCGGGTCTCGTCGGCACCGGTGGCGACCGGCGCCTCCCAGAGCGCCAGTCCGTTCACCGGCAGCCCGGCCGCCGCGGCGCGCAGCGCGAGCGAGCAGCCGGAGGAGTGCCCGCAGAGCACGGCCCTCCCGCCGGCCACCTCGATGGCCGCCGCGATGGCGTCCAGCTCACGGTCCAGGTCCAGCACGCCGTCGGCCGCGCTGTCCCCGCGGCCGAGGCGGTCGAAGACCACGGCCGTGACCCCGAGATCGGCGACGCGCTGGGCTGTCTCGGTGGTGATCGGGTCGACGGCGCGGAACGGCCCGGCCCCGGCGATGAACACCAGACCCGGCCCGCTCCCGTACCGGTCGTAGCCGACCCGGTCTCCGCGAGTGGTGGTGGTGACGTCGGTCATGGTTCCTCCTGCTGCATTTTCTGGACTGGCGAGTTCTGTTTCTTCAAACTAGACTGCCGAGTACGAAGTGTCAACGGGAGGCTGCCATGACGGACGGTTTGCGACCGAGCTCGCTGCGCAAGCGGTCGGCCATCCTCGACGCGGCCGAGCAGGTGTTCCTCCGGGACGGCTACCTGGGCGCCAACATGGACGAGCTCACCGCCCTGTCCGGTGTCTCCAAGCAGACGGTGTACGCCCACTTCGGCAGCAAGGAGGGTCTCTTCGTCGAGCTGGTCACCAGCATGACCCGGGGCGCCGGCGACGGCGTGCACACCGACGACCTGCCCGATCCGTCGTCACCGGAGGAGCTGAGGTCGGCGCTGGTCGACTACGCCGTGCGGCAGCTCACCGCCGTTCTGACGCCGCGGATCCTGCGGCTGCGGCGGCTGGTGATCGGCGAGGAGTCCCGGTTCCCCGAGCTGGCCCGGGTGCTGTGGCAGAACGGTCCGGAGCGGGCGGTGGAGGCGCTGGCCGGTCACGTCGCCCGGCTGGACGAGCTGGGCTGGCTCGTCGCCGCCGACCCGCGGGGTGCCGCCACCTACCTGAACTGGCTGGTGATGGGGGAGCCCGTCAACCGGGCGATGCTGCTGGGGGACGAGGACCTTCCCGACGCCGCCGGCGCGCGGGCCCACTGCGCCGAGGCGGTGCGGATCTTCTTGGCCGCCTACGGGGCGCGCGATCAGACCGGCTGACTGCGTCGTTCTCAGCGCGACCTGCGTCGATCAGCCGCGACACGCCGGGAACGGCCAGGTCGCCCTGCGTTCGACGCAGAACGCCACGGAGAAGACCACGAGGAAACGAGTCGCGCCCCCCGCCGCAGGGGCGAGGGGCGCGATCGAGGGGTGAGTTCAGCCGGTCGGGCTCAGTAGATCGAGGACTTGCGCTCGTCGGGGATGAGCAGCCAGCCGGCCAGGTAGATCAAGATCTGCGGGCCGGGCAGCAGCATGCTGAGCACGAAGATCAGGCGGACGACGTTGCTGGACAGACCGAAACGGCGGGCGATGGCCGAGCACACCCCCGCGATGACTCGGTCACTGGACGGACGGGCGAGACTGGCGGCCATGGTGGCTGGTCCTTCTTCCTGGTTCGGGTGGAGTGAGCCCCGAGGGGCTCGTGTGTCCACCATGCCCGCGTCGACCGCAGAATGCACGGGTTCGGGCCGGAGTTCCGGGGTGGTTCAGGGTCGGTCCGGGGCGAGTCCCCACGGTCGGGTGACTGGCAGGATGAGCCCGTGACGTTGACGACCGGTCCCCGCTTCGCCGACCAGCTCGGCCTGCCGCTGGTGCACCGCGGCAAGGTCCGCGAGCTCTACGCCTACGACGACGAGCGGCTGCTGATGGTGGCCACCGACCAGATCTCGGCGTTCGACCACGTGCTGGACAGCACCATCCCCGACAAGGGGGCGGTGCTCACCCAGCTGTCGCAGTGGTGGTTCGGGCAGCTCACCGACATCGTCGACCACCATGTGCTCTCCACCGAGGTGCCCGAGGCGGTCCGCGGCCGCGCGGTCATCTGCGAGCGGTTGGAGATGATCCCGGTGGAGTGCGTAGCCCGCGGCTACCTCACCGGCTCCGGCTGGGTGGAGTACCAGGAGTCGTCGGCGGTCTGCGGCGTGCCGTTGCCGGCCGGCCTGCACGACGGGTCTCGGCTGGCCGAGCCGATCTTCACGCCCGCCACGAAGGCCGAGCTCGGAGAGCACGACGAGAACGTGTCGTACGAGGTCGTCGTCGACACCGTCGGCGCCGAGGTGGCCGACCGGATCCGGGAGCTGACGCTGGCCGTCTACCGCCGGGCCGAGGTGATCGCCCGGGAGCGGGGGATCGTGCTGGCCGACACGAAGCTCGAGTTCGGCCGCCGTGCCGACGGCACGATCGTGCTGGCCGACGAGGTGCTGACACCGGACTCCTCGCGGTTCTGGGACGCGGCCGGGTGGGCCGACGGGGTGCTCGACTCCTACGACAAGCAGTACCTGCGCAACTGGCTGCTGGAGGAGTCCGGCTGGGACCGGCAGAGCGGCGAGGCCCCGCCGGCGCTCCCGGAGGCTGTCGTCGCGGCGACCCGGGAGCGCTACCTGCAGGCGTACGAGCGGCTCACCGGGACCCCGTTCACGCCCTGAGATCAGCTGCAGGTGACGGTGACGCCGTTGACGTCGTGGACCCCGGGGCCGAGCTGGGCGCACTGGCTCAGCACCGCGGTCAGCGCGACGATCGAGACGGCGGCGATGACGAGCCCGGCGACCGTGGTGACGATGCCCACGATGACGCCGATCAGGGCAGGGGTGTTCGTGAAGCCAGCCTTCTTCGACTTCCGCAGGGCCACGATGCTGACGACGAGACCGATGATCGCGGTGAAGAACGACAGCACCAGCCCGATGATCCCGAGCGTCCTGCCCGGGTCCTCCGCCGGTGGGCCCCCGTACGGCTGCTGCCCCTGCGGGGCGTAGCCCTGGGAGTAGCCCTGCTGGGGGTAGCCCTGTGGAGGATGGTTCTGCTGCGGGTAGCTCTGCTGGGGATCGCCCGGGGAGGGCTGGCCACCGGGCGGCGGGACCTGGGGATCGGACTTGAGCACTCCTCGGCCGGTAAGGGATCCGTTCTCATGGTCCCAGTGGGTCGCAGGCACCGCCAGCAGGAGTCGCGGCCGTTCGGGCCATCGTGACCGCATCGTGACGCCTCGTCTCGTCGGCCGAAGGCGAGCCGTCGGCCCCAGTAGGATCGCCGTCATGGCGCGAGTGGTGGTCGACGTGATGCCCAAACCCGAGATCCTCGACCCGCAGGGCAAGGCGGTGACCGGGGCGCTCGGCCGGCTGGGCTACAGCGGGCTGACCGTCCGGCAGGGCAAGCGCTTCGAGGTCGAGGTCGACGGTGACATCACCGACGAGCGACTGGCCGAGGTCCGCGACGCCGCCGAGAAGCTGTTCGCCAACACCGTGATCGAGACCTTCGACGTCCGGGTGGACGAGGACTGATGGCCCCGCGGATCGGTGTCGTCACCTTCCCCGGCTCCCTGGACGACCACGACGCCCTGCGCGCCGTCCGGGTCAGCGGCGCCGAGGCGGTTCCGCTGTGGCACGGCAGCGACTCGCTGGCCGGCGTCGACGCGATCATCCTGCCGGGCGGCTTCTCCTACGGGGACTACCTCCGGTGCGGGGCGATCGCCCGGTTCGCCCCGGTGATGACCGAGGTGATCCGCGCCGCCGGTGCCGGGATGCCGGTGCTCGGCATCTGCAACGGGTTCCAGGTGCTCTGCGAGGCCCATCTGCTTCCGGGGGCGCTGATCCGCAACGAGCGCCAGACGTTCGTCTGCCGGGACCAGCGGCTGCGGGTCGAGTCGGCGGACACTACCTGGACCTCGGCGTTCACGCCGGGCCAGGAGATCACCATCGTGCTGAAGAACGGCGAGGGTCGCTACCTCGCCGACACCGAGACCGTGGCCCGGCTGGAGGGGGAGGGGCGGGTCGTGTTCCGCTACCTGGACAACCCCAACGGCTCGCTGAACGACATCGCCGGTGTCTGCAACGAGCGCGGGAACGTGGTCGGGCTGATGCCCCATCCGGAGCACAACGTGGAGGCCCTCACGTCCCCCAGCCTGGACGGGCGCCCCTTCTTCGCCAGCGTGCTGGACTTCCTGGCAGAGAGAGTCTGAGCTCGCTGCGATCAGCGTGTGAGAACGGGGTGCTTCTGAGACCCTCGACTCACACACTGATCGGCCGCGGGTGCACCCTGCTCGCCCCGGTAGCGTGGGCGCGTGGCCGATACCGTCGAGAACGCAGCTTCCACTCCCGACCAGCCGCAGCCCTGGGCCGAGCTCGGGCTGAAGGAGGACGAGTACCTGCGGATCCGCGAGATCCTCGGACGTCGTCCGACCGGGGCAGAGCTGGCCATGTACTCGGTGATGTGGTCGGAGCACTGCTCGTACAAGTCCTCCAAGGTGCACCTGCGCGCGTTCGGTGAGCTGACGCAGGAGACCCCGGTCGGCAAGCTGCTGGCCGGCATCGGCGAGAACGCCGGTGTGATCGACATCGGCCAGGGCTACGCCGTCACCTTCAAGGTGGAGTCGCACAACCACCCCTCCTACGTCGAGCCGTACCAGGGCGCGGCCACCGGGGTGGGCGGCATCGTCCGCGACATCCTGGCCATGGGCGCCCGCCCGATCGGGGTGATGGACCCGCTCCGGTTCGGTCCGCTGGACGCTCCCGACACGGCCCGGGTGCTGCCTGGGGTGGTGGCCGGGGTCGGCGGCTACGGCAACTGCCTGGGGCTGCCCAACATCGGCGGCGAGGTCGTCTTCGACGCCTCCTACGCCGGCAACCCGCTGGTCAACGCCCTCTGCATCGGCGTGCTGCGGCACGAGGACCTGCACCTGGCCAAGGCGACGGGGGTGGGGAACAAGGCCATCCTCTACGGCGCCGCGACCGGGGGAGACGGCATCGGCGGAGCCTCCATCCTCGCGTCGGAGACGTTCGATGCGACCAAGCCGTCGAAGCGGCCGGCCGTGCAGGTCGGTGACCCGTTCATGGAGAAGCTGCTGATCGAGTGCACGCTCGAGCTCTTCGCCGCCAAGCTGATCACCGGCATCCAGGACTTCGGTGCGGCCGGCATCTCCTGCGCCACCTCCGAGCTGGCCGCGGCCGGCGACGGCGGCATGCACGTCGACCTCGACGTCGTACCGCTGCGGGACTCCACCTTGAGTCCCGAGGAGATCTTGATGAGCGAGTCCCAGGAACGGATGATGGCGATCGTCGAGCCCGGCGACGTGGACGCCTTCCTGGAGATCTGCCGCAAGTGGGACGTGCAGGCGACGGTGGTCGGCGAGGTCACCGACGGCGACCGGCTGATCATCGACTGGCACGGCGAGACCATCGTCGACGTCGACCCCCGCACGGTGGCGCACGACGGCCCGGTCTACGAGCGGCCGTACGCGCGTCCGGACTGGCAGGACGCCGTTCAGGCCGACGGGGTGGAGCGGCTGGCCCGCCCGTCCGGCGGCGCCGAGCTGGCCGACACCCTGCTGCGCCTGGTCGGCTCACCCAACCTGTGCGACAAGTCGTGGGTGACCGACCAGTTCGACCGCTACGTCCGGGGTGACTCCGTGCTGGCCCAGCCCGAGGACGCCGGGATGCTGCGGATCGACGCCGACACCGGCCTCGGGGTGGCGCTGGCCACCGACTGCAACGGGCGGTTCGCCTACCTCGACCCGCGGGCGGGTGCGCAGCTCGCGCTGGCCGAGGCGTACCGCAACGTCGCGGTCACCGGGGCGCAGCCGGTGGCCATCACCGACTGCCTCAACTTCGGTTCGCCGGAGGACCCGGCCGCCCTCTGGCAGTTCACCGAGGCGATCGCCGGTCTGGTGGAGGGCTGCCGCGCACTCGGCACCCCGGTCACCGGCGGCAACGTCAGCTTCTACAACCAGACCGGGGACACCGCCATCCTGCCGACCCCGGTGGTCGGGGTGCTCGGCGTCATCGACGACGTGACCGCGCGGATCCCGATCGGTTTCGGTCGGGACGGCGACGAGATCTGGCTGCTGGGGGAGACCCGCGACGAGCTGGCCGGGTCGGCCTGGGCCGACGTCGTTCACGGACACCTGGGTGGGCTGCCGCCGTCGCTGGACCTGGCCCATGAGCAGCGGCTGGCCGGTCTGCTGGTGCGGGCCGCCCGGCGCGGGCTGCTCAGCAGCGCCCACGACCTGGCCGACGGCGGTCTGGCCCAGGCCCTGGTGGAGAGCGCGCTGCGTCGTGGCATCGGCGCCAGCGTGTCGCTCGGTGAGCAGGACCCGTTCGTCGCGCTCTTCTCCGAGAGCACCGGTCGGGTGCTGGTCTCGCTGCCGGCCGACCGGACCGACGAGCTGGTCGAGCTGGCCGCGGCGCACGAGATCTCGGTCGCCAGCCTGGGCGTGACGGGTGGCGACGACCTCCGGGTCGGGGGACAGTTCACCCTCGGCCTGGACGAGATCCGGACGACCTGGCAGGCCCCGATCCCCACCGCCATGGCCGCCGCCGGTCACTGAGGCGGCGCAGGCCGACGCACCTGCCGCCGAACCCCGACCCGGCCACCCACCCCGCCGGACGCGCTGACGCCCCCTTTCACCGGTTCACGCCCCCACTGCGAGGGGTGCGTGACGGAGCGAAAGGGGGGCGTCAGTGGGTTGGTGGGAGAGGGTTCACCTCGCGGTACGGCTCACGGGGCGCCCTGCTTGACCCGGTCGGCGTACGCGGCCCGGAGCCGGTCGTTGTTCTCGTCCCCGCCGGGGATGTTGGCCGAGATCAGCACGGGCACCGGCTGATCGGCCTCCAGCAGCAGCCCGCACGCCTCGGTCACCATCATCTGGGCGATCAGCGAGCTGGTCACCGTGGAGGTGGCCAGGATCGGACCCTGCGGGGAGCCGTCGGCGGCGTCCGGCAGATCGAGGACGGCGTCACCGAACGCCCCGCAGTTGTCGATCACCACGTCGGCCAGCTCGAACAGCCGCTTGCCGCTCGGGTGTCGGGAGGTGATCTTGGTGGTGTGGTCCATGGAGGTCACCGCGATCAGCTTGTGACCGCGCTCGGTGACCAGCCGGGCCAGCTCGACGGTCGAGCCGTTGCCGCCGGAGTTGGAGCAGATCACGAAGACGTCCTCCGGCTGGATGTTGTGCACCTCGAGCAGCTGCGCGGCCAGGGTGTCGTCCCGCTCCAGGTGCGGGTCCATCACCTCGTCCACCGACTTGGGCCCGAAGAAGGCCAGGTCGGTGATCGCGATCTTGTTGGCCGGAACCAGGCCCCCGGCCCGGCCGGCGATCTCCATGGCGAAGGACCGCGAGTGCCCGGTGCCGAACACCTGCACCACGCCTCCCTTGGCCACCGACTCCGCGAGCAGGGCAGCGGCCGCCGCGATGGGCTCCTGCTGCGTCGTGACGACCTGCTGGACCGCCTCGGACAGGACGGCGGCGGCGGTCTGCTGGTTGACGCGCTCGTGGCTCATGGGTTCTCCAGTGGTCGTGTCTGTACGTGTCAATTCTTGACCCGTTCGAGGTCGAGTCGGTGGGAATCCTATTCCCTGAACGCCTTACGCTCCCACCATGGACCTCGTTCAGGCGGTACGTGACCAGTTGCCCGGAATTCGTGCCGATCTCGATGCGCTGGTCGCCATCCCGTCGATCAGCGCCGACCCGGACCGGTCGGCCGACCTGCGTCGCAGCGCGGACATGGTGGCCGCCCTGCTGACGGGCGCGGGCTGTCCAGAGGTCGAGGTCGTCGACGCCGGCGGCGGTCCGGCCGTGCTGGGCCGCTACCCCGCCCCCGCCGGTGCCCCGACCGTCTGCCTGTACGCCCACCACGACGTCCAGCCGACCGGTGACGAGACGCAGTGGACCAGCCCGCCGTTCACCGCCACCGAGCGCGGCGATCGGTTGTTCGGTCGCGGTTCCAGCGACGACAAGGGCGGGTTCGCCGTCCACCTGGCCGCCCTCCGCGCCTTCGGCGGCACGCCGCCGGTCGGGGTCACCGTGTTCGTGGAGGGGGAGGAGGAGATCGGCTCGCCGACCCTGGCCGCCATCCTGGCCGCCGAGCGGGAGCGCCTCGCCGCCGACGTCTACGTGATCGCCGACTCCGGCAACTGGGCCGTGGGCGAGCCCGCCTTCACCACCACCCTGCGGGGGCTGGCCGACTGCGTCGTGGAGGTCCGGACGCTCGACCACGCCGTCCACTCCGGGGCGTACGGGGGAGTGGCGCCGGACGCCCTGACCGCCCTGTGCCGGCTGCTGGCCACGCTGCACGACGACCGGGGCGACGTCGCCGTGGCCGGGCTCCATCACGGAACCGGCCCCGACCTGGTCTACCCGCCCGAGAGGCTGCGCGCCGAGTCGGGCGTGCTGGAGGGGGTCGACTACCTCGGCAGCGGCTCCGTCGTGGAGCGGCTGTGGAACAGGCCGGCTCTGGCGGTGATCGCCCTCGACACCACCTCGGTCGCCCAGGCGTCCAACACCTTGATCCCGAGCGCCCGCGCCAAGATCAGCCTGCGGGTCGCTCCCGGCGACGACGCCCGCCGAGCCCTCCGGTGCCTGCGCGAGCACCTGGAGACCCACACGCCCTGGGGTGCGCGGGTGACGGTCACCGACGGGGACACCGGCGAACCGGCCGAGATCCCCTTCAGCGGCCCCGTGGCCGAAGCCGCCCGGGCGGCGTACGCGACGGCGTGGGGTCGGGAGCCGGTGCTGATCGGTCAGGGCGGCTCCATCCCGCTGGTCGCGGAGTTCGCCGACGCCTTCCCCGAGGCGGCGATCCTGGTGACGGCGGTCGGCGACCCGGACTCCCGGCCGCACGGCATCGACGAGTCCCTGCACCTGGGTGACTTCGCGGCGGCCTGCGTGGCCGAGACGCTCTTCCTCGCCGAGCTGGCCGACCGCCTCACCTGACGCCTGCCCGCACCTCCACGCCGTTTCTTTGCTCGCCGCCCGGCGCTGCGCCCTGCCCGGCGCTGCGCCCTGCCGCCTGCTGTGTGAACTTTCCGTCAGATGGCGCGAATCCGGGTGCTGACGGTTTCGGGCGCACGAGAAGCCGTCGAGTGACGGAATGTTCGAGTGTGGGCACCCCGCTGCGCACGAGAAGCCGTCGAGTGACGGAATGTTCGAGTGTGGGCACCCCGCTGCGCACGAGAAGCCGTCGAGTGACGGAATGTTCGAGTGTGGGCACCCCGGCGCGCACCAGAAGCCGTCGAGTGACGGAATCTTCAGGCACCAGGCACAGGCACCAGGCACCAGGCACCAGGCACCAGGCACCAGGCACCAGGCACCAGGCACCGGGCACCGGGCACCGGGCACCGGGCACCGGGCACCGGGCACCGGGCACCGGGCACCGGGCACCGCTGGCGACGTCGCGGACGCCCCGCGTCTGTCACCACCAACTCGCCAGGCCCAGTAGTAGTTGACCTATAGGTCGAGAACGAGCTACGCTTTTTCTGTAACTCAGAGTCAAGAACTCGAACCTCGACCAAGGAGCACCCGCATGACCACACTGCACGGAGCCGTCGTCCTCGTCACCGGAGCGAACGGAGGCATCGGCACCCACTTCGTGCACGACGCCCTCGCCCGGGGCGCCGCCAAGGTGTACGCCACCGCCCGCCACCCGCGCACCTGGGACGACGAGCGCGTCGTGCCGTTGACCCTCGACGTGACCGACCCAGCGTCGATCGCCGCCGTGGTGGACGCCGCCTCCGACGTCACGGTGCTGATCAACAACGCCGGCATCGCGACGTCGAGCTCCGGCATCCTCGAGCACACCGACGAGGAGATCCGCGCCAACGTCGAGACGAACTTCCTGGGCCCGCTGTTCCTGGCCCGGGCCTTCGCCCCGCTGCTGGTCGGTCGGGAGCACGCGGCGATCATCGACGTCCACTCCGCTCTGAGCTGGTACGCCGTCGCCGGGATCTACAGCGCGACCAAGGCCGCCCTCTGGTCGGCCACCAACTCGCTGCGGCTGGAGCTCGCCCCCAAGGGTGTGCACGTCGTCGGCGTCCACGTCGGTTGGGTGGACACCGCGATGGCCGCGCACGCGACCGACGCCAAGGTCGATCCGGCCGATCTGGTCCGCGACGTCTACGACGCCCTCGAGGCCGGCCGCTTCGAGGTGCTGGCCGACGAGACCTCGGTCCAGGCCAAGGCCGGCCTCAGCGCGCCGGTGGAGGCGGTCTACCCGCAGCTCCAGGCTGCCGCGGCCTGATCCCGCCCGCGTCCGGACGTGATCCGGCCCCGCGTCCGGACCTGATACGGTCCCGCGTCCGGACGTGATCCGGACCTGATCCGGTCCCGCGTCGGACCCGATCCGGCCTGCGAACCTGCGCCCAACCGCGGTCCGAGCGGGCGGATCAGACCAGTCGGTCCGTGGGCGCAGCCCGGCAGTGGCCAAGATCATGAAACGCCTTCTGAATCGAGTCAGACCACAGCGGACCAGTTGACTAGACTGAGGGATGGATCTGCTCGATGCGGATCCAGGCAATGGCGCCTCCATACGAACTCTCGATGGAGGAGAACTCATGTTGGAGTCCTTCAACGCCGCACGTACGCGGCGCACCCAGGCTCGTCGTGCCCGGCTGGAGCGTCAGCAGCTCCAGGCCGACCTGGCGAGCTTCACCACGGACGCGGATCGCTTCGACCTCGAAGCGATGCTCGATCGTCACTCCCAGCAGCAGACGCTGGAGATCCGGCGGCTGCTGGCCCACCAGGCCGTCAGCTGACCTGAACCGACGGCGGGGGCGCCGGCCGATGGCCGGTGCCCCCGCCGTCCCGGGTCTGCCGCGCGACCACGACGCCGGCCGTCGGCTCCGGAGGGACCCGACGCACGATCGTCACCTGAGGATGCGAGCATTTCGCTGTGTCCGACGACAACGCGCCCGCCCAGACCATCGCGTACCCCGCGCCCGGCGCCCGGCCCCGGCACAACCGGGAGCCGGCTCTGCCGCCCCACGTGATCGTCCTCTTCGGCGCCACCGGCGACCTCTCCCGCCGCAAGCTCATCCCCGGCCTGGCCCACCTGGCCCTGTCGGCGCTGGCCCCGGACATCCAGGTGGTCGGCACCTCCCTGGAGGAACTGGACGACGATCAGTTCCGCGCCTTCGCCAAGGAGTCGCTGGACCAGTTCAGCCACCGCGCCCTGACCACCGAGCAGTGGGAGCTCTTCGCCTCCCGGCTGCACTACGTGCCCCAGGGGCGGGGGGCCGAGGGGCTGGCTGCCGCCGTCACGGCCGCCGAGCACGAGCTCGGCGGGACCGCTCCGCGGCTGCACTACCTGAGTGTCCCGCCGGTCGCGGCGCCCGCCGTGATCAAGATGATCAAGGACGCCAACCTGGTCGAGCACTCCCGGGTGGTGATGGAGAAGCCGTTCGGCACCGACCTGCGGAGCGCGGTCGAGCTGAACGCCGGTCTGCACGAGACGTTCCGTGAGCGGCAGATCTTCCGGATCGACCACTTCCTGGGCAAGGAGGCGGCGCAGAACATCCTCGCCTTCCGCTTCGCCAACGGCCTGTTCGAGCCGATCTGGAACCGCAACTTCATCGACCACATCCAGATCGACATCCCCGAGACCCTCGGCCTGGACAAGCGGGCGATGTTCTACGAGTCGACCGGGGCGTACAAGGACATGGTGGTCACCCACCTGTTCCAGGTGCTCGCCTTCGTCGCCATGGAGCCGCCCACCGCGCTGGAGCCGTTCGCCATCAGCGAGGAGAAGAACAAGGTCTTCCGCTCGCTGTTGCCGATCAACCCCCGCGACGTCGTCCGCGGTCAGTACGCGGGCTACCGCGACGAACCGGGTGTGGCCCCGGACTCCGACACCGAGACCTTCATCGCGCTCAAGTGCGGGCTGGACAACTGGCGCTGGGCGGGCGTGCCGTTCTACCTCCGCACGGGCAAGCGGATGGCCGAGGGTCAGCGGATCATCTCCATCGCCTTCAAGGAGGCGCCGCGGAGCATGTTCCCGGCCAACTCCGGCGTCGGCTCCCAGGGGCCCGACCACCTCACGTTCGACCTGGCCGACGAGTCGAAGGTGTCGCTGTCGTTCTACGGCAAGCGCCCGGGACCGGGCATGCGGATGGAGAAGCTGTCGATGCAGTACTCCACCGACGAGACCTCCTACGCCGCCGACGTGCTGGAGGCGTACGAGCGGTTGATCATGGACGCGATGCGCGACGACCACACCCTGTTCACCACCGCCGAGGGCATCGAGAGCCTGTGGGACCGCTCGATCCCGCTGCTGGAGGACCCGCCGCCGGTGAAGTCCTACCCGGCGGGCAGCTGGGGCCCGAACTCCATCCACCAGCTCGTCGCGCCGAGCGCGTGGCGACTGCCCTTCGAGCGGGGCTGGCGACAGAAGAGCAAGGGCTGACCCGGGGCCGTACCCGCCGGTCAGGTGGACCCACCCTCGCGGGGTGGGCTCACCTGGGCGTCTCGTGTCGGCCGGCTCAGACCAGACCGGTCAGACCGCTCACCGAGGCGTAGTGCGTGTTCGTGATGGGGTTCAGGGAGCGGCCGCGGCCGTCCTCGCCGTAGCGGTAGTGGCTGGCCCCGGACTCCGTGGTCAGGTAGTACCAGCCGGCCGCGAGGGCCGAGCCCTGGATCATCGACGGGGCGGCGAAGCTCGAGGTGCGCCCCGACGACAGGTTGACCACCGTGATCGTGCTCGCCTTGGTCCGACCGTACGAGCGGCTGTAGATGACCCGCCCGTTGCTGAAGGACGCCCCCTGTACCTGGCTGGGGGTCGTCATCGAGGCGATGGGCTTCGCGCTCAGGTTGCCCGTCGCGGTGATGTTGTAGCGGTACATGGTGCCGGACGTGTTGATGTCCGTGGTGTGCCGACCGACCCACAGGTCGCCGGCGCGCACGGTGACGTAGGAGCTGGTCTCCACCCGGAACGCCTTGTCCCAGGTGAGGTACTGGTGGGGCTTCGCGGCGGCCAGCCGGCTCAGCGAGTAGCGGTAGACCCAGGACAGGCCGTTGACCGACGTGCTGGACACCCACAGGTACTTGCCGTGGACCACGGCGCCGCCGGCGTGGCCGCCGACCATCGTGACCCACTTCCGCTCGGTCTGGTTGCCGAGCCGGTTGCGCACCGAGATCAGGGCCTTGGCCCCGGTGTCGTCCTCGTCGTAGTACGTGGTGATCAGGGCGTCCTTGGCGGACCAGTACGCGAGCCCCTGCGGGATGTAGTTGCTGAGGTGGCCGATGGCCGGGCCCGACCAGAAGCGGCTGTTGTAGGTCGGGTAGGCCGACTTGCCGGGGTAGTCGCCCGGATCGGCCCGCGCCGCCGCCGGTGCGACGAGCGCGGCCAGCAGAGCGGCCAGGGTGACGACGAGCAGGCGGCGCAGGGTGGTCGCGAGGCGATGACTGGTGGTCCGCACAGGGATCTCCTTCAGGGGAGCGACGGGTGAGGGGGCAGACCCTGCCACACCCGCCGGGTCACGCCACCAGGTCGCCGGCCACCCGCAGGAACCCGTCGGCGGCCGAGGGCCCGATGTTCTCACCCAGGCAGTAGGTCCGGTAGGCGCGTCGCCGCTCGGCCAGCGGGTCGTCACCGTGCAGGTGGTCGAGCGCGGAGTCGAGCGTGCTCAGGTCCGGTTCGATCACGTACGCCACCCGGGCCGTCGGGAACTCGGCCAGGAACTCCTCCCCGCCGTTCTGCACCGCGCACATGGCGAACGGCTTGCCCGAGGCGAGGAAGTCCGAGGCCACCGAGGACACGTCGGTGATCAGCGCGTCGCTGTGGTTGAAGCAGGCCGGGATGTCCCACTCCTTCTCGGCCGGCGCACCCCAGACGTGCTGCCGGCCGCTGGCGGTCCGGTCGGCCGCGAGCAGCTCGTGGATGGCGGCGATGCGCGCCGCATCCGTACGGTCGTTGTAGGACAGGGGATGCGGTCGGAAGACCACCGTGGAGCCCCGCTCCAGCACGGCCTTGATCATGGTCAGCCCGTTGGGCAGCGAGCTGTAGTTGGTGCTGGGGCGGCCACCCTTCCACGTCGGGGCGTAGAGGATCGTGCGGGGCGTCCCGGCTGGCAGCGGCTCGTCGGCGACCATGATCGACTCGATCTGCGGGCGCCCGACGATCGCGAAGCGGCCGGGCGGCACCTCGATGCCGTGGGCGGCGTAGCGATCCACCCCCTGTTGACCGGAGACGAACAGCTTGTCGTACGTGGCGTGCCGCGGGTGGTAGTTGGCCTGCTTGTCGGAGTCTCCGTGGTTCAGCCAGACGTGGGTCATCTGGTAGCGCTGGAAGGTGGCGTTGGCCGCGCTGCCCTGGACGTAGAACGCGGCCTTCATCGACGGCACCACCATCGAGTCCAGGTGGTCCGACATCTTCTTGTCCGTCCGCGGGACCAGGATCGGGGCCTTGGTCAGCCGGGCGATCTCGGCCACCGTGGCCGGGTTGCGGGTGATCACCACGTACGGCTTCCCCAGCCGCTCCAGGTACGGCAGCCACATGCCCAGCTGGTACCGGGCGCCCTGCACGGTGGCGTAATAGACGACGAAGGCCGGGGCGTACGCCCGTAGCGCCGCCGGGGTGTCGCGTTCGATCCGCTTGCTCGCCTCGGTCGCCCGCAGGGCGTGCACCGTGGTGAGCAGGGTCGGCGGCACCGTGGCCAGGGCGGGCAGCAGCAGGGTCCAGCCGGGCGCGCCGAGCGCGGCCAGCAGGGCCGCGACCAGCACGGCGAGCACGTTGCCGGCCGCGATCCAGCCGGCCGAGAGCGGGGCCTTCGGCACCGGCTTGACCCCGGGCAGGTGGCGGACGATCACCTTGGTGGTGCCCAGCAGCGTCTTGACCAGCGGCTCGGCCATGACCAGCAGCAGCAGGACCGCCAGACCGGTCCAGGCGGCGGCGACCTCGAGAGCACCCGCATCGGGGCGCCGGTGCAGGAACAGACCACCGACAGCGACCACCAGGAGCAGCCGGACACTGACGAAGTAGCCGAGTAGACCGGCCTTGGGCCGGGGGTAGAAGTCCGACCAGCGACGGGCCAGGATGCCGACCAGCGCAGCGAGCCCGGCCAGAGCGCCGACGGCCCGGATCGTCGTGCCGTCCGCGGCGAGCAGCACGCAGGCCGAGACGACCGCCCCGAGGTTGATCACGTTCCGGACGGCGAAGTCGCCGAGCGCGGCCCGGAGCCGACGGACCCGGTGCTTCACCGACGACCCCGACGACCGGGAGGAACCGGGGGACCGCGTAGACATGGCGACGACCCTAACGGCCACAGCCCCGTCCGCCGGGGACCGTCGCGCCGCGGCGCGACGTCGGTCCCGGCGCGGTCGACGCGATAGCATGAGGCAGTGCCAGACTCAGCGGGCTCGCTCCCGGGCCGACAGTCCTCGAGCTCGTCTCCGACTCGTGCCCCGGGCTCGCCTCCGCTGCGACGCGCGGACGGTCGCCTGAACCACGACCTCGATCCCCACGACCGCGGACCGCAGGACGCCTGCGGCGTGTTCGGCGTCTGGGCCCCCGGCGAGGAGGTCGCCAAGCTCAGCTACTTCGGTCTCTACGCGCTGCAGCACCGGGGCCAGGAGTCGGCCGGGATCGCGGTGAGCAACGGGTCCCAGATCATGGTCTTCAAGGACATGGGTCTGGTCTCCCAGGTCTTCGACGAGTCCACCCTGAGCTCGTTGCGCGGTCATTTGTCCATCGGCCACGCGCGCTACTCCACCACCGGTGCTTCCGTCTGGGCCAACGCCCAGCCGACCTTCCGCCCCACCGCCACCGGCGGCATCGCGCTCGGTCACAACGGCAACCTGACCAACACCCTCGAGCTGCAGAGCTGGCTGACCGAGCGGGACGCCCAGGAGGGCTCGCTGGTGCCGGGGGCGCTGTCCCACGAGGCGACCAACGACACCTCGCTGGTCACGGCCCTGCTGGCCACCTACTCGGGCTACACCATCGAGCAGGCGGCGATGGAGGTCCTGCCGCACCTGAAGGGCGCGTTCAGCCTCGTCTTCATGGACGAGGAGACGCTCTACGCGGCCCGCGACCCGCAGGGGGTCCGGCCGCTGGTGCTGGGCCGGTTGGAGCGCGGGTGGGTGGTGGCCAGCGAGACGGCCGCACTGGACATCGTGGGCGCCTCCTACGTCCGGGAGGTCGCGCCCGGCGAGCTGATCTGCATCGACGCCGACGGACTGCGCAGCAGCAGGTTCGCCGAGGCCGACCCCAAGGGCTGCCTGTTCGAGTACGTCTACCTGGCCCGCCCCGACACGATGATCAACGGCCGTCGGCTGCACTCGGTCCGGGTCGAGGTCGGCCGCACGCTGGCCAAGGAGTACCCGGTCGAAGCCGACCTGGTCATCCCGGTGCCGGAGTCGGGCACCCCGGCGGCGATCGGCTACGCCGAGCAGTCGGGGATCCCGTACGGGCAGGGCCTGGTCAAGAACTCCTACGTCGGCCGGACCTTCATCCAGCCCAGCCAGACCATCCGGCAGCTGGGCATCCGGCTCAAGCTCAATCCGCTGCGGGACGTGATCGCGGGCAAGCGGCTGGTGGTGGTGGACGACTCGATCGTCCGCGGCAACACCCAGCGGGCCCTGGTCCGGATGCTGCGGGAGGCCGGCGCGACCGAGGTGCACGTACGGATCTCCTCGCCGCCGGTGAAGTGGCCCTGCTTCTACGGGATCGACTTCGCCAGCCGGGCCGAGCTGATCGCCAACGGGCTGTCGGTCGACGAGATCTGTCGCTCGATCGGCGCGGACTCGCTCAGCTACGTCAGCCTGGAGGGTCTGGTCGAGGCCACCGAGTCCGGCATCGACCAGCTCTGCCGGGCCTGCTTCGACGGCGTCTACCCGATCGAGCTCCCCCTGGCCGAGCGGTTGGGCAAGCACGTGCTGGAGACCGAGCCCGCCCAGCGCACCGGCGACGACGGTCTGGTCACCGCGAGCACGGGAGCAGGAGCCGCAGATGCCCTCGCCCGCCCCTGACCGTCTCCGTGGTCGCGCTGCGCGCACCGCGGCCGGCGGCTCCACCACGTCGCGCGCGTTCGTCGCGTTCCCGGACGACGAGCAGGTCGCCCGGAAGCGCTCCTGCACTCCCGAGAGGCTGTGCTCGTGACCGGTACCGATAGCTCTGGACCTTCGGCGTACGCGGCGGCCGGGGTCGACATCGAGGCCGGCGACCGGGCGGTCGAGCTGATGAAGGAGTGGGTCGGCAAGACGCGCCGGCCCGAGGTGCTGGGCGGTCTGGGCGGTTTCGCCGGGCTCTTCGACGCGGCTCCGCTGGCCAAGCTGGCGCACCCCGTGCTGGCCACGTCGACCGACGGCGTCGGCACCAAGGTGGCCATCGCCCAGGCGATGGGGATCCACGACACGATCGGGTTCGACCTGGTCGGCATGGTGGTCGACGACCTGGTCGTGTGCGGGGCCGAGCCGCTGTTCATGACCGACTACATCGCCTGCGGCAAGGTCGTCCCGGAGCGGATCGCCGCCATCGTCAAAGGCATCGCCGAGGCCTGCGTCCAGGCCGGCTGCGCGCTGGTCGGCGGCGAGACCGCCGAGCACCCCGGGCTGCTGGAGCCTGACGAGTACGACGTCGCCGGCGCCGCCACCGGTGTGGTGGAGCGGGACGCGATCCTCGGCCCGGACCGGGTCCGACCGGGGGACGTGGCCATCGCCATGGCCTCCTCGGGACTGCACTCCAACGGCTACTCCCTGATCCGTCACGTCTTCTTCCGCGAGGCGGGGTGGGCGCTGGACCGCGAGGTGGCCGAGCTGGGCCGGACCCTGGGCGAGGAGCTGCTGGAGCCCACCCGGATCTACAGCCTGGACTGCCTGGCGCTGATCGGGGCGTCCGAGGTGCACGCCATGAGCCACGTGACCGGGGGCGGGCTGGCGAACAACCTGGCCCGCGTCGTGCCCGAGTCGGTCCGGGTGCGGATCGACCGGGCCAGCTGGACGCCGCCGCCGGTGTTCGACCTCGTCGCGACAGTGGGCTCGGTGCCCCGTGCCGACCTGGAGGCGACGCTGAACGTCGGGGTCGGGATGGTCGCGCTGGTGCCGCCGGAGTCGGTCGACGCCGCCCTGCGGACGCTGGCCGACCGGGGCCTGCCGGCCTGGGTCTGCGGTGAGGCCGAGGTGGCCGGATCCGAGGTCGGTGACCGCGTCGTCGTGGAGGGCCGGCACCCGGCTCGCTGAAACGATCCGACGCCGCCGCGGGTTCGCCCGTCTCGCGACCGGGTCGCTACTTGCAGCATTGCTCCGATTGGGTAGCCTTTGCCCCACGACTGTTCATTCATCCTGCGCCGTGGCTGAGCCAGCGGCAGACGACAAGTGCGAGGGGGTCGACCCGACATGGGGCGCGGCCGTGCGAAGGCAAAGCAGACCAAGGTGGCCCGGGAGCTGAAGTACCGCTCCGTCGACACCGACTTCACATCCTTGGAGCGTGAGCTGCGAGGTCCGGAGACCGGGCACGAGATCCCCCCGGGCTACGAGGACCTCGCCGAACGTCACAGCGACGACGATGACGGTGACGACAAGTACGGCGACCTGCGCAAGTCGGGGTAATCCCGCCACGCGAACTACCGGGGCAATAGCCTGGGTGGCATGAGTCAGAACCCCTACTCCGCTCCCGACTCCGAGGGTGGCAAGCCCTCCGACTCGCACGAGCCGGAGGACTACGTCTCGACCTCCGACGCCGACGACAGCCAGGCGTCTGCTTCGACCGGTTCGTCCCTGGACGCACCGGTCGATCAACCTCAGGGTCACTACGCGCCGCCGCGCACCTCCGACGCCCCGTCGTACGGTTCGTCGTCCCAGGGATCGGCGAGCTCGTACGGTTCGGCGTCGGACCCCGGTGGCCAGCCGTCCCAGTCGGGCGCGTACGGCCAGGCTCCCGGCCAGGGCCAGCCGCCGGCGTACGGGCAGGGATCGGGCTACGGTCAGCAGCCACCTCCCGGGTACCCGCCGACCGCCCAGAGCGGTCAGTCGGCCTCCGACCCGTACGGGCAGCCACAGGGCTATCCGCCCAGCGCCCAGAGCGGACAGTCGGCCTCCGACCCCTACGGACAGCCGCAGGGCTACCCGCAGCAGGGCTACGGGCAGCAGCCGCCGCCCTATCAGCAGCAGCCGCCGCAGAGTGGGCAGTCCGCCTCCGACCCGTACGGGCAGCCGCAGGGCTACCCGCAACAGGGCTACCCCCAGCAGGGCGGCCAGCCGCCGCAGGGTTACCCGCAGCAGGGCTACCCCCAGCAAGGTGGGCAGCAGGGCTACGAGCAGCAGGGCTACGGCCAGCAGGGCTACGGCCAGCAGGGCTACGGTCAGCCCCAGCAGCCGGGCTACCCGCAGCAGCCGGGCTACCCGCCGGCCGGCTACCCGCAGCAGTACCAGGGCCAGCAGGCCCCCCTGTCACCCAGCGACGAGCGGCTGTGGGCGACCCTCGCCCACATCTCCATCCCGTTCTTCGGGCTGGTCGGTCCGCTGATCGCCTACCTGGTGTTCAAGGACCGCAGCCCCTGGTTGAAGGAGTCGACGACCGAGGCGCTGAACTTCTCGATCCTCTACACCATCGCCCAGGTGGTCAGCTCGCTGCTGACCCTGGTGGTGATCGGCGGGATCCTGCTGCCGCTGATCGGCATCGCCGCCCTGGTGCTCTGCATCATGGCCGCCATCGCCTCCAACAAGGGCGAGCAGTACAAGTACCCCGTCAACTGGAGGCTCGTGAAGTAACCCGTCCTGCTAGGACGCAGCAGTGGTGCTCGCCCGCGCCTTTGGCTGCTCGTTCGTCGCGACGCAACACCGGACGACAAGCGTGTCCGGTGTTGCGTCGCTCCTGCACTTCACGGCCGCGCGGGCTTGCGCTCCACTGGCGGCCTCACAACTGCGCGGGCTTGCGCTCCGCTCCGCCTACAGACAGTCGTGGTGACGCATGCTTGAGCACGTGACCTGGGAACCGGACATCCTCGACGGGTTCGAGTCGCTCGAGATCGGCTTGCCGGAGGCGGCGCGGGCGCCGGGGGAGCCGGCGGACACCGAGGTGGTGGCGACGCTGGTGCGGCGGGCGGGGGGTGAGCGGTCGCGGCACGCCGTACTCTTCGTGCACGGGTGGAACGACTACTTCTTCGCCACCCACGTGGCCGACGTGCTGTCCGAGGCCGGGTTCGCGTTCTACGCCATCGACCTGCGCCGGTACGGGCGGAGTCTGCGGCTGGGTCAGCTGCGCGGGTTCATCGCCGACCTGACCGAGTACGACCAGGAGCTGTCAGCGTCCGCCGACCTGATCGCGGCGGACCACGAGGAACTGACCCTGCTGGGCCACTCCACCGGTGGCCTGACCGCCACGCTGTGGGCGGCCGACCACCCCGAGCGGGTGGCCGGGGTGATCCTCAACTCCCCGTGGCTGGATCTGCAGGGCTCGGCCATGGTGCGGGCGCTCGGTGGCCCGGTGATCGACGCGGTCGGCGGCAACCGGCCGACGGCGGTCATCCCGCTGCCGGACTCCGGCTTCTACGCCCGGACCATCCACCTCAGCCAGGAGGGGGAGTGGGACTACGACACCGAGCTGAAGACGAGCCCGTCCCCGGCGATCCGGGTCGGCTGGCTGCGCGCGGTGCTGCAGGGCCACCAGAAGGTCGCCGCGGGTCTCGGGCTGCCGATGCCGGTGCTGGTGATGACCTCGTCCCGGACGGACTTCGCGCGCAAGTGGCACGAGGGGCTGCGCGAGGCCGACACGGTGCTCGACGTCGAGCAGATCGCCCGCCGGGCCACCAGGCTCGGACGGCACGTCACGATCGTCAGGTTCGAGGGTGGTCTGCACGATCTCTTCCTGTCCCGCCGGGACGTGCGCGAGCAGGTTTTCGACGAGCTGCGCCGCTGGTCAGGGGCATACCTGACGGGCGCTGGTCCGGTGCTTTCGGATGCTGGTCTTTGATCCCGCCGGGGGCCCTGATTGAATGACACCGTGACTGAGATGCCGCACGTAGTCGTCATCGGTGGTGGGTTCGCCGGTCTGTCGGCGACCGAGACCCTCGCCAAGGAGGGTTTCCGGGTGACGCTGATCGACCGCCACCCCTACAACACCTTCCAACCCCTGCTCTACCAGGTGGCGACGGGAGGTCTGAACGCCGGTGACGTGACCTACTCGCTGCGCTACTTCAGCGCGCGCTACCGCAACGTCAACTTCCGGCGGACGACGGCGATCGGGCTCGACCACGAGAAGCGGGAGGTGCTCTGCGACGACGGCGTCAACATCGCGTACGACTACCTCATCATCGCCAACGGCATCACCACCAACCACTTCGGCATTCCCGGGGCGGCGGAGTACAGCGTCTCCATGTACACCCGGGCCGAGGCGCTGCGGGTGCGGGACATGATCTTCGGTGGCATCGAGACCATCGCCGGCATGTCCGAGGAGCACACCGGCGGGTTCACCATTGTGGTCGTCGGCGGCGGCGCCACCGGTGTCGAGATCGCCGGTCAGCTCGCCGAGCTGAAGAGCCACGCGGTCCCGGTGGTGTGGCCCGAGCTCAACCCCGCGCTGATGCACGTGGTGCTGGTCGAGATGGGTCCCGCCCTGCTCGCCCCGTTCGACGACAAGCTCCGCCGCTACACCCTGCGCGAGCTGGTCAAGCGCGGCGTCGACGTCCGGCTGAAGACCGCCATCTCCGAGGTGCACGCCGACCGGGTGGACTTCAAGGGCGGTCAGACCATGCAGGCGGACCTGGTGATCTGGGCCGCCGGGGTGTCGGGCTACCCGCTGCTGCGCGACTGGGGTCTGCCCATCGGTCGCGCGGGTCGGATCGAGGTCAACTCCGACCTGAGCTCCATCAACGACGACCGCGTGTTCGCCGTCGGCGACGCCTCGGTCATCGTGGACAACCCGCTGCCGCAGCTGGCCCAGCCGGCGCTGCAGACCGGCAAGCACGCCGCCCAGCAGATCACCCGGATCCACCTGGGTCAGCCGACGGTCCCCTTCGAGTACTACAACAAGGGCACCATGGCGACCATCGGTCGGGCCGACGCGGTCGTGCAGATGCCCAACGGGCTCAAGCTCACCGGTCTGTTCGCCTGGCTCGGCTGGATCGCCCTGCACATCATGTTCCTGCTGGGCAGCCGCAACCGGATCCAGACCCTGATCAACCTGGCCGTGCGCTACTCCGGTCTCGGACGCTCGGGTGTGATCGTCGGAGACGTGGCGGAGACACCGCGCCTGAAGGCGATCAAGCAGAAGTAGCGGGTCCCGGTCGTGGACGACACCTGGTGGCGGACGGCCGTCATCTACCAGGTGTATCCACGGTCGTTCGCCGACTCCGACGGTGACGGGGTCGGCGACCTGCCGGGCATCACGGCGCGGCTGACGTCCCTGGCCGCCCTCGGTGTCGACGCGGTCTGGCTGTCGCCCTTCTTCGCCTCGCCGCAGGTCGACGCCGGCTACGACGTCAGCGACTACTGCGACGTCGACCCCGTCTTCGGCTCGCTCGACGACCTGGACGCGCTGCTGGCCCGCGCCCATGACCTGGGCCTGAAGGTGATCGTCGACCTGGTGCCCAACCACACCTCCGACCAGCACCAGTGGTTCCGGGCCGCCCTGCGCGACGGCCCGGGCTCGGCCGCCCGCGCGCGCTACCACGTCACCGACGACCCTCCGGACTGGCAGTCGGTCTTCGGTGGGCCGGCCTGGACCCGGCTGCCGGACGGCCAGTTCTACCTGCACCTCTACGACCCGGCCCAACCCGACCTGAACTGGTCCGACGCCGGCGTCCGCGCCGAGTTCGAGCAGATCCTGCGGTTCTGGTTGGACCGTGGCGTCGACGGGTTCCGGGTCGACGTCGCCCACGGCCTGGTCAAGGACCCGCGCTACCCGCCGTACGCAGGCAGCCCGCTGGGTCTGCTGGCGAAACGCGACGCGCCCTACTGGGACCAGGAGGCGGTGCACGACATCTACCGCTCCTGGCGGGCGATCCTGGACGGCTACACGGCCGCCGACCCGGGCCGGCCACGGATCCTGTGCGGCGAGGCCAACGTCGCCGTGGACCGCGCGATCCGCTACGTCCGACCCGACGAGCTGCACCAGACCTTCAACTTCCCGTACCTGCAGACCCCGTGGGAGCCGGTCGCGCTGCGCCGGGTGATCGAGGAGTCCCTGGCCGCGTACGGCAGTGTCGGCGCCCCGTCGACCTGGGTGCTGTCCAACCACGACGTGGTCCGGCACGCCAGCCGCTTCGGCTACCCGGCCGACGCGCAGCCGCGGATGGGCGTCGGCGTGGACGACCCGCAGCCCGATCCCGTCCTCGGGCTCCGGCGGGCGCGGGCGGCGGTCCTGCTGATGCTGGCGCTGCCAGGCTCGGCCTACCTGTACCAGGGGGAGGAGCTGGGTCTCCCGGAGCACACCACGATGCCCGACGACGCGCGTCAGGACCCGAACTGGGAGCGGTCCGGGCACACCGAGCGCGGTCGCGACGGCTGCCGGGTGCCGCTGCCGTGGCTGGCCGGGGTCGACGGCCTGGGCTTCACCGACGGGGTGCCCTGGCTGCCGCAGCCCGAGGAGTTCGACGCCCTGGCCCGCAACCGGCAGGAGGAGGAGTCCGGCTCGACCCTGCGTCTCTACGTGGGTGCGCTGGCGTTCCGGCGCAGCCTCGGGCTGGCCACGGGCGTGCTCCGGTGGTGCAGCGAGCCCCAGAGCGCCGTGCTGGACTTCGCCTCGGCCGGGATCCGGGTCACCGTGAACCTGGGCGCCGCTGCCGTGCCCCTGCCCGACGAGGCGGAGGTGCTGCTGGCCAGCGAGCCGCTGTCGGCCTGGCAGCTGGAGCCGGACGTCGCCGTGTGGTGGCGACCGGTCGGCCCCGATCCGGTCAGGTCGCCTCAGGCGTAGCGGCCGGCCACCGCCTCCGCCTCGGCCCCGTAGCCGGCGCCGTGGGTGACGGCGTGCACCAGCAGCGGGTGGAGCTGGTGCAGTCCGATCAGCCCCTGCCAGCCGGGTCCGACTCCGGCGGCCCCGGCGTACGCGGCGCTGATCGTGCCCAGCTCGGGGGCGCCGAACAGGTGCAGCATGGCCAGGTCGGTCAGGCCGTGACCCCCGTGCGCCGCGGGGTCGATCAGCGTCACCCCGGTAGCGGTGAAGATCACGTTGCCGGCCCACAGGTCACCGTGGATCCGGGCGGGCGGGCGGTCGTCGTCGAGCTCGCCGGCACGGAGGCGGTCCGCCACCCGCTCGACCAGGCGACGCCCGCGCGGGCTGAGGTTCCCGATCCTGGTGGCGGCGTCGGCGTACGGGAGCAGTCGTTGCTCGGCGTAGAACGTGCCCCAGCGGTCGGTCGGGCGCAACGACAGCGGTTGGGTACCGATGTAGCCGTCGCCGGTCCAACCGTCCGGCGGGGCACCGTACGCGGGCGCTCCCGCGGCGTGCGTCGTGGCCAGAGCCGTGCCGAACTCGGCGGCGGCGCGTCGGGTGGGGCGGGCCGGAACGAGCCGGGGCAGCACCAGCTGATCCGGAGTCACCTCGAGCACCTCGACCACGGACGCCGACCCCGGCCCGGCGGCGGCGAGCCAGCGCAGACCGGCGGCCTCGACCAGGTAGGCGTCGGGGGCCGCCGGACGGGACTTGGTGAAGCGGTCCGGCACCGACCCGTCAGACCGCGAGGGTGCCGCGCACGATGGAGTTGCCCGAGTGGGTGGGGGCGCCGCCCGGCTCCTCGTCGGAGACGTCGACCACGGGGTAGCGGGAGACGTCGATCCCGTTCGGCACGGGGAACCGCTCGTCGTCGCGGGCCATCAGACCCACCGGGGTCATCGCCGAGGCGTCCCGGTTCATCAGCCAGACCTGCTGGACGCCGTCGACGGGCCGACCGGTGGTGATCTTCACCACGAGCCAGCGGCGGCCGTCGGCGTCCTGCTCGAGGGTGGCCTCACCGCCGGCCCCCGACCACGCGGGCAGCGCGTTCAGCGGAACTGCGGAGATCACCGTCTCGGCTCCCGGGCGGAGCTGCTGCCAGGCGAGGGTGCCGCCGACGCCGGCGAGCAGGGCCAGGACGGCGGCCAGGGCCAGACTCAGCACCCGACGCCGTGCGGGCCGTGGCTGTTCCGCTAGGTCCTGTCGTTCCGGCCCTGACGTCGGCTCGGGGTCGGTGGTCCGGACCAGGGTCAGCGGCGGCAGGGCCGACGCCTCGGTCGGCGGCAGCAGGTCGGAGGAGAAGTCCGCGTCGAACCCCAGCTGAGCCCGGATCCGGTCCCACACCTCCGGACTGGGCGTCTCCAGGGTGAAGTGGTCGGAGATGGTGCGACCGACCTGCGACAGGTGACCGAGGTCGGTCACCTCCTGACCGCACGCGGCGCACCGGGCGATGTGGTCCAGCTCTTCGGCCGAGGCCGCGTCGCGCTCGCCGAGGGCGACCAGCGCCAGCACCTCAGGATTCGTATGCATCCGGTATCACCTCCATCCGGTTCCTCATCTTGATCAAGCTCCGACGTATGTGGCTCTTCACCGTGCCCGGTGGCAGCTGGAGACGCTCCGCGATCTGGGTGTGGGTGAGGTCCTCGAAGAACGCCAGCCGCAGCACCTGTTGCGGCACCTTGTCGAGCTTCGCGATCTCCTCAGCGATCACCAGCTGCTGGGCCACGTCCACGGGCAGGCTGTCGGTGGTGACGGTGTTGCTGGCCACCTCGTTCTGGATGCGACGCTGGCGACCCCGGGAGGCGTGCGCGTCGACGATCTTGTTGCGGGCGATGCCCATCAGCCAGGTCGGCAGCTTGGCCCGCTCCGGCTGGTAGCGCTCCCGTCCCTTCCAGGCGGCGATGAACACCTGCTGCAGCACGTCCTCGGCTTCGGTCACGTCGCCCAGTGAACGGAGGGCCACGGTGTAGACGAGCGGGGAGTACCGCCGGTAGAGCTCCTCCAGGGCCAGCTCGTCACCGTCGGAGAACCGCTGCGCGAGGTCGACGGGATCGTCGGGTCGCGTTGCCACAGCGATGCCCCCTCCCTGATACGCCGCCGTCATCGGTCCGGCTCCGCCAGCACCACGACGTTGTCGCGGTATCCGTTGCGGGCATCGTACGCGCCACCGCAGGTGAGAAGCACCAGCCGGGGACGGCCGTCGCGGTCGAACAGGTCGTCCACCGGCAGCTTCGTCGCCACGACCAGGCGGCGGGAGACGACCCGGTAGGTGTGCTCCCGGCCGGACCGGTCGGTGACCACGACACGTTCGCCGCGACGGATGGTGGCCAACCGGGAGAAGGGTCCGAGACCCTCGGACGTCGTGTCGACGTGGGCGGCGATGACGGTGCTGCCGGCGTCGTCGCGCGGGGTGGCGCCGAACTCGTACCAGCCGGCTCGTCGCACGGTCTCGGGCAGCTCCATGCTGCCGTCCTTCGCGACACCGGTGGGGCGGACCTGGACGTCGATCTCGACGTCGGGGACCTGGACCCGGACGGGTTGCGCCGCCCTGGTGCTGCGCGGAGGCCGGGGGGCGGCGTCCACGACGGGGATGTCGGGCAGGGGCTCGGGCTCCGGTTCGACGGTGGCCGGGGGAGCGGGCCGGGGGGAGGTCGGTGCGGCGGCCGGCTGGCGGAGCTGGAGCGACTCCAGGCGAGCCGAGCGGCCGACGTCCGTACCGCCGAGCGACGCAGAGTCCTGCGACGCGACGGAGCTGCCGGCCGGGGCGGACGCGCCGGCCGCCGACGAGGGTGCGACGCCGACAGCGGCGCACCCCAGACCGACGACGGCCAGCAGTCCCACGAGCAGGGACACCAGCGGCCCGGCCGCCCCCGAGGGGCGACCGGTCCGGCTGGCGTCGAGGTGGTTCATCGTGCGAGCAGGTCCCTGATCACTTGGTCCGGCTGGCCACGGGACGGGCCGAGCGCCGCACCAGCAGCGCAGCACCCAGTCCGAGGACCAGAGCCGCCAGGACACCGGGCAACGCGCCGGAGGCGGCCAGACCGGCCTCGCCGGCGTGCACCCCACCCGGACCGGAGTGCAGTCCGGTGATGGTCTGGGTGGCGAGCTTGAGGTTGTCGTCCTCGAGCGAGCCCCACGCGTACGCGATGGTCAGGACGCCGTCCTCGACTGCGACATCGGCCGGGCCGATCACCGGGTCGGTGGTCCCGGCCGCGGCGACCGCCGCCTCGACGGTCCCGGCGTCCAGGTCGAGGCTGGCTTCGTCCGGGTTCTCCAGACCCTCGACGACGGGATCGCCGCCGGCGAGGATGTCGACCGCCGGAGCCGCCGCCACGTGCCGGACGGTCAGCCGGCCCTGGCCGGCGTCGGTCTTGGAGGTGTCGTTGGTGAACAGGGTGGCCGTCGGGTCACCGTTCTCCTTGAGGTGAGCCACGGCGGTGTAGTTCTTGCCGCTCTCCAGCTTCAGGTCGACCGGGCCGATGGCCGGGTCGTCGTCGTTCTTCGCGTCGGCCGCGGTGATCGCCACCGTGTAGGTGCCGGCGTCGAGGTCGAGCGGTCCGGCGAGGGTGCCGGGCTTGAAGTTGTTCAAGGTGCGCTCGCCGTTGACGTAGACGTCGACGGTCAGACCTGGCACGGCGTGCAGCACGGACAGCTGCGCCTGGTCGGCGGCGTGGGCGGGCAGCGCGAACCCGGACATGGCTAGCGCGGCGGTGGCGCCGATCGCCAGAATGCGTCGTCGCATTGTGGGTCTCCTCCTGTGGAGTGGATGGGATGTGCTCTCTTCCACGGCCACCGGGTGATCGGTTGCACAGCATCCGTTGTCGGCGTGTCGACCGAATGACCATGTTGGGCGGGGCTGTGCGCACCGCCGGGAGGGGGCGCTGGGCGGTGGCGTCGGCCGGGGTCACGGGAGGTCCGAGAGGACCGTGCCGGGGGATCGTGAGGGTGGCCAGGGCCGGGGTCGAACCGGCGACCTTTCACTTTTCAGGCGAACGCTGCTACCAGCTGAGCTACCTGGCCTCGACCGACCGCACGCGGCTGCGTACGGTTCGGACGCCAAAGCGGTGACCACACATGCGATCACCGCTTCCGCGACCCCGACGGGACTCGAACCCGCGACCTCCGCCGTGACAGGGCGGCGCGCTAACCAACTGCGCTACGGGGCCTGGTGTGCACTCCTCACCGGAGCGCCCGCGAAACTATAGCGCAGGATGCAGGATGGTTCGAATCGTCGCTCAGGCGGGAACTGTGGCCTCTCGACGGGCGGGACGGCCCCGTCGGAGACCTCAGGGGCGACGCTCGTCGCTCGCCTGGCAGCAGCTGTCGCCGCAGCCGCGGCCGCCTGCTCGACGGGCGGGCGGCGCTGCGGTGGCCCCGCCGCGGGAGGTCGTGGTGGTGATGGGGACGCAACAGGCATCGCCCCGCCAGGCGCTGACCCCTTCCTTGACGGCGATCCCCGCGATGACCAGGGCGGCGATCGGGTCGGCCCAGGTCCAGCCCCACAGCCAGTGGAGAGCGAGTCCGACGAGCAGGACGGCGGACAGGTAGGTGCAGATCAGGGTCTGCTTCGAGTCGGCGACCGCGGACGCGGAACCGAGCTCACGACCGGCCCGCCGCTGGGCCCAGGACAGCACCGGCATCACCGCCAGGCTGACCGCCGCCAACAGGATCCCCACGGTGGACTCCTCAGCCGCCCGGCCGCCGAGGAGGGCCCGGACCGCGTCGACCGTCACGAAGACGGCGAGACCGAAGAACGAGCAGGCGATGATCTTGAGGGTGATCTCCTCGCGAGCCTCGGGGTCGCGGCCGGCGAACTGCCAGGCCACGGCGGCGGCGGAGGACACCTCCACCACCGAGTCGAGTCCGAAGCCGATCAGGGCCGAGGAGGAGGCGCGGGCGCCGGCGGTCAGGGCCACGGCGGCCTCGATCACGTTGTAGGTGAGGGTGAGAGCCACGAACCACCGGATCCGGCGGGCGAGCAGCGCCCGGCGGGCGGTCGACGGACCGAGCGCGAGGGTGGTCACCGGGTCACCTGCAGCTCGGCCTGCCCCGTGTCCGCCCCGCCGGCGCACGTGGGATCGACCACCAGGACGAGGGTGAGCAGGTCCTGCAGGGCGTGCCCGAGGCGGGCATCCACGAGCTCGTAGCGGGTCCGGCGACCCTCGGGGACGGCGACCACCAGACCACAGCCCCGCAGACACGCCAGGTGGTTGGACATGACCTGCCGCGACACCCCGGCGCCGTCGGCGAGCTCGGCCGGGTAGGAGGGTCCCTCGCGCAAGGCGAGGAGCACGGTGGTCCGGGTCGGATCGGACAGGGCGTGGCCGAACCGGGACAGGGCGTCCGTGGAGGAGGAGGCGATCACCCGAGAAACGGTAAAAGATCGGCTGTATTCAGCGCAACCTTGATCGACGTCGGTCGGTCCACCCGCGTGCGGGACCGGGTGGGTGAAGCATCCCCAACGGGATTCGAACCCGCGCTGCCGCCTTGAAAGGGCGGTGTCCTAGGCCGCTAGACGATGGGGACCTGTGGAACCGAGCCGACTCTACCGAACCTCGGGCGGTCAGTCCGCCCTCGCGGACCGGAAGAACGTTCGTGGGGTCGGTTCCCGGGGGAGAACCGACCCCACGTCTGGGGGTGTGCGGCGGTGCGTCAGCCGAACACGGTGATGTGCACGTGGTTCTTGTGGTTGGCGGAGTCCCCACCGCGGTCGGCCATGTAGCGCCACCCTTCCTTGTCGCGCTTGATGTTCCAGATGCGCTGGTTCCAGATCACGTACTCGATGCCGAGGCTGTTGGCGTTCGCCTTGGCCCACAGGGCCACCTGCTGGCCCAGCGCCTTGCCAGACGCCGACCTGTAGTTCGGGATCATCAGATCCAGGGCGCGGCCGGACGGGTGGTCGGGGATCGGGTCCCTGCGGACGCCGCCGATCGAGGTGATCTGGGGGAAGGTGGCGCGGACGGCTCGGTGGACCTTGATCGCGTTCGGCTTCAGGCCCTTCTCCACCGGGTACGCCGGGATCGCGGGCTTGGTGGTCGACAGGTACTGCGCGGTGACCCACCGGGCCGCGTTGTCGTAGACGATCTGCATCCGGCCGTTCTTGACCAGTCCGGTGATGCTCAGCTGGGTGCCGGTGCCGACCTCGGTGATCGAGGCGAAGTCGGCGTCCGGGGTCGAGCGGATGATCAAGGTCGTGGTCGCGAACCGGATGCCGGTGATCTTCGGCAGACCGGGCGCCACCGGGCCGCCGGTGGTCGGGGTGCTGAGGTACTTGGCCGTCACCCAGCGGATGGCGTTGCCGTAGATGATCTGGGCCCGGCCGTTCTGCGTGGCGCCGGTGATGGAGACGGTCCTGCCCTTGGCGATCTCGCCGACGACCTTGTAGTCCGCGCCCGAGGTCGTCCGGACCAGCAGGTCGGCGGTGGTCACCCGGGTGCCGGTGATGGCCGGGAGCGTGCTCGGCCGGCTCAGGTACTGGCTGGCCACCCAGCCGGTCGACCTCCCGTAGACGACCTCGGTGTAGCCACGGGCGACCTTGCCGGTCAGCGTGACCGTCGCGTTGTCCGGGACGACCGAGAGCTTGCCGTACGAGAGCCCGGGGCCCTTGCGGAGGTTGACCTGGGTGGTGGTCACCCGGGTGCCGGTGGCGCCGCCGACGGGCGCGGTGGCACCGCCCTTGAGGTACTGGCTGGACACGTACGCCAGCCGGGTCCCGAACCTGATCTTGGTCCAGCTGCCCGCGGCGCTGACGGCGGTGACGGTCTGGCCCCGGTAGAGCCCACCGACGATCGTGCTGCTGGTGCTGGCGGCCGACCGGACGTTGACCGCTGTGGTGGCGGTCATCGACGTGTCGGCTGTCGCGGTTCCGGCGACGCCGGTCAGCAGGACCGTCAGAGCGAGCGCGGAGGCGGCGACGAGGCTCCTTCTGGTCGCGCTCAACGTGGTCTCCGTCTCTCCGGTCAGGTTCGTCAGGTCAGGCCGCAATCCCTCCCGCACGTCTGATCACGGAAGTAACAGCAACCCCAGATAACGCAGGACTCTAAGTGCGTCACACCCGTAACGGCAAGACGTGAGTGGAGATTTCCTCAGGTTGGCAATGCGACACGCCGTGCGCTTGCCGAAAACTACACAGTTGTTATTCTCAGTTTCCGAGCTCGTGCGACGGCGCCACTAGCATCGGGACGGTGATCACGATGGAGCCCGACGCGTTCGACGAGGTGGTGTCCGAGGCCCTCGACACGGTCCCGGTCGAGCTGGCCGCCATGATCGAGAACTGCGTCATCGTGGTCGAGGACTTCCCGCCCCCCGACCAGCCGGACCTGCTCGGGCTCTACGAAGGCATCCCGCTGACCGAGCGGGGTGAGTTCTACAGCGCGGTGCTGCCGGACCGGATCTCGATCTACCGGCAGCCGACGCTGGCGATCTGCGACACCGTCGAGGACGTCATCGAGGAGGTGCACATCACCGTGGTGCACGAGATCGCCCACCACTTCGGCATCGACGACGCGCGCCTGCACGCGCTGGGCTACGCCTGACCCCAAGCCCCACCCTCGGGTTTTGTGCCGCTGACCGCGACTGTTCGTGCTCGTGCTCCAGAACGTGGGCCCATCACGTCAGCAGCACGTACGCGATCGACCCGAGACAGGCCACGGCGACGATCCCGGTGAGCATGGCCGCGTTGCGTCCGACGCCGGTGTCGGTGGTCAGCTCCCGCCGGCGCACCGACCGGCGGATGGCGGTCGAGACCACCAGGGTCGCGGCCAGCAGGACGGCCACACCGATGGCGGCGACCAGGCCGAGAGACACCTCGGCGAGCAGCCGCAGCACGGCGAGCAGGCAGACCACCGCCGACAGCACGGTGCGCTGCCAGGCGAGCCGGGTCCGCTCGGCGGGCAGGGTCGGCTCCAGGGCCATGGGTTACCGCAGTCCGACAACGATGATCGCCAGCAGCGCGACCGCAGCCAGCACCCCCGTGAGCAGGGGCATGGCCGGCGAGGAGGGCAGCGGCTCACCCGTCCGCATCGCCCGCTCGTTGCGGAACCAGCGCACGTACGCCCCGGTGGCGCAGACCAGACCACAGAGCAGCAGCAGCAGTGAGGCGAGCTTGAGCTCGGTGCTCAACCGACCCACGATCGTGGTCACCGCGGCGATGCCGGCGCCACCGGCCAGGAAGCCCAGCGACGTGCGGATCCACGCCAGGAAGGTGCGCTCGTTGGCCAGCGAGAAGCGGGGGTCGGGCTCGGAGCCGACGCCGTAGACCGACCGGGGCCAGCGGCGGTCGTCGGGCGGTACGGCGTCGGTCACGTCGGTGATGGTAGGCGAGGACGCCGGAGCGCGAGGTTCTGACCGAGCAGTACCGACACCAGCACCAGCACCGCCCCGGCGATCTGCCAGCCGTTCAGCACCTGGTCCAGCACCACCCAGCCGAGCACGGCGGCCACGACGGGGTTGAGCAGGCTGAGGAAGCTGACCGCGCTGGCCGGGAGACGCTGCAGCCCCCAGAACCACAGGCTGTAGGCGATCACGCCGCTGAACAGCACGAGGTAGACCAGGCCGCCGACGTTGCGGGCGGTCAACGTGTCGGGGAGTCCCTCGATCACCAGCGTGAACGGCAGCAGCGTCACCCCGCCGAGCAGGAAGGTCCACCCGGTGAACCCGGCGGCGCTGAAGCCCGGCGGGTGGCCCCAGCGCTTGGTGAGCACGGTGGAGAAGCCCATCATGATCACGCAGGTGGTCATGGCCAGGATGCCCCAGCCGTCCAGCCGGGCCGTCGAACGCAGCACCAGCAGCCCGACGCCGAGGATGCCGAGACCCCCGGCGACCAGGTCGACGGTCCGGATGTTGCTCTGCAGCAAGGGAACCGAGAGGACGACCACGATCAACGGCGTGATCGAGTTGATCACCGAGGCGACCCCGCCGGGGAGCAGGTAGGCGGCGATGAACAGCAGCGGGAAGAACGCCGAGCAGTACATCACCGAGAGCAGCACGAAGCGTCCCCACCAGCCCCGCGGCGGCCAGGCGCGGGTGGCCAGCACCAGCACGAGGCCGGTCGGCAGTGACCGCATCAGGGCGGCCAGCAGCGGCCGGCCCGTGGGCAGGAACTGGGTGGTCAGCAGGTAGGTGGTGCCGAAGATCACCGGGCAGATCGCGGCGACGTACGCCCACCGGCTCCCCCGACGGCTCGTCGGAGCGGGGCCGCTCATCGGACCACGTGGCTCTCCCGGGCGCTGGAGACCCACGTCGCGCAGGTGCCGAGCAGCCCGGGCGGGACGTAGCCGGACTGAAGGTCCGCGTGGCTCGCGGGCTGGCTGCCGGTGGCGTCGGCGATCCGCTCGCGGTCAGCCTCGGCGGTGACCACCACCGGCAGGATGGTGATCACCCGCTGGAGGTGGTTGACCGCGAAGGTGGCGAGGAGCTCGTCGGCGATGGCGGGCGCGACCACCACCAGTCCCCGCCCGGTCGGGATCTGCCGCTCGAGCACACCCAGCAGCTCGCGGATGGTGGTGACGGCCGCCTCGGCCACCAGCACGTTCGGCTGCCGCAGCACCGACCAGCCGGTGGTGGGGTCGGTGACCAGGTCGGCGCTGGCGTACCCGCTGTCGATCGTCGTGACGTCAGGCCCGGTCAGCGCCGTCTGCAGCTCGTCCCGCTCGGCCGTGGACAGGTCGGTCGGCTCGGCGTCGACCGGCGGCCGGCGGGCCTGGAGCTCCGAGAGGTAGCGCGGCGTGGCCGCGTCGGGGGAGAACCGGGGGATGGTCCGCTCGGGTGGGGCCAGGATCTCCCGGCGTCGGCGCTCGGTGATCCGCCGGTCCCGGACCGCCCCGAGGACGATGACCGCCAACCCGACCACGACGACCGCGACCAGTCCCAGCTGCCACCCCTCCACGGCGGCCAGCCTGCCACAACCGGCTGGGTAGCCTGGTCGACACGAACCCGGCGGACGAGACCACCCGCACCATCGGAGGGGGCGACATGACCGGATACGAGTCCTGGGTCGACCGACAGATCCGTGAGGCGCAGGAGCGCGGGGAATTCGACAACCTGCGCGGCTCCGGCGAGCCCCTGAAGGGGCTCGGTGGGCGACCCGACGAGAACTGGTGGGTTAAGGGCCTGCTCGAGCGCGAGAACCTCCGACCGCCCCTGCCGGGCTCCCTGCTCCTGCGCAAGGAGGTCGCCGAGATCGGCGAGCTGGTCGCCGACTGCACGAGCGAGGCCCAGGTGCGCGAGATCGCCCAGGATCTCCACCACCGCATCCTGACCTCCCGCCGTCGCGGCATCGACGGGCCCCGCATCGTCATCCCGGATGTCGACGTGGAACGGGTCGTCCGCGAGTGGCGGGAGGCTCGGTCCGCCTCCTGATCGTGCGGTCAGGCGGTGATGTCGACCAGCCGCTCGAACAGGAACTCGTACGGCAGGTAGCCGGTCGTGTACTCGTGACCGTGCTCGTGGCCCAGCAGCTGGGACATCTGCAGCAACCGCCAGCCGTCGAGCAGGGCGTCCAGCCCGGTGGCGTACGGGGCCTCGTCGCTGTCACCCATGGTCGGCCGGGAGCGCCCCGTGCCGTCGTAGCGGGTCCAGCCGATCACGTCGGAGTCGAGCGCGGACGTGCCGAGGTAGAGGACGAGGAGCTGCTGGCGCAGGTGGGGGGTCGCCGAGGGGACGGCGAAGGATTCCTCGACGGACAAGGAGGAGAGCGTGCTGGCGGTCATGCGGGGCCTTCCTTCAACGAGCGGGCGGGAGCGGGGACGCGGGCGAGGCTCACAGGCCCCAGCCGTCGGCGGAGCGGCTGGAACCGAGCCGGACGTCGGTGGCACCGGGCGCGATGTGCTGGGGCTGGATCGTCTCGCGGGTGAGGTAGTAGTCGATGTCGAACAGCTGGTCGCCGGTCAGGTAGCGCCACAGCCTGGCCCGGTTGACCAGCTCGAGCCGCCCCTCGTTGGCGTTGGTCCAGCCGAAACCGGCGGTCAGCTCCTGGCGGACACCCGGGTCGTCGATGTCGTCGGTGTTCCACAGCCGCAGCTGGCGGACCGTCGGGTTGAACCTGATCTTGAACATGTAGCGGGGCAGGTCGGAGTCGTTGCGCCGGCCACCGTGCCAGATGCCGTGGTGCAGGAAGACGACCGTGCCGGCCTCGCAGGTGAGCCGGGTCTGGCCGGCCAGGTTCTGGTAGCGGCCGATGCCGGTCTGGTTGATCCGGCGCAGGTGGGTGCCGGGGACCGACAGGGTGCCGCCCTGCTCCAGGGTGACGGCCTTCGGGTAGTACATGAGCTGCATGTCGAACGCCTCGGTCCGGGTGTCCAGGATGGCGTCGCCGTGCATGTTCTGGGCCTCGCCGCCGTGCGGTGGGCGGACGTGCACCGCGTGGTGGTCGATCACCGGGTTCGGTCCGACCAGGCTCTGGACCGCGCCGGCGATCGCCGGCAGGTCGAGCAGCTCGCGGACGAAGCTGCCGGTCGGGAAGACGGTGTCCAGCGGCGTGCCGTAGGGGTGGCCGGGAATGCCGGCGTCGAGCACGGCGATGGCCCGCTCGTTCATGCTCTCGGGCACCACCGCACTGAGGGCGAAGCTCCCGTGGGAGACGAAGTGGGCCATCTCCACCGACGTCAGGCGGTGCTTGCGATCGACCAAGGTGGTCATCGGGGGGTCCTCCGGGACTGGTTGGTTCTCACTCTGGCCCGTTCACCGTAGGCCCAGGGAGGGCTTGTTGTACTGGTCTGTGGTAGGCCTCTGCTGGTGAGAATTCGGCAGGAGCGGGAGATCCCGTCGGTGACTCTCGACCTGTCCGACCCGCCGGCGGTGGTCTCCCAGGGGCGGGCGACCCACGGCGTCAACCGGCTGGTCGACGAGTTCCAGCTGCCCGACCTGTGGTCCCTGCACCTGTACGCCTACACCGCCGAGCTCGAGGTCGACGGCATCGGCTACGCCCTCACCCCCGGCAGTGTCTCCCTGGTGCCGCCGGCCTCGGTGATCCGCTACCGCTACCGGGGACCGTCGACGCACCTGTACGCGCACCTGCGGGCCGGATCAGCGGGGGCGGGAGGCAGCTGGCCGCTGCGCCTGGTGATGTCCCCCGGACCGGAGCTGGGGGTGATCACCGACCTGATGGAGTCCGCGGTGGACTCGGCCGCCACCCACCCCGAGCGCACCCGGGCCGACGTCTGGCTCGCCCTCCTGCGGCTGGCGGCGCTGGGGCGGGACCGGGGCCGGGAGTCCCGGCGCCTGAGCCCCGGCCAGGAGCACCTGACCCGCGCCCTGGCCCACATCGAGCGCCACCTGTCCGAGCCGCTCACCGTGCCGGACATCGCCGCCGCCGTCGGGGTCTCGCACAACCACCTGACCCGCCTGTTCACCGCCGGGCCTGGACTGACCGTCGTCGGCTACCTCCGCCGGCGCCGGATCGAGCACGCCCGCCAGCTGCTGGTGCACAGCACGATGTCGATCTCCGCGATCGCGGCCGCTGTCGGCATCCCCGACCTCCAGGCCTTCAACAAGGCGTGCCGTACGGTGACCGGACTCGGCCCCCGAGCCCTGCGGGCGGCGGGGACGCTGCCGCCGGATTGAGCCCGGGCCGGCTCGTCGAGAGGTGAGCTGTGGTTGCTTCATCGCGTACGAAGCAGCCCCTAGGCACCAGTGGATGAGGGATAGGCCATCCCTGCGGCCGGATCCGGGTCGCAACAGCCCGGACGGTGCGGTTGAATGGGCCGTTCGCGCGCCAGGACGTGCGGGGCCTCTAGCTCAATTGGCAGAGCAGCGGACTTTTAATCCGCGGGTTGTGGGTTCGAGTCCCACGGGGCCCACCAAAGCACCTAGTCGGACGGCAATTCGATGGACTTGGCAGCCGGAGCAACCGGCCCAGGGGACACATACGGGGACAAATGGTCCTCCCCGCCCACCGGGGACGCATCAGGGTTCGACGCCTCCAGCGCGGCCAGGTTGCCGGCGTTCCCCGCCCGACGACCCAGGTAGACGTCCTGCGTCATCGACACCCGCGAGTGGCCCAGCTGGTCCGCGATCATCCGCGCGCTCGCTCCGCTCTCATCCAGCAGCGTCGCCACGGTCTTCCGGAACGTGTGAGTCTTCACCCAGTCGAAGTCCGACCCTTCCCGCACTGCCCGGAACACCTTCCCGACGTTGCTCCGGTCACGCCAACCACCTTTAGCGTCCGGGAACACCGGGCCCTCGAAGCCGCCCGTCCGGACCCGCCTGGCCCGCAGCAGCTCGACACTCCACGGTGGGAGCATCAGCGCTCGCTCAGAGGCACGCGACTTCACCCGCTTCGCGATCAGCCCCTGGCCCTGCGCCCGGATGATCGTCCGCTGCACCACCAGGCTCCCGGTCGTCAGGTCAAGATCGGCCCACGTCACCCCCAACGCCTCACCCAGCCGCAGCCCCGTCGCGAGCATGAACCGCGCCAACTCAGGTAGATCGTGCCGACGAGCCACCTCGTCACCGTCGAGCAACGCCAGCCACCGCCGAACCTCCAGTGCCGACAGCGCACGCGCCCGCCGATCACGGTCCTGCTCCAACGGTGTCAGCTCTCGCACAGGGTTCACCCCAAGCGCACCCTGGCGGACCAGCCAGCCGCAGACCCCTGACAGCACCGTCCGCGTCAGCTTCGCCGTGGCATAGCCGCGCTCCACCAACACCCCCTGGACGAAACGATCAAGGCGCGGGGTGCTGATCTCGCCCAGCCGCAGCGCCCCCACACCAGGATCGACGACCCTCTTGATCACATGCCGATATTCATCCAGCGTCGACGGCGACCTGGTCCCGCGCTGGACCTGACCCTCGAACACGACCAACCACGCCGCCGTAGCCTCCGAGAACGTCGACCGCATCGTGAACTGATCACTACTGCCGCGGCCCAGAGCGTCCGTCGCCGCTTGGAGCACCAGGCGAGACGCCTCAGCCTTCGACCGCCCAGCCCGCTTCACTCTGCGCATCCGACCGCTGAAGTCCCGATAGCGGACAGAGGCCACATGCCTACCGCCCTCCCGGACGACGGAAACCTGGCCGCACTCACCCAGGCCCAGGACCCTCACGACCAAACCTCGGTCGACAGCGACGCCACCCAGTCCCGCACATCCTGCGGCCGGTAGCGCAACCTCGCCCCGACGCGGCGGCACGGAGGACCACCGACACCGGCACTGCGCCACCCATAAAGCGTCGCCACCGAGACGCCCAGGTACTCACTCACCTCCTGCACCGTCCACAAACGATCAGAGATCTCCGACACCGCGCGCACCTTCTCCATGATCAACTACCTTCCCTGCCTGATTGGGTTCTCGGCCTCCCCGACTTCGGATGATCTGGTCTCCGGACCAGTCATCAAGGGCACTACGTGTCCTCCGGATTCGCTGCGCTCACCCTTGACAACCGGACCTCCGACCACGTGCGGCTAGTCATCGGGGAGGCCGAGTTGTGGGCTGCCAACGCACATCACACTGCAAGCACCGTCAGTCATCCCTGGCCCGTGCAGCAGAGGCAGCCGCCAACGCAGCGTCACCGGCCGTGAGCCAGCCGATCCCAGCGAACCGCCACGACCCCACCACCAGCGTCGAATCCGCTTCCAGCTCGGCCAAGTCGGCGTCGTCACCGACCCGAACCGGCTCCCCGCCGTGCAGCTTGTTGAGGCGGGCGCGGACGTGGTCTCGGCGTGCCTGCCGCAGCCGGCCCAACGTGGTTGAGTACCGGCGCGACTTGGAGGCGAAGTGACCCCGGAAGCCCAGCATGTCGGCCCACCGACCCCACCCCTTGTACGGGCCGTCCAGCCCGGTGAGTCCGGCGCAACCGGACCGCAGCGCCGTCTTCGAGACGAATCGCTTGAGTCGGGCCAGGTGCGGGTTCCGGTGGTGCCCGTCAGCGAGATCAGCAGCGGCCTTTGTCGCGTACTTCGCCACATACGCCGCGACCGTTTCGGGATGCAGCTCGACCCCGGTCACGGCTTCCCGGTCAGCGTCACTGTGGACGGCTCGGACGTCGACTTGGCGGCCGAAGCTCAGCACCCGCCCCACATCGTGGCCGTCGACCGGCGACGCCTCGCACGAGACTTCGGCGGCTGCCTGCAGCACCAGCTCGACCAACGCAGCATCCGAGACCTTTCGGGCTGGGGGAGGGAAGGGGTCTGTGTCGGTGGGGTGGCCGTCGAGCCGGATCAGGGCGTGGAAATGGACGACGCCACGTCGCTGGAACTCGGCCACCTTCGCAAACTGCACCCGCACCAGCCGCCGACACGCAGTCTCTGACACGCCGAGATGTCGGGCCAAGGCGCGGCCCAGGGCAATGGTGAACCGCCGCCACAGCTCGGGTGCGTACCACTGCCACACCAGATGCCCGAGGTAGTCGTAGCACTCACGGCACAGCGGCTGACCGACCAGAACCTGATCATGATCATGGACGGCCATGCACCAGGTCGGACGTCCGTGCGGACACAGTTTCCGTCCGTCGCCGCTACGGGGTCGGCACCGCTGCGTGCCGCGCTGACCGGGCTTCTTCGCCGCATGAACCGCCCCGAACGACGGAGCCGTCAAGGTCGCGAACACCAACGGATGCTGCGCCACTTGGGTCTGCTGCACGAGTAGGTGACAGGTTCGGTCAGGCGGCTTGGGCCTGGTTGATGGTCAT
>NZ_BAAAYX010000006.1:0-18174 GCF_039536605.1 Microlunatus aurantiacus
CGACCAGGTCGAGGCCATGACCATGGGCGACCGGGTCGCGGTGATGAAGGACGGCGTCCTGCAGCAGTGCGACACCCCGCTCAGCCTCTACGACCGTCCCAGGAACCTGTTCGTGGCCGGCTTCATCGGCTCGCCCGCCATGAACCTGATCGAGGGCAAGGTCATCGACGGCGGCGTGCAGGTCGGTGACCACACAGTGCCCGTCCCCCGCGACGTGCTGACCAAGGCCGGTGACGAGAGCAGCCTGGTGGTCGGGATCCGGCCGGAGAACTTCTCCCTCAGCGACTCCGGCGACGGCCTCGGCATCGACGTCGCCGTGGTCGAGGAGCTCGGCGCGGACGCCTACCTCTACGGGACGCTCGCGGGCATCTCGGAGGACGAGCGGCTCACCGCCCAGCAGATCACCGGGCGGATCTCGTCGCGAACGCCTCCGCAGCGCGGTTCGGCCGTGCGGCTGAGCATCGACCCGAGCCGGGTGCACGTGTTCTCCCCCAAGACCGGAGCTCGCCTGTCGGCCTGACCGCCGGCGCACCCGCGCACACCGATCGACGTTCGAGCCCCCCGCCCCGGCGGGGGGCTCGTTCGGGTTCCCGGGCCGACGTGGCTCCGCTCACACCGGCCCGGATCCTTGCCACACCGGGTGCCGCCGCCCCCGCGGCGGTGCGAGGATGACCGGGTGCCGAGGTTCTTGTCAGCGCAGCCGGACGCCCGTCTCATCACCCTGCCCTGGGACACTCCGCTCGCCGAGTGGCCCGCCGACAAGCTGGTCGCCCTCCCACGAGGCATCTCCCGCCACGTGGTGCGGTTCGTCCGGGTGGGCACCGAGGTGTACGCGGTCAAGGAGGTGCTGGAGCACCTGGCGGTGCACGAGTACCGGCTGCTGCGGGATCTGACGAGGATCGACATCCCCTCGGTGGAGGCGAACGGCGTGGTCCTCAACCGGTTCGATGCCGATGGCGAACCCCTCGACCCGGCGCTGATCACCAAGCACCTGCAGTTCTCCCTGCCCTACCGCTCGCTGTTCTCCCGCGGTGTCCGTCAGGACACGGTCAACCGCCTGCTGGACGCGATGGTGGTGTTGCTGGCGCGGCTGCACCTGAGCGGCTTCCTGTGGGGCGACGTGTCGCTGTCCAACACGCTGTTCCGTCGCGACGCCGGCTCCTATGCCGCCTACCTGGTGGACGCCGAGACCGGCGAGCTGCACGACGAGCTGACCAACGGTCAGCGCGAGCACGACCTGACCATCGCCCGCACGAACCTGTTCGGCGAGTTCTGCGACCTCGAGGCGGGCGGTCTGCTGGACGCCTCCCTCGACCCGCTCGAGCTGGTCCACGCGATCGAGAACCGCTATCGCGAGCTGTGGGGCGAGCTGACCGGCGTGGAGGAGTTCGACGGCAGCGAGATGCACCGGATCGAGTCGCGGGTCCGGCGACTGAACGCCCTCGGTTTCGACGTGGCCGAGCTCGACATCACCACCGACTTCGCCGGCTCGACCATCCGGATCCAGCCGAAGGTCGTCGATGCAGGTCACCACTCCCGCCGGCTGATGCGGCTCACGGGTCTGGACACCGAGGAGAACCAGGCCCGTCGGCTGCTCAACGACCTGGACTACTACCGGGCCCGCACCGACCAGCAGAACGCCGACGAGGCGATCGTCGCCCACCAGTGGCTGACCGAGCGCTTCGAGCCCGTGGTCAACTCGGTGCCGCAGGAGATGCGCGGCAAGCTGGAGCCGGCCGAGCTCTACCACGAGGTGCTGGAGCACCGCTGGTACCTGAGCGAGCGCGCGGGTCAGGAGGTGGACGCCAACGAGGCCGCCCAGTCCTACATCTCCTCCGTGCTCCACCGGCTGCCCGACGAGGCGGTGGCGGTCAGCACCGAGGAGACGCTGACCGGTCTGGCCAACCCGTACGACCCGTCGATGGGTTTCGCCGACGGCGACGACGAGAAGCCGTACGACCCGTGGGAGGACAGCGACGAGGGACCCAGCGAGGACGAGGAACCGGCCGCGGCCTATCTCGACATCGCCGCCCTGCGCGCCCGGACCAGCAAGCCGACGCTGCGGGACTGACAGCTCCGGCCGGCCCGACGCTAGGGGGCTGACCGCTCCAGCACGGCGTCGGCCATCGCCGTGCCGATCCAGCGCTCGTACGCCTCGCCGCTCCAGCCCCGCGTCCGGGTGAGCAGGTCCCACACCTGCACGCTGTTGAGGGTCCAGATCCGGTCCCGGGCCTCCTCCGGAGCCAGGCCCGGCCGCAGGCTCCCCAGCTCGACGACCCGCCGGACCACCATCCCGGTGCCGACCAACCGCTCGCCGTCGGTGATCCGTTGGTGCTCCACGAGGTCCGCCTCACCGCCGGCGGCGCCCGCCGCGATCTGCAGCATCAACGGGCCCACCCGCTCCAGCAGGCCTCGTCCGAGCACGGCGTACGCGTGCAGGAACGCGGCGGCGTCGTCCAGGGCGTACGCGGCTCGGACCTCCGGTCGCTCGGCCAGCGGCACCGGCTCGTCGTCGCCGGCCAGGGTGACGTCGTAGGCGGCCTTGAGCAGCTGCGCCTTGGAACCGACGGCGTTGTAGACCGTCTGGGCCGTCACGCCGGCCCGCGCGGCCACGTCGCCGACGCTCGTCCGGCCGTACCCCCGCTCGGTGAACAGGTCCGCGGCACAGGACAGGATCTCGCCCCGGGTGGCGCGGGCCTGCCGCGCCCGCGCGGCGCTGCGATAGGACCGCCGGTCCGAATTCACTTGACTACCTCTCAATTCGATTGAGAATAGATCAAGTCGATATTGTCACGAGAGGACCCCCGATGACCCAGCTCAGCTCCGCACCGTCGACCACCAGCACCGCGAGGCCTGGCTGGCGGGTGTGGAACCTGGCCGCCGTGGCCGCCCTGACCGCCTACTCCACCGGGATCGCCTGGCAGGCCCAACGCGTGTCCTACCCGCTCTACCGCACGGTGAGCGCCGAGGAGTTCCCGAGCTACCACCTGGCCTACAACGACGCCATCCCGGGCGTGGTGATCATCCCCGGGTTCGTCGGCTTCCTGGCCTGCGCGGCGTTCCCCTGGACCCGGCCGGCGGGAGTCCCCCGGGCGGCGGCCGCCGTGGTCGCGGTCAGCGGGGTCGGGTCGCTGCTCGGCACGGTGCTGTGGGCGATCCCCCGCCACGACCTGCTGGACCGGATCGGGCAGGACCCCGCCACCATCACCAGCCTGATCCAGGCCAACGGGCTGCGCACCGCCCTGCTCACCCTCGGGGCAGTCACCCTGTCCTGGAGCCTGGTCCGGCTGATCCGTCGCTGACCGGGCGGCGTCAGCGCGGAGGCATCCGGAGCGCCCCGTCGAGGCGGATCACCTCGCCGTTCAGCAGCGGGTTGGCGATCAGCTGGTCGACCAGCAAGGCGTACTCGCTCGGCCGACCGAGCCGGGCCGGGTGCGGCACCAGCGCTTCGAGGGTGGTCCGGGCCTGCTCCGGCAGCCCCGCCATCATCGGCGTCTCCATCACCCCGGGGGCGATGGTCATCACCCGGATCCGTCGCTCGGCCAGGTCACGGGCCGCCGCGATGGTCAGGGCGGCGATCCCGCCCTTGCTGGCCGCGTACGCCGCCTGACCGATCTGACCGTCGTACGCGGCCACGCTCGCCGTCATCACGACCAGCCCGCGGTCGCCGTCGTCCGGCGCGTTGTCCAGCATGGCGGTGGCGGCCAGCCGCAGCACGTTGAAGGTGCCCACCAGGTTGATGTCGATCACCCGCCGGAAGTCCGCCAACGGCAGCGTCCCCCGCTTGCCGACGATCCGGCCCGGCGTGGCCACCCCGGCGCAGTTGACCACCACCCGGAGCACACCGGCGCCCTGGGCCGCGTCGACCGCCGCCTGCACCTGCTCCTCGTCGCGCACGTCCGCGCCGAGAGCGGTCACCCGGTCGCGCGGCGCCAGCTCGGCGACCGCCTCCGGCAGGTCGACGATGACGACCCGCGCGCCGGCGGCGAGCACGCTCCCTACCGTGGCGGCCCCCAGCCCGGAGGCTCCGCCGGTGACCAGGACGACGTCGCTGTCGGTGAGCTGCATGAGGTCAGTCTGGCGGACCTCCCCGGCGGATCCCGTCGCGGCCGGCCGTCGGAATAGGCCTCGGCCGGGGCGTGTTTCCGGCTGGGACGGGTGAAGGAGGGGTCATGAGCGAGCTGGACGGGCTGCGGTGGGCCATGGCGGAGGAGCGCTTCGCCGGACGCGACTACCGCGGGGCGGCGCGGCTGCTGGCCGAGATCCTCGGGGACGACCCGGGCAACGTCAGCGCGCGGCTGTTGCTGGCCCGGAGCCACTTCCACGCCGCCCGGCTGACCAGGGCGTACGACGAGTGCGTGGTGCTGCTCGAGCAGGACCCGACCGAGCCGTACGCGCGGTTGCTGATGGCCCGCACCTGCGAGCGGCTCAACAGGCCGGTCGAAGCCCGGGCGCACCGTCGCCTGCTGGCGATCATGTCCGGTGACGACGCGGTCTTCGGCGAGTAGGCGGCCGGGCGCGGGTCGGCCCGAGCAGCACTGTCCCCGGCCAGGGTCATACTGCGGATGTCGTCCGAGGAGCGACCGGCTGACCCCGGAGGACCGACTCACCGAGGAGCGAACATGACCCAGCTGCTGCGGGTTCAGAACTTCACCGTCTCCGCCGACGGCTACGGAGCGGGTGCCGACCAGACCCTGGAGCGTCCGTTCGGTCACGCCGATCCCCGGGTGCTGATGGCCTGGGCGGGCGCCACCGCCGGCTGGCCCAACCGGACCGACGCCGGCGGCAGCCGCGGGCTGGACGACTACTTCACCCGTGACTTCAGCCACAACATCGGTGCCGAGATCATGGGCCGCAACAAGTTCGCCCCGAGCCGCGGACCCTGGGTCGACCACGACTGGCTGGGGTGGTGGGGGGACGAGCCGCCCTTCCACACCCCGGTGTTCGTCCTCACCCACCACCCGCGTCCGTCGTTCAGCCTGTCCGACACGACCTTCCACTTCGTCGGTGGCGACCAGGGCGACGTGCTCGCGCAGGCCCGCACGGCCGCCGAGGGACGGGACGTCCGCCTCGGCGGCGGCGCCCAGACCATCCGCACCTTCCTGGACGCCGACCTCGTCGACACGCTGCACGTGGCGGTGCACCCGAGCGAGCTCGGGGCCGGCAGCCGGCTGTGGGCGAGCCCCGACGAGCTGGCGGACCGCTTCCACCACGAGGCGGTGCCGAGCACCAGCGGCGTCGTGCACCACCTCTTCTGGCGCCGCTGAACGTCGCCCGCCCCGACGGGTCCGCCCGCCTCCGCGACCGGCGGACGCGAGCGGTCAGGCCGAGGCGCCGTACTCCTCGTCGGTGACGTGGTCGAGCCAGGTCACCACCTCGCCGTTCTCGTCCGCCTCCTGCATCGCCACGTGCGACATGAAGCGGTCGGGGGTGGCGCCGTGCCAGTGCTCCTCCCCGGGCTCGATGAAGACGACGTCACCGGGACGGATCTCCACGATCTCACCGCCCCGGTAGGAGACCAGCCCGATGCCGTCGGTGACGTACAGCGTCTGGCCCTTGGGGTGCCGGTGCCAGGCGGTCCGGGCTCCGGGCGTGAAGCGGACGTGCGCGCAGCCGATGGCGGACTGCTCGTCCGGCGACCGCACGTAGTCGATGAGGACGTCGCCGGTGAACCAGTCGGCGGGTCCACGAGCGGTCTGTCCACCGCTGGGGGTGATCTTCATCGGGTGCTCCTGTTCGTCGTGCTGAGTAAGGGCCGGGATCGGTGGTCGGTACCGGCGGTCAGGGCTGCAGCAGCACCTTGGTCGCCGTTCGCTGGTCCATGGCGACGTAGCCTTCGGCGGCCTGCTCGAGCGGCAGGGTCAGGTCGAAGACCTTGCCCGGATCGATCCGGCGCTGCCAGATCCGGTCGATCAGATCCGGCAGGAAGCGCCGCACCGGGGCCGGTCCGCCGTGGACGTGCACGTGGGTCATGAAGATGTCGTCGCCGGCGATGGCGACGTCGTGCAGGACGCCGACGAACCCGACGTGCCCACCCGGTCGGGTGGCACCGATGGCCTGGAGCATCGACTCCTGGGTGCCGACCGCCTCCACCACCGAGTGCGCGCCGAGCCCGTCGGTCAGCTCCTTCACCCGGGCGACGCCGGCCTCGCCCCGCTCGGTCACGATGTCGGTGGCACCGAGCTCGCGGGCCAGCGCCTGCCGGTCGGCGTGCCGGGACATGGCGATGATCCGCTCCGCACCGAGCTCCTTGGCGGCGAGGACCGCCATCAGCCCGACCGCTCCGTCGCCGACCACGGCCACCGTCTTGCCCGGTCCGGCCTCGGCCGCGACGGCGCCGAACCAGCCGGTCCCCAGCACGTCGGACGCAGCGAGCAGTGAGGGGATCAGGTCGTCGTCGGGGACACCGGGCGTGGCGACCAGGGTGCCGTCGGCCAACGGGACCCGCATCAGCTGTGCTTGCGAGGGCCCCGGGAAGTCCCGGTGCAGGCAGCTGGTCTGGTAGCCGGCCCGACAGATCTCGCAGGTGTTGTCGGAGGCGAAGAACGACCCGACCACGAAGTCGCCGACCTTGATCTCGGTGACGTCGGCACCGACCTGCTCGACCACCCCGACGTACTCGTGCCCCATCGGCTTGGGTTCGGTGATCGTGTCGGCGCCCCGGTACGGCCACAGGTCCGACCCGCAGATGCAGGCGGCGGCGAGCCGGATGATCGCGTCGGTCGGCTGCTGCAGGGTCGGCTCGGGCAGGTCCTCGACCCGGACGTCACCGGGGGCATGCATCACGACTCCACGCATCGGTGGAACTCCTTCACGTTCGGCGGTTGACTCCGGCTCAGTCAACTCCGACCGGATGCGGGAAGGGAGTCCCTGGTCTGAGGTGTACCGACAGGGCAACCCTCATCCCCCTCGTCGCTCCGTCAGCGCAGCAGCTGGCGGGCGATCACCAGCTTCTGGATCTGGTTGGTGCCCTCGAAGATCTGCGTCACCTTCGCCTCGCGCATGTAGCGCTCGGCGGGGTAGTCGCGGGTGTAGCCGTAGCCGCCGAGGACCTGGACCGCGTCGGTGGTGACCCTCATGGCGGTGTCGGTGGCGACGAGCTTGGCCACCGCGGCGTCGCGGGTGAACGGACGACCGGCGTCGGCTTTCCGTGCCGCCATCAGGTACGCCGCCCGAGCCACGTCGACACCGGCGGCCATGTCGGCCAGCAGGAACTGGATCCCCTGGAACTCCGCGATCGCCGTGCCGAACTGCTGCCGCTCCTTGGCGTGCTCCACGGCCGCGTCGAGCGCGGCCTGGGCCAGTCCGGTGGCGCAGGCGGCGATGCCCAACCGACCGGAGTCCAGCGCGTCCAGGGCGATCGCCATCCCCTGGCCCTCGGCCCCCACCCGCCGGCGCTCCTCGACACCGACGGCATCGAGGTAGAGCGCGGTGGTGGTCGAGCCGGTCAACCCCATCTTCCGCTCCGGCTGGCCGAAGCTCAGGCCGGGGGCGTCGGCGGGCACCACGAAGCAGCTCAGACCCTTGGTCCGGTCGTCACTGGTCCGGGCGAACGTCGTGTACGAGTCGGCCCGCGACCCGTGCGTGATCCAGGCCTTGGCGCCGCTCAGCGAGTACCCCTCGTCGGCCACCTTGGCCCGGGTGCTGATGCCGGTGATGTCGGAGCCGGCCTGGGCTTCCGACAGCGCGTACGCCCCGAGGAGGTCCCCCGCCAGCAGCGGGGCCAGCAGCTCGGCGTGCTGCTCGGCGGTGCCGAACCGGTGCAGGGCGTGACAGCTGAGCACGTGCACGGCGACCCCGACCCCGACGCTCATCCAGGCCGCTGCGATCTCCTCCAGCGCCTGCAGGTACACCTCGTACGGCTGGCCCGCCCCGCCGACCTCCTCGGGGTAGGGCAGACCGAGCACCCCGGCCTGACCGAGCAGGGCGAAGGCGTCGCGCGGGAACTCCCCGGCGGCCTCCGCGGCCGCGGCCCGCGGAGCCAGCTCCTCCGTAGCGATCTCGCGCACCAGGGCGACCAGCTCGGCCCCCTCGGCGGTCGGCAGCACGCGGTCCACCCCCACGGCGACCTCCTCCATGATCAACAGCCGGGACGTGTCCCAGACCGGTACTGTCAAAGGTACGTTGGTACCGCCATGGAATCCACCTCAGCTCTGACCGAGCAGCTCACCACCCGCCAGCGCCAGCTCGTCGACGAGCTGGTGGACCTGTTCCTGGCCGAAGGATTCGTCCATCTCACCCTGGACGACCTAGCCTCGCGGCTGGGCTGCTCGAAGCGGACGCTCTACGCACTGGCCGACAGCAAGGAGCAGCTCGCGGTGCGGACTGTCCGGTCCTTCTTCCGACGGTCCACCGAGCAGGTCGAGGCCGCGATCGCGCGCACCCGCTCCCCCGCCACGCGGCTGACGCGCTACCTGGAGGCCGTGGCGGAGGCCTTGCGGCCGGCCGGCCCCCAGTTCCGCCGCGACCTGGCTCGCACCGCGACCACCCGCGAGCTGTACGAGCAGAACGCCGTCGCCGCCGCCGACCGGGTCCGCGTGCTGATCGACGAGGGCATCCGGGCCGGAGCCTTCCGCAACGTGTCGGCGGTGTTCGTCGGCGAGGTGGTGACGGCCACCATGCGCCGCATCACCTCCGGGGAGATCGGTCGGGCGACCGCGCTGGACGACGCGCAGGCGTACGCGGAGCTGGCTCGGCTCGTCGTCGCCGCCCTCCGACGCTGACCGCTACTGTGACCAGCGTGAGCGAGGACCTGCACGAGCTGGGCGAGATCCTGGTCAGCACCGCCGCCGCGGTGGTGCGCCGGGTGCCCACCGACGGCCTGGAGGTGAGCCTGGCCGCGGCCCGGGTGATGGCCCGGATCTCGGACAACGGCCCCTGCCGGATCAGCGACCTGGCGATCCAGGAGCGGTCGTCGCAGCCGACCATCACCAACCACGTCAAGCGGCTCGAGGCGGCGGGTCTGGTCGAGCGCTCGACGGACCCCACCGACGCTCGGGCCTGGCTGATCGACCTGACCGAGCGGGGTCGGCAGCGGCTGGTCGAGATCCGCGCTCAGCTCGGCACGAACATCGAGCCGATGCTGGAGATGCTGTCGGCGCGCGACCGCAAGGCGCTGCGGGCCGGACTCGAGGTCATGCGGCGGATGGTCGCTGCTCGGTAGGCTGCCCCGGTGAGCCTTCGCCTGTACGACACCGCGACCCGTGAGGTCCGCGACTTCGCACCGCTGGTCCCCGGCGAGGTCTCCATCTACCACTGCGGTCTGACCGTGCAGGCCTCGCCGCACGTGGGCCACATCCGCAAGGAGGTCGTCTTCGACGTCCTGCGCCGGTGGCTGACCTGGCGGGGCCTGCGGGTGACGGTGATCGCCAACGTGACCGACATCGACGACAAGATCCTGACCAAGTCGGCCGAGGCCGGTGTCCCGTGGTTCGCCCACGCGTACCGGTTCGAGCGCGAGCTGCACGACGCGTACGCCGCTCTGGGCTGCCTGCCACCCACCTACGAGCCCCGCGCCACCGGCCACGTGCCCGAGATGCTCGAGCTGATCGAGGTGCTGATCGAGCGCGGTCACGCGTACGTGGCCGAGGACGGCTCGGGCGACGTCTACTTCGACGTGCGGTCCTGGCCGGCGTACGGGACGCTCTCCCGGCAGCGGATCGACGACATGGAACCGGCCGGTGACGCCGACCCGCGCGGCAAGCGCGACCCCCGGGACTTCGCTCTGTGGAAGGGCCACAAACCCACCGAGCCGACCACCGCGTCCTGGCCCACCCCGTGGGGCCGCGGCCGGCCGGGCTGGCACCTGGAGTGCTCGGCCATGGCCGGGAAGTACCTCGGCGACGAGTTCGACATCCACGGCGGCGGTCTGGACCTGCGGTTCCCGCACCACGAGAACGAGCTGGCCCAGTCGACGGCGGCCGGGCAGCGCTTCGCCCGCTTCTGGATGCACAACGCCTGGGTGACCGCGGCCGGGGAGAAGATGAGCAAGTCGCTGGGGAACGGCGCCCTGGTCCGGGAGGTCGTGGAGCGGTACCCGGCCCGGGCGGTGCGGTTCTACCTGGCCCAGCCGCACTACCGGTCCGCCATCGAGTTCTCCGACACGTCGCTGGACGAGGCGACCGCGGCGCTGGCCCGGATCGACAGCTTCGTGGACCGGGCGCTGGAGCTGGGGGCGCGGCCGGACGGCGTGGTGCCGGAGGCGTTCGCGGCGGCGATGGACGACGATCTCGGCACCCCGGGCGCCGTGGCGGTGCTCTACCAGGCGGTCCGGGACGGCAACACCGCGCTGGCCGGCGACGACCACGCGACGGCGACCGCCCGGCTGGCCGAGGTGCTGGGGATGCTCGGAGTCCTCGGGCTGGACGCCGCCGACCCGATCTGGCAGCGCGGCGGCGACGACGCCCGGCTGGTCAGAGTGGTCGACGGCCTGGTCCAGACCCTGTTGGAGCAGCGGGCGGCGGCCCGGGAGCGGCGCGACTTCGCCGCCGCGGACGCCCTGCGCGACGCCCTCAAGGACCTGGGCATCGCCATCACCGACACCCCGACCGGACCTCGCTGGTCCCTGGCCGAGCACTGACCGCACGGCCGATCACCGACCGCACGCCCCGAGCACGAACGAGCAGGTAGAAGAAGGACATGGTAGGCAACAGCCAACGCAAGGGCGCCGTCCGCAAGGGCGGCAAGGGCAACACCGCAGGGTCCGGCGGGCGGGTCCGCCGCGGGCTGGAGGGCAGGGGCCCGACCCCCAAGGCCGAGGACCGGCCGTACCACGCGGCGTACCGGGCGAAGAAGGCCGCTGACCGACGGAGCGGCACCGGGCAACGCCCCGGGGAGGGCCGCCGCAGCGGCAAGCCCGGTGTCGGCGCCGAGTGGGTGATCGGCCGCAACTCCGTGCTCGAGGCACTCGAGGCGGAGATCCCGACCAAGACCGCGTACGTGGCCGAAGGCGCCGAGCGCGACGACCGGCTGCGCGACATACTCAAGCTGGCGGCCGGCCGCAGCCTGCCCATGCTGGAGGTGACCCGGGTCGAGCTGGACCGGCTGACCGGCGGTGCCGTGCACCAGGGGGTGGCCCTGCAGCTGCCGGAGTTCAGCTACGCCCACCCCGACGACCTGCTCGGGCTGGCCATCGAGTCCGACACCCCGCCGCTGATCGTGGCCCTGGACTCGATCACCGACCCACGCAACCTGGGCGCGATCATCCGTTCCGCCGTCGCCTTCGGTGCCCACGGGGTGATGATCCCCGAGCGTCGCTCGGCCGGGATGACCGCCGCGGCCTGGAAGACCTCGGCGGGTGCCGCGGCCAAGGTGCCGATCGCGCGGGCCACCAATCTGACCCGGACCCTCAAGGCGTACGCCAACGCGGGGCTGTTCCTGGTCGGTCTCGACGGTGAGAGCGACGTCGACATCGCGGAGGTGGCGGAGGCGTCCGGGCCGATCGTGCTGGTCGTCGGGAGCGAGGGCGCCGGCCTGTCCCGGTTGGTCCGGGAGACCTGCGACACCGTGGCCGCGATCCCGATGGGCGGCTCGATGGAGTCCCTGAACGCGGGGGTGGCCGCCGGCATCGCCCTCTACGAGATCGCCCGCCGCCGCTGACCCCGACTTCTGCACCGCTATCCACCTCTGACGTGGGTTCTGCTCCAGAAGATCGAGGTCGAGTCGGTCACCCGGCGCGGGTAAACTCCGCCCGGTGACCGACCTGCTTGCACCAGCCACCACCGACGCCCCCTCGTTCGACGTCGCCGCCACCGCCTCGGAGGCCTACCGGGCCGCCCTCGCCGTCATCGAGAGCGTCGAGCCCCGGGTGGCCGACGCCACCCGCGCCGAGCTGGCCGACCAGCGGAGCTCGCTGAAGCTGATCGCCTCGGAGAACTACGCCTCGCCGGCCGTGCTGCTGACCATGGGCACCTGGTTGAGCGACAAGTACGCCGAGGGCACCGTCGGGCACCGCTTCTACGCCGGCTGCCAGAACATCGACACCGTCGAGTCGCTGGCTGCCGAGCACGCCCGCGAGCTGTTCGGGGCCGAGTACGCGTACGCGCAGCCGCACTCCGGCATCGACGCCAACCTGGTCGCCTTCTGGTCGATCCTGGCGCACCGGGTCGAGTCACCCGAGCTGGCCGAGCTGGGTGCGAAGAACGTCAACGACCTGACCGACGAGCAGTGGGAGACGCTGCGCCACAAGTTCGGCAACCAGCGTGCGCTGGGCATGAGCCTCGACTCCGGTGGTCACCTGACCCACGGCTTCCGCCCCAACATCTCCGGCAAGATGTTCGCCCAGCGCTCGTACGGCACCGACCCGACGACCCAGCTGCTCGACTACGACCAGGTCGCCGCGGCGGCCCGGGAGTTCAAGCCCTTGATCCTGATCGCCGGCTACTCCGCGTACCCGCGCCGGATCGACTTCGCCAAGATGCGGGAGATCGCCGACGAGGTCGGTGCCACGCTGATGGTCGACATGGCCCACTTCGCGGGACTGGTGGCCGGCAAGGTGTTCACCGGCAACGAGGACCCGGTGCCACACGCCCACATCGTCACCTCGACCACGCACAAGTCGCTGCGCGGACCGCGCGGCGGTCTGGTGCTGGCCACGGAGGAGTACGCGTCGAGCGTCGACCGCGGCTGCCCCCTGGTGCTCGGCGGGCCCCTCGGTCACGTGATGGCGGCCAAGGCCGTCGCGTTCGCCGAAGCCCGGACGCCCGCCTTCCGCACCTACGCGCAGGCGGTTGCCGACAACGCGCAGTCGCTGGCCGACAGCCTCAAGCAGCGGGGCGCGAAGCTGGTCACCGACGGCACCGACAACCACCTGGTGCTGATCGACGTGACCGGCTACGGGCTGACCGGGCGGCAGGCCGAGTCCGCGCTGCTCGACGCCGGCATCGTGACCAACCGGAACGCCGTGCCCAACGACCCGAACGGCGCCTGGTACACCTCCGGCGTCCGGATCGGCACCCCCGCGCTGACCACCCGCGGCTTCGGCGCCGACGAGTTCGACACGGTCGCCGACCTGATCGTCACCGTGCTCAAGGGCACCACCCCGGTGACTGCGTCCAGCGGCCAGCCGGGCAAGGCCAAGTACACCCTGACCGACGGTCTCGCCGCGGCCACCAAGGCCGCATCCGCCGAGCTGCTGGACGCGAATCCTCTGTACCCGGGGCTGCAGCTCTAGTCCCAGTCCCGTTCCGGCTGCTGCGTGGGAGGTGCTGTGGGACCCACCACCCTCACCTCCATCGGGCTCGTCCTGTTCGGTGTGCTCGTCCTCGGCCTGACCGCGTACGGCTACTACCTGCTGCTCGTCGACGGAGCCAGCCTGCGCCCGGCCGAGGACGATCCGGAACGGGCCACCGAGACCGCCGTCCGCGATCTGCGCAGTCAGATCGAGGCGTACGAGCGAAGCCACCGCCAGCCCTGAGGGACCTTCGAGTGCACTCGAAGAGGCACACTGGGGCGATGGACGCCAGCGACCAGTCCGTCACCATCGCCGAGGCTGCCGCGGCAACCGGGCTGACCACCCACGCCCTGCGCTACTACGAGCGTGACGGCCTGTTGCTCACCCCGCCCGCGCGGACCAGCACGGGTGTCCGGCGTTACCGCGACGTCGACCTGGCCTGGATCACCATGATCACCCGCTTACGCGCCACAGGGATGCCGATCCGGACCATCCGGGCGTACGCGGAGCTGTGTCGTCAGGGCGACGGGAACGAGCACGAACGCCTCGAGCTGCTGCTCGCGCACCGGGACCGGGTGCTGGCGGACCTGGCCCGGGTCACCGACCACCTGGGTGCCATCAACCGCAAGATCGGCATCTACGAGGACCGGCTCGAACGGCGCACGCTCCCCACCGCGGTCGGGGGTTGACTTCGAGCGCACTCGAAGGCGAAGAGTGATCTCATGACCACCACTGATGAGACGACCGACCAGCCCACCCTCCCCCGTCGCACCCTCGGCACCGGCGACCACGGCCTGGAGGTGTCTGCTCTCGGGCTCGGCTGCATGGGCATGTCGGAGTTCTACGGCAGCACCGACGAGTCCGCGGCCGTCGCCACCATCCACCGTGCCCTCGACCTCGGCGTGACACTGCTCGACACCGCCGACATGTACGGGCCGTTCACCAACGAGGTGCTGGTCGGCCGGGCCGTCGCCGACCGTCGCGACCGGGTCGTGCTGGCCACCAAGTTCGGCAACGTCCGCGATCCCGAGGACTCCAGCTTCCGGGGCATCGACGGCAGTCCCGCGTACGTCCGCCGGGCTTGCGACGCCAGCCTGCAGCGGCTGGGTCTCGACCACATCGACCTCTACTACCAGCACCGGGTCGACAAGACGGTGCCGATCGAGGAGACCGTCGGGGCGATGGCCGAGCTGGTCACCGCCGGCAAGGTCCGCTTCCTCGGGCTGAGCGAGGCGTCGGCCGACACCATCCGGCGGGCCCATGCCGTGCACCCGATCACCGCCCTGCAGACCGAGTACTCGCTGTGGACGCGGCACGTGGAGCACGAGATCCTGCCGCTGCTGCGCGAGCTGGGCATCGGCCTGGTGCCCTACTCCCCGCTCGGGCGAGGCTTCCTGACCGGGACCATCACCTCGGCCGACGACCTGGCGGCCGACGACTTCCGCCGCCACAACCCCCGCTTCACCGGCGACGCCCTGGCCGCCAACCTGGCCCTGGTCGGGGCCGTCCGCGAGCTCGCCGCCGCCAAGGGCGTCACCGCCGGCCAGCTCGCTCTGGCCTGGGTGCTGGCCCAGGGCGACGACGTCGTCCCGATCCCCGGCACCAAGCGGGTCCGCTACCTCGAGGAGAACGTCGGCGCCGCCGCCGTACGCCTGACCGAGCAGGATCTCGTCGCCCTCGCCGACGCCGTGCCGGTCGACGCCGTGCAGGGCGAGCGCTACCCGGACATGTCGAGCATCGACGCCTGAGCCTCGACCGACCCGAGTGGTCAGATCCGGTGGCGGTCCGGGCCGCCACCGGATCTGACGCCCCGGCGGGTTCACGGCTCTTCGGCGAGCACCTGGTCCAGGTCCTTGAGCCGGTCCAGCCCCCGGACCATCTGACCCATCCTCGGGTTGGCCGCGAACTGCTCGCGGTGCCGGTGCAGGAAGCGCCAGTAGCCGCCGGTGAAGGGGCAGGCGTCGTCGCCCACCCGCTTCTTCGGATCGAACCGGCAGCCACCGCAGTGGTCGCTCATCTTGTCGATGTAGGCGCCGCCGGACGTGTAGGGCTTGGTGGCCAGGATCCCGCCGTCCGCGTGCTGGCTCATCCCCACCACGTTGGGCACCATCACCCAGTCGTAGCCGTCGAGGAACGCGCGGTGGAACCAGTCGGTCACCTGCTGGGGCTTCCAGCGGTGCTGCAGGGCGTAGTTGCCGAGCACCATCAGCCGCGGGATGTGGTGCGTCCAACCGGTCTCCCGGACCGACGTGAGCGCCGACCGTACGCAGGCGGCGTCGGTCCCCTCGGGATCCAGCGCGGCGAACCAGTCGTCGATCGAGCGCCGCTGGTCGAGCTCGTTGTGGCTGCGGTAGTCCTCGCCGAGGTGCCAGTAGAGGTGCCAGATGTAGTCCCGCCAGCCGATCACCTGCCGGACGAACCCCTCGACGGCCGCCAACGGCGCGGCACCGTCGTGGTACGCGGTCTCCGCCGCGCGCACCACCTCGACCGGCTCCAGCAGACCCAGGTTGAGCGGCACCGACAGCAGCGAGTGCGCCATCCAGCGGTCGTGCGCCATGATCGCGTCCTCGTAGCGACCGAAGTCGGGCAGCCGGTGCTCGACGAAGTCGGCCAGCGCCGCCAGCGCCTCCGTGCGGGTGGCCGCGAACAGCCGCGGTCCGTCCTGGCCGAGGAACTCGACCCCGCCCGCCGCCAGCCGGTCCAGGTCGTCGCGCACCTCGGCGTCGATGTCGTCCTCGGTCGGCCAGACGGGCTCCGACAGCCCCAGGGTCGCGCGGCCCTTCGGTGGCGGCTCCCGGTTCTCGGCGTCGAAGTTCCAGCGGCCGCCGACCGGCTCGGCGCCGTCCATCAGCACGCCGATCCGGCGACGGTTGTCGCGGTAGAAGTCCTCCATCAGCAGCCGCTTCCGACCCCGGCCGTCGGCCCAGGCGGTGAACTCGGCGCGGGCAGCGCTGAAGCCGCGGGCCGGCAACCGCTCGATCTCCCGCGCCTCAGCCAGCCGGTCGACCAGGTGCAGCGCGGCCCACGAGGTCGGCTGGATCACCTCCAGCGGTCCGTCCACCTCGGCCAGTCCGTCCCGGTAGCTCTCCGACCGGACGTAGCGGCACCGCTTCCCCAGCTCGGCCGCCCGGTGCCGCATCGCCGACCACACCAGGTGCGCCTTCTGCCGGTGGAACGCGCGTCGCCGCAGCACGCCGGTCGACTCGATCACGAGCACGGGGAGGTCGGTGTCGTCGAGGTAGTGCGGGCCCAGCTGGTCGCCGAACAGCCAACGCATCGCCATCGTTCACGCCCTTCCTCCTCGGTCGACCACTACCCAGCGGTACGACGATCGCACGGGCGACCGCCTGCTCTTCCCCGACGTACGTCACCGGGGATGCGAACCCCGTGGGTCAATGCATGAATATTCGACATATGACATGAATATGTTCTAGGCTTCGATCTCGTGTCCAAGGTCCTGAACTCACTCCCCGTCGGCGAACGCGTCGGCATCGCCTTCTCCGGAGGTCTCGACACCTCCGTGGCGGTCGCCTGGATGCGCGAGAAGGGCGCGATCCCCTGCACCTACACCGCCGACCTCGGTCAGTACGACGAGGACGACATCGACACCATCCCGGAGCGGGCGCACCAGTACGGGTCGGAGATCTCGCGTCTGGTCGACTGCAAGGAGGCCCTGGTCGAAGAGGGTCTGGTGGCGCTGCAGTGCGGCGCGTTCCACATCCGCACGGCCGGTCGCACCTACTTCAACACCACGCCGCTGGGCCGGGCCGTCACCGGCACCCTGCTGGTCCGGGCCATGAAGGACGACGGCGTGGACATCTGGGGCGACGGGTCCACGTACAAGGGCAACGACATCGAGCGGTTCTACCGCTACGGTCTGCTGGCCAACCCGCAGCTGCGGATCTACAAGCCGTGGCTCGACGCGGACTTCGTCGAGGAGCTGGGCGGCCGGGCGGAGATGTCGGCCTGGTTGACCGAGCGGGACCTGCCGTACCGGGCGTCGAAGGAGAAGGCGTACAGCACCGACGCCAACATCTGGGGGGCCACCCACGAGGCGAAGCGGCTCGAGCACCTCGACACCGGGGTGGAGATCGTCGAGCCGATCATGGGCGTCGCGTCCTGGCGCGACGACGTGGAGATCGCTCCCGAGGTCGTCACCATCGCCTTCGACCAGGGGCGGCCGGTGGCCATCAACGGCCAGACCTTCTCCTCCCCCGTCGCGCTGGTGCTGGAGGCCAACGCCGTCGGTGGCCGGCACGGGCTCGGCGTGAGCGACCAGATCGAGAACCGGATCATCGAGGCCAAGTCCCGCGGTCTCTACGAGGCCCCGGGGATGGCGCTGCTGCACATCGCGTACGAGCGGCTGCTGTCGGCGATCCACAACGAGGACACGATCGCCAACTACCACGCCGAGGGTCGCCGGCTCGGCCGGCTGATGTACGAGGGCCGCTGGCTGGACCCCCAGTCGCTGATGCTGCGGGAGTCCCTGCAGCGGTGGGTGGGCTCGGCCGTCACCGGCGAGGTCACCCTGAAGCTGCGGCGCGGCGAGGACTACTCGCTGCTGAACACCTCCGGTCCCTCGCTGAGCTACCACCCGGACCGGCTCTCGATGGAGCGGGTGGCCGATGCCCCGTTCGGTCCGCTGGAGCGGATCGGTCAGCTCACCATGCGCAACCTGGACATCGCCGACTCCCGGGCTCGGCTCGAGCAGTACGCCGCCCAGGGCATCGTCGGTGGCGCGACCGCGGAGCTCGTCGGCGGGCTCGAACCGGGCTCGTCGAAGGCGATCGCCCGGGGAGCCGGACCGGATCCGGAGCAGGAAGCGCTCGACCGGGCGGCCATGGAGTTCGGCACCGACTGAACCCAGCTCTGCGCCTCTCGCCCGGACTCGGAGTGCGGCCCACAGCCACTGAGTGGGGCTTTCTCACCGATGTCGGTGAGTGTCAGCGCTCTTCTAGATGTGGACCAGTAGCGCTCTTCCAGAAGTGGACCACCTGACCAGA
>NZ_BAAAYX010000007.1:0-16965 GCF_039536605.1 Microlunatus aurantiacus
CAGTAACCGGGCCAACCCCAAACCAAGATCAACTACCCAAGCCAATCGGTGGATTGAGGCTAAGCCCTCGCGCCGCCGAAGCCCGCGCCGTCGACGAGCTGGGTGCGGTCGATGAGCTGGCTGCGGCCTACGCCGAGCTCGGCGCGGCCCGGGCGGGTCGCTGGGCGACGATCGCCCTGGGCCTCGGCTATGCAATCAATCTCGGTGCCTGGCATCTGGCAGGGGTGCTCGGCGACGGCTCGGTGACAGGGTCGGCCTCCCCTGACGGCGGCAGCGGGACGATCTACACCCTGCTCGGCGTGGTTGCGATAGCCGTGGCTGGTCTCGGCTCCCTGGCTCTGCATGGTGCGCCGTCCGGGCACGTGCGACGGACGACCGCCTCGTCCGGATGGTTGTGCTTCGTCGGCTGCGGGTCGTTGATCTGTGCCGTCACGACCCTGGCCGTCTCATATGTTCTGTCGCCGTGGACGCTCTCCAACGAACACCTGTCGACCCGCTCGCTAGTCGAAGGGTTCAGCGTACTGTGGACCGCGACGATGCTGATGACCGCTGTCCGCTGCCTCATCTTCGCGTCAGTCATGTCCAGAAACAGGCGCCCGATCCTTGACGATTAGGGATGCGACCCTCAAGTGAAGCTGAATCGGCTCCGCTCGTCTCGCCCGGAGAGCGACTCCTCGATCGGCAATAGCCGACTTGACTACGAGAACGGTCGTCGCGGGTGCGCGCCGGGGTGGGTGATCTGGTCATCCCGTTCGCCATCGCCGGCGGGCTTCGCGACCCTGCTCCTGTTCGTGCTGCACGGGGGCGAATTTTCTGCTGCTGCGGTTGCACACCGACACCGACCTGTATGCCGGTCGCGGCGGGCCGCGCTGGGCTGAGGCGCGGCGGCCACCGTGGCCATCGTGATCTTCGTGATCATGGGCTACGTGACCGAGGGGCTGGTCGCCAACTTCGGTCTGCTGACCTGGCTTTTCACAATCGCCGCCTTCGTCACCTTGGCCAGTATCTGGCTGGCGCTGGTGCTGCGCCGCGATGTGCTGCGTTCGCGATAGATCCGCCTTACCCCACCCGAACCCCACGGCACGGCGCCGGGCGCCGCCACGACCGGCGTCGTCCGCTCGGTCGCCTACGACGGCTGCGATGCGCTGATCAGCTCATCCCGACCGCGTTAGAGTCCAAGCCCGCCTCATGGGTACACCCGTCCCCGCACCCGGCACCCGAGCCGCCGCTCTCCACGTGCACGGCCCAGCCCAAGCGTTCCTACGCCTCAGCCAGAGCTGAGGCCGCTGACCCGCGCCCCGAACAGATCGCATCAGGCGTCGTGCATGGCGTCGATGTGCCGCATGATCGCACCCCCTTAACGGCCGTGCATGAGGCGGTCAGTGTCCCTCCTGGGGTCGCGGTGTCCACCGACGCCAGACTTGGTCAATAGTATCTTCACCTTGCCTGGCTGCCTGTCCAACAAGTCTGGTTCTGGGCTGCGGGGTTGGCGGTTGCTCTCTACGGCCAGGGCCTGGATCCGCGACCTCCCACTTCTACGCCGGCTCCGGGAACAGCTGTCGCCCTCCGCGAGATCGCGCTGGCCGCCAGGGGAGGTCGGTGCGGTGTGCGGCAAGTTGGCTCAGCTCAGGCGCCGTTCGGTTCGGGTGAGCTGGTAGAGGGGTAGGTCTGCAGGAAGGAGCCGACGGCTGCGCCGCTGACGGTGGCGCAGGCCTGCTGGACGCCTTGTTGGAGGGTGGTGTCAGCGGGTTGCGCGGGGTCGGCGGTCCAGTGGGCGAGGACGAGATTCTTCCCGGTGGGGAAGGCGCCGTCGGCGCTGGTCCAGGGAGCGGCGATGAATTTCTGGGTGGGGTCGTAGTCGGAGGCGGTGAACGTCTTGGCCACGGCCTGCAGTGCGTCGACGTCGCCTGGCGGGGCGTCCGGGCGGTACCAGGCCACCGTGTAGCCGTGTTCGAGGTTGTGGACCAGGGTCGCGACGGCGGGTCGGTCGTCGACGGTGTAGAAGCGTTTGCTGAACGGGGCCGGTGAGGCGTAGTGCGGCCCGGAGTCAGGTGGGGCCGGGTCGTAGGTGACGGGGGTGCCGTCGGCGACGTGGTTTTGGTTGCCGGAGGCTGGGTTGGTGGTGACCGGGTCGCAGCCGGCGTCGGACTGAGCGACGCCGAGGTCGGCGAGGTCGGCGTTGCTGGCCCGGCTGTCTTGGATCACCAGGTACACCGGGTAGGACAGCAGCGCCGTCGCCAGCACGACGCAGATCGCCACCAGGGCGGCGGCGCGGCGGCGCTGCCCGGCCCGGTTGGCGGCGTCGGCGGCGGCCTGCTGATGGCGTCGGCTGTTCGAGGCGCCGCCGCCAGATGTGCGGCGAGACGTCGGCTTGTCCGGTGGGGTCACGGGTGGTTCCTCTCTGGGCGGGCTATCGCTTTCACCAACGGATGAGCGGTCCCGCAGTCTATTCCCGGAGCGAGCGGTCGCTCTTACGGCCGAGACGGTCGATCCGCCTGTTTCGCCCGGGGTCGGGTTTGGCGGTCTCGGACCGCGCGTTGGTCGGACCGGTTCCGGCGGTGGACGGTGGTCGGTGTGGGTGAGGGAGGGAGCAGGGAGGATGGCGGCGAGGATCCGGCCGGGCCGGCTGGCGTGCCGAAATATGGCCTGTCGGATGTCGTGGGTGAGCTGTGGTAATTGATGCGTGGCTGGCTGTCGGTGTAGGTGGGTCCTAGCGGGTGCGTTCTACCATGCTCGCCAGGGCGGCGAGCGTGCGCGCCTGACCAGGGTGATCGAGGTGGCGCCAATCTGCGGGGGCCCGGCCGGCCAGGTCGATGACGGTGTCACGGAACTCGGCCAGGCGGGCTCGGGCCCTTCGACCACCGCCAGCTGGGCGGAGAGACGGAGCGTAGTCGGCGGTGCTGGAGGACGGCTGGCCCGCGAGCTGTGTCCCGAGCAGGGCTGCGCCGGCTGTGGTCAGCAGGCGCAGCCAGCTCAAGCCTGGGCTGGGAACGTCGGCGGGTGGGCCCTCGGTGGTCGGGTCGGTCGGGATCGTTGGGCTGCTCCGGCGATGAAGACTGGCCGGCGGCCAGCGACCGGCGCGCGGCTGGACTGGTCCACTGACGGGAGTGGGGCACCGTCCACGTCGGCGGGGAGCCGGTGACGGCTGCCGGATCGGTTCGAACCGGATCCTCAGCTGGCACCACGGTGCACCTGATCGGGCACGGCGACGCCCCCTGATCACCGTCACCGACGGTAACAGTGACGTCGCCTACCCCGGGCCGGTGGTGTTCGTGCCGCAGGACGGCAACTTCTTCGGGTGGTCAAGGTGCCCGACGGCCGGCCCGAACGGCTCGCCTTCGAAGGCGTCTTCGCGCCCACCGCGAAGATCGACGACCAGGGCCCACGCTCTCCTTCTCGGACCTGATCGATCCGGCGCTCTACGTCAGGTGTGGACCGGGCCGCCGAAGACCGAGGCCGGCCGACCCGAGAACGTCTACTCCCTCGACACCACCGGGCTGACGCAAGTGAAGGACGCCCAGGGATCCCTGCGGATCCTGCTGAAGCCGGGCACGAGCTTCGCGCTGCCCGACGGTAAACGCCGCATCGAAATGACCGGGGTGACCCCGTTGGGTGAAGTTGCAGCGCGGTGGCATCTGGGATTCGTCGTTCTAGAAATCATCTGTAATAGCGGCCGTCTTCGGAATCTGCCCGACTTGAGGTTCGGCGTTGGTGATGCATGCCTCGAGCCGGGATCGCTTAGGTGCGCCTTCGGGCTTCACCAGGCCGCCCGATGACCGCCACCAACGAGGTCAACCGCGGCGAGTGACCGTCGCTCAGTAGACGCTGACGTGCACGTGGTCGTAGTGGTTGGCGGACACCGACCCGCGGTCGGACATGCCGCGCCATCCCTCGCCGGACCGCCGGACGGTCCAGATCTTCTGGGCGTGGATAACCTCGCTCACGCCGAGCTCGGAGGCGTTGTCGCGCAGCCAGTCGGCCAGGCGCCGGCCGGCGGCGGAGCCGGAGATCATGGCGTCGATAGCCTGACCCGAGCCGTGGAGGTCATTGCTGGACCGCCGACCGCCGAAAGAGCTCACCTCGGGGAACGCCGCGCACATGGCGCGGTAGACCTTGACCCCGTTGGACACCAGCCCTGACTCGATGTCGGCGCTCTTGCTGCAGGAGGCGTCAGAGACGCCGGCGGCGGACTCCGTCGGCTTCTTCTTGCTCAGGTACTCGTCGGTCACCCACCGGCCCTTGTCGGACACGACCACCAGTCGGTAGCCCTCGCGGACGGTGTCGGTGATCTTGATCTTCTCGGCCTCGTCGACCACATCGACGAACTTCGCGCTCTTCGACGGCTCCGTGCGCAGCTTCAGTGCCGCGGTGGTGTAGCGCGAACCGACCACCGTGAGATCGAGCTCGGCGGCCTTCTCCTTCTCCTTCTCCTTCTTCGCGGCCTGCTGCTTGGCCCGCTGTTGCCCGGCGGCCTTCTTCTTCTCGGCGGTCTTCTCGCCGGCGGGGGTCAGCGACGGGCGGTCCTCGCTGCGGTCGCTTCGCTCGGCCTGGGTGGACCGCGTTCTCTCCACGGGTGCAGAGCCCGAGGGCGTCGCGGCCCTTGGTGAACCGGCCGACCTGGCCGGCACAGCCTCCACCGAGCCGACGCTGCTGGGCCACGCCGTGACCGCCACCGTCGTGATCAAGGCTCCGGCCGCGATCGCCGGAGCGGCGACTCGAACCACCCGGACGCCTAGCGGCGCCTGAAGTGCCCGGCGGGGGCGTGCTCGCACCATGCAATCTCCCGATATCAATCCGTTACCTAACGCTCGGCAAGGGAAGCACAGGTCACGGGCGGGACTCAAATCCAGAGACGCACGTCACACCGTGACCCGAGGTCTTGTCCGCCGCGGCCATCGCCTGGCAGTTCACTCGCAGGAACGCTGAGCGGTGGAAGAAGGTGACGGTGCGCGCGATCGGCATCGCGTTCTTCGCACTCGCCGCCTACGTCACCGTCGACGCGGTGTTGACGCTGACCGGGGCCGAAGAGGTCGACCACAGCTCGCTGGGCATCGGCATCGCCACGGCGAGCTTGCTGATCATGCTGATGCTGGCCTGGTTCGAGTTCGCACCGGTCGTGATTTGGGCTCCCGCAGCGTCTAGGCTGATGTGAAGCAGATGTTGTTGTGCATCTACTGTCCGGCACGGTGTTGGTCGGCCTGGTCCTCAACGCCCTGTTCGGCTGATGTGGGCCGACTCCATCGCCGCGCTGGTCATCGCCGTCCTGGCGATCCGCGAAGGCGTCGCGGCGAGGCGATGTCGAGTCTCCGTTCGAGGTCCTCGACAATCTTGGTGGACGCTGCACAGGAGCGGTCGTGACGGACAGTCCGTGCGGCTGGTTGAGGGTGTGGCGCGCTGCGGGACGGCCGAGAAGCGACCCAACGACACACGGGCGACGTCTTGTCGAGATGTCGTTGACTCCGGGGTCGAACTGCGCCCTGCCCTGCCCATCCGACGCGGAGGTGGCTGCTGACTTTGTCAGCCCGTTAAGGAAACCCAGCGAGCTCAGCGCCCGCTGGCGGTGTCGGCCACCTGGACGAACGTCGGACTGCTGGAGCGGGTGTTGGCCGCGCCAGTGGTCCGCTGGACCGGGACGGTTAGCAGGTGTCGTCGATCAGGGCTGAGGTCGGCGGGTGAGCAGGTAGACGAAGGCGGCGATAACGAGGAGTCCGGCGCCGCCGAGTACCCAGGGCAGCGCCTTGTCTCTCTCGAACCGTTCCGCGTCGAGGATGCCGGGCTCGGAGGGCCTGGTGGTGGGGGCTGGTGGGGGTGTGGCGGTGGTGTCGCCGACGGTGAAGCCGATGGTGGCGGTGACGGGGTGGCCGTCGTCGGAGACGATCCGGTAGGCGAGCCGGTAGCCTCCGTCGGGGACGGTGGTAGCTGGTTGCAAGGTGACGGTCTGGCTGTCCGGGGTGTAGGTCGGCTGCAGGGTGATCGGGGTGCCGCCGGTCTGGGTGAGGACGAACTGGCTGTACTCGGTCAGGATCGGCGTGGTGAACCGGAGCACGATCTGGGGAAGCTCGGCGACCGCAGCACCCTCGGCGGGGGTGGAGTAGTCGAGCACACCGCCATGCGCTGCCGCCCGGCACGGGAGCCCGATGAGCACCACGGCTGTCGCCACCACCACCGCCACCACGGTCCTGACGAGCGGGTGTCGTGGTCGGCCGGGTGTGGTCATGGCAGAAGCCCTTCGCCGAGATAGCCGTCAGGTGAGCAGCCGGGCGGCAGCGCGAAGGTGGCCGAGCCGATCGGGGTGGTCCATTCGTTCATCAGGTCGTTGTCGGCGAGCCTCTGCTGCACCGGAAGGTACTGGCGGGCGATGTCGGCTTGGAAGGTGGTGAAGATCAGCCCGGAGTCGGTGAGTCCGTCGTCGTAGTTGTAGGCGCGGCGGAGGAACCGTTCGGTGTCGTTGGTGTGGCGGGCGCGGGCGATGTGGGCGAAGGCGGGGATGACGGGCAGGCCGGTGGTGTCGGTGACGGTGAAGTCGGGCTCGTCGGTCTCCAGGCTGCCGGTCAGCGGTGCCCCGTTGTGGAGTCGGCGGCCGACCGCGATCTCTTTGCCGGCGGTGTCGAGCTCGTCCCAGGTGTCGAGCTGCATGGCGATCCGGCGGACCACCATGGTGGTGCCGCCGCTGAACCAGCCCGGACCGCCAGCCCAGACCAGCGGGGCGAAGTCGGGAGTGTCGGGGCCGGGGTTGGCGGTGCCGTCGACCTGGCCCATCAGGTTGCGGCCGGCGCCGGCGCCGTCGAGCTGGGCGGTGGTCTGGGTGAAGCCTCGCTGCACCCAGCGACCGGTCGTGAAGGTCCGCAGGGTCTTGGTGAGTTGCCGCAGCGCGTGCGCCACGACCAGGGGGTCGTCGGCGCAGACCTGCAGGATCAGGTCGCCGCCGGACCAGGCTGGCTGCAGCCGGTCGATCCGGAAAGCGGGCAGGTCGATCAGCCCCGCCGGCTGCTCGTCGGTCAGCCCGAGCTTGCTGAACAGTCCGCTACCGAAGCCGACCGTCACGGTCAGCCGCGCCGGTATCTGGGCCAGGGCGGGCTCCTGGTCGTTCAAGGCCGGGGTGGCGGCAGTCAGTCGGCGGGCGTCGTCGGTGACGAGGCGCATCATCCGTCCGGCCGCCTCGAGCGTGGCGCCGCCGCGGAGGGTGTAGGCGGCCACCACCGCGTGGGTCTGCGGCCGGGTCGCGACCCCGGCCTGGTGCTCGCCGTGGAACGGCACCAGCAGCGACTCCGTCGCGGGGGTGGGGTGCTCACTGGCGGTGGCGCGGCCGACCAGACCGCCCGCCACCGCGGTGCCAGCCACGCCGACAGCGGCCGCCCCGCCGGCGGCGAAGAGCCGCCGACGAGACAGACCACCAGAGGTGCTCAGTGTGGTGTCCGGCATCGGGGTCAGCCGTTGTCGTTCGTCGGGTCGTAGGACTCGTTGGCGTTGGCCATGTCCCGACCCACGACGGTGGCGGTGACCTTGTCGCCGTTGGAGAACTCCAGATCGGCGGTCACGGTGTCCCCGGCCTTGATGTCGCGGGCCAGCCCGATCAGCATGATGTGCAGACCGCCCGGGTCGAGCACGGCGGTGCCGTTCGCGGGGACGAGGATGCCGCCGTCCTTGGGGCGCATCTTCATCGCACCACCGTCCATCACCATCTCGTGCAGCTCGACCGTGCCGGCCGCGTCGCTGGACGCCTTGACCAGGCTGACATCGGAGCCGGTGGTGTTGGTCAACGTGCCGAAGATCGCCGACATCGCCATGTCGCCGTCCTTCGCCGTCGCTTTGACGTAGCCATCCGACAGCGCCACCGCGGCGCTGGTCGACGGGGTGCCGGATCCCGATGACGGTGTGGCCGTCGACGAGCAGCCGGCCGCGCCGAGCAGCGCGAGCACAGCGGCCAGCGCCACCAGAGCCAGACCGGGGAAGCGGCGCCACGACAGGGCCGCCGGAGAGGACACAGAGATGGAGGTATGGAACAGAGAAACGGGCATGAGAGGAAGTGACCTTTGTTCAGGTAGAGAGGCAGGGACCGAACGAGACGGCGACAACGCACGTCAAAGTGCGCCCCACCGAGAGGGTTCGGGCGCACCAGCAAACGTTCTATCCCTGAGGTGGCCCGCGTGTCGGTGCCAAGGCCACCAGCTGAATCCCGGCACGCCGGTACGCCGGTGCCGGGACCTGCCGGGCAAGCCGGCCACGGCGCCGGGACGGTCGAGGAGCCAGGACCGCGGTCGCGGCATCCACCAACCCCCACACCCACTGCTCGCCACGGGCCAACACCCACGCCATCACGATCAGGGCGGCCACATGAGCCAGCACCATCACCAGACCCGGCTCCGCCATGCTGTGCTGGCCGGCCACGCTCACACAGCTCGCACCCGCGTGGAGCCCGTGGCTCATCGGCGCGTTCGGTAGGCACAAGGCAGCCGCGGAGGATCCGAACAGCAGGTGCAGACCAGCTTGCTCCAGCCCTAACACGGTGAGCAGCAGAGGCATCCGGCACCGACGGGCCGTCACCGACACCGCGATCACCCCGGTCGCGCACCCCGCCAGCACCATCGCTGCCGTGTTCGGCGCAGCGCCACCCCCGGCGAGGTGGGCCCACGCCGCCAACAGCAGCGAGCTACCACCCAGCGCTGCGGCCCGCAACAGACGCACACCCCCCTGACCGGGGCGCCGCGCGCCAGCCGGGGCGGACATCATGGCGAGGAGTCTACGAGAAGGACGCCCAAGCGTTCCCGTCGAGGATTCACGATCCCGGTTCGCCAGGAGGCGCTGCACCTGCCGCTGCTGCTCGGGTTCTTGACCGTTTCCACCGGCTCATCGGGCGCCGCGGGGGTGCAGGCGCGGACTGGTTGCGCCTCGCGGTGGCCGCGGGCGCAACTATCTCGGCGGTCTTCGCCCCTACACCGTTCTGTGGATCGCAGTCATGGTGTCCGCCGGCGAGCTCGCCGAGCCCGGCGTTTGAGTTCGCCATGCAAGTGAGGGTCGGCCACGCCGAGGTCGGTGATCAGGCGGGCCAGCGCCTGCGCTTCCCATGCGCCGAGAGCGATGCCCTGAACGAAGGTGGCGTTGGTGTAGAGGAGCGCGTCGCCGACCAGCACCAGACTCCTGACTACCGGAGCGCCGTCCCGGATCAAGGTCCTCCTGCGATTGGCCAGACCGGCCATCACGGTGACGTCGGTGATGGGATCGCCGACGCTCAACCAGGGCGCCATGACCGGGAGCCTGCCGAGCAGGGCTTCGAAGCGGGCGGGGTCACGCAAGCGTCCCCGGAGGGGGCCCTTGGTTGGACACCGCACCGGCGAAGGCGTAGCTGTCGTTGTCGCCCCGGATGACCAAGAACATGCCGTCCGGGGGTGAGCTCTAGCGCCACGCCGACTTCGCCGGGAAAGGTCGACCCGGTCGTGAGCCGGTAGTGGCGCGAGAAGTAGTGCAGGTCGCAGGGGTAGCGCTCCTCGGTGCGCATCTTGACGCCTGCGGCGGCCAACCATCGAGGTGTCTGGGACCTCTTGCCGCCGGCGTCGATGACCAGATCTCCGGTCACATCGCCGCCGGTCACGTGAAGTCCGATGACCCGGTTGTCCTCGACGACGTAGCCGTGCGCGGAATCGTGGCGCCAGTTGATCCGATGATCTTCACGGGCCGCCTGCCGCAGCACCGACTCGAAGACCGGTCGCCGCGCCAGAAGCACGACGTCGTCGTATCCGGAGCCGAAGTCTGGACTGACCTGCCCGACGCCCCGTCGGGTCATCGACTGGACAATGGGCAGCTCGGCCTCGAGAACCCTGCTGATCCTGGCGTGGAAGAGATGTGCGTGGAAGGCTTGCGCTACCCCAGGACGCTGCCAGCCATGGCTATTGCCGTCCAGCGGATCTAGGTTGACCGGTTCTCCCGTTCGACGATGGTCACCTCGAGCTCGCGCCGAGCCAGCAGGCGAGCAGTCAGGAGCCCAATCGCGCCGCCACCACAGATCACCACGTGCGTCATCGGAGCTCCTCACATCTCGGGCTGCCTACACCAAGCAAGCGTCAAGCAGCGACGCTCAAGCGGCAAGGGGCTCGGCGCGGCCCGCAACGGGAACCGACGATCCGGAGGTGGCTTTCATTGCCCGGTGCAGGGTGGAGCGGGGCGGTGTCCTCCGAACGCACCACGGTGGGCCAGGTGTCCTACCGCCGACTTGGGTGACCGATCTGTAGAAATACACCCAACAGTGGGCGGGTCGCCTTGGTGTCCGTGGCAGGGTTCGTGGGTGGGAGTCGGTCATGGGGAGGCCGTCGACGTTGTGGTCATCGGGGGTGGCCAGGCGGCGCTCGCGGCCGGCTACTACCTGCAGCGGGCCAATCGGGACCGGCCGCCCGGACGACCGCCGCTCAAGTCTGTGCTGCTCGATCAGCGTCCCGCTCCCGGCGGCGCCTGGGGCGACGGGTGGGAGTCGTTGCGGCTGTTCTCGCCTGCTGCCTATAGCGGTCAAGTCCTGCGGGGTGGTGTACGAAGTTGATCCTTCGGTTGGGCGTGTTGTTCAGGCGGTGAGGGCTTGGAGTTCGGGTTCGGCCACCCCCTCGGAGTCGGTGGTGGTGGGGACTGCTCGGGACCTGGTGAGGACGTCGAGTCCGAGGTAGCGACGGCCCTCGATCCATTCATCGTGTTGTTCGGCCAGGACCGCTCCGACGAGCCGGATGATGCTGGCCCGGTTGGGAAAGATCCCGACCACATCGGTGCGGCGACGGATCTCGCGGTTCAGTCGTTCCTGGGGATTGTTGGACCAGATCTGGCGCCAGATCTCCTTCGGGAACGTGGTGAACGCGAGAATGTCGGCGCGGGCGCCTTCGAGATGGTCGGCGACCGCGGGAAGCTTGTGGACCAAGGCGTCGATGACACGGTCGAACTGGGCGTGGACGGCCTCGGCGTCGGGCTGGTCGTAGATCGAGTGCAGCAGTGCTTTCACCCAGCCCCAGCTGTTCTTCGGGGTGACCGACATCAGGTTCGCGGCGTAGTGGGTGCGGCACCGTTGCCAGGCCGCGCCAGGAACTGTGGCTGCGATCGCTGTGGTCAGGCCGGCGTGGGCGTCGCTGGTGACGAGTTGGACCCCGGACAGGCCTCGTGCGGTCAGGTCACGGAAGAAACCCAGCCAGCCCGCGCCGTCCTCGCTGGAGGTGACCTTGGACGCCGAGGACCTCCCGGTGGCCGTCGGCGTTGACACCGGTCGCGACCAGCACATGCACCGGCACCACCCGGCCGCCTTCGCGGACCTTGAGCACCAGCGCATCCGCGGCCACGAACGTGAACGGGCCACCCGCGTCGAGTCGGCGGGTGCGGAACTGCTCGACGTGCTCGTCGAGCTCTTGGGCCATCACCGACACCTGGGACTTCGACAAGCCAGTGATGCCGAGGGTCTGCACCAGCTTGTCCATCCGCCGGGTCGAGACCCCCAGCAGGTAGCAGGTCGCCACCACCGAGGTCAGGGCCTGCTCGGCCCGCTTGCGGCGTTCCAGCAGCCAGTCCGGATACAGCGACCCGGTCCGAAGCTTCGGCACCGCAACGTCGAGGGTGCCGATGCGGGTGTCGAGGTCACGGTGGCGGTAGCCGTTGCGGGAATTGACCCGCTCGTCGCTGCGCTCGCCGTAGCCGGCGCCGCAGACCGCATCGGCCTGCGCAGACAGGAGAGCGTTGACGAACGTGGTCAACAAGTCACGCAGCAGGTCCGGGCTGGCCTGGGACAGCTGCTCGTTCAAGAAGCGGGCAGGGTCGATACTGGGAACAGCGGTCATCGTTGGTGTCCTTCTTCGAGTTGGTTGTGAGAGATCACTCGAAGGATCCACCCGGTGGCCGCGCCTACGTTGCAGGCACGCGCTCACTCAGGTCCGTCGTACACCACTCTGCTGGACTCCACTCCTATAGCTCCCTGCCCGGTTGGCCGATGCCGCCAGGGAAGGGCATTAGCGAAACCCCCTCGGCGGACCACGTGCGCCGGTACCTCGAGGCCTATGAGCAGCGGTACCGGCTGCCCGTGCGCCGGCCGAACACGGTCACCGGCGTCGATCGTGATCCGGAGGGGGACGGGTTCCGGGTCGTCACCGACCAAGGTTCCTGGTCGGCCCGGGTGGTCATCAGCGCCACCGGGACATGGGGCCGTCCGTTCTGGCCGCGGTACCCGGGCATGGCCACCTTCCGGGGGCATCAGCTGCACACCCAGCACTACCGCCGGGCCGATGACTTCCAAGGAGCCCGTGTGCTGGTCGTGGGTGGCGGGAACTCGGCTGCCCAGATCACCGCCGACCTGGCCGGTCGCCACGACGGCACCGTCACGTGGCTGACGTTGCGGCCACCGCGCTATCTACCCGACGACGTCGACGGCCGCGCCTTGTTCGACATCGCCACCCGGGCCGTCCGCAACCCAGACCCGGCCCAGAAGGGGGTGGCCAGCCTCGGCGACATCGTGGCCGTTCCGACCGTCCGTGCCGCGCGAGACCGGGGCCTGCTCAACGCACAGCCGATGTTCGACCGGCTCACCTCGACAGGCGTGGCGTGGGACGACCCACCCCGCCGACTTGATGCCGACGTGATGATCTGGTGCACCGGGTTCCGGCCCGACATCCCTCACCTGGCTGCCCTGGGGCTGACGCGTCACCACGGTCATCCGGCCACCGACTCGAATCTTCCCACTCGCTCCGTCGACCACGGCATGGGTGTCCGACGCCGACTGTAGGGCGTTGCTCGGCGGTCGTGGGGTTGGCCATTGAGAAGTCCCGCTACCGATCGCGCCCGGCTGAGGTCAACTCTCGAGGGGGAGAGTGCTGGTGGTTCGGCGTCGGCTGGTGGCTGTTGAGCCGGGTGTGGAGGTCAGCGACGAGGTCGGCCGACACCGGCACGGCCGCCCGGCACCTGGGCTGCAGGAGCGGGCGGCGGCCAAGATCGCGGAGGTGGACGCCCGGATCGTTGGCCTCACCGCTATCCGCGCCACCTTGACCGCGGCCGTCGAGGCGGGTTGTGACTCGCCGTCTGCGCCTCCCGTGACTGCTGCCCGATCCCGTTCACCGACTTGTCGACAGAGAGCCGCCATGACCGACCGTGCTGCTGACCGCCGCCCCGTGGGGATGACCCGTTCTGACGGACACGCGATCAGGCGGCCAGGGTAGCCGTCTGGTGTAGGTGGTTCTCGTACTGGACTGGGGTCATCATGTCGATCGAGGAATGACGTCGGAGTCGGTTGAACCGCTCCTCGATCCAGCGGCCGACCCCGGCTGCTGCGTCGGCCTTGGTGGCCCAGACGTGGCGGTTGTAGAACTCGGTCTTCAGGGTGGACCAGAACGACTCGGTGGCAGCGTTGATGCTCCTATATTGCGCAACTCATCAGGCGACCGATTTCGGTGGGGTCGCTGCCGTGAGGGCGATGGCGTCGAGGGGTGGCAGGAGGTGGTAGATCTCTCGGGCGAGGTAGCGCTTCAGGCAACGGATGATCTCGCGTTTGGACAGCCCCTCGGCGGTGCGTCTGGTGACGTAGGCGATGGTCGGTTCGTGCCAGCGCATCCGAACGATGACGGCTCGGTAGAGAGCGGCGTTGGCTTGTCGGTTCCCGCCACGGTTGAGACGGTGCCGGCCGTTGGTCTTGCCAGACCCGGCCGGGATGGGACAAGCGCCGCACATCTTGGCGAACGCCGCCTCGGAGCGGATCCGGTCTCTGTTGTCACCGGCGGTCACGAGCAGCTCGGCAGCGATGTCGAGTCCGACGCCGACCGCTTGCACCAGCTGCGGAGCCACCGCCTTGGTCTGCTTCTTGAGGTGTCGGCTGTGGATCTTGATCTCCTCGTGCAGGTCAAACCAGCGTCGGGCCAACGAGCCCAGGACGTGGCGCATCGCCGCGTCGGGATTGCCCAACGAGTTGGCCGACTCCAGTTCAGCGCAGGCCGCGACGAGCTTGAAGTCGGTCAACGGCTCGAGCTCCGCGCGGAGCTCGTCGCCGGCGGTGACCAGGGTCGCCTTGAGCGTGATCATCGCGGTGGTGCGGGCTTTCACAGCTGTGTCGCGGGCGATCTTGATCAACCGCAGCGCTTCGATCTGCCCGTCAGCGGTCTTCGGCTGCGCCATCCGGGCACCGGAGAGCACCTGGCGTGCCGCGTGTTCGGCGTCGATGGTGTCGCTCTTGCCCGACATTCGACGCTCGCCCTTGCGCGGTGGCCGGTGAACCTCGTGGACCGTATAACCGTGACGTCGCAGGAACCGAGCCAGGCCGATGCCGTAGGAGCCGGTGCCCTCGACGCCGAAGGCAACGAGCCGCCCGTCTGTGCCGATACGACGCTCACAGAACGCGAGAAGCTGAGCGAAGCCAGTCAGGGTGGCGGGAATGAACAGGTCGTCGACTCGGCCGCCGAGGCCGTCGAGCAAGACCGCGACGTGCTGGTCCTTGTGGGTGTCGACACCGACGATGACATCGTCGCGTCGTAGTTGCATGCTGGGCATGGGCCGTGGGTCTCCTTCACAGATCCTTGGTCAACGCCGGCTGGTCGGTCGGGCGGACAAGACTGCGATGAGACCCTGGTCGAGTCAGGCTCCTATCAGGTCACTGCCCGCTCGGCCAGCAGGCTCGAGCATCGCTGCCGCGACGGTCGACACGTCAACGCCAAGGCACCCGCAGGGCCGGTCATAACAAGGGTCAGACCCCCGCGGCAGCGATACGAGGATGCTCGCAGTCCCAACAGACCCCGGTCCGCCCCACCGACTGCAGCAGACCGAGATCGCCACACAGGTCGGCGATCTGAGCTGAGGTGTACTGACATCCCCTGTCAGCGTGAAAGATCACCTGCGCGGGGAGCTGGCCACGGAGCACGAACGCCATGGTCAACGCCTGATCGACCAGGTCGGCGCGCAGATGATCGGTGATCGCCCAGCCGAGGACCCGGCGGGAGCAGCCGTCGCGGACCGCGCACAAGTACAGCCAGCCCTGACCGGTGCTCAAGTAGGTGATGTCGGAGGTCCAGACCTGGTTCAGCTGCCCCTGGTCGAAGCGACGCTCGACCAGGTCCGGCAGGCTCCCGGCCGCCGGGTCGACGATCGTGGTCGGCGGCACCCAGCCCCGTGGGCTGATCCCGACGATCCCGTGCCGGCGCATCAGCTTCGCCACGGTCTTGCGGGACACCTTCTCCCCGTCCTCCCGCAGATCGGCCAGGATCCGCGGAGAACCGTAGACCTCGTCGGAGGCGACATGGAACCGTTTGATCTTGTCCACCAGTGCTGCCTGGCGCTGCTGTCGAGGCGACGGGCCAGCGGCCTGGCGGGCTTGCCAGTCGTAGAAGCCTGACCTCGACACCCCGAGCAGTCGGGCCATCCGGGCGATCTCGTAGGTGGCCTTCTCCGCCTCCATCAGCCGGTAGCAACTCACCGGTTCTGGTTCTCCGTCGCGAAGAAGGCCGCGGCTCTGATTCGAAAAGGGTCCCGACCACCGCGGGTGAGCGGCGTCCAGGTCTGTGTTCGGTTCGGGTTCAGCCGGCGATTGCCTCGACACGGTAGCCGGCGGCTTCGAGCTCTTTGATCTTGCGGCGCAGTGCTTGCTGCGGGGCGTGGCGGTGGTAGTAGTCGCCGCCGAGGTCTCGGTAGGGCCGCCCGGTGGACAGCTGGTGCCAGATCGAGGTGATCATCGAGTGCTGGATCGCGACCAGCGCCTTGTTGTAGCCGCGGCGGGCGCAGAGCCGTTTGAACCGGGCGGCCAGGAACCCCGACCGCATCCGGGCAGCGGACTTCGCCGCGATCCCCAACGCTCGTTTCGCGTAGCGGTTCCCGGGCCTGACCGCGACCGGATGTCGGTGGCCCGCGGACTCGTGCGAGCCTGGCGCGACCCCGACCCAGGCTGCCAGCGCCTGCGGAGTGGGAAACACGCTCATGTCGGCTCCGATCTCGGCGAGCAGGTCCTCGGCACCGTGCTTGCCCAGGCCGGGCACGCTGACCAGCAGTTCGCGTGCCACCACCCATTCCTGAGCCTCGACCAGCTCATCGATCCGGGCGTCGATGGTGGCGATGTCGACGTCGATCTGGTCGATTCTGGTCAGCCGAAACTGGACCATGAACCGGTGATGATCATTGAACCGGCCGGTCAGCGCCTCGGTCAGCTGCTCGATCTTGGACCGCATCCGTCCCCGGGCCAGCTCGGCCAGCGTCTGCGGGTCGCGCTCGGCGTTGATCAGCGCCGTCAGCATCAACCGGGCCGACACGCCGTTGATGTCGGAGACCACCGCGGACAGCTTGATGCAGGCATCCTCCAGCCCCTTCTCCAGCCGCTGCAGCTCCCGGGTCCGCTCAGCGAACAGCCCGACCCTGGCCCGGGTCAGGTCCCGCAACTGCCGCTGCGGCTCCGGCGGCACGAACGAGGGCCGCACCAGCCCATGCGCCGCGAGATCGGCCAGCCATTCCGCGTCGCTAACATCGCTCTTGCGGCCGGGCATGCCCTTCACATCCGAGGCCTTCACCAACATCACCGGAATCGTCTCCGACAACACGTAGAAGAACGGCCGCCAGTAGTCGCTGGTCGACTCGATCACCGCCAACTCCACCCCGGCCGCGGCCAGCTCCTCGGCCAGCCGCAGGATCTGCGGCATCGACGACGACCACGTCCGCACCGTGACCGAGGTCCGTCGGGTTCCACGGCCCTGGACCCGGACACACACTTTCGCATCCCGCTTGCTCACATCGATGCCAGCACACCGCTGGCACACCACCTCCACCGCGACCACCCTCCTCGGCCAAAGACCCTTACCGGGCCGGCGACCGCCGACCCGGCCAAACGGGTGCCTCGGGGAGAGCCGCAAAGTGAACAAGGATTTGATTCGCGTGCTCGAAGCCACATTCCATAGCGCCTGCTACAGACGCCAAGCGTCCTGCCTCTTGGGATTGCCCCGTTTTGACGGACAGGTTCGATGGCTTGGTCAGGCTACCTGTGCGTACTGG